>JBFHAT010000006.1:0-97047 GCA_041586155.1 Acidimicrobiia bacterium
ATCACCGTCGTCGAGTCCGAATCTGCTCCTTCGGGAGATGACTCCGTCCCGATGTCGACGTCCTCGACCAACTCGTCCCCCGACTCCTCAATGGCATCGTCGACGAACTCCTCACTCGGAGACGTCCGGGGGACGTCCTCGCCCAGGTCTTTCGAGTTCGCCTCGGCGGCGTCCTCGACCAACTGCCCTCCTAAGGTCCTCTCGGCGCTTGTACGGTCAGGCTTGGCGGTCGACGGCTGGATTTCGGTGCCGCGCTCTCCCGGCACCGAATCGCCGACGTCATTCTCGTCGCCCTGGTCGCCCCCGCTTGCCGCGAGCTCGACGTCAGCGTCTTCAAGCTCGGCGTCGTCGAACAATGCATCAGGTTGGACCTGGTCGTGGCTCGAGGTGGCATCTCCCTCCGACGTGTCGTCGGCTACGACCTTGGAGAGCTCGATCATCTGCTCCGCCGGCAAATCCAGTGCGCGCGACAGCGCCTGCAACGCGTCCCGAGCGGGCACAGCGGCGTTCCGCTCCCACGATCGAACGGTGCTGGCCGACTTGCCCACCATCTCGGCGAGTCGCGTTTGCGTGATGCCGAGCATCGCCCGGCGTTCTCTGATCAGTTCCCCGAGGTCCATACGGTTCCGCTCAGAGTACCGAAGGCGATTGGATCTTCAAGATTTGGCCACCATGCGGCGGCTTGCGGGTTGGTTGGTGATAGCCACTAGCCTCCACGGCGGAGGCGAACGAGCGCCTGGTGGGCTCCCTGGTCTTCAAAACCAGTGGGGGATCGCAAGGTCCCCGGCGGGTTCGATTCCCGTCCGCCTCCGCCACGATACGATTCGGCCCATGACATGAGAGACGACCACAGCAACTACACGGTGATGACCGGCTGGAGAGTCGGCGCGGCCGCCGAGGAATCTACCCGCTCGGGCCTCCTCGTTCCGGCCGGCACCGACTCCAACCACGACGCGCTGGCCCTGATCGACATCGTCACCGGACAGCAGTTCTGGGCGGTCCCCACGGGATCGTGGCGCTTTTTGTGGCCGCCGACCGGTCAGGTGGTCGTCGCAGTGCGTGATTCGCAGATCATTGCGGAACAGGCCGTCGACTCTGACGGTGGCGACAACGGGAACTACCTCTGAAGACGGCTGCCTTGCCATACGCCCACCCCGGTACAGTCCATGCCCCGAGACGGAAGGCACGATGACGTCCGAAGGCCGACAGCGCCGGCGGCTCACCGCCACGGTCACCGACCTCGATGTCGGCAGACAACGAGCCCTGCTCATCTCCGTTCAAACGTCCGGCATGACGGCCGATACCGTGCGATTTTCACTCGTCGAGCTCAAGCGGCTCACCGAGACGGCCGGGTCGGACCCGATTCACTCCGAGATCGTTCGTCGGGACCAGATCCGACCGGCGACGTTCATCGGGGCCGGTCAAGCCGAGGATCTGGCGACATTGAGCTCGGCGCTCGACATCGACGTCGTCGTCTTCGACAACGACTTGTCACCCGCCCAGCAGCGAAACCTCCAGTCGCTGTTCGGCTGCGACGTCGTCGACCGGGTTGCGCTGATCCTCGACATCTTTGCGCAGCACGCCGTTTCCCGCGAAGGCATGTTGCAGGTCGAGCTGGCGTTGCTGCAATACCACCTACCCCGCCTGCGAGGAAAAGGCATCGAGCTGAGCCGGCAGGCAGGCGGCATCGGGACACGTGGGCCGGGAGAGACCAAACTTGAGACCGACCGACGCCGCATCCAACAGCGGATCGCCAAGCTCACTCGCGATCTACGGGATCTGGAGGGCACTCGCGCCACCCAACGCAAGTCTCGGCAGCGAGCCGGCCTCCCTCTCGTGGCGCTCGTCGGTTACACGAACGCTGGCAAGTCGACGCTGCTCCGTCAGCTGACGGAAGCGGAGGTGCTGATTCAAGACCAGCTCTTCTCGACGCTGGGGTCGACCGTCCGCCGATCGGCACTGCCCAATGGTGACCCCGTGTTGTACTCCGACACGGTCGGCTTCGTCCGGCGCCTCCCCCACGAGCTGATCGAGGCTTTCCGATCGACGCTGGAGGAAACACTCGAGGCCGATCTGCTCCTGCATGTCGTCGACGCCGCCGACGCCAACGCCGAGGACCAGATCACCGCGGTCAGAGAGGTGTTGACGGACATCGGAGCAGGTCAGCTGCCGGAGCTCATCGTGTTCAACAAGACCGACGTTGCCGAACCCGCCGCTTTGAAGCGGCTGCAGAAGCTCTACCCCGAATCGGTATCGGTCTCCGGCGAGACCGGCGAGAACTGTGACGAACTGGTCGAGCGGGTAGAGGCGCTCCTGCGGGGGCGGATGACCGAGGTGAAAGTCTTCGTTCCCTACTCGCGGCCCGAGGTGCTTGCTGCGCTTCACCGCGTCGGCGAGATCATTTCCGAGGAACACGGTCAAGATGGCACGGTGGCGCGAGTCATGCTGTTCCCTGACGCCGTCGCTGAATTCGCCGACGTCGCTGTTCGCTAGAGACCGCGGCTGGCGAGTGCAGCGCCGACGATTCCGGCGCGGTTTCGTAGTTGCGCGGGGACGACATCGGCGCTGACGCGCAGCCGCCCGGCAAACTCGTCGAATTGCTTCGAAATACCGCCACCGATCACGAATCGGTCCGGCGAGAAGAGCATCTCCAAGTGGTTGAGGTAGCGATTGACGCGATCCCCCCATTCCGTGTACGTCATGGCTTCGTCATCGTCGAACACTCGGGCGGCGGCGTAGTGCTCGGCCTCCATGCCGTTGAGCTCGAGGTGACCCAGCTCGGTGTTCGGCACCAGTACGCCTTCGACGAACATGGCGGAGCCGATCCCGGTTCCAAAGGTCAGTACGATCACGAGGTCACGCTCGTCCCTCGCTTCACCGTATTGGAGTTCGGCAAGACCGGCCGCATCGGCGTCGTTGAGAACGGTCACGGCGCGCCCGGTGACCTGGGTCAGAAGTTCGACGGCGTCGACCCCGATCCAGCGCTTGTCGATGTTGGCAGCGGAGCGCACGACACCTCTCCTGACCACAGACGGCATGGCGCACCCGAAGGCTTCTCTCCATTCGAAGTGGTCGAGGATCTCCTTCACGGTCCGGGCCACTGCCTCCGGCGACGAAGGATCTGGTGTGGGAATACGGTACCGGTCGGTGACGAGTCCGCCTACGTCGAGGTCCACCGGAGCTCCCTTGATGCCGGACCCGCCTATGTCTATTCCGAAACGCTGCACCCACGAGAGGATACCGAGCGATGCTCTCGGCCCGGCTCTCGGCCGCCTGCTCATTCGAGTGACTGGTCTACAATCGCCCACTCGCCGTCACGAGAGATCCACCGATGTCGTCTCCCAACCCGTACCGGCTGCCTCGTATCGTGGTGCCCGAGCGCTACGAACTCACCATCGCGCCCGATCTCTCAGCCAGTCGGTTCGAAGGAAATGTGTGCATCGACACCGACGTCCGAGAAGCGACCGATCGCATCGTGCTGAACGCTGCAGATCTGACGATCTCGCGGGCGATGCTGAGGAGCGACGCCGGGGAGATCACTCCGGAGAGAATCGAGATCGATGAGCAGGCAGAACGAGTGATGCTTGACTTCGGAGTGAACATCGCGCCCGGAAGATGGCAGCTCGAGCTGGATTTTTCCGGCGAGCTCAATGATCAGCTGCGCGGCTTCTACCGAAGCACCTTCACCGGTGTCGACGGGTCGACTCAGGTCATTGCCACGACCCAGTTCGAGGCGACCGACGCCCGCAGGGCGTTTCCGTGCTGGGATGAACCCGACTTCAAGGCTACGTTCAAGGTATCGCTGCTGGTTCCTTCGCACCTTCTGGCGGTGTCCAATGGGCCGGAGGTGGCCCGCCAGGATCTCGGGGACGGCCGAGTTCGGATCGACTACGCCGAGACGATGCGAATGTCGAGCTATCTGGTTGCGTTCGTCATCGGCCCACTCGAAGCAACCGATCCTGTCGATGTCGATGGTGTTCCACTGCGCGTCATCGCCCCGATCGGCAAGCAGCACCTCGCTGACTTCGCCCTGGAGGCAGGAGCGTTCTGTTTGCGCTATCTGACCGACTATTACGGCATTCCGTACCCAGGCGAGAAAGTCGACCTAATCGCCATTCCCGATTTCGCATTCGGCGCAATGGAGAATCTGGGAGCGATCACGTTTCGCGAGACGTCGCTCTTGATCGACCCCTCGACCACCGGCCTCGCCGAGCAGCGACGGGTCGTGGACGTCGTCGCTCACGAGCTGGCTCACATGTGGTTCGGCGACCTGGTCACGATGGGATGGTGGGAAGGCATCTGGCTCAACGAGGCGTTCGCGTCGTTCATGGAGATGAAAGCAGTCGAGGCCATGCACCCGGAATGGCACCGATGGATGGCCTTCGCAGTCGACGGGGGGGCCGAACGGTCGGGCGCCCTCAACATCGATGCTCTGTCGAGCAGCCGACCGGTCGAGTTCCCCGTGGAATCGCCCGACGACGCAAATGAGATGTTCGACGCCCTGACATACGGCAAGGGCTCGGCAGTGCTGCGCATGATCGAGCAGTACCTGGGGACCGAGGTCTTCCGGTTGGGCGTGAAGCATTACCTCGAGAATCACGCCTACGGCAACACGGTGACAACCGACCTGTGGGCAAGCCTCGACCAAGCGTCGGGCACCGACGTGGGCAGCATCATGAACACCTGGATCCTCCAAGCGGGATATCCGCAAGTAGCGGTGACGCAGGAGGGCACGACCGTCCGACTCGCCCAGCAGCGGTTTCTCCTCTCCGACGATGAGATGGGTGAGGGGCCCTGGAAGATCCCCATGCAGATCAAGTACTCGATCGATGGCGCGCTGGCCATCGAGAAACATCTCATGACCGGGCCATCGCTCACCTTGGAGGTGGTCGGAAGACCCAGCTGGCTTATCGCCAACGCCGGAGGACACGGCTTCTACCGGGTGGCATATCCGCCGGCTTCGCTGGCGGGGCTGACAGCCGTTCTCCCCCAGCTCGACCGGATGGAGCGGTTCACCCTCCTCGACGACACTTTTGCGTTCGTTGTCAGCGGGCAGGCCGCGGCCCAGGATTTCCTCGAGCTCGCCGCCGCCTACCGGGACGAGACCGATCAGGCGGTGTGGCAAATGCTCATCGCCCACCTCGGCCAGCTCCACCACCTGATCCCGGACGACGCCCTCACGGGTTTTGCCGCCAGGGTCAGACACCTGCTTGGACCGATCGCCGCTCGACTTGGATGGGAACCCGCCCCGGGAGAGTCCGACCTGGACCGGCTCCTTCGCGGCCATGTCCTCAGGGGAATGGGAATCGTCGGCGACGATGGAGCCACTATCGAACGCGCCGCCGAAGCGGCCAAGATGCTCCTCGAGGATCCTCACAACGTCGACCCCGATGTTGGCCAGGCGGGGCTGTTCATCACCGCCAACCAGGGCGACATCCAATTCTTCGAGGCACTCTCGGAAGCGCACGCGAACGCCGAGACTCCTCAGCGCGAGATCCGCTTCCTTCAGGCGCTGTGCGACGTGGATGCACATGATGCGGTAGCGGAGCTGTTCCGTCGCATCCTCGCAGGAGAGATCCGCAATCAAGACAGTGCGTGGGTGCTCATGCGAATGCTCAACAACCGAAAGACTGGCATCGACGTTTGGGATCTCATCAGGCGGGATTGGGATCCGCTCATCGGATCGATCCCTGCGCTGACTGTGCGCTACATCTTCGAGGGTCTGCCGGCGTTGGCCCGCTACCCGGAGGCCGATGAGGTGGTGGCATTCGTGAAGGCGCATCGGGTTGCGGCCGCGGCAAAGACGCAGGAGCAGGCCCTGGAACGTCTCGAAGTAGCGATGGCGATGCGCGGGCGAGAAGCCGATCGTCTCACCGCATACCTGGCGGAGACCGGTCGAACCGACTGAGCCTCGTCATTGCGAGCGCGTGCCCCTCGTCACGTGTAGAACGTCGCCGCGATGTCCATGAGCTCGGGCGGTACGCCCACCGCTTCACCAAGCACGGTGTCGAGTGGCACTGCGGTGACCGATTGCGATCTCATGGCCACCATCACGCCGGTGCGGCCGGCGCCGGCATAGTCGGCTGCAGCCACGCCGAACCGGGTCGCGAGGAGCCGATCCTCTGCGTTGGGGCTGCCACCCCTCTGGACGTAGCCGAGTACGGTCACCCTCGCCTCGAGGCCCGACTGGTCCTCGAGGATCGGGGCCAGCGCCGCCGCCGCGCCCCCCAACCGATCGAAACCGAACGCATCGGTCTTCTTCTCGGCCTGCTGGGCTTCGGCAGGGAGTTCGATGCCCTCAGCGACGACCACGATCGTGTGGTGGCGATCGCGGCTCCGCCGTTCCCCGATTATGTCAACGATCTCCCCGACGGTGAACGGGTGCTCGGGGACGAGGATGAAGTCGGCTCCGCCGGCAATTCCCGCAGCTGTCGCGATCCATCCCGAGTGACGACCCATCACTTCGACGAGCAGAACCCGATGATGTGACTCGGCGGTGGTAGTCAACCGATCGATCGTGTCGGTGACGATCTGCACGGCCGTGGAGAAGCCGATCGTGGCCTCGGTCCCGGGGACGTCCCGGTCGATCGTCTTGGGTACGCCGATGACCGGAATGCCTTCCTCCGCCAGACGGGCGGCGGTGCCCAGAGTTCCGTCCCCACCTGCGACGATCAGCACCTCGGCGCCCACCTTCTCGAGACCAGAGGCGACGTCGCGGGCGCCGTCGCCGTGCACGTATGGGTCATAGCGACTCGAGCCGAGAATGGTCCCTCCCAACCGCAGAATGCCGCGCACCGAATCATGATCGAGCCCGCGACCGTCGCCTTCCACCACACCCTCCCAACCTCGTTCGAGGCCGACGACGTCGTGACCGGCCGATTCACTCCGTCGGACGACCGCGCGGATCAGTGCGTTGAGACCGGGGCAGTCGCCGCCGGCGGTGGCGATGGCGATCCTCACGGGTTGGCTCTGCGATCCATCAGCGCAAGGTAGTCGTCGACTCCTCGGTCGGTTGGGACTTTTGGCACTGTTCCTTCCGCACGGCGCGCTGATAGGTTGCCAGCAGTCGCCAAAAGGAGACTGCGAGGAAGAAGGCCACGGGAGCATGGTCGGCGCCGCACCGACGGCCACCGAGACCGCGACGCATGCCTACGCGCCGGCTCGGGGAGTCGAGCGGGGGTCTCGTCGAGAGGCCCGAACGGATGAGGGTTCCCGTTCCGATCGCATCATCCGATCAACGGCCACCTTGGCCTCCTCCAGACGGTGGGGCTGCACCAGCGGCCCCACCGTCGCGCATGGCTACGATCGTGCGCCATGCTCACTGCCCTGGCACTGATCATCCTCGGACTGGCGATGCTGACGGTTGCTGCCGACCGCTTCGTCGTCGCCGCAGCCCGACTCGCCTCGGCATGGGGTGTCTCCCCCATCCTCATCGGGGCGCTCGTCATCGGGATGGGTACCTCCGCTCCCGAGTTCATCGTCTCGGTCATCTCGGGAGGGCGCTCGTTCGACCTGGCGATCGGCAACATCGCCGGATCCAACATCGCCAACCTGAGCCTCGTACTCGGAACCGCGGGCCTGGTGTCGCCGGTGCATCAGCTGCGCCACTTGTTCAAGCGGGAAGGGCTCCTCATGGCCTTGGCCATGGTCCTCTTCGTGGCCTTGTTCGCAGACGGCGGACTCGGCCGCGTCGATGGCCTCATCCTGGCAGCGGCGATGGTCGCCGCGTCGTACTTCCTCATCGTCTGGTCACGCGGTTTCACCAACGAACTCGATATCGAAGAGATCGGCGGAGCACCCGTATCTGTGCCCAGAGAGATCCTGCTGGGTTTGGCGACCCTCGCAGTGATGCTGGCCGGTGCCAATTGGCTGGCGGACGGAGCGCTGCGGCTGGCAGTGCAGTTGGGGGTGACCGAAGGGTTCATCGGTCTCACGGTGGTGGCGATCGGTACCAGCCTTCCCGAGCTCGCCACCGCATTGGCGGCAGCCCGCCGCGGGGAGAACGACCTCATCGTCGGCAACCTCTTGGGCTCCAACTTGTTCAACTCCCTGGTCGTCGGGGCCGGAGTGGCATTACTGAGACCGGGAACCGCCACCGGCGACTTCACCCTGACCATGGTCATGATGGTGGGTGTTGCGTTCGTGGCCGGGGCCCTCTCGCTCTCGGACGACCGACTCGCTCGCCGTGAAGCCGTGGTGCTGCTGGCGGGCTACGTCGGCTACCTGGTGTTCGTCGCCGGCTAGCCCTCTCGGCCCAGGTCGCGCTTCTGTGCCGCCCGCGACCCCTCGAGCACCAGCTCGAACATCTGCACGACGAGGTCCGTGTCGAGATGATGCTCGAGGGCGGCCTGCCGGATCACGTCGAGGAGCTCGGCCTCACGTTCGGGGGAGCGCAGGGGCATGCCCTTCTCGAGCTTGATCCGCCCGATTTCCACTGCAAGTCGTTGCCGCTCTGCCAGGAGCATGACGATGTCGCGGTCGATCTCGTCGACGTCGCCGCGCATGAGCGTCACACCCAGCGAGTTCATGAGGTCCGCGAACGCCGCAATGTCGATCAGCTGCTCGGAGTTCGTGTAGGCCGAGTCGGGATCGGCGTGCACCTCGACCGCAAGGCCGTGGGCTCCCACGCCCTGGGCAGCCAACGCCAACGGCGCCACCCGGCTGCGTGTCCCGGCCGCATGGGACGGCAACACGATGATGGGGAGGTGAGTCTTCTCCCTGAGCACAGCCACGGAAGTGAGATCCAGGGTGGGTCCCTCCCCGAAGGTGCGGATCCCCCGCTCGCAGAGGACCAACTGATCGTTGCCTTCGGCAAGGACGTATTCCGCCGCCCACAGCCATTCATCGATGGTCGCCGACGGAGCTCGCTTCAGAAGGACGGGTTTGTGGGTTGCGCCCAGCACGCGCAAGAGTTCGAAGTTCTGCATGTTTCCGGACGCGACTTCGAGCATGTCCACCTTCTCAGCCACGTTCTCGACGTCGTGCGGCTCGTGCACCTGGGTGACCGTGGGCAGATCCACCGACGCTCCTGCTTCGGCAAGCAGATCGACGCCCGCCCCGCCGAGACCGCCGAAGACGTACGGAGAACCCTGGGGAGCTGAGGTGCCGCCACGGAGGATGCGGCCCCCCGCGTCTTTCACGACCTTGGCGAGCTCCATGATCTGCTCGCCCGACTCGATCGCGCACGGCCCGGCGATCACGGGGAAGCGGTCGCGCCCGAAGACAACGCCGCCCACGTCGACGAGCGTGAGCTGCTGATCTTCTGCCTTCTCTGCCTTTCGATTCATCTCGGTCTCGTTTCTCGCAAAACCAAAAAGCCCGGAGCGGGTGCTCCGGGCTCGAGTCATTGGTCGTTTGGTGTCAGCGACGCGGTTTCTCTACCCGGAGTCGACCGGTAAACAGAAAATAGGGAAACCGGAAATCGTGCATTGGGCCGTCAACCTATACATCCTCATCGGGTTGCGCAAGAGAAACTTCGATGCCTCGGGCCTCCTGCGCGGCAGCAGCGAGCGCTCGATCGTTCGTCTCGCTCACGACCGGCTCGGTTCGCTGGTAGCGCCACATGAGGAAGACACCCAGCAGCGCTGCGCCGAGTCCGGACCACTGGCTCCACGTCAGGGGACCCAAGGTGGCATCCGCGGCGCCGGCGGCGGCGGCCCCCTGGCTCTCGGGCACGAGGCGCGTGAAATCGATCACGAATCGCTGCAAGCCGTACCACGTCACCCAGAAGCCGAAGAGCTGGCCGTAGTGCCGGTGGCGCCACCGCTTCACCAGCCAGAACAACACCAGCAACAGCACAACCGCCCCGGCCATGTCATATGCCGCCGTGTGGTGGTAGACGCCACACAAACCGTCGATGGCAGTCTCCGGTCCGCATTCCAGCGCATCGTGCTGCGGCGCCACGTCGTACCCGGGCTTGATTCCGTAGCCGAGTGCGAAGTCGGTGGCGGCTCCCAAATGCTCGACGATGAACAGATCACCGACGCGGCCGACGATCGTTCCGATCGCCAAGCCGAACGATGCCGCGTCGAACAGGGCGAGCACCGGCTGCTTGAGCATGCGCGCCCTGACGATCCCTGCGATCAGGCCGCCTGCCATGCCACCCAAGATCGAGAAGTTCCCGTTCACGGGATTCAGTGCTCTGAGCAGGTCGGTCCCGCCGGCGATGGCCGCAGGCGCCGTGAGATAGCGGGCGCCGAGGATGGCGCCGATGAGACCCCAGGTCAGCATCGACTGGAACGCCTCCACGTCGAGGCCGCGTCGCCCGGCACGCTTCAACGCGTATTGCGCCCCCAACAAGAAGCCCAACGCAGCAAACACTCCGTGCAGCGAGAGACGCACCGGGCCGAGCTCCCAAATGGGGACTGGCGGGTACGAGATCTGCAGCAAACGCACCGACGGGAGAGTACTCGCCCGGTCCGATTAGCTCGCCGCTTGCACCGGGACTGCCCTCCGGACCTCGCGCGAGAGCGAGGTCGCGTTGCTCAGACGACGACGTCGACCCAGATGGCGGCGAAGATGACAGCCAGGTACACGGTCGACGTTCGGAAGAGCCGCATCGCCTTTGACTCGTCACGGGCAACGGCGATCGCATCCAGCATGAACCAGATGCCCAACCCAAGTGCGGCAGCCATGTAGATCCAGCCGAGGTCGGCAACGACCGCCAAGAGCAGCGAGCACAACACCATCACTGCCGAATGCCACATCATGTGGAGATTGGTGGTCTTCGCCGATGCCACGACAGGCAACATGGGGATGTCGGCCCGGGCGTAGTCGGCGCGGTAGCGGATCGCCAGCGCCCAGAAGTGTGGCGGAGTCCAGTAGAACACGACGGCAAACATGACCCACGCGGTGAGCGAGAGAGACCCCGTCACGGCAGCCCAACCAACCAGCACCGGGGCAGCTCCGGCCGCTCCACCGATCACGATGTTCTGGCGGGTGGAGCGCTTGAGCACGATGGTGTACACGAAGACGTAGAACAGCAGCGCCCCGGTCGACAAGGCCGCCGCCACCACGTTGGTGAACGCCCAGAGCCAGAAGAATCCGCCGGCGCCGAGGGCGATCCCGAATCTCAACGCAGCGTCCGGCTCGATGTGCGACTGCGGCAGGGGACGCTTGGAGGTCCGCGACATGACCAGGTCGATGTCGTGATCCACGAAGTTGTTGAGCACGTTGGCCCCTCCTGCCGACAACGCCCCGCCGACGAGAGTGGCAATGACGAGCCAAGTGCCGGGCCACCCTCCCGTTGCGACGACCATCGGTGGGACGGTCGTGATCAGAAGCAGCTCGATGATGCGCGGCTTCGTCAGCGCCACGTAGGCACGGACGCGGCCGCCCATGGCAGCGGGCGGGGACAGCGGATCGGTGACGGTGACGAGAGACGAGTCGGTCATGGTGCAGTGTCGTTGCCAGGTTACCGGGCGCGGATAGCGGTCCGATCGGCGGTACGCTGGCCGCGATGAAGGGACGTATCGCGTGGGTGGTCCTCGCCGTCGCGGCAGCATCGTGCGGCGGTGGCACAGAACCGGCTCCGGTGGCGGTCCTCGCCAACTCGCCAGGCACGGTCACGACGGGCAGTCCCCAGCGGCTCCTCATCGGCCTCCTGTCGCCCGAAGCGGAATCACTTGCGGCCGCCGACCGACCGGCCGAGATCGACATCTGGGTCGGTGACCCGGACAACATCGTCGGTACGGCCCCGGCCGACTACCTGGACACCGTGCCCGGCGTGCGCGGCCTCTATCGCATCAATGCGTCGTTCGCCGAAGCCGGCTCGTACGGGTTGACCGTCCGTGCCGCCGACCTGCCACCGTCCGCTCCGTCGCCGTTCACCGTCACCGACGACGCCGTCGTGCCCGTTCCCGGCGAGCCGGCCCCTCGATCGGAAACGGCGACTTCCCCCGATGCCGCGTTGTCGGCCATCAGCTCGGATCCCGAGCCCGACCCGTCGTTCTACGACCTGACCGTTGCAGAGGCCGTGAGCAACGGCACTCCGGCGGTGATCGTGTTCTCGACTCCCGCCTGGTGCCAAACCGCCACGTGTGGTCCGACTCTCGACATCGTCAAGGAGATCGCCGCCGGCCGTCAGGACGTCGACTTCGTCCACGTCGAGGTCTATGAGAACCTCGACGCCGAGCGTTTCGAGGACCTCGTCACGGTTCCGGCGGTCACCGAGTGGGGCTTGCCTTCAGAGCCCTGGGTGTTCGTCGTCGACGCAACGGGAGTCATCGAGGCCGCATTCGAGGGCGCAGTCGAGCCGGCCGAGCTGGAGGCGGCGATCCCCTGAAGCGGCCGTCGACGGTCGGCACGCGAGCGGTGAGCACGGCGGAATAGTCTCCCGAAGCGATGGATCTGTCGACATCCACCAGCCCACAAGCCGTTGTGCTCGCTTCGCTCACGCTGGTTGCGATCGGCGTGGCGTTCTCGATCTGGTGGAGGTTGGGAATCGAACGGACGATCGTATGGGCATCGGTCCGGGCCGCCGTTCAGCTCCTCGCAGCCGGCTTCGTGCTGTTGCTCGTCGTCGACTCGACGCCTCTGGCGTGGTCGTGGATCGCGGTGATGGTGCTCGTGGCTGCGATCAGCACCGGACGCCGGTCTCGGCGGGGACGCACCGTGGTGCCCTCGGCGCTGCTGGCGATCGGAGGCTCGACAGCGGTAGCGCTGGCAATCGTGTTCGGACTGGGTCTTCTACCCGCTGAGCCCATTGCGCTTGTCGTCACCGCTGGGATCACCATCGGCAACACGCTCCCGGCCACCATTCTCGCCACGGACCAATCGAACGACTGGCGCACGGTGCGCCGCGGCGAACTCGAGGCGTTGCTCGCGCTGGGCTTCGGGCGTGGCGGGGTGGCGAGGTTCACCGGCGCCGACGTGGCCCGAAGAGCCGTCCTCCCGCAGGTCGAACGGACAAAGGTGGTCGGACTGATCGCCTTGCCAGGAGCGATGACGGGGTTGCTGCTGGCCGGAGTCGACCCCACCACAGCGGTGGTGGCTCAACTGGCCATCATGTACCTGATTCTCGGCTCGGTCGTCGTGTCGGTGGCAGTGGTGACGATCACCGTCCTACGGGGCCTTCTCACCGACGACCTCCGAATCGCCTGACGCCGCCTCTCACACCGGCTCGATCCATTCCGTAGTGTCGTGGTCATGCGTACCCGATTCGCCGTCATCGCCGTCACCCTGTCCCTGCTCGTCCCGGCCGTCGCTGCGGCCCAATCGCTCCCGCCCGGAGGGACGTTCACGGACGACAACGGCAACATCCACGAAGGCTTCATCGAAGCCATCGCCGCCGAGGGCATCACCCGCGGCTGCAACCCCCCTGTCAACGACCTCTATTGCCCGTCAGACAGTGTGACCCGGGGCCAGATGGCCGCCTTTCTGGGCCGGGCGCTGGGGCTGACCGAGGGCGGCACGGTCGACCGGTTCGTGGACGACGACGACTCCGTGTTCGAGGCAGACATCAATCGGCTGGCGTTTGCCGGTATCACCACCGGCTGCACTCCCACCCAGTACTGCCCCAGTGACACCTTGACCCGAGCACAGATGGCTGCATTCCTCGTCCGAGCGTTCGGGTACGACGAGGGGGGCGACATCGACCGTTTCGTCGACGACGACGGAAGCATCTTCGAAACCGACATCAACAAGCTTGCGTTCGCCGGCGTCACGGTGGGATGCACCGACACCGAGTATTGCCCGCGCAACCCGGTGCGACGAGATCAGATGGCGTCGTTCCTCGGCCGGGCACTGGGTCTCGCGCCGATACCTGTTGATCCGGTGCAAGAACCTTCGCTGGCTGTGGTCGCGAGCGGCTTCGAGGATCCCGTGGACCTCGACTTCGCCGACGATCGTGTTTTCGTGACTGAGCGGGAAGGCACCATCCGTGTGATGAACGGCGGGGCCACCAGCACGTTCCTCGACATCTCCGGCCCAGTCGACAGCTCCGGCGGGGAAATGGGGCTCCTGTCGATGGAGTTCCACCCCGACTACCCGGTCGACCCTCGCGTGTTCGTGTACTACTCGGGAGCGCTCCGGGCCGGCGGAAGCGGCCACCACACCAGCTACGTCGTCTCCTATGAGGTCTCCGGGAACCCCGACGTCCTGGACGCCGGCTCGGCGACGAGCATCCTGCAGGTGGACCAACCGTACGCCAACCACAATGGAGGCGACATGCACTTCGGCCCCGACGGCATGCTCTACATCGGCATGGGAGACGGGGGCAGCGGCGGAGACCCCAAGGGCCACGGTCAGAACAACGCAACGCTTCTCGGAGGCATGTTGCGGATCGACGTCGATGGGACGGCGCCCTACGAGATCCCGCCCGACAACCCGTACGCCAACTCGGCCGGCGCCGACGAGCTGTGGGCGATCGGGTTGCGCAACCCTTGGCGTTTCTCGTTCGACGGCGACGACTTGTACATCGCCGACGTGGGCCAGGGAGCTCGCGAGGAGGTGAACGTGGAGAGCGCCGGCGTCGCCGGTCTCAACTACGGATGGAACCGGTGGGAGGGCGATTCGTGCTTCAGCGGTTCGTGCTCGATGGCGGGATTCACGTTTCCAGTCCACGATTATCCACACAGCGGCGGGCAGTCGGTGACGGGCGGATGGGTGTATCGCGGGTCGGCGCTGCCTCAGCTCGATGGCCACTATTTCTACGCCGACTTCATCGGCGGCTGGGTCAAGAGCTTCGTCTACGACGGATCGACGGCGACCCAGCACACCGACTGGCCCGAGTTCGGCGCCGCCTCCTTCGTGTCGACATTCGGCCGTGATGCGGCCGGGGAGATCTACATCGTCACATTGACGGGCACGGTGTACAAGGTGGTTCCCGGCTAGCGGCCGGCCGCCTCCAGGACCATCTCAGCCGGTGGGTTGACCCAGGTCTCGTCGCCCACCGTGACGGTCGGCACGGTCTCGTTCCCACCGGATGCGGTGCGCACGAACGCGGCCGCGTCGGCATCCTCCCAGATGTTTCGCGTCTCATATGGGAGGCCCGCCCGATCGAGGTGGTCCTGGAGCGCGACGCAATAAGGGCAGCCGGGCCGCCAGTACACGGTGACGCGTCGGACCGTGCGATGCTCGTCCACGATGCGGTCATTCCAGCAGATTGCCTCCGAGATCGATAGCCTGCACGCCAAGTTCGGGGGACCGCGTCGCCCCGAAAGAGGGGCCGCGGCCTGAATTGGAGTGGACCGCGGCCGAACGTAACATACGCCGGAACGTTGTCACACTGGCAGGAAGGTCGACGTCGCACGATGCATCAGGCTGAACGCTCGCCAGAGCATTCACGTCGGCCGAAGGGGTCCCGTCGCAAGCTGGTCCGGTCGGCGCTGCTGCTGGCAATCGCGACAACTCTCTCCGCCTGCGCCACCGGCGGTCCGCTCGACTCTCTCGACCCGCGTGGCCCGATCGCCGAAGACATCGACTGGCTGTTCAAACTCACCCTCTACATCGCCATCGCGATCTTCGTCCTCGTCCAGGGAGCGATCCTGGTCGCCGCAGTGCTGTACCGCGACCGACCGGGGCGTAAGGAGCCCAAGCAGACGCACGGCAACGCCAAGCTCGAGGTGGTGTGGACCGTGATTCCGGTGCTCATCCTCGCGGCGATCGCCGTTCCGACCGTGCAGCGCGTGTTCAAGTACACCGATTGCTCGGCTGATGCCCTCAACGTCGAGCTCATTGGCCACCAGTGGTGGTTCGAGTACCGCTATGACGACTTCGACATCGACACCGCCAACGTGTTGGCGATCCCCACCAACACCGAGGTATGCCTGCGGATGACATCCGAAGACGTCCTGCACAACTATTGGATTCCCAAGCTGAACGGCAAGCGCTACCTGGTGCCGGGCCAGGAGACGATCCTCCAACTCATCGCAGACGAACCCGGCGAGTATTGGGGACATTGTGGTGAGTTCTGTGGACTGTCCCACGCGCTGATGCGTGCGCGAGTGATGGCCTACGAGCCCGCCGATTTCGAAGCTTGGGTGGCCGAGCAGCAAGCTCCACCGGTCGAGCCGGGGTCGGGCTCCCTCGAGGCGGCCGGATTGGAGATCTTCCTGGCGAATCAATGCGCGGCCTGCCACAACATCGACGAGGTGAACCCACTCGACGCCGGAATCGGCCCCGACCTCACCCACTTTGCCAGCCGCAACACCTTTGCCGGCGCCATCTTGGAGCTGGACGAGCCGGGAGCATTGGAGTCATGGCTGGCGAATCCCCCGGCCATAAAACCGGGCAGCTTCATGCCGAACCTGAACCTGTCCCAGGATGAGATCGATGCGCTGTCGGCCTATCTGAGGAGCCTCGAGTAATGGCAACCACGGCAAGCCCCGCCCGCACCATCTTCCGCAGGCCGGCGTCGACGACCGGGCTGTGGGGCTGGCTCACGACGGCCGACCACAAGAAGATCGGCATCATGTACGGCTATACCGCCTTCGTGTTCTTCCTCTTGGGCGGGATCGAAGCGCTGCTCCTTCGGGTCCAGCTGGCCGTGCCGGAGAACACGTTCCTGAGCGCAGCCGAATACAACGCCATGTTCACGATGCATGGCACCACCATGATCTTCTTGTTCGTCATGCCTGCCTCGGCGGCGTTCTTCAACTATCTGCTGCCGCTGATGATCGGTGCTCGCGACGTCGCCTATCCGCGCATGAACGCCGTGTCGTTCTGGATCTTCTTGTTCGGCGGCCTCTTCTTGTACAGCTCGTTCTTCTTCGGCACGACCGACGCGCCCATCGGCGGAAACCTGGCAGAAGAGGTCGGCCGCCTCGGCAGCCTGCCCAACGGAGGCTGGTTCGGGTATGCCCCCAACTCCGGCGCACGCTTTTCGACCGGGACGGTGATGGATTACTGGGCGATCGGTCTGCAGATCCTCGGTGTGGCCTCGCTGATCTCTGCGATCAACTTCATCGTCACGATCTTCAACATGCGCGCCAAGGGCATGACGATGCTCCGCATGCCCGTGTTCGTGTGGATGACGTTCGTCGTGGCTTTCCTGCTGCTGTTCTCGTTGCCGATCATCGCCGTGGCGCTGTTCATGATCACCTTCGACCGGCAGTTCGGCACCCTGTTCTTCGATGCCACCGCCGGAGGCGATCCCATCCTGTGGCAGCACTTTTTCTGGCTCTTCGGCCATCCCGAGGTCTATATCCTCATCTTGCCGGCGATGGGCATCGTGTCCGAGGTGCTCCCGACTTTCAGCCGGAAGCCGCTGTTCGGGTATCCGGCCGTGGTGTTCGCCGGAGCAGCGATCGGTTTCATGGGATTCGGCGTGTGGGCGCACCACATGTTCTCGTCAGGCGTGACGCCCATCACCCAGGCTGCGTTCGGCCTCTCGACGATGGCGATCGCCATCCCCACCGGCATCAAGATCTTCAACTGGTTGGGGACGATCTGGGGAGGTCGGATCAAGCTGAACACTCCGATGCTGTTCGCAATCGGCTTCGTTGCGATGTTCGTGATCGGCGGCCTCTCGGGCGTCACCCATTCGATCGTTCCCGCCGACTGGCAGCAGACGGACACCTACTACATCGTTGCCCACTTCCACTACGTGCTCTTCGGTGGCGCCATCTTCGGGCTGTTTTCAGGGATGTACTACTGGTTCCCCAAGCTGACCGGGCGGATGTACAACGAGCGCCTGGGCAAGCTGCACTTTTGGGTGTTCTTCGTTGGTTTCAACCTGACGTTCGGGCCGATGCACTGGCTCGGCCTCAACGGCATGGTGCGGAGGACCTGGGTCTATGCAGAGGAGGCCGGCCTCGGGCCATGGAACATGGCGGTGACGGTCGGTGCGTTCATCATCGCCCTCGGCGTCCTCATCTTCATGTTCAACTGGTCGTGGTCCCGCCGCAGGGGACCGGTCGCCGGGATGGACCCATGGGACGCCAGGACGTTGGAATGGACGATCCCCTCCCCCTCACCTGAGCACAACTTCGGCGTCGCCCCGGTCGTCACTGCCCTGGACGACTTCTGGGCCAAGAAATACGACTCCGACCATGAAGGTCGCGCGGTCCGCCGCAGCAGCGCCGATGCCATGATCGCCGAGATGGAACAAACGGGCCTGAATCCGCCCGCCCCGATCCATCTGCCCGCGCCGAGTTACTACCCGATCCTCGTTGGTGCTGGGATCCCCTTCGTTGGATACGGGATCATCTACCACACCTCGCCGTTCGGGATTCCGCTGATCGTGATCGGCATGTTGGTGATCGTCGGCTCATTCATCGGATGGGGTGTCGAACCGCTGGAAGAGGTCCACGACGATCACGACGACGACCATGATGAGCTCCCACCGTCAGCGGACGGGAGGGCCGGTGAATCCAACGCAGACGGCACCGTCGAGACAGACGGCGATGAGGAGGACGCCTGATGGCCGACATCGCCCACGCCGACGCTCATCATGACGAGCATGAGTCGACCGGCATCGACAGCCGCAAGCTGGGGATGTGGGTGTTTCTCTCCTCCGAGTTCTTCTTCTTCGGGGCGCTCATCTCCAACTACATGCTCTTCAAGGGTCGGGACTTCGCCTATGAGACGATCATGCCGCGCGAGCTCTACGACATCCCGTTCACGTCGATTTCGTCCTTCGTGCTGCTCATGTCGTCGCTGACGATGGTGCTCGCCCACAATGCGCTGGCGGAAGGCGACCAGAACCGCACCCGCACCTGGCTGCTCGCCACGGCCATGCTCGGCATGGTCTTCATCGGCGGCCAATACTTCGAGTTCACCGAATTCATACTGGAGGGCATGACACTGACGTCCAATCCGGCGGCGTCGGCCTTCTTCATGCTCACGGGCTTCCACGGGGGTCACGTGTTTCTCGGCATCGTGATGCTCCTGTCCCTGTACGGCATCTCGCGCCGCAACGGGCAACTCAGCGAAGCCCAGGGGCTCAACCTCGAGCTGGTAGGGCTCTACTGGCACTTCGTGGATATCATCTGGATCGTGATCTTCACCATCGTCTATCTGATCCCGTGACCATGGCCGACCACGAGCACATACCCCATCCGACACCGAGACAGTACGTTCAGATCGCCGTCTTGCTGGCGGTACTCACGGCTGTCGAGGTCGGGCTCTTCTATCTCGAGGAGGGCGTCGAGCAGATCGGCACCTCTATCACCGCCCCTGCGCTGATCGTGCTGGCGTTCATCAAGTTCGCCATCGTCGTCGGGTATTACATGCACATCCGCTACGAGAAGCCTCTCGTGTCACGCTTCTTTGCGACAGGATTCATCGCCGCCCTCGTGCTGTACGCAGCAGTGATCCTGGCGATGCTCTTCTCGTCGAACATTCTCTAAGCCATGCTCGGCGACGCCGGTCGGCCCGAGAACATCGCAGAGGTCCTGGCCTGGCATCCCCACTGGGACATCTGGGCGGTGGTCGCCCTGGCAGCGGCCGGCTATTGGTACATGGCCGCCCGTCTCGGTCCTGGAGCAGAGGAGCGGTCGGGCGAGAGGCTTCCCAAACGAAGAGTCGTGGCGTTTGTTGCCGGCCTGTTGTCGTTGTGGGTGGTGTCGGACTGGCCGATCCACGACATCGGCGAGGGCTCTCTGTTCACGTTCCACATGCTCGAGCACCTCACCATGACGCTGGTAGCAGCACCGCTGCTGCTGATCGGCATCCCTTCCTGGATGGCTCGACGGCTGATCGGACACCGCCGCATCCTGGCGGTCCTGCGTCCGCTCTCCCGCCCGCTTCCCGCCCTGTTCGTGTTCAACATCGTGCTCGCCGGGCTGCACTGGCCCACCATCATCGAGGCCATGGTGACGAACGAACTCGCCCATTTCTCCGTCCACGCAGTGTTGTTCGCCACGGCGCTCCTCATGTGGATGCCCGTGCTCTCGCCTCTTCCTGAAGTTCCCAAGCTGGGGCGTCCCGGTCAGATGATGTATTTGTTCGCCAACTCGCTGGTCCCCACGGTGCCGGCCAGCTTCCTCGTGTTCGGTCGATCGCCGCTCTACGAGATCTATGCCGCATCGCCACGCCTGTTCGGCTGGAGCCCGCTCCTGGATCAAGGAGTGGCCGGCATCCTCATGAAGCTCGGAGGCGGGCTGATCCTCTGGGGAACCATCACCGTCATCTGGTTCCGGTGGTATGCGGAGCAGCGTCAATGGGACATGATCGAAGCCGAGCTGCGTTCCGAGCCGGCGTCCTGACCCTCCTCTTGGCTCTGGCGGCCTGCGGAGGTGCGGCCGGTGGTGCCGTCACGGGTGCGGTCACGGCGGTGGACGGCGATCTCGATGACGTGGAGTCCTTCACCCTCCGAACCTCCGACGGCGACGACCGGACGTTCGTGCCGGCAGACGACGGTGAGTTCGCGTTTCCGCTCCCACACCTGCGCGACCACCTCCAGTCCCTCGAGCCGGTGACGGTCGAATGGGAGGAGCGCGACGGGATCATCGTGGCCGTACGCATCTCAGACGGCTGATCAGCCGCTCAGCCGTGCCCTCCTCCACCGGTGGCGTTGGCGACGAGCACGATGAACAAGACCACGGTGCCGATCCCGGCGGCAGCCACCAGCGCCTCGGTGACGGTGACCTTCATTCCCGGCCGGCTGGCCGACAGGCTTGCAAACGTCAGGATCCCACCGGCGGTGATGATGGCGATGAGAGGCGCCACGCTGGCGAACTCGACGAGGAGCAGCCCGAACGGCACGACGAGCAGCACGATCGCCAGTACCACCATCAGCGGCATCATGTACGAGGTGCCGAGACGGTGCTTGATGACCTCCGATTCCTCGCGTTCGCGCTCGGAGAGGCCGTCCGGGAGCGCCACCACCTGCGCAGCGATCGACACAACCGCTCCCAAGAAAGCTCCACCCACCAACACGAGGACCAGTGTCGGGATGATGCTGATCTGGGTCAGCGCCGGTTCCTCGGGCAGCACCTCGACGGGCGAGCCCATGCCCAGCAGGACTCCGGCGGCGACCACGCCCAACACCGCCCCGAGGCCGGCGCCGACGATCACCAGACTCCTCCCGGTGGTGCGGACCGACAAGCCTTTGTCGAACCAGGCCGGCACCGTACCGGACAGACGAGCGATGATCGCCCCGAACAACGCCGAGACGGCGGCTGCTCCCAGAACGAAGCGGCCGGGGGCGACCTGCCAGATCAGCGTCGGATCGTCGTCGGTCCCCGCCAGCGCGACCTTGTCGAACAACCACGGGGTCGAAGCCACCAGGGCGAACATGCCCAGCATCGCACCGAGAAGGGCGCCGAGCCTGCCGGGCAGTCGGAAGCGCTCGCCGATCGGCGCAGCCTCGAATTCCGGCTCGACCGGCTCGCTCATCACGGCGGCGGCGATGTCGGCCGATACTGCCTCGGCGCCGACAGGAACCGTGGCCGTGACGGGAGGTGCCGGCTCAGGCTCAGACGGCGCCGCAGCCTCGGAGGTGGACTCCGCCGGCGGCGCTTCCGTCGCCGCTGCGGCTTCGGTGGCGGCTGCAGCGGGTGCAGCCGTGGCGACGCTCGTCCCTCCCGCCCAGGCTTGAAGAATGTCGTCGACCGAGACGCCCTCTGCTTGCGCCCGAGCGGCGGCAGACCTGGCGACCAGTTCCTCCGGCCCGCCGACGGCGGCTGCGGCTGCGGCGAGGTGCTCACTCATGAGGCGTCATCCTAGAGGCCCGAACGAGACCGAGCGACCTCCCCTGACCCGACCAGTGATGGCACGTCCGTAGGAAACATCTACCGAACAAGCCGAGTGAGGTGTAGGTTCTGACGGCGGCGGACCGGCACATGTCGACCCGCCCGCGTCGATGGGTTGGGTCTCCGTTGAAAGGACGGTGCACCGTGCGTTGGTCCATCATCCCTCTGGTCGTGCTCGCCATCCTGGTCGGGACGAGCCCGTCTTCAGAGGCGGTTGTTCAGCCGGAGTTCGTCGGTAGCTGGTACGGATTCGACCCGGACCCACCGGCAGGCGATGGCAGCTTCATGAGCCTGACGATCACGCCGACCGGCTCCGGCTATGCCGTGAGGCTCGTCGACACGCTCGCAACCGGGGCATGTGAGCCTGCGGCACGCGTGACGCTCCGGGGCACAGCCAGATCGCGAGGCGCCGACCTCCTGTTTTCATTCACCAGCGTGAGGTGCGATGCCGGCGCCGAGCCTCAGCTCAGCCGAGGGTTCCTCCGGTTCTCGCTGCAGCCCGATGGAACGCTATTGGACAATTTCGGAGTGACCTGGTCCCGGACGGCGCGCTGAAACCCTTCTCCTGGCAGCGGTGCTGCTCAACTCCCGAGGGTGCCTCGATCCCGGTCATCCGCCGTCGACAGGTCGTCGCCGTTGCCTTCGGCCCGGTCGAGTCGCCGGCGCCGTTCGATTCGACGGAGGAGGAAGAGCCCGACGAGCACCGGGATGAGGAAATAGAGAAACTCATCCCATCCACCTTGGTGAGCGAAGGCCGTCACGGCTGGCCAGCCTACCGGTTGCACCAGCGCCGCCCGCTTGTACCCTGGCTCCGTGCGCAGGCTCGGTCGTGTGATCAGGCGGCTTCTGGCCGTCGTCGTGGTCATCGTGCTGGTAGTGGCCGCGTTCGGCTGGTGGACGGTGCGCCGCTCGTTTCCCGACATCGATGGTTCTCAACGGCTTGCTGGCCTGTCGTCCGACGTCTCCGTCGTGCGAGACGCCCAGGGCGTCCCCCACATCTATGCCACGAACCTCACCGATCTGTACATGGCTCAGGGCTACGTCCACGCTCAAGAACGCTTCTTCCAGATGGACTTCCGGCGCCACATCGGGGCCGCTCGTCTGTCGGAGATGCTCGGCGAGGCGACCGTGGACACCGACCGCTTTCTCCGGTCGATGCGGTTCGTGGCGACGGCTCGAGAGGAATTCGAAGCAATGACCGCCGAGGAGCAGGCGATCATGCAGGCATACGCCGATGGCGTCAACGCCTACCTGGCCGAGCGGTCGGGTGCCGAAATCAGTCTCGAGTACGCCGTCCTCGGGCTCAGCAACGCGGGATACGAGCCGTACGCGTGGGAGCCAACCGACACGCTCGTTTGGGCGAAAATGATGTCGTGGGATCTCGGCTCGAACCTCGAGGACGAGATCTCCCGGGCGTTGACAGCCGGCGCAGTGGGGGTAACGCAAACAGAGGTGCTCTGGCCCCCGTACCCGGCCGACCATCCGGTGATCGTGCACCCGTCCGAACCGACGGTCCGAGGCGGAGTCTCCGCCCCCGCCGTCGCCTCTACCCAAGCGTTCGGCGACGTTCCATCCGCAACGTGGACGCAACTCGCCGAGGACGTGCTCGGAGTTCGACAGGTGACCGGAGAAAGCGGTGCAGAGATCGGCTCGAACAATTGGGTGGTCGACGGTTCCAAGACCGCCAGCGGCTGGCCGCTTCTCGCCAACGACCCTCACCTCAGCACCCAGATGCCATCGATCTGGTTTCAAATCGGGCTGCACTGCGTCGGCGAAGAGGCGGGATGTCCCCATCACGTAGCCGGCTTCTCACTCGCCGGAGGCCCGGGGGTGGTCATCGGGCACAACGACCGGATCGCGTGGGGCGTCACCAATCTGGCGCCGGACACCCAGGATCTGGTTATCGAGCGCATCAACCCCGACAATCCCCACCAGTACGAGCTGGACGGCGAATGGATCGACATGGAGGTGTTCGAAGAAGAGATCCTCGTGGCGGGCGGGACGCCAGTCGAAGTCGAGGTGCGATGGACACGCAACGGACCCCTGATCGCTGACACGTTCGGCCTCGAGGACTTCGCCGAGACGGCCGGCGGCGTCGAAATACCGCCCGAACATGGTTTGGCGCTGCGGTGGACGTCCTTGGAGCCGTCGACCTTGACCTCGTCCATCCTCCAGCTCAACCGTGCCGAGGACTGGGAAGAGTTCCGCCAAGCCGTCTCTTCCTGGGACATCGCCGCCCAGAACATGGTGTACGCCGACGTCGAAGGCAACATCGGCTACCAAGCAACCGGGGCGACACCCATCCGGGCGGCGGGCGACGGGCGCTGGCCGGTCCCAGGGTGGACGAGCGAGTTCGACTGGGCGGGGACCATTCCGTTCGGCGACCTTCCCTCGCTGTTCAATCCGCCCGGCGGAGCGATCGTCACGGCCAACAACGCGGTGGTCGACGAGACGTATCAGCCACCGCTCACAGAGGACTGGGCGTACGGATATCGCGCTGAACGCATCCTCGAGCGGCTGGCCGGCGCCGAGGAACTGACCACCGAGACCATGAATCAGATCCAAACAGACAACCGCAACCTCCACGCACCGGAACTGGTGCCGGCGCTTGCCACAGTGGAATCCGCAGACGAGTCGGTGGCATTGATGCAGCGCATGATGACCACTTGGCTCGACGACGATCCGGTCAACGCAGTCGACTCCCCGGGGGCAGCCGCCTACAACGCGGTGTGGCGCCACCTACTGATGACGCTTCTCGACGAGCTGGATCCCGAAACGGTAGACCTCTCGGGACGCGACCGGATGTTCGTAGTCGTCAACGACCTTCTGACCCGTCCCGACGACACGTGGTGGGACATTGCGGACACGCCGGCTCCCGAACGGCGCGACGACGTGCTGGCCCAGGCCATGATCGATGCTCACGCCGAGCTCGTGGACCGGCTCGGACCCGATCCGGAGTTGTGGCGGTGGGGGGAGATCCACACCGTCGAGCTGCGGCATGGCAGCCTGGGCGAGTCAGGCATTCGACCGATCGAAGCGCTGTTCAACCGGGGCCCGTTCGAGGTGCCTGGAGGGACATCACTGGTCAATGCGATGTCGTGGAGCCCCGCCGACGGCTATGAAGTCAAGGCCATCCCGTCGATGCGCATGGTGGTCGACCTGGCCGATTTCGACGCCTCGACCGCCGTGCACAGCACAGGCCAGTCGGGTCATGCGTTCCATCCCCGGTACACCGACCAGACGTCGGCGTGGGCGACCGGGCAGACGTTCCCCTTCCGATGGAGCGACGCGTTCGTCCGCTCCGGAGCGGAAGGGGTGTTGAGCCTCGTGCCGTGAAACGGTGGAACCGACCGGCCGACGACTACGTTTAGACCCGTGGACCGCAACTCAGACAGCACCCGGCCTCGCTCCGCCGCCGAAGCGGGCGAGTCCGCCGACATTGTCGCCGATCGCCTCGACCGCCACGCCGCCGAGCGAGTGATCCGTCGCGCCATCGAGCTGCACGGCGAGCATCTCGACGAAACCTACGACGCTCGGATGATCCACCGCGTGGCCGGCGAGCTCGGGATCTCGTCGCAACATGTGGCACGGGCACTTGCCGAAGAACTCACGACGCCGGAAACATCCCCGCGCTCACTCCTCGACCGCCTGTTCATCGAGCGCTCGGTGGCGGTGGCCCGGTTCGCGCACGGTCCGGTGGGTGAGGTCACAGATCGTACCCGCGAGTGGATGAGCCGCCACGAGGGTCTCCGAGTGGTCGCTACAGGCCGTCACGAGACCGTGTGGAAGAAGAACCCTTCTCCGATGGTGTCGGTCAGGTCCGGCCTCAAGCTGCAGCAGGGCACCGGCTCGCTTCGCACGGTTCGTGCTGTCACGACGTCCACCCGGTCGGTAGGAGACGACACTGCAGTGTCGCTCGTGGCGGATACGTCAACCGGCCGCACGGTCGCTTGGACGTCGGCGCTGGTGGGCGCGATTGCGCTCATCTTTGCCAACGGCGGGATCATCGCCGGCGCCATGGATGGCTCGCTGCTCAGCGTGAGTTTTCTGCTGGCCGCCATCGGATCGCTGATCGTGGCAATCACCACCGCCGCGGCAATATCCAAGGCGTGGGCGAGCCAGGTGCGGGCCGGCCTGGAACGGGCCGCCACCGGAATCGCCGAACCCGACGCCTTGGAGCGGACGGAGAGTCTGGCCGAGATGCTCGGTCGCCTGGGAAGGGAGTGGCGCTCAGGCCGCTCTGGGCATCACCGCTGACCGTTCGCCTTGGGATACAACACCTCGGCGCCCACCGGACGGAATCCTGCGTTGTAGAACGCACGAAGCGAGGCGGCGTTGCCTGCCGCCACCTGGGCAAACAATGGCTCACCGCGTGGAGTGAGGCCCAACGCACCCTCGACCAGCCTGCGGCCGGTCCCGGCTCGTTGCTGGGACGTCGGAACACGCACGGATAGCTCGCGGCGACCGGCCAGGCCCTCCCCGAGCACCAGGACGCTTTGACCGTACTTGTCCGAATACAGTTCCACGTTCTCCCGGTGGACCAGCGCTGCCGCCACCCTCGTGTGTTGGTACATGTCGTCGCGTCGCTCGAGCTGAGGGGCACCCTCCCCGTTGCCCTTGGCCACCATCACGACCCGCAACGAGCCGGGCCGCGCCCCCAACTGTTCGCCATACCAGGTGAGAAACGGCGCCCGCATAGGCGCAGCATCGTCGGCAGGGTCGAGTTGAGACCGCACGAGGTCGGCGTCGACCGGGCCGGCAACGACATGGTGCGACGTGAACGCCACCACCGCGTCGGTTTTGCCGGGCGGAGAAGGAAGGATCTCCACGAGGTCGTCACGCGGCGGGTACACATCTCGAGCCAAGCGGTTGAAAAGATCCGTCAGACGGTGCATCCGCGCAGAATACCGGGTGGCGGGCCGCCCTCGACGTCCGAGGGACGCTGCCGGAATACGTGTCGGCGATGGGTGTTGGACGGCGCATGGACTACGAGGAATTCAGACGGCAAAAGGACGACTTCTTTCGAGCTCACCCCCACTCACCCATTCCGCGACCGAGCCGAGCCGATTTCCCGGGTCTGGAGTACTACCCGCCGGTCCCGGAGCTCCGTCAGCGGGTGCGACTCCGTCCAGGCGACGGCTCCGAAGTCATCGCTGCAACCTCCGATGGACAACAGCGCAGATACACGCGCGCCGCATGGGCGCCGGTGCGGGTCGGCAACGAGTCGGTCGATCTCCTGCTCCTCGGGTCGCAGGGTGAGGGGTTCTTTCTGCCCTTTCGCGATGCCACGTCGGGGCCGGAGACCTACGGTGCCGGTCGCTACCTCGACATCGACGATCCTGGCGACGGGACGGTCGTGATCGATTTCAACCTCGCCTATCACCCGTATTGCGCGTACGACGACGTCTATTCGTGTCCCCTGCCGCCGACCGAGAACTGGCTCACCGTTCCGATCAGAGCCGGCGAGCGTCTGCCCGTCACGACGCGGCGAACTTGATGACCGCTTCTGCGATGCGCTCGGCGTGGGTGAGAGGAGCCTCGTGCCGAGCCCCCACGAGTTCGACGACCTCGGGATCTCGTAGTCGCGACGCCAGGTCGTATTGACGCGACGGAGGCATGAGCTGATCGTCGCACGTGATGATGATGAGCGTCGGCACCTCCAGCCGCCCCACCCAATCGCGCGAGTCGAACCGGTTGATGCAGCGCAAGGCTGCCCAATAGGCGTCGGGATCCCGACCTCGGTGTTGGGCGTAGAACCAGGCGGCGTGCTCAGGCGCCACCGCGCCGACGTCGACGAGGTATTTGATGCGCACGCGGGACACCTCCGACCTGCTGATGCGGTCGAGGGCCCTGGCCACCGTGCCGCCCACGACTGCGCCGGCTCTGAGGAGGCCTTCCACCCCCGGAGCGGCCGCGGCGGTTGCGGCGAGCACGAGCCGCTCGACCAGGTGCGGATGGCGCCTGGTGAGTGCTTGTGCGATCAGCCCGCCCATCGAGTACCCGACGACGAGAGCGCGGCTCACACCGATCTGGGAAAGAGCCCCGGCGACGTCGTCGGCGACGTCCTCGATCGAGAAGTCACCCGGAGTGAAGTCCGACTTACCGCTGTTGCGGTTGTCGAGAGCGGTGACACGAAACCGCTCAGCCAGGAGGGGGATGAGACGGCCGTAGACCACGACGCTGTGGTCCCCCCAACCGTGGATCAACACGAGAGGAGGACCGTCTTCGGGGCCGGCTTCTCGCATGAAGATCTCTCGATCGCCCACGAACACCGTTCGGCCCGGCAGCCGAAGCGGATGCACTTGCCTCCCCGGGTAGCGCGGCGTCCGGTCGGTGCCGAGAAGACGATACAGCACCCAGGCGAGACCCAACCGGCGAAGCCACTTCACGATGACCATCCCAGGTCGTCGGCGGCAAACACGTGATCTCGAACCGGCTGACCACCGAGAAGATGCTCTTGGATGATCCGCTCCATCACGTCCTCCGTCACGGAGTGGTACCAGGTGCCTTCCGGGTACACCACTGCGATCGGGCCCCGCTCGCAAATGCGGAGGCAGTCGGCCTTGGTGCGAAGCACACAACCGTCTCCGGGTCGTGGCACCGGCGCTGCGGACGGATCACCCTGCCAGGCCACGGGAGCCGAAGCGAGGCCGAGATCCTTGAGGCGCCGCTTGGTGTACGTCCACACCCGGTGGGTGACCTCGTAGTCAGCGCACCGAGGCGTGGTCTGGTCGGCGCACAAGATGAGATGCCGTCGCAGCCGGCCGATCGACAGAGAGTCGGCGATGTCGGCGAGTCGATCGTCGGAGGGCGCGGGCATCGCGCGATTGTAGGTGCGACCCGTCGCCAACCTCAGCGCAGCGTCATCGACGGCGGACCGGGCACGATTTCCCCGATGACCGCTCCTGTTTCGCCGTTGGCGGTGAGGGCGGCCAGCAAGTCTTCTTGGGAGCGAGCCGGCACCGAGATGAGCAGCCCTCCACTCGTCTGCGCATCGGCCCCGAGCCTGATCCACCGATCGTCGCCGGTACGGTCGATGACCATCGGTGCCACCGACTCGAGATTCCGTTGGCTCCCTCCGGCATAGAAGCCCGCCTCCAGCAACTCGGCTGCGCCGGGGAGGATCGGAATCTGGCTGGTGTCGAGCACCGCAGCAACCTCGGCGGATACGAGAAGCTCGCGCAGGTGGCCGAGCAACCCGAAGCCGGTCACGTCGGTGGCGGCGTGGGCATCAACGACCGCCATTGCGTCGCGTGCCCCTGCGTTGAGCCTCACCATCGTCTGTACCGCCCGTCGCAGGGTGAGATCGTCGACACTGTCGCGTTTGTGGGCGGTCGTGATCACCCCGGTTCCCAATGGTTTCGTGAGCACCAGCCGATCCCCCACCCGGGCCCCGGCGTTCGTCATCAGCCGGTCCGGTCCGACGATGCCGGTCACGGCGAAGCCGAACTTGGGCTCGGCGTCGTCCACCGAATGGCCGCCGACGAGCGTGCACCCGGCTTCTTCGAGAACCTGTGCCCCACCTTCGATGACCCGGCCGAGCAGATCGAACGGCAGCACGTCGCGTGGCCATCCGATCAGCTGGAGTGCGGTGAGCGGCGTTCCCCCCATGGCGTACACGTCGGAGAGCGCGTTGGCCGCAGCGATCCGTCCCCAGTCGTAGGGATCGTCGACGATCGGCGTGAAGAAGTCGACGGTCTGCACGAGCGCGTCACCGGCCGGGGTCATGAAGACTCCGCCGTCGTCGGCGTACTCCAACCCGACGATCAGGTCGGGATGACGGACCACGGGTGAGTTGTGAAGTGGGCGCAGGACCTGCGCCAGCTCATCGGCACTGAGCTTGCACGCTCAGCCCGAGCCGTGTGAAAACGACGTCAGCTTGACCCCGGTCACGCGTCACCTCCTCTCTACAGGTGGCTCGTCAGCCTTCGAAAGGGCGAACGGACTTGATCTCCAGCGTGAAAGTACCGCCTGGAGCTTCGTAGGTGACCTTGTCACCGACCCCGGCTCCGAGGAGGGCGGCGCCGATCGGCGACGACGGCGAGGCCATGATCATGCCGGCCACCTTGTTCTCCTGCGGAGCGACGAAGTACTGCAGCTCGTCCCCGTCGTCGTCGACCGCGACCACCACCGAGCCGATCTCGACCACTCCGGAATCCGCTGCCTCCCGGACCTCGGCATTGTCGAGCAGATGACGGATCTGGCGGATGCGAGCCTCCATGAGTCCTTGCTCGTTCTTGGCGGCGTCGTAGTCGGCGTTCTCTCGCAGATCACCATGAGAGCGTGCCTCGGCGATTCGCTCTTCGATGTGCTCGCGGCCCGCGGTGGTGAGGTGGTCGTACTCCTCTTCCAGTTTCTTGTACGCCGCCGGCGTGAGCCACGTGGTCTCGTCGTTCATGGCCCGGGAGCCTAGCGGTACCAACTACACCTCCCCAGCCGCCGATAAACGGAACCCTCAGCCTCATCCGTCCTACAATCCGCCCGGGCAATCCGGCGGAGAAGACGTGGCGCTCACCTCGCGCGAAGCAGCACGAATGCGGTTCGGCAAGACCGGCCGAGGCTATCACCGGAAGGAAGTCGACCGGTTCAAGCGGCGGATCGCCGCTGCGCTGCTCGCCATCGAACGAAACCTGGACGAGGATTTGGGGCTCACCTCAGAGGAGATCGACACGGTCACCTTCGCCATGACGCTGGGCGGCTATGACTACGAGGAGGTCGACGCCTTCCTGGCACGCGCCGCTCGCATCGTGCGCGCGTACGAAGCGGTCGTCGACAACTCGCCGCCGCGTCCGCAACCGACCCTCATCGGCGCTCAGGAAGTGAGGGAGAGCGTGTTCACCACCGTCATGCGCGGGTACCACATCCGCCAAGTCGATCAGTACCTCGAACGGGTCGTCCAGTCACTCGACGCCTATGAACAAGGCGTGGGATCTCCCCTGGTCGATGCCCAGTCCGTGGCGCGCAAACTCTTCGACGTGGCCATGCGGGGGTATGCTGAGCAGCAGGTCGACGCCGTGCTCGACCGAGCGGCCAAGACATTGGCATTCCACGAGAACCAGCGGCGGATCCGGCGGTCGTCGGCCCTCTGAGATCCGGGTCGTTGGTGCTGCCCCAACAGCTGAGTCCGGGAGATTGACATGGTGAGATTCCGCCTGCGCACGCCCCGCGACTTGGCGACCCGCCTACGCGAGCGAGCGCGGCTGGAACCGCGCGAGGTCGAAGAGTATCTCGACCAGAACCCGGCACAGTGGGAGGCGCTCGCGGCGGCCGACCCGCACGATGCAGCCGACATCCTCGAAGAGCTCGGCGAAGATGCCGCGTTCGACTTGATCGCCGACCTCGAGCCGGCTGAAGCAGCCGAGGTGCTCGACGAGCTGCGTGCAGACCTGGCCGCGGGGATCTTGGCCGAGCTGGACTCCGACTCCGCCTCTCGAGTGCTGGCGGCGATGGCGCCCGAAGAAGCCGCCGACGTCATCGGGGAGCTGAACAACGACGCCCGCAGCGCGCTGCTGGAAACCATGGAGATCGAGGCCGCCCGGGAGGTGGCGGCCCTGCTGTCGTACCCTGCCGACTCGGCTGGTGGACTGATGACCACCGACGTCGCAGCACTTCCGGTCGGCATCACCGCAGGAGAGGCGATCGAGGTCGTCCGGCAGATGCACGAGGAACTGGAGGACCTGTCGTACGTGTACATCACCGACGACGAACATCGCTTGGTCGGCGTCCTCTCGTTCCGCGATCTGGTCTTCAATCGCCCCGGCTTGGGTCTGGACGAGGTGATGATTCACACACCGGTCAGCGTGACACCGCTGGCAGATCGCGAGGAGGTCGCCGAGCTGACCCAGCGATACAACCTCTTCGGCCTTCCGGTCGTCGAAGAAGACGGGCGGCTGCTTGGGATGGTCACCACAGAGGCGGTGCTCCAGGCCGTGCAGGAGGAAGCATCCGAAGACTTCGCGGCAGCCGTCGGCGCCGGCGCATCCGAGACCGCGTACAGCACCGTGAGTCGTTCCGTGCGGAATCGGGTTCCCTGGTTGGCGGTCAACCTGACGCTGGCCTTGGGCAATCTGTTCATCATGCAGTCGCAGACGAGCATCATCGAGGCCCACCCCCGGCTGGCGATCCTGATGCCGCTGGTCGCCACGCTGGGTGGCAACGCCGGCGGCCAGAGCCTGGCGGTCATCATTCGCGCCTTGGCTACCGACGATGTTCCTCGCAGCGAGATCCCCGGCATCCTCTGGCGGCAGGTGGCTGTTGGGGCCGTGAGTGGAGTCATCATCGGCGCCCTTGCGTTCGCCGTCGCATGGGCAATCGATCCCGCGGTGGCGGTCGTGGTAGCGATCGGATCGCTGGTCAATCTCGTCATCGCCACACTGGCCGGCTCCGGCATCCCGTTGGCACTACGAGGTCTCGGATTCGATCCGGCACTGGCAGCAAACATCTTCGTCACACTGATCACCGACCTGGCGGGGTTCGGCGGGTTCCTTGCGATCGCCGCAGTGTTGTTGTGACCTCAGCCTGTCAACTTGTGAACGGTCGAACCTTCGATGAGCGCGTCGACCACCAGCGGGTCGAACTGGCTGCCGGCGCCGGAGACAAGCTGTGTCTGGGCTTGCGGCACCGACATGGCCCGACGATAAGGACGATGGCTGCGCATGGCATCGAACGCGTCGGCAACGTGCAGGATACGACCCTCGAGAGGGATCGAATCGCCGGACAGACCATGCGGATACCCCCCACCGTCGAAGCGCTCGTGGTGCGTCAGGATCGCCTGGGCGATGTCGTCGTGCACCGCATCTGCAACCAGCGAGTGCCCCTGGATCACGTGAGCGTGGATGATCTCCCACGCATCATCATCCAAGGGGCTGCGCTGAAACAACAGCTGGTCGGGAATCGCCAAGAAGCCGACGTCGTGGAGCATTGCCGCTACCCGTAGCCTCTCGAGTTGATCGGCGCGCTGTTCGAGAACCGCACCGATCTGCACCGCCAGACCGGCGACCCGCAGGGAATGCTCCACCAGCTCGGCAGATCGCAGCCGCAGCGCCTCGATGAGCGTGGATACCACCGGCGAGAGAGCCGGCTCGCTCGATGCGACTCCTGCCCATCCTCCACCCACCATGTGCGAACGATTCTTGCCGCTCCGCTTGGCGGCGTAGAGCGCTCGGTCAGCTGCCTCGACGAGGGACTTGGCGTCGGGCGCGTGGAATGGAAAGACGGCGACCCCGAGGCTGATCGTCACCGTGCCCGCTTCGAACCCGTGGCGAAGCACGGCGGTTCGTATGCGTTCTGCCGCAGCAATGGCGCCCTGAGGATCAGTTTCAGGGATGATCACCCCGATCTCCTCACCGCCGACCCGGCAGGCCACGTCACTGTCGCGGGTGCTCTCCCGGACGATGTCACCCAAGTCGCGCAGCACATCGTCTCCGACGTGGTGACCAAGCGTGTCGTTGATCTTCTTGAAATCGTCGAGGTCGCCCATGAGAACGGCCAGGGGCCGGTCGTAGCGACGGGCCCGCTCGAACTCCTCTCCAAGACGCTCGAAGAAGAACCGGTGGTTCTTCAACCCCGTGAGCCAGTCGGTCACCGACATCGCCTCGAGTCGGGCCACCGTGGTCTCCAGCTCCCGACTACGGGCCTGTTCGAATTCGTACCGCCGCTGCAGCTCGTCGAGCACGGGCTGGACGAGTTCAGGCGAGATGGTGCCAGTTGAGGCTTCGCCAACCGAGCGGATGGCTTCGATCAGGTCTGTGACCTTGCCCTTCACGACGAAGGCCGTCGGCGCCACTGCCAGGACCGGCGCAACTTGGCCGACGCTGGCGAATGAAACTTGGGCGATGATCTCGACGTCGACGATCTCGCGCAGTCGTCGAGCGAGCGCTTCCGCGCTCATGTCGGACAGCGATAGGTCAACCAGACCGATGGTCGGATCCCCCTGGGCCGCGACGGCGAGTGCTTGGTGGCCGGTGGCGCAATCGGCAACGACTTCGATGCCCGCTCCCCGCAGCGCCTCGACGGTGGCTGCTCGGGCGACGTCGTCCGGGTCCACCACCAGCACGCGGTGAGCCATGTTCCGGATATCGGCCGAAGCGGCTCAAGAGTTGAGCAGATTGGCGATACGGGCGTGGAGGGCATCCCGTACTCTCGACGTCACCGGACCGGGAGCCTTTTCGAAGGCATCGATGCGCGTCACCGGCGTGACCTCCTTGACGGTCGACATCGCAAAGACTTCGTCTGCCTCGTACATCCGCTCGAGCGGGAACCGGCCTTCCTCTACGACGATCCCGCACTCTTCGGCCGCGGCGACGACGTGACGGCGCGTGATCGAATCGAGTATGAGCAGATCCAGGTCTGGCGTCTCCAAGACCTCGCCGACAAGCCAACCCACCGTGAATGTCGGCCCTTCCAAGACGACCGACTCGTCGGACAGGAGCACTGCATCGTCGAATCCCGCCGCCCTCGCCCTACGGGATGCAGAGAGGTTGGGGGCGTACGAAAGTGTCTTGGCCCCGGCCAGATCCCACGCCCTTCCGGCCGAATGCCACGGTGCTCCGACCGACATCATCCGCAGCTCGGATCGGGGCGGCGGGAGCGGCTCCGCCATGACCACGATCGCGCCCATCAGGCCCCGCTCGGGGTCGCCTCGAGTGGCGATGAGCCGGATCACCCCATCGCCGGAGACGGCGCCCGCCCGGCGAACCCATTCGGCGAGAAGGCCAGTGTCAGGCAACGGCAGCGCCAACGCTTCCGCCGATTGGGTGAGACGCTGCAGGTGCTCGTCCACCGCAAACACCTGCCCGTGGTAGGAGCGCAGCGCTTCGAAGCAGCCATCTCCTCTCAGGAAACTGAGGTCCTGAACGGCAATCGCGCCGGAAGGGACCTGCTCACCGTCGATCCAAACGTTCATCCCAGCCGGTATCGATTCGTGATGGGTAGCCGTCGATCCTTTCCGAAGGCCTTGGCGGTGATCTTCACGCCGGGGGCGGACTGCCGGCGCTTGTACTCGTTGCGGTCGACCATGCGTGCCACGCGGGCGACCGTCGCCTCGTCGTATCCCTCCCCGACGATCGACGCGATCGAACGGTCTTCTTCGATGTAACGCTCCAAGATCGCGTCGAGCACGTCGTATGGGGGGAGCGAGTCGGAGTCTCGCTGGTCGGGTGCCAGCTCGGCCGACGGCGGCTTGCTGATCGTCGACGGCGGGATCACCTCGCCGATCGTGTTGCGCCAGCGAGCCAGCCGGTAGACCAGCGTCTTGAAGACATCCTTGAGGACGGCGTAGCCGCCGGCCATGTCGCCATAGAGCGTGGCGTAGCCGACCGCCATCTCCGACTTGTTGCCGGTGGCGACCACCATGCCGCCGAACTTGTTGGAGAGTGCCATCAGCAACGCTCCCCTGATCCGCGCCTGGATGTTCTCCTCGGTCACGTCCGGCAATCGCTCATCGAAGATCGGCGCCAGCGCATCGAGATACGACTGGAAGATCTCGTCCATCGGCAAGATCGTGAACCGGATGCCCAGCCGGCCGGCCAGGTCCTCGGCATCGGTCACCGACCCGGGCGACGAGTAGCGAGAAGGCATCGCCACTCCCCAGACTCGATCGGGCCCGAGCGCATCGGCGCACACCGCCGCAGTCAACGCCGAATCGATGCCTCCGGACAACCCGATCACCACATGGTCGAAACCGTTCTTGCGGACGTAGTCGCCCACCCCGAGCTCCAGCGCTCGATACACCTCCTCGTCGGCATCGAGCAACCTGCCGACGGCCTCCGCTTCCGGCTTCGGATCCCCACTCAGGGCGACATCGACGACAAATCGGTCCTCGACGAACTGCGGAGCGCGGGCGAGAAGGCGCCCTTCCGCCGAGAACACCATGCTGTGACCATCGAACACCAGCTCATCCTGGCCGCCAACCTGATTGACGTACACGAGCGGGGCGCCGGCGGCGCGGGCCTGACCGCGCATGAGGTCCTCACGGGCCAACGCCTTCCCGTAGTTGTACGGCGATGCGTTGATGTTGACGAGAAGACGGGCACCTGCCGCAGCTTGTTGGATGGGAGGACCGTCGGCTACCCAGGCGTCCTCACAGATCGAGACGCCGAATGTCAATCCTCCCAATCGCCACGTCTGGGCGGGACGTCCCCCACGGGCAAAGTAGCGACTCTCGTCGAACACGCCATAGTTGGGCAGCAACACCTTGTGGTAGACGCCCGCCACCGCACCCCGATGGAGAATCGCGGCGGCGTTGGCGACGCCGCGGGTCACCGCATCGTCCGGCAGGTCGTCGATGTCGGCAGCCCGATCGACGAATCCCACCACGGTGATGCAGTCCCCAGCCTGAGCAGCCAGCTCGTCCAGGGCCCGGAGGTTGGCGGCGACGAAGCCGTCACGAAGGACCAGATCCTCCGGCGGGTAGCCGCTCAGCGCAAGCTCGGAGAGTACGAGCAGGTCGGCGCCCGCCGACTCTGCCCAGGCCATCGCCTCGCCGATCTGCTTGGCGTTGCCTTCCACGTCGCCGACCACCACGTTCAGCTGCGCACCGGCCACCCGAAGCTCGTCCATCGCCACGACATTAGCCCTGACTCCCCCGGCCGATTCGAAGGCGCGCTCGTCAGCCTGCGGAGCGGCCAGAGCCTGCGCCGGGCCGCCTACCATGGTGTCTCGTGACACGGCTTGTTTCAGCTGCGCGGCGTGCCGCTCCTGCCGCCATCGACCTTCGACGCGCAATTCACCGTCATCCCGAGAGGGGTTTCGCCGAGTTCGCCACCACCGGAAGGATTGCGGCGGCGCTCGAGGCGGAGGGAATCGCCGCCAGAGTGCGCGAGGACGGGACCGGACTCGTTGCGGATGTCGGTCCTGACGCCCCTCGGGTCGCCTGGCGCGCCGACCTCGACGCCCTGCCGATCCACGAGATGACGAATCTCGCCTTCCGCTCGAACGTGGACGGGTGGATGCATGCCTGCGGGCACGACGCCCACAGCGCCATCGCCACCGCCATCGCCACGGTGCTGCACGAACAAGGCGACGTGTCGGTGAGATTCATCTTCCAGCCCGCCGAGGAATCGTTTCCCGGCGGTGCTCGCCAGTTGACCCTGGAGGGCGCCATCGACGGCATCAGCGCCATCGCTGCTTTCCACGTCGACCCCTCGCTCGAAGTAGGGAAGATCGGGCTGAGGATCGGGGCGATCACATCCAGCAGCGATCGCTTCCAAATCACGGTGGAAGGACCCGGCGGTCACACTGCCCGCCCTCACGAGACCGTCGACACCCTCTATGCGGCCGGTCGAATCCTCACCGACCTCCCGATGATGGTTCACCGCTCGCTGGACAGCCGGATCCCGATCTCGTTGGTCTTCGGCCAGCTGCGAGGCGGAGAGGCTGACAACGTGATCCCCACACGGGTGACGATGGCCGGCACGGTTCGCATGTTGGACGACACCGCTCGTGACCACGTCCCGATGCTGATCGATCGGCTGGCACAGGAGATCGCTCAGCCCACCGGCGCAAAGGTCTCAACGACCTTCGAGACGGGAATTCCGCCTGTGATCAACGACCCGCGTGTCATTGCCGCCGCCCATCTCGCCGTTGTCGAGACGCTGGGCAGCGATGCCGTCGCCGAAGCCCAGCCGAGCATGGGCGCTGAAGACTTCGCCGACTACCTCGAGACGATTCCAGGCGCACTCCTTCGCCTGGGAGTCCGAACACCGGGCAAAGCCGAGCTGGCCCTGCACTCGGCCGTGTTCGACATCGACGAAGGCGCAATCGCCCACGGGATCGCAGCCGGCGCCGCCACGCTCTACGAGCTGAGCAGGAGAGTCTGAGCCTCGCTCAGTCGGTCAGCTCGAAGCCTTCGAATTCGAGCGCATGCCGTAGCGTCTCGGCTTCGCCCGGCCGGACGGACAATGTGAGCACGCCGCCTCCGCCATGCGGGCCATGGCGGAGCTGCAGGTCTCTGATGTCGGCCCTGCTGGCCGCCAGCGCCCGGCCAACCGCTGCAAGAGAACCGGGACGATCCTCCAAGATGAGCCGCACCGCCACGACCGGGGGCGCCAGCGACTGCCGGACCTTCCGAGCGGCCGCAATCTCGGATCTGAGGGGCTCGACCGCATCCAGTCTCGTCGACCAGCGCCGGAGACGTTCGGCTAGATCGTCGGCGGCCACGGCTATCTGCTCTCGGTTGGCAACCATGACGTCCGCCCACATCGTCGGGTCGGACAGGGCAATGCGGGTCAGGTCGCGAAACCCGCCCGCGGCCAACTCGAGCGCATCGTCACCGTCCGCCGCCGCCTCGATGAGCGCCAAAGCGACGAGCTGGGGAATATGGCTGATCGCCGCGACTGCTGCGTCATGTCTCGCCGCCGACATACGGACGGGAATGCCGCCGAGGCTCTCGATCATCCTCTCTACCTGCAGCAGATCCGGCTCAGCGGCGTGATCGTCGGTGACGATCCACGTCGCCCCTTTGAACAACCGGGCTGACGCATGCTCGGCACCGGGGTGTTCGCGTCCGGCCATTGGATGGGTGCCCACAAACCGAATCCCTGCGGCACGGGCTGCCTTCACCATCGGCTCCTTGACGCCTGCCACGTCGATCACCAAACCCGCGAAGTCGAGTTCGCCCAACTGATCGGCTACCGCGAGCGCCGGACCGGACAGAACCACGAGGTCGGCCAGGGCAGTCGCCTCGGCCGAGCTGGTGGCCGTCGCATCGATGGCGCCGACCTCCGCCGCGCTTCGCAAAGCGTCGGCCGATGGGTCCCAGCCGATGATTCGTTTTCCTTCGGCCCGTAGCCCTAGGCCCATGGATGCGCCGATGAGTCCGGTGCCAAGGATCGCGACGTCGTGGATCACAGCGGCCGTTCCATGGCGACCGCCAACCGCCGCACCTGGTCCATCAAGGATCCAAAGTCCGCCGGGAGGAGCGCTTGCGCACCATCGACCTTGGCCATGTCCGGTGTGGGGTGCACGTCGACCATGATGCCGTCGGCGCCCACTCCAACCGCTGCGCGGGCCAGCGGAGTGACCAGATGGCGATGGCCACCGGAATGGGACGGATCGACAATGACGGGTAGATGCGACAGCTGCTTGAGGATCGGCACCGCAGAGATGTCCAATGTGTTGCGTGACGCCGTCTCGAAGGTTCGGATCCCGCGTTCCACGAGGATGATCTCGTGATTGCCTTCTTTGTAGATGTACTCGGCTGCGTTGAGCCAGTCTTCGATCGTTGCCGTGAAGCCCCGCTTGAGCTGAACAGGCCTGGTCTGGCGGCCGACCTCTGCGAGGAGGCCATAGTTGGCCATGTTGCGGGTGCCCACGCGCAACATGTCAGCGTAGGAGGAAACCAACTCCACATCGCGTGGGTCGAGCACCTCGGCGACGAACGGCATGTCGAACTCTTCGCGCGCTTCGGCCAGGAGCTGCAGGCCCTTTTCCCCCAAGCCTTGAAATGAATAGGGCGAGGTGCGCGGCTTGAAGGCGTCGCCTCGCAATACCGTTGCGCCGGCGGCCTTGACCGCTTCGGCTGTGCGAAACAGCTGGTCGCGCGTCTCCACTGCGCACGGGCCGGCGATGACGGTGAATGACGGGCCTCCGATACCGACGTTGCGCACCGTGACGACTGTGTCGGCCACCTGGAAATCGCGACTCACGAATTTGAACGACTTGTAAACGGGCACTGCTCTCTCGACCCCGGTCATCGCCTCCCAGGGCAGCTGCTGAATCCTCGCCTGGTCACCGAGGGCGCCGATCATGGTGCGGTTCTGCCCGCGGCTGACGTGGGCCTCGCAGCCGATGGAGTCGAGGCGATCCACGACGGCTCTGACGTCCTCATCGGTCGCATCGGCCTGCATCACGATCATCACTGCGCTCAATGTTGGGTCTCCGTGCTTGCTTCGGGCACGGACAGCTCCAGCCGCCGCACGCGAATCGAGTCGTCCGCCATGGCTCGAAGTCCGGATTCGACTTCGGATGCGACCGATCCGGCCCAGATAGTAACGAGCATGATCGTGGCGTCATCCGCCCCCAGCATCAGGTGGAGGCAGTACGGGTCCTCGGTGAACTCGTGCACCATCTCCTCCAGCCAGGTCGGTTCTCGGTAGCGGGGAATCTCGACAACGATGGACTCCATCGATTGATGGTAGGCCGATCCGAACACGGGCCGGCCGGGGCGCCCGACTACCGTCCTTGTGAATGGAGCGGGTACTGGTGACAGGCGCCGGCAGCTGGGTGGGCGGACATTGCGTCCGCAGGCTCGAGAGCCAGGTCGATGTGATGGCGGTCGACGAGATCGAGCCGCGGCTGGAGTTCGGCTCCCCGTTCCAGAGGTTCTCGCTCGACTCGCTCGAATTCGCCCACTTCGTCCTCGACGTGGATCCCACCGTCGTTCTCCACCTCCAGACGCTGGATCGGTCCGCCGAGCTCGGCGCCTCCCGAGCCCGCGACGGGTCGGTGCTGGGAGCGCAAGCGCTCTTTGGCGCCGTCGCCCGCTCTTCTCGCATCCGGCATGTCGTCGTCAAGAGCGATGCGGCCATCTACTCCACGGGACCTCGGCACGCCTCGATACTCGACGAGCGCACGGTGATCACCGGTCGTGCCACCCGTTATGAGCGCAACCTCCGCGAAATCGAGCGTTTCGTCCAAGAGCTGGACCGTGAGCTCCCCTCGGTTTCCTTCACGGTGCTTCGGCTTGCCAGCATCATCGGCCCAACCGTCCTCAACCCGTTGAGCCGATATTTGAGTCTGCCCGTCGTGCCGACAGCGCTGGGGCACGACCCCCGGCTGCAGTTCGTGTACGAAACCGATGCAGTCGACGCGTTTCTGGCCGCGATCGGCTCCGAGTCCCCCGGCGTCTTCAACGTGGCCGGCTCGGGTTCGACCTACCTCCACCGCGCTCTGCGCCGTGGGCGGCGTCTGCCTCAGCCCCTGCCCCCGCCTCAGCTCCGTCGGGCCCGCGCCCTCATCGGCACATTCTCCGTGCGCCTCCCCGATCATCTCGGCAATCTCCTCAAATACGGGCGCCACATCGAAACCAGCCGGATGGAGCAGGTGCTCGGCTTCTCACCGCAGCGATCTTCACCGTCGGCATTGCACGAAACCCTCGGCGGAGCATGATGACCAACCTCGAACAAACACTGGCCAACATGACGAAGGCAGAGCTGATGACTCTGGCCCGAGCGGCAGGACTGACGGGACGGTCGTCGATGACCAGAGATCAGCTGCGAGCGGCGCTCGCCGACCACCTCGCCGCGCCGCGATCGCATACCGGACCGTCAGCCGGTCCGCAGCCTGCAGACGAGCGGTGCTCGCGCCGAGCAGGAGACCACAGGTGTGGTCTTCCGGCGCTCTCTGGCGGCGAACTGTGCGCGCTCCACGGCGCCGACTTACGCGACGAAGTGCAACCGATCGCAGGGCGCCTGGGCTTCGACCAGTGGCCGGCGTTGCTGCGACAGCTTCGGCTGGCCACGTATGACACTGATCCTCTCGGACTCGACCCCGTCATCGCCGAGATGGCTTGGCACGTCGCCAACCTGATGTATCACGACTACTTCCGAGTCACGGTGTCTGGTGCTCAACACGTGCCGGCGGCGGGCGCAGGGGTCCTGGCCGCCAACCACGCCGGTGCCGCCCTTCCATGGGACGCCTTGATGCTGTCGGCAGCCGTTGCCAACGAGCCGGACGTGCCTCGCCGGCTACGGCTCATCGGTACGGAGATCTTCAACATGCTGCCGTTCGTCTCCCACCTGTACCGCAAATCCGGCGGGGCCTACGCATCGCGATCAGATGCGATGTGGATCCTCGATCAGGGTTATCTGCTCGGCGTGTTCCCCGAAGGCGTCGCGGGGTTTCAGAAGGCACAGAAGCAGGCATATCAGACACAGCGGTTCGGACGGGGCGGGTTTGCCGACTTGGCGATGCGAGCGGGCGCACCGATCGTCCCGGTGGCCATCGTCGGATCGGAGGAGACGCACCCGGTCGTCTTCACTTCTGCCCGACTGGCCCGACTGGTCCGGCTGGTGTTTCCCGAGCAGCGAGTCGATGAGCTGGCGGTGTGGCTCAACCTCATCCCCCTGCCTGTCAAATGGCACATCGAGTTCCTGGAGCCGATCGACGTCGGCGCCGCCACCGACCGACCCGACCGATTGGCGGTCCTCGAAATCGCCGAAGAGGTCCGGAGCCGCGTTCAGGCCGCCCTCGACCGTCTCGTGAGCCAACGCCGCAGTATCTTCTGACGGACGGATCCCTGCTTGCTGGTGCGAGCACATTCACCCAGATCGTTCGCGCTGTCTAGCGCTTGCTATAGCTAGCGTCTGTGGATATCATTGCAAGCGCATGGACGAAATCGAGCGCGACCCCAACGACATTGGGGCCTTCATCCGCCAGCAACGAGAACGGTCGAAGATGTCGCTTCGGCGGCTGGCCGACAAGGCCGGCATCTCGAATCCGTACCTCAGCCAGATCGAGCGCGGGCTGCGCAAACCGTCCGCCGAGATCCTCAAGGCGCTGGCGCGGGGATTGTCCATCCAAGCCGAGTCGCTCTATATCCAAGCCGGACTGTTGGAGGACGGCGCCAAGGCGCCGACCGTACGGGCGGCAGTCGAGGCGGACGAGGCGCTCTCGGCTCGTCAGAAGCAGGTGCTGCTCGAGCTCTACCGCACCCTGGTGGAGACGAGCGAGAACAACGAAGAAACGAAAGGAGACCCACGTGGTCGATAAGAATCGAGTCGAAAAGGCTCAAGAAACCGCAGAGAAGGTGCTCTATGCCGCCATCGGCGCTCCCGCCAAGGCCGGCAAAGCAATCACCGAGCGCCTTGCCGATGCCAACGACCGGCTCACCAAGCGGCGCGAGAAGATGGTGAAGGAATTCACCGCCGAGTTCGATGCCTGGGCCTCCGAAGGCGAGGCGCTGGTCCACCGGCTCCAAGAACGCAACGTCGTGGAGGACCTCACGGCCCGAGCCAACGTCGATCAATTCCAAGAGCAGGTCGGCAAGTTGCGTCATCAACTCGAGGACATGCTCGAGACCTGGCGTGCCAATTTCCTGCCCGAACGGGCCGAGGCTGTCAAGGCCGGCGCGGAGCGGGTCGAAGTCGCCGCTGAGAAGGTCGAGGAGACGGCCGGCGCGGTTGCGAAGAAGGCCGCTTCAACCGCCAAGAACACGGCTACCAAGACCAGCGCCGCCAAGAAGCCGGCCGCCAAGAAGCCGGCTGCGAAGACCACCACGGCCAAGAAGCCGGCCGCCAAAAAGCCGGCTGCGAAGACCACCACGGCCAAGAAGCCGGCCGCCAAGACCACTACGGCCAAGAAGCCGGCCGCCAAGACCACTACGGCGAAGAAGCCGGCGGCGCGGGCAACGTCCGCAAAGAAGTGACGTCAGCCCGGGGTTGACGTCCCGTGATCCTGAGCGGCCGCCTTCGGCGGCCGCTCATTACGTGACGAGCGGTTCGAGGGTCTTGGCGTGCTCCACCCAGCGCGCCACCATCGCTTCGGTGGGGAGACGGCGTACGAGCCGCTTCTTCTCGTTGAGTTCGACCATGACTGCGGTGAGCGTGATGGGGTTGCGCCGCCTCAGCTCTTTGACCGTGTCGACACCTGCTGCCTCCAGCAGATCGGAGTATTCGGAGCCGATGCCTTTGCAGCGCATGAGATCCGCCCGATTCACCCACTCGAGCAGCTTCCGCTCCTCGAGGTTGGTCACGTCCGACAATGCCTTGCGGCCCCGCCGGTCGTGAGCTCGCTTCAGGAGCGCCTCGGTGGTCCGAATGCCGGCCTTGCGCAGCTTGGTTGCGTTGCGCTGACCGATCCCTTCGATGGCGTCGATAGAGGGCATCCTGGTCCTTTCGAATCCGTTCCCCAGCGTCCGGTGGCCGGGCGCACGGTCGGGCAGGATAACAGGACCCGTATCGCGCTTGCCCGGTAGGTGAAGCGGTGTGCAGCGCCGCCCACCGCACCAGGCGGTCACCTTCAGGAGCGGCCGAAGAGCCGCCTGAAGAAGTCGACGATGGCGCTGACGAGGCTCGAAATGAAGAGCGATCCTCCTCGCACCTCCCCGGCGGTGACGGCTTCGGCCTCGGTTGCAGATGCTGCTCCGAGCTTGGCTTCGAGGCACGTCACGAACTCGCCGATGAGTCGTGACGACATCTCCTTGATCAGCCCCGTTCGCCCGAACTGTGCCGCCGGCCCCGACAGCGATACGTCCGCGTCGACCACGACCCGCGTCCCGTTGTCGGATGCCTCGAGGCGATAGTCGACCGCAACCTGTCCCCGACTGCCGCCCCGCTTGTCGGCGCCCTGCCCCTTGATGTGACCCGATCGGCTTGCTGCGTCCGGCGTCACAGTGGCCTTGCCCTCGAACGCGGCGGTCATGGGACCGAGCTTGGCCTCCAGCCGACCCTCATAGGTTCCATCGCCATGATCCTCGGTGAGTTCGGCGCCGGGGAGACATTGCGCAACCGAAGGAACGTCCTGGAAGAAATCCCAAACCGCGTCGACCGGCTTCGTCACCTCGAATTCCTGGCTGATCTTCACGCACCACTCCTCGGTCGCAATTCCTCAACATCCGTCGCCGTGTCCACGTCACGCGGTGGCATCTGCTCGAACCATACTTCTTCCACCCATTCCGGATGGGCCTGCAGCAGCTGCTGAGCGCCGTTGTCACCCTCCAGGCTCATCAACCGGGTGAATAGGCTCCGGTCGACTACGACCGGGTTCGAACGCGTGTACCGATAGCGGGGCACGATCGCAGGTTTACGGGTACTCGTGTGGGTGTCGAGCAGCCTATCGACCACCTCGCGCTCGATGCGAGGCTGATCGCCGAGAGCGATGACGCATCGGTCGGCGTCACCGTCGTTGAGGAGCGCATCGAGTCCCACGCTCAACGACGTGGCCAAGCCCTCCTCGTGATCATCATTGATGACGACGGAGGCCCCCGACAGGTCGCATTCGGCGAGCACGCGATCCGCCTCATGGCCGAGCACGACCCACACCTCTTCGACGGGCCAGGCACGCACCATCTCGTACACGTGCTGGAGGAGCGGCTTCCCGCCCCAGTCGATGAGCTGTTTGGGCTCCTGGAGCCGGCGGCTGCTGCCGGCAGCGAGGATGAGCGCGGCGGTGTGCATGGCGGCGAAGCCTAGGCGCCGTCTCGCCTGTCAGATGTCGCCTTCGTCGTCGCTTCTCTGGAGATGGATTCGACCCTCACGACCATGCAAGGAACGGCCGTTGCCAGAGCCGTAACGAACCTGGATCATCTCGGCGAGGATCGACACCGCGGTCTCGGCAGGGGTCTCGGCACCGATGTCGAGCCCCACGGGCCCGTGGATGCGGCTGATCTGCTCCACCGAGTACCCCGCCTCCTGCAGCCGGCCGACCCGCTTGGCATGGGTCCGACGGCTCCCCATGGCGCCGATGTACCTGACGGGCCGATCCAGAACCATCGGCAGTACCGGGTCCTCGAAGCGGGAATCGTGGGAGAGCAGCACCACATAGGTACGACGGTCGAGCACGAGTCGGTCGGCGATCTCGTCGGGCCAACCCACCAGCACGGCGTCGGCCGTCGGAAACCGTTCCGGAGTCGTGAACGCCGGGCGGGCGTCAGACACCACCACGCTGAAATCGAGGCGACTGGCGAGGTCGGCCAGGGCCTGCGCCACGTGCACAGCGCCAAAGATCACGAGCTGCGGACGGGGCGCCAGCGTCTCCATGAAGACTTCACGCTCGCCGTACGTGAGCGTGCGACTCTGCTCGACCTCCATGAGCGCTCGAGCATCGGCGAGCATCTCATCATCCACCCGCAGACCACCGGCGACGGGACCGTTCTCGTAGTCCACCAGGGCTTTGGCGCCAAGCTCGGGCCCGGCGACGACGGTGAGCACTGCGGCGAGCCGCTCGCGGTCGATCGCGTCCCGAGCTGCGGCGTGAACCTCACTCATCTCCACGGTTCGATGAACACCTGAATGGTGCCGCCGCACGCCAGGCCGACTTCGAACGCCTCGTCATCGGCGATTCCATAGGTCACGAGTCGGGGCGAGCCGCTTGCAAGCACCTCTTGTGCGTGCAGGTACACGTCGTTTTCGACGCAGCCTCCGCTGACGGAACCCTCCATGTCGCCATCGGAGGTGACCAGGAACTTGGCACCCTCCGGCCGAGGCGCAGAGCCCGCCACACGTACGACGGTGGCCACCGCGACCTGCTTGCCGTCGGCCAGCCAACGCTCTGCCAGGTCCAATACGTCCTTCATCACGCTGCTCTCGTTCTCTTCACCGTGGACTCTAGGAGTTCGATGACATGTGCGAGGTCGAGGACGGTGGCCGCCGGCAGAAAGTCGTCGACGTATGGCAGCACCGTCTTGATCCCACGGGTCTCCGGGGCGTAGCCGGACCGACCGGAGAGGGGATTCAGCCACACGACCCGATGGACACTCCGGGCGAGCCGCGCCATCTCCCGGTCGAGCAGGGCGATGTCTCCGCAATCCCAGCCATCGGAAACGATCATCAGCACAGGCCCTCCACGCAGGACCCGCCGCGACCAGTCACGGTTGAACGTCTCCAGCGCCGCTCCGATCTGCGTTCCACCCGACCAGTCGTCGACGGCGTCGGCGGTTCCCTTCAAGGCCGCTCGTAGATCTCGGCGACTGAGCTGCCATGTGACGCGGGTCAGCCGAGTGGAGAACACGAAGGTCTCGACCCTACCCACCCTGCTGCGGGCAGCATGCGCAAAGGTCAGCACCATCTCGGCATAGGCCTCCATCGAACCGCTCACGTCTGCAATGACGACGAGGGGTCGGCGGCGATTCCGGCGGCCGGTCATCTCCAATGGCACCAGGTCGGCGCGAGGACCGACCATCGAACGAAGGGTGGCTCGTAGATCGGGGCGCAGACCTCGAGCATCGGCCTTCCATCGGCGGCTTCGCGTCTCGGCCGGTTGCCACACCATGCGGGCGATCAGCCGTTTGGCGACTTCGACCTCGACGTCGTCCAGCGAAGAGAAGTCTCGGCTCCCCATCCGCTCGACCAGCGAAGCCCCCACCTGCTCTGCCACGTCGCTCGCATCGGCATCCGACGAACCGGAAAGGTGTCTCGCCACCCATTCGTGCTCGTGGCCCAATGCCGCGGACGGATCGAGGGGACTCTCTGCAGGCGCACCGTTTCCGAAGAACCGGCGAAAGACGCGGTCGAAGATGTCGAACTGGTCAGGTCGCACGACGGTCAATGAGCGAAGCGCGTGATAGACGTCCTGCGCACTGGCAACGTCGACCAGCCCCAGCGCCCGCACCGAGTCAGCCGCGTCATCGGGCGTGAGGACCAGACCCTCTGTGCGCAACGCAGACATGAAACGGACCATCGATCCGACGAGCGAATCCTCAGTCCCCACCGACGACCGCCTCCAAACCGGCGGTGCGCACCGATTCGATGTCGTCCTGATACTTGAGAACCACGCCTAGGGTCTCGTCTGCGACCTCGCCCGACAGTGCATCCGCCCCCAAAACCTCGAGTGCCGCAGCCCAGTCGAGAGTCTCGGCGACCCCAGGCGGCTTGAAGAGGTCCATCGACCGCAGTCGAGCCATCGCCTCGGCCAGCTGCCCGGCGAGCGCTCGGCTCACTCCTGGCACCTTGCGGGTGACGATTGCCACTTCGCGGTCGAAGTCGGGATAATCGATCCAGTGGTAGATGCAGCGACGTTTGAGCGCATCGTGGATCTCTCTCGTCCGATTCGACGTGAGGACCACCACCGGCGGCTGCTCCGCCTTGATCGTGCCCAGCTCGGGGATGGTGACCTGGAAATCCGACAAGAGCTCGAGGAGGTACGCCTCAAATTCCTCATCGGCTCTGTCGAGCTCATCGATCAACAAAACCGGCCGTCGCCCTTCGCGGGCCGCCTCGACTGCTGCGAGCAGCGGCCGCACGACGAGGTACTCGCGAGACATGATCTGTGAGACGTCGGCCCGGTTCGCGCTGTCGGTTGCCTCGAGCATGCGGATCGCCAGCATCTGACGCGCATAGTCCCATTCGTACAGCGCGTGGCCGACGTCCAGGCCCTCGTAGCACTGGAGCCGGATCAGATCCTCGCCCAACACATCAGCGAGCACCTTGGCGATCTCTGTCTTGCCCACGCCCGCCTCGCCCTCGAGGAAGAGCGGCCGCCCCAGTTGGATCGCCAGGTGCACGGCGATCGCCAACGACCGATCGGCTTCGTAGTTGTGTTCGGCGAGGGCTCTGTGAACGGCTTCGACCGAGTTGAGGTGCACGACCGCAGCCTAGCGCCGACACGGTCCTTCGAGCCGTACATGGCGCACCGATCGACTTGACGAAATGCATCTCTGGTGATACAAATATCTGAGCGTTATACGCTTAGATTCAATGAACATCATTCATCAACTTACTTACAGCAATCGTCTACAAGGAGGACGACCTATGGCCATTCGCATGCAGCATCCGCTGGCGGAAGTCGAGCGGCTCTTCAACCGTTTCGAGCAGGAATGGAGCGGCGGCGGCATGATGCCGATGGATGCCTTCACCAAGGACGACACCCTCGTGCTGCGATTCGATCTACCTGGTGTCTCGGCCGAGGAGATCGAACTCACCAGCGAGAAGAACATGCTGTCGGTCACCGTGACCCGGCCGGTCGAGGAGACTGACGATGTCGTCTGGTCGGTGCGTGAGCGGCCGACCGGGAGGCACACCCGCCAGGTTCGCGTGGGCGACATGGTCGACCTCGGCAAGATCGAGGCCGACTATCAGAATGGCGTACTCACGGTGACGCTGCCGGTGCGCGAGGAGGTCAAGCCGCGCAAGATCAGCATCACCAACCGCGAGCAGCCGGCGCTCAGCGAGTCCAGCTGACGCCTAACGAGCGGGAGGGGGCTTCGCCGCGGAGCCCCCTCTCTCGCGTCCGCCAATGGTCTCTTCGATGGCGTCGAGGACCTTGGCAGGCGCCTGCGTCACCACTGCGTGTTCGGCGTCGATCTCAATGGTGGGCAGGCCGAAGAACGCGGCCGAGGCCCGCTGGTGATGCGCCCGTATCACTCCGTCATTGGCGGTGATGACCCACGACCCACGAGGCACGTCGAAGGGAGGCCAGGTGCGTGCATCGAACGAACGAAGCAACCGAGCGGTCTCGTCGAGCACGCGCCGGTCGGGGCGGCTGGCATACTCCCAGGCGATCCGGTGGGCCACTTCGGGACTGTCATGGATCTCGGCACGTTGGCGGCGGATGAGCACCGGCGAGCGGGGACCCATCACGATAGGAGCCGCCGCCAGGGTGACCCACAGGCGGGGCCGCACCCAATAGGCAGAGGTGGCGAGCATCACCACTCGGTCGAAGAAGTGCGAGCCGCGGCGGCGGATCGTCTCCAACAAGACCGCCCCTCCCATCGAATGGCCCACTGCGACAGGGCGATCGATCTGGGCATGCTCGAGGGTGAGCTCCACGGCCTCGGCGGCGCAGGTGAAGCTGAATCTCTCATCGAGCCGTGACCGGCCGTGGCCCGGCAGATCCACGATGATCAGCGAACGATCGGTCTGCCATGCGAGCGGCCACCACGCCGAATCACCCGTCCGGCCCCACCCATGTACCAACAGCAGGGGCGCCAGCGCCGGATCCCCTTGGATCATCCGATACGAAGCGGTCCCCCACCGCGTGGGGATCGGGTGGATGGAGCCGGGGAGGATGGGCGCCCCGGGCACGTAGCCCTCCAGCTCGCGCAACGCCTGGCGATACTGCTGTAACCAGACCGCCGTCACACCGGGCACAGCCGCCCAAAGCAGCCCTCTCAGCCGAGACATGTCTCATTGAATATCGACGAGCATTGCGTCGTGCCTGAACGGATTTCCCCTCTGGCGTAACATGCCGGGATGCCGATTCCCGAGGTCACACCCGAGGAAGCTGTCGCGATGATCGGTGCCGGAGCGCAGCTGGTCGATGTCCGAGAGCAGAATGAATGGGACGCCGCTCGAATCCCGGGTGCGGTTCTCAAACCAATGTCGGCGCTGAACGACTGGTACGAGGACCTGCCCAGGGACGTCGACGTGATCCTCATGTGCCGGACGGGCAACCGGAGTGGCAAGATCACGCAAGTGTTGGCGGAGCAGGCCGGCTTCACCAACGTGTTCAACCTGGTCGGCGGCATCGTGCAGTGGGCCGAAGAAGCGCGACCCATCGACACGACGCCCCCACTCTGATCTACCTGCCCGCAGTCGGGCGTCAGCCCGCCATTGCCTGCTCGACGGCCCGCCGGACGTAGACCTTGGCCAGGTGGGCCTTGTATTCCTCGGAGCCGTAGAGGTCCTCGAGCACGGTGACTCCCTCGAGCGCGCGGTCGGCGGCGGCAGCAGCGCCGTCGGACCCGGAACCCCGGAGCGCCTCCATCGCCCCCTCGGCCAGCTGCGGTTTGGTGCCCACGCCGGTGAGCGCGATCGCGCAATCGGCGACCTCGCCTCCGTCCATCTGCACCCATGCCGCCGCGCCGGCCACCGCGTAGTCGGTGTGGCCGCCGCGCCGTCCGAGCTTGTCGTACGCCGACTGGCCCCCTCGCTTGGGCAGCCGCACCTCGACCAGGACTTCATCCGGCGACAGCGCCGACGTCAGCGTGTCGACGAAGAAGTCGGCTGCGGCGATCTCTCTCGTGCCTCCCGGTCCCTGAGCGACCATGATCGCCCCCAGGGCCAGGGCCGCCGCCGGCGTGTCGGCTGCGAGGTCGGCGTGGGCCAGTGCGCCCGCCAGCGTCCCACGGTTACGTACCTGCACGTCTCCGGTCCAGGAGGCAGCTTGGGCCAGCGCCCTCCCATGCTCGGCCACGAGAGCCGAGGAGCCGACGTCGGCGTGTCGGGCGAGCGCGCCGATGGCGATGTGGTCGCCCTCGTCGGTGATGCCGTCGAGACCGGGTATGCGACCGATGTCGATCACCATCTCGGGTGATAGCAACCGCAGTTTCATCAGAGGGATCAGACTCATCCCCCCTGACATCACCTTCGCACCCGGGTTGGCTGCCAGCGCCGAGACCGCCTCGTCGATGGAGGCGGCTGCCATGTACTCGAATTCACGCGGATACATCGCTCAGGCTCCCTTCGCATCCTGGATGGCCTGCCAGACCCGTTTGGGTCGGAGCGGCATGTCGATGTGTTTCACGCCCAAGGGCGCCAGCGCGTCGACGACGGCGTTGACGATCGTCTGCGCCGATGCGATGGTCCCCGCCTCACCGATGCCCTTCACCCCGAGCGGGTTCACGTCCGTCGGCGTGACGGTACGGGCAGTGTGGAAGCTGGGCAGATCCCCCGCCGTGGGGATGATGTAATCGACCAGCGAGCCCGTCAGCAGGTTGCCGTCGGCGTCGTACACGGCGTCCTCGAACAGCGCCTGCCCCACCCCCTGTGCTATGCCGCCATGAACCTGGCCTGCGACGATCATCGGATTGATGACATTGCCGCAGTCGTCTGCGGCGAAATAGTCGAGGAGCTTGACGTCCCCGGTGGTGTCGTCGACCTCCACGACCGCCAGATGCGAGCCGAACGGCCACGTGGCGTTGGGCGGCGTGAAGGTGACAGACTCTTCGAGCCCGCTCTCCATGCCCTCCGGGCCCTTGTGCGCCTGATAAGCCACCTTGGCGATCTCGGTCCATGTGACCGATGAGTCGGGGGAGCCGGCCACGTGGGCGCCGCCATCTTCGAACACGAGGTCCTCAGCTGCCGCCTCCAGCAAGTGGGCCGCAATCTTGGCGGCTCTAGCCCGGACCCGGGCCGTCGCCTCATAGGTGGCTGCACCATCGACTGCGATCGAGCGACTCCCGAAGGTACCGATGCCCATGGGGGATTCTGCGGTGTCGCCGTGCCGGACGACGATCTGCTCGACCGGAAGGCCGAGGCCGTCGCTGACGATTTGCGCCCACGTCGTCTCGTGACCCTGGCCGGATGGCCCGGTACCGATGATGACGGTGGCGGTGCCGTCGGGATTCACCCGGACGAGTCCCGAGCCATTGAAGGAGCTGGGCAGACCGTAGCTGGTCCAAGAGAAGCCGATGTCCTCGAGTACTGCTGGGCCGAACCCGCACACTTCGACGTATGACGACATGCCGATGCCGATGTGCCTGCCTTCGGCGCGTGCCGATTCCTGCATCGCCCGGAGGGCGTCGTACCCGGCGACCTCCTTGAGCTTCGCGGTCGAACCGTGGTAGTCGCCCGAGTCGAGGGCGAACCCGCACCCCATGACCGCCGGGAATTGGTCACTCTGCCAGTAGTTCTTCTCGCGAACCTCGATCGGATCCATGCCGATCTCGCGGGCGTACATGTCGATGATCCGCTCGAGGTAGTAGATCGCCTCAGGACGCCCGGCTCCCCGATACGCATCCGTGGTCATCGTGTGAGTGGTCACACAGTCCACGACCCACGACGTTGGGAAGGTGTACTGGCCAGACGCAACCCACAAACCCAGCAACGGGATCGCCACCGTGAAGTTCTGCGTGTACGCCCCCATGTCGGCGAGGGCGTGCAGCTCGTACCCGAGAATCTCGCCATCGGAGGTTCCGATCAGCGTGGCGGTTCCGACCCATCCCCTTCCCTGAATCGTGGAGTTGGCCGACTCCCGGCGCGTTTCGGTGAACTTGACCGGCCGGCCCGTCTGTTGGGCGGCGAAACACACGAGCATCTCGTCGGCATAGACGTTGAGCTTGGCGCCGAAACCGCCGCCCACCTCGGGGGCGATCACCCGTACCGCATTGGCGGCCAGGCCGAACGTCTTGCTGATCGCTCCGCTGAGCGCATGCGGCACTTGACTCGACGACTGGACAGTGAAGCGCTGATACCCGTCGTTCCACTGGGCAACCACCGAGCGGGGCTCGATCGCAACGGGGATGAGCCGCTGGTTGATCATCTCCTGCGAGACGACGACGACATCGTCGCGCTGCTTGGCTTCCTCGATCTTGGGTCTGGGGTCCTCGAGGTCCAGCGCGTCCCAGTAATCGTGGTAGGTCCAGGTGTGGATGATGTTGCTGTCGAGCTCATCGTGCACCCTGGCCCCGTCGGCGGCCGCCTCCTTGAGGTCCACGATGGCGGGAAGCGGCTCGTAGTCGACATCGACGGCATCGACTGCGTCACGAGCTCGCCCAGGCGAAGTGGCGACCACCATTGCCACCGCCTGCCCGCTGTGCTTCACGTCGCCATCGGCCAGCAGCGGCCGGAGCTTGCCGATGGGCACCTGGGCGAGGAGGGGACCGAGGTGACGGACGTCGTCGGCGGTGTACACGGCCACGACTCCCTCCATCGACGCAGCTGCGGACGTGTCGACCGAGTCGATTCGGGCATGGGCATAGGGACTGCGAACGAACCCGACGTGCAGCATTCCCGGCAGCTTCACGTCGTCCACGTACAGTCCGGTTCCCCGAATCAACGCCGGGTCCTCGCGCCGTTTGACCACTCCTCCCATCACGCTGGTCGTGCTCATGCGGACGCCTCCTCCCATTCGGCCGGCGGCGGTGTCTCACCACGCATCTTGGCTGCGGCGTACTCCAGCGACCGAACGATGTTGTGATAGCCGGTGCAGCGGCACAGGTTTCCTTCGATCCCATGCCGGATCTCGTCCTCGGACGGGTTGCCGTTGTCGGCGAGCAGCGCCGCCCCTGCCATGATCATGCCCGGCGTACAGAAACCACATTGGAGCCCGTGACGCTCCCAAAAGCCCTCTTGCACGGGATGCAATTCACCATTCTGGGCGAGACCTTCGATCGTCACCACCTCTGCGCCCTCGGCCTGGACGGCCAGCATCGTGCAGGACTTCGTGGCCTTGCCATCGACGTGCACCGTGCATGCGCCGCAATACGACGTCTCGCAGCCGACGTGCGTCCCGGTGAGCATCAACTCCTCCCGCAGCAAATGGACCAGCAGCGTCCGCGGTTCGACGTCGGCGGAGACCGATCTGCCGTTCACGGTCATCGACACCTTCATGCAACGCCTCCTCGAAAAAAGACCGATACGCCGAACCTACCCGGTGGTGTCGCCGCGCGGTCGGGAAGGACGGTGGTTTCTAGCGAGCGACGAACCGGGACACCGTTTCCACGTGATAGGTCTGAGGGAACATGTCGACCGGCGCCACCCAGTCGAGGTCGTAGCCCCCATCGATCAGCGCCCGGGCGTCTCTGGCCAGCGAGGCAGGATCACAGGACACCAGCGCCACCGTCCGCGCGCCCACTCCGATCACCATCTCTGCGCCGGCGGCCCCCAGGCCGTCGCGTGGAGGGTCGACGACGACGAGGTCACATTCGCCGACTTCCGGCCCGGCCTCCTCGAACGGCACCGGCACGATGGACGCGAACGCGCCCGCCGCCTCGAGATTGTGCTCGAGATCGGTCAACCCCAGCGGCGATGTCTCCACGGCGATCACCTCGTCGACCGCTCCTGTCAAGGAAACGGAGAACAGGCCACCCCCCGCGTAACCGTCCAGCAAGACGTCTCCCGGATCTGGCTGGAGAGCCTCTCTGACCAGCTTCACGAGCTCGGCGGCACCATCGGTGTTGTTCTGGAAAAAGGCGTTGGCGGTGATTCGATATTCGCCGCCGGCCACGAGCTCGGTGAGGTGAGGGCGACCGAACAGGGCCGCCGGTTTTCCCCGCCGAACTCGTACCACCGAGGCGCCCCAGTCGGGCGCTTGCGCAGGCACGGCACCGCGCACGACAACCATCTGGTCGCCCGTGGCGACCGATGCTCGCAGCGTGATCGACTCGACTCCGTCGAGAGGGCCCAGCCGGCAGAACAGTGCATGAAGGGGCTCCACCAACAGGTGACAGACCTCGAGCGGAACCCGCACCCGACTCCGGGCCCGGTACAGGCTGGGCCGTCCCTCGCTGATGTGGAAATCCATGCGATTTCGGTACCGATACGGCTGCGACGGCACCGTTGCCCTCACATCGACATCGTCGAGCCGGCCAAGGTGGATCAGCTGCCCATGTACGATTCTCCGCTTCCACTGCAGCTGCGCCTCGTAGTCGACGAACTGCCACTGACATCCGCCGCAGGTGCCGAAGTGAGGGCAGCGAGGCTGGGTCCGATCCGCCCCCGGCTCGATGACGTCGATGAGTCGCGCCCTCGCCCACGATCCGCCGTCCTTCTCAACGGCCACGTGCACACGTTCGCCGGGCAGCGCTCCCGCCACGAAGACGGCCTTGCCATCGACGCGGCCGACCGCTTCGCCGCCGTGGGCCATGTCGGAGAGCTCGACCTCGATCGGTTGGCTCACACCGGATCGGGCAGCTGATCGGTGAGGACGTCGACGAGGCTGCTCTGGATCCACGACAAGTAATGCAGCAACCCGAGCTCGGGTGTCTCCTCCATCGAATCGTCGGACTCCCAGGCGTTGGAGGTCACGCCCAGCCGATCCCCCAGCACCAGCCGGGCCTTGCCCACCACCCTGAGCCATGCTTCGGCCTCATCGATGGCGAGAACCACGCCCTCGCCGGCTCGATCGAGACTCGCCTCCACCGCCACGATGTCGGCGCGGTCCGACTGGCCGGCCTCGTCCCGCGTCAGGCGCTTGAACTCCTCGTCTGCGGGTGATCCGTCACCATACGCCGACTCGGGGAGCACCCCTTCGCCCTCCGCAGCCAGTCGGGGCACGAGCGACAATAGTTCGACCTGCCACGGCGTCAGCTCCAAGCGGATTCCCCCCGCCTCGAGGCGAAAGATGTCCGTCATGTCCGTTCGATCGTGGCCCACAGCCCGTGGCGATGCAGGCGGTAGCAGTCCAACTCGGCCTTCTCTCTCGGGCCGGCCGCCACGGCACTCTTGCCTTCGTGATGCACCTCCAGCATCAGCTTGGTTGCCTCGGCTTCTGAATACCCGAACAACTTGCGGAAGACGTAGACGACATACCCCATCAGATTGACGGGATCGTCCCAGACGATCACCTGCCAGGGTCGGTCGACTTCGACGTCGCGGTCGACGGTCTCGTGCGGCGCGGTCGCCATGCCCGCAACGTTAGCGCTGGCTGGTCGATTGGCGCGGGACGGTGCCTGCGGAGCGCTGGTCGTTGATCCACGTCTCGAAGTCCACCCGAGCGACTCTCCATTCGCGACCGAACTTGACCGCGGGCAGGTTGCCCGAGCGCAGGACGGACGTGACCACGAACGTCGATACATCCATGTACTCACAGATGTCGGCGACCGACAGCCACTCTTTGTCGAGGTTGACCACGATGCGCTCCATGCACCCACGAGGGTATGGCCTCCGCCGTGCGCCATCAACCCCTCGTCGCGCCAAGCCGGCGAGCCCGCGAAACAAATCCCCATGCCGGCTGGTCTTTTTGTGTTGTTTTACATTAGTTTACCGATATCGTCGTGGAGACACGCTCATGGATCCGCTCCGCCATCCCGACCTGATCGAGTTGTCGCATCTGCTGCGTGATCAGCTGGAAGCGGTACTCAACGCCGAACAGGAAGCTGCTGCCGCTGCACGCCGACGGCGCCGGACCCTGCGCGACCGGCTCCTCGAAGCAGAGGACAGAGGCGAGACGATCACGGTCGGAGACGTTGCCGGGCGCCAGACCACCGGACGCGTGACCGGCGTCGGCGCCGACCACGTGACGCTGGATGATCGCTTCTTCGTGCGGCTAGATCACTGCGTTCAGTTGATTTTTCCATGAGGCCTCGCGTCGCCACCGTGCTGACGGCCCGGGAGTGGGAGCCCGCACTCGTCGAGGCCGCCCGTCGGTCGGCGGTGGTCCGTCTGGTGGCTCGCGCCTACCAACCAGAAGACGTGCCCGTCGACGACCTCGACATCATCGTGGCCGGCGTCGAGACGGTGTGGGTATCGGCCGCCCAAGTGGCCGGCTGGCAGCGGCGCGGGTGTCGAGTGGTGGGCATGCATCCCAGCGGCGACACGCCGGGCCGCGACCTGCTCATTCGGGCCGGAGCCGACGAGGTGCTGGCGGACCACATGGATCCTGACGAGGTGCTGGCGCGATTGCGGGTGCTGAGCCTCGAACCGCGCCCGATCGAGCCGTCGGGGTGGGTCGTCGCGGTCACGGGCGCGCTCGGCTCACCGGGAAGAACCGAGACCGCACTTGCCCTGGCCTCGCTCTTGAGCGAGGCCGGCTCCAGCATGTTGGTCGACCTCGACCCGGACGGGCCATCGCTGTCGCTGCGTCTCCGGCTGGCCCCGCAGCCGTCGATCGTCGACGTGGCCGATGCACTCCGCCAGGCGCCATGCATTCCCTCGAACATGGCGTGGGAGACCACGGGACTGCGCGTGGTGACCGGCGCTTTCGGCCGATCGACATTGCCGATCGCGGCTCGGCGCGACGTGCTGCTGGCAGCCCGCGACGCCCACCGCTGGGTGGTCTACGACGCCGGCCCGGCGCGCGACCACACGACGACATCCGACGGCGACGAGGTCGTGTTCGTCTGCGACGCCAGCCCGACCGGGATCGTCCGGGCGGCCCAGGTCATGGCTCGGTGGCTCGGCCCGCCTCCCCGACTGGTGCTCAACCGGATCGGCGATCGGCCAGACGATGCCGTCGTGGCGGCACGCCGGGCGACCGGTCTCGAGCCCGCGGCCCTGATCCCCTACGTCGAGCAAATCCGACTCGCAGCCCTGGACGGGCGCCGCCCCGACCGTGCGTTCCGCCGCTCGCTGAGGCCGCTGGTGGAGGCGATCCTGCAGGACGCTCCTGCGCCACCCACCAGGAGTTAGCCGTCTGGAACGGCCCGATCACGTGCCCGGCTGGTTGCGGCCACCAGCTGCTGGAGTTCGACGCTCACCTCCCGGTCGAGCTCCTTCGACAGGGTCTGCGCCAAGCGTGCGACGCTCGGCACCTGATCGCTGCTGGCGACGACGACGTCGACGTTGGTGACTCCATCAAGCACCTCGACGTCGACGTTGATGACCTCCACCGGCACGTTGGATTCGGACGACCACTGCTCCACTACCGAGCCGACGTCGGTGCCCTCTGGTGGCGGCGACAGCAGTCCGGGACCGTCCCACCGCAGGGGCACGACCATCAGCAACGCTGCCAAGGCCACCCAGCGAATCCCTCTCAAGATCTGTAAGCCACCGGTCGCCAGCGTCATACCCGGGACGAACCCTCCAAACAGGAACGTGAGCGCGCCGCTGAACACCACACCGACGACGTTGGCCACGACGAGGAGGAGCGCCCCGAAGGCCATGTCGAAGCGGCCCGCCTCCAGCGAGATCCCCACCGTGGCCAGCGGCGGCACGAGCGCCACCGCGATGGCGGCTCCGGCCATTGCCTCGGCCGCCTCCCTCCTCACCACGGTGTAAGCCCCCACCGACCCGGCAGCCATCGCCACCGCCAGGTCGAGAGGGTTGGGCCGGGTCCTGGCCAAGAGCTCGCTGGGCGGGCCGCCACCCTCCCCCGGTAAGAACATCGACAGCCCTGCAGCGAGCAGGATCGCCCCGGCGGCAGCCACACCGACGATGATCGCTTGCTCGGCTGCTCTCCTGGGCCATCCCATCACCAGCGACGCAGCAGTTCCCAGCACGGGGCCCATGAGCGGCGCTACGACCATGGCCCCGATGATGACCGCCGCTGAATCGGCCGTGAGTCCGAGGGTGGCCAAACACACCGAGAGGGCCATGAGCGTGGCGAAACGCCAGATGAACGAACGGCGACGCTCCCCTTCGTGGAACATCGCCTGGATGAAACGTCGCCGATCCACCCCCGTGACCGGGGAACGAAGCTCCAGAATCAAGCCAACCCATCGCACGAGGTTGGTGATGGGCGACCGGACGCTAGCTCTCCGTCGGATAAAGAACCTGGGGTAGCTTGCACAAAACGGTCCCACGTCGGACGCTAACGGCAGGTAAAGGCCAGGTTATCGTTCCGCTGGGGTGCGGCGGTCAGCTGGCGGCGCGGTACGTGCCGAGGTGGTGCACCGCTTGCATCGTCACCGGAAGAGGCTCGAAAATCGCCTGGAACCCTTCTTTGCCCGGTCGATGGACCAAGTCGATGAAGAATCGATACTTCCAGGCTTCGTCGGCCGGCCGAGATTCGATGCGGGTGAGATTGGCTCCTCGCAGCCCGAGCTCGGTGAGAGCCAGCGCCAGCGACCCCGGCGTGTGAGCGGCCTCGAACGCAACCGTCGACTTGTTGGCGTCGTCGTCGAACGGAGAGTCACCCGGAGCAAGGACGACGAACCTCGTGGAGTTGTGATCTCGATCCACGACACCGGCCTCCAGCACGTCCAGGCCGTAGGCGGCGGCCGCCGTGATCGGCGCCAACGCGGCCTCGCTGGGCTTCCCCCTCTCGGCCACGAGGCGGACTGCGCCGGCGGTGTCGTGCTCGGGCCACAGGTCCCAACCTCGCGCCACGAGGGCGGCTTCGGCCTGCCTCAGCGCCTCGGGGTGGGACCGAATCACGCGAATCTCGTCGATCCGAGCACCGGGTAGCCCGAGGATTGCGTACCGGATCTCGACCATGTGCTCGGCCACGATGGTGACGCCGCCGCCGACGAGTCGGTCGAGCACCGGCAAGATGCTGCCGGTAGTGGAGTTCTCGATCGGGAGCACGAGCCGATTCACCTGGCCTCGCTCGAGTGCTGCAAACGCCAGAGGGAAGTTCAGGAACCCGACTGCAGGACGCTGCGGATAGAGCTCGGTGACCGCCCTGTGGCTGTTCGAATGGGGCTCGCCTTGATAACCGATCGGCATGATTCGCCCAGGCTAACCAGGCTCAGGAGCCGCCTTGGGAGAAATGCATCCAGTCTTTCAAGCTGTTCCAGTCTCCACCCCACGCCCAGCCGATCGCTGCGAACGCATCGACGACCTCGCCCGTGACCATGCCGGGTCGGACCTCATCTCGATTCACGTACGCCGAGGCGAGCTCTGGGAGCACGAGATCGTCCTTGATGTAGGGGTTGTGGAACGGGTTGATGTCGATGGCCAACCCGAACGCGTGCTCCGACCAGCGGGTGGTGTTCACGGCCGGCCGGCAAACGAAGGAGGTGGTGACGTTCCCGTCTCCCGTCGGAGGCAGATCCAGCTCGGAAGCAGCGATGACCCGCATCTCTTCGATGGGGAATCGCAAATCGTAGAGGCGTTCGAACAGCGCCACCACATCGGTGGAAACGTCGACGTGCACGATGATCTCGCCGGTGTGGGCGCGACCGTCGAAGCCATGGTGCGAAACCCTCACATACCGGAGCTCCTCGAGTGTCACCGGGCACTCTTCCGACCATGAAGAACGGTCGACGACTTCAGCCGGGACCAGATCAATCGACGATTGGTAGGTTGGGCCGAGCGGTGGAGGGAGGCGGTCGATGGTGACGAAACGCCGGTCGACGAGTTCGCGTGGAGTGGGCAACACGACACCGAAACCGTCTGGCCGACGGTCGAGGATACGGGTGCCCAGCCAATCCGGGGGAGGGACGGCACCCAGATCGGCAACTCGTCCCTCTTGCTCGCCGTCGGTCTCGATCGACCCGCTTTCTTGGGCCGACCCGCCCACCGGAGGGGAATCGACCTCGATCGACGTGGTGGTCGCCTCGGTCGGCGAGGGCGACGGTGATGGGACGCTCGTGGGGACGGGATCAGGGTTGAACGTCGCGCTCGAGCACGCCAGCGTCAGGCACATCAGCACCGAGACGAGTCGTGCCGTCATTGCGTGGAACCTTACAGATGGTCGTGAGCTGGACCGATACAATCCCCGAGCGCATGACACCCTTTGACCAACCGCCCGACTGGGTGACCGACGCCGTGTTCTACCAGATATTCCCGGATCGGTTTGCCCAATCCGGCCGCTGGCCCAAACCACGCGACCTCGAGCCGTGGGCGGAGCCGCCCACGACCCATGGCTACAAGGGAGGCGACCTGGGCGGTGTCATCGACCGGCTCGACTATCTCCAAGAGCTGGGCATCACGGCACTGTATTTCAATCCGATCTTCGCCAGCGCATCCAACCACCGCTACCACGCCTGGGACTTCTATCGGATCGATCCACTCCTCGGCGACCGGGACTTGTTCGATGAGATGGTGTCCGCCTGTCACGATCGAGGGATACGCGTCGTCATCGACGGCGTCTTCAACCACTGCGGGCGGGGCCTCTATCAGTTCCACGACCTCCTCGAATCGGGCCAGTCATCGCCGTGGAGGGATTGGTTCACGATCCACAGCTGGCCGGTCGACGCCTACGGCCCCGACGCACCCAACTACGACGCATGGTGGGGCCTACCCGCCCTCCCCAAGTTCAACACCGACAACCCGGAGGTCCGTGAGTTCCTCATGAGGGTGGGCGAGTACTGGGCACGACGGGGCATCGACGGGTGGCGACTCGACGTCCCGCTGGAAATCCGAACCGAAGGCTTCTGGGAAGAGTTCCGGCGCCGGGTACGTGCCGTCAACCCCGACCTCTACATTCTCGCCGAGATCTGGGATGACGCCTCCGCGTGGATCAATCACGGTGACCGATTCGATGGCACCATGAACTACCTCTTCGCCGGGCACACGCTGGCATTCACCGCCGGCCACCGGATCCCCGGCGACTTGGCCGACGGCCTGACCTACCCCTTGAAGCCGGCGCTCGACGCCGGCCAGTACGCCACGACCATCGAACACCTCCTGGGGCTGTACCCCTGGTCTCGGACCTTGGTGAACTTCAACCTCCTCGATTCTCACGACGTCCCGCGCCTCCTGTCGTTGTGCGGCGGTGATCGGGCGGCCGTTGAACTGGCAGTGCTGTTGCAGATGACCTTTCCGGGGGCGCCGAGTGTCTACTACGGGTCCGAGATCGGCCTGGCAGGGGGCAAGGACCCCGCCAACCGCGCCGCGTTCCCGTGGGATCCCTCCGCTTGGGACGATCAGATTCTCGCCACCCATCGAGAACTGATCGCGCTCCGGCATGCCGAACCGGCCCTCAGGCGCGGCGAGATGGTCATCCTTCCGACGGACCCGGGCTCGATGCTCTACTCCTTCCAACGAGTGTTGGGATCGGACCGGATCATCGTCGCGGTGAACGCCGGCGCCGACGCGGTGTCGGCCACGATCCAGCCGTCGCTGGGGCATTCGTTCCGGACGTTGTGGGGCGACGGGGGCATCGCCGGAGACGAACGGGCCCTTCGGATCGCGCTGCCTCCGCGATCGGGGGCGATGTGGAAAGTCACCGACCTGGTGTAGTCGGCCCAGATATCGCTCCGATCACCCCACGGTCACGGTCACGACTGCGGTCGCAGTCCCGCCCCGCCCGTCGCCGACCGTATATGTGAAGGTGTCCACGCCCGTGAACCCGGCGGGGGCGCGGTACGCACAAGAGGTCGTGCAGATCACTTCGCCACCCGCGGATGAGGTTGCTTCGAAACCGACGATGGTGCGAGGGTCGCCCTCCGGGTCCGAGTCGTTGGCGAGGACCGTCACCGAGACTGACCCACCCACACCCACCGTGGCAGTGTCTTCTCGGGCCAACGGTGGGTCGTTGACCGGTGCCACCACGATCGTGACCGTCGCCGAGTCGACCAGCCCACCTTCGTTGGCGATTCGGTAGGTGAAGGTGTCAGTGCCGTTGAAATCCACGCTCGGCGTGTAGCTACAGGTCGTCGCGCCACAGGCAACGATTCCTCCGGACGCCGCCTCGGCGTCGGCGCCGACGATTGCGACCGTTCCTCCGCCGAGGTCGGAGTCGTTGGCGGTCACGGCGATCGTGATCGGCGTGTCCTCGTCGGTGGCAGTCGCGTCGTCGATCGCTTCAGGGGGCAGCAGCACCACCAACGTCGTCGTGGTGGTCGTGGTCGATGTCGTGCTGGTGGTTGCATCCGGTTGGCTGGTCGGGGGCGGGTCAGTCGTTGTCGGTGGAGCAGCGGTCGTGGAGGGAGCCGTCGTGGTGGGCGGAGTCGAGGTCGACGGGGAGGGAGCGGTCGTCGGCGGCGCCTGCAAAGGGTCGGCAGTGGGGTCCGGTGCCGTCGCCGCCGATGATCCGCCGACCGCATCGGGGCCGGGCTGAGTGGTCACGGCTGGAGGTGCGGCCACGGCCCTCGGAGCCTCGACCGCACCCACTCCAAACGCTGCGAACAGGGCGAGCAGCGCCGCCGCCAGGATCGCCAAGTCGCGGCCGATCCGCTCCAGTCCGCCGACAAAGGGGATTTGGGCAAACCATGAGGCAGGCCCGATGACCCAGCGCAGCTTGCCCAACGAGACGTTGAGAAACGCTCGTACGACGTTTGGGTCGAAATGGGTTCCAGCACTGCGGGCCAGCTCTTCGCGAGCGATGCCGGCGGAGATGGGCTGCTTGTACGAGCGTGCGCTGGTGATGGCGTCGTAGGAGTCGGCCACGGCGACGATTCGGGCCGCATACGAGATCTCCCCGCCGGCGAGGCCCGTCGGATATCCCGTGCCGTCGTACTTCTCATGGTGCTCTTCCACCGCGGGGGCCCATTCGCCCAGCCACCCCGCCAGCGGTCCGAGTATCCGAGCGCCATGAAGCGGGTGCGATCGGAGTCGCTCCCACTCCTCGTCGGTTGGGCGCCCGGGCTTGTTGAGGATGTCTGAATGCACGTCGAGCTTGCCGATGTCGTGCAACAGCGCGGCCCATCGCAGCTTGTCACGCGACGTGTCGTCGAGCTGGAGCTCCTCTGCGATCAGATCGGTGAAGATTCGCACACGTTCGGCGTGGCCCCGGGTGAGACGGTCATGATCGTTGAGCGCCGCCGCCAGCGCGAGGACGTTTTCGGCCACGTCGGCCATCTCGGCGTCGCCGGCGCTGCGGGAGGCCTCGAGTCGCTCTTCGAGCCGTTTGGTGCTCCCTGCCAGCCGTAGGACCTTCATCCGGCTCGGGGCACGGTCGGGAAACAACATCGTCATCTGCATGAGGACCGCCAGCGGCAGCGCCCGTCGTGCCAGCCGGTCGACGAGGATCATGGCGGCGGTGGCCGACCCGATGACGGCGACCCACCAAAGGACGACACCGAGCGTTCCTTCCGGTCGGGGCAACAGCCGGCTGACGGTCACCGCGACGACGACGGCTGCGACGATCGGTGCGAGGAAGACGAGCGCGCGCACGGCGCGCGCCGCCCAGACGCGCCCTTCCCACCGAGCTTCGGCGTCGGTCGTGGTCATCACCTCTCCCGGGAGTCCACCGGTTGGATCGGCCAGATCGGCCGTCCGCTAGAGCGATTCGTCGTCGGCGGACCGGACGGGACGCGGGATCACCGAGTCGACCATCATCGCCAGGTCGCGCACCCGCACGTCATCGCGTCCCAGCTCCTTGACACCATCGTCGATCATGACGTAGCAGTACGGGCAGGAGACCGCGATCTCTTCGGCACCTGTGGCGAGCGCCTCCTCGGCACGTTCGATGTTGATCTTCTTGCCGGTGTGCTCTTCCATCCAGAACCGGGCGCCTCCAGCGCCGCAGCACAGCGCCTTGGTGCCGTGCCTGGGCATCTCCACCAAATCGACGTCGCCGGTGGCGGCGACGACTTCCCGCGGGTCGACGTACACGTCGTTGTGGCGACCGAGATAGCAGGGGTCGTGGTAGGTGACCGTGCGCTTGGTCCCGGCCGACCTCCGAGCCGGTGACAGCTGATCGTTCCGGATGAGCTCGGCGAGGAGTTGACTGTGGTGGACTACCTCGTAACTCCCGCCGAGCTGAGGGTACTCGTTACCGATGGTGTTGAAGCAATGTGGGCACTGGGTGATGACCCGCTTGACGCCGAGCTCATCGAGCGTTTCGATGTTCTGGAGGGCGAGTTGCTGGTACAGGTACTCGTTGCCCGCCCGGCGCGCCGGATCTCCGGTGCATGTCTCGGCTTGGCCGAGGATCGCAAAGTCGACCCCCGCATCGTGGAGCAGCCGCACGGTGGCTTGAGTGACGGCGGTGTTGCGGTCATCGAACGAGCCGGCACATCCCACCCAGTAGAGATACTCGGCTGTTTCGACGTCTTGGCCGAGAACCGGTACCTGGAAGTCGAGACCCTTGGTCCAGTCCGCTCGATTCTGCTGGCTCATCCCCCACGGATTGCCCTGATTCTCCATGGCGACGAACGCCTTGCCCAGCTCTGCTGGGAAGTCGGCTTCCATGAGGCTCTTGTACCTGCGCATGTCGAGGATCTTGTCGAGGATCTCGATGTCAACGGGACAGATCTCGTCGCAGGCGCGGCACGTCGTGCAAGACCACAGTTCTGCCGAATCGACCCGCTCGAAGACCGAGTCGGACTCGACGACGATCCCTTCCGCCAGCGTCACTGGCGACGTGACCGGTACCGGAGCCGTGCTGGCTGCAACCTCCCCTACCTTGAGGACCATCTCGCGCGGATCGAGTGGCTTGCCCGTGATGTTCGCCGGGCACACCGACGTGCACCGGCCGCAGATGGTGCACGCGTCCGTGTCGAAGAGCTGTTTCCACGAGAAGTCGGCGATGACGGCTGCGCCGATGGAGTCGATGTCCGCCTCCATAAGGTTGGGGACGTGTTTCATCGCCCCCTTGGGTCGCTCCTTGGGAGCGAGGAACATGTTGGCGGGCGAGGTGACCATGTGACGCAGCTTGGTGGTCGGGAGGACCACCAGAAACGCCATGAAGAGCGCAGCGTGGCTGATCCAGAACACCTGATGGAGGCCGGCCGCGACCGCCTCCGGGATCATGAAGCTGAGTGGATACCCGACGAAGCTGGCCTGCTCGAAGTCGGGCTGGCCGGCCAGCGCGATCCGTGCCGCTTCGGTCAAGAGCCCGGTGACACCGATGAGGACGAGGACGACCAGGATCAGCCCGTCCTCTGGTTTGGTCTTCGATCGCAGCCGCCAGGGCCGTTGCAGATAACGGCGGGCGAACGCCCACGCCAGCCCGCCCAAGAAGACGAGTGATGCCAGGTCGAGAATGGCCGAGTAGGCCTGATAGACCGTGCCCTCGAGGAATTTGAAGCGCAGCGGCAACACGTGGTCGATCTCCAGGGTGACCGTACCGAGGAACAAGACAATGAATCCGTAGTACACCATCGAGTGCATGAGCCCTGCCTGCCGGTCGCGCATGAGCGTCTTCATGCGCAGCCCTCTGTCGAGCTCCTTGATGCGACGCCCCCACTGGCCGGTGCGCACTTCAGGCCCGCCCCGCTGCCAGTTCTGCGCTCGCAGGGCGAACAGGTAGAACATCAGCGCCAGGAAGCCGGATACGCCGACGTAGAACAGCGCCACGACCGGTCCCGGTATGTTGCCGAACACCTCGCGGCCTACTTCGAAATGGGGCTCTTCAGGCAGGCTGCCGACGAACCAGAGACCGAGCGTGCCGACGAATGCGAGCACCCCGGTGATGAGCAGGACGGTCGAGGCCCGCACCGTTGGGCGGCCGGGCGGTTGGTCGTCGGGTGCGCTCATGAGCCGGGAGTGTAACGGCGAGGCGCCCGGGCCACCCGGACCGACGGACGGATATGCCAATCGCTGCTCGGGCATTTCGCTGAGCTCCCGATTCGGGGAGCCCGGATCCGACGCGCGCACGCGAAAAACTCTCGAGAAATCTCTACAACACCAGTCCGATTTGGCATAGGTTTCCGGCAGTTCGTGGAGGGTGCCATCTGACGACTCGGAGGGCGCCACGTCGTGCTGGAGGTGCGACATGTGGGGTAAACGGTTCGTAGCGGTCGTCTCGATCGCACTGCTGACACTCGGAATGAGTGTGATGGCCGCGGCTCATGACGGCCCGCATCCGGTTCACGTGCTCGGCGACGAGGAGGTGGACACGCCCAAGGAGGTACACGACCAACAGCAGCACGGGCCCTCGACCGGGCACCTGCCGGCGTCCAGCCTCAACGTGACGCTGGTCGGCAAGGTGGACGTCAGCGGCGCGGTCGGCGTCAACCGGCCCAATCACATCGCCGACGTCGCCGTGCTGGGCAACTACGCGTATTTGGCAGCCCGGCGCCTCAACACGACGCCGTGCGGGCCGGGCGGAGTCTATGTCGTCGACATCTCGAATCCGGCGTCACCCACCGAGGTCGGTTTCATCGCCTTCCCGCCCGACTCCTACCCGGGCGAAGGCATGCAGGTCATCAAGGTCAACACGAAGCAGTTCAAGGGCGACGTGCTCGTCACCAACAACGAGAACTGCGGGACGAATCCCGGCCGGGTCGGAGGGATGTCGCTCTACGACGTCACCAACCCGTTGGCTCCGGTGCCGCTGGCGGTTGGGGTGGGCGACACCAACGGAGGGACCCTCGCCCGCGCTCGGCAGATCCACTCGGTGTTCGCCTGGCAGGACACCCGAAGGGCGTTCGCCATCATGGTGGACAACGAAGAGGTCACCGACACCGACATCATGGAGATCACCGATCCCCGCAACCCGGTGTTGATCAAAGAGACTGGCATCCTGGACTGGCCGGACGCCCACTCTCCACTTGCCAACGGGGAGGCCGTCTTCCTCCACGACTTGGTCGTGAAGAAGGTGAATGGCGACTGGCTGGCGTTGTTGTCGTACTGGGACGCGGGCTGGATCGTGCTCAACGTCAACGACCCGGCCAACCCGGTGTTCCTCGACGACTCCAACTACCCGGATCCCGACACGTTGCTGGGATTTTCGCCACCGGAGGGCAACGCCCACCAGGCGGAGTGGAGCCACAACAACAAGTTCATCATCGGAACCGATGAGGACTTCTCGTCGAATCGGACCCAGTTCCAGATGACCGACGGGCCAAACGCAGGCTTCTACGGTGCCGGGCAGTTCTCGTGGACGGTGCCCATCACGACGTCGAATCCGTTCAGCGGCAAGACCGTCTGGGGCGGCTCGGGCTGTGTGGAAGACGTCAACGGCAACAGCGTCAGCGACCGAACCGAGGTTCCTCCGGCCAGCGTCACAGGCGCCGACGTGGTGGTGTTCACCCGGGGAACGTGTTTCTTCTCGATCAAGGTCGAGTCGGGACAGCTCGCCGGATACAGCAAGGTGATCATCGGCCAGAGCCACGGCGGTACTCGCAACGGGCTGACGCCCAACGGGTTCACGTGTGGCGGCCAAGGTCATGTGTTCACGATCACCGCGTCCGCGATCTGCATCGGCCATCGAGCCATGCACTTGCTGTTCAACGACACGCCGGAGTACACGTCCTCCCCCGAGGGCAGCGACCTGCCTGCGCTGGGCACACTCGGCGCCTCGGTGGCGGCGCAGACGACATTCGACGGTTGGGGTGGTCTCCATCTCCTCGATGCGAAGACGCTCGCAACCATCGACTCGTACGCAGTGGCTGAGGGCATCGACCCAGCGTTCGCGACCGGGTTCGGCACCCTCAGCGTGCACGAGGTTGCCGTCGACAAGGCGGTCGACCTCGGCTACCTGTCGTACTACGACGCCGGACTGCGGGTGATAAGTTTCGGCCCCGCCGGGATCACCGAGGTAGGGCACTACATCCACCCCGGAGGCAATGACTTCTGGGGCGTGGAGGCGCACCGTCTGCCCGGCGACCCGTCGGAGACGACGTACATCCTGGCCAGCGACCGCGACTCCGGTCTGTGGATCTTCCGGTACACGGGTCCCACTCCCTGAACGTTTCGGAACGACACAACCGACGAGGGGGCGGCATCAGCCGCCCCCTCGTCGCGTCGCGCCGAACACTTCAGAATGGACGGGCACGTCGGCCGGGCACGTCGGCCGCAGAGACAGGTTCCTGCGCCGACCGGCCGGCATGTGGAATCAGCCGTCTACGCGCGGTCGGCGAGTTCGATGTCGGGAACCGAGTGGTCCACCCACGGTTGTTTCTGTAGCTCGCGCAACTCATCGGGCGGAATGTGGCAGGTGATCGTGTGACCCGGCGAGACCTCCACCGTGGGCGGCTCGATCACGTCGCAGGTGCCTTCGATGAACCGGTGACACCGGGTGTGGAACACGCATCCCGGAGGCGGGTCCTTGGGCGAGGGGATCTCACCCCGAAGAGGAATCCGGTTCTCGGCCTCGCCGTCGACGCTCGGCACGGCCGACAAGAGCGCCTCGGTATAGGGGTGGTTCGGTCCGTCGAACATCGCACCCGTCGGTCCCAGCTCCATGATCCGTCCGATGTACATCACTGCGATGCGGTCGGAGAGATACCTGACGACTCCGATGTCGTGGCTGATGAACAGGTAGCTGGTACCCACGTCACGCTGCAGGTCGTCGAGCAAGTTCAAGATCGCAGCCTGCACCGAAACGTCCAACGCCGACGTCGGCTCGTCACAAACGACCACTTGCGGGTCGCCGGCGAAGGCGCGGGCGATCGCCACCCGTTGTTTGAGCCCGCCCGACAGCTGCCGGGGCCGCATGTCGAGATGTCGGTCGGACAACTGCATCGCATGAGCGATCCGAACGGCCGCCTCATCTGCCTCGTCGCCCGTCTTGCCGGTCAGTTTCGTCACGGCCCGGGTGAGGATGCGCCGCACCGTCCACGCCCTGTTGAGAGCAGAATCGGGATTCTGGAACACCATCTGGATCGCCTGGATCGACTCGACTCTGCGGTCGGTGGCCCTACCTTCCATGGCCCGCCCCCGCAATGTGATCTCACCGCCCTCGTCGGGCTCGTGGACACCCAGCATCGTCTTGGCGAGCGTTGACTTTCCCGATCCGGACTCACCCACCAGGCCGAGGGTCTCGCCCTCGGCGAAGCCGAGATCGACCGCCACAAGCGCCGGGACGTCACCGGTGCGCTGGCGAAACGTCTTCGACACGTTGTGCACGCCGATGATCTCCGTCTCTCCCGGTGTGTGCTCGCTTCCGACGTCTTCAGGCACCGGCACTTCGTCGATTCGATCGGGGTAGTGGCAGCGCGTCCAGTGGCCTTCGCTGCGCTCGACGATGGGCGGCTGCTCTTCCCGGCACAGGTCGGTGGCGATCGGACAGCGGGCGACGTATACGCAGGTAGGAAGAGGTGCGCCGATCTGGGGCAGGCTTCCTGGGATGGTGAAGAGCTCCCGGTCGGTCTTGGTCATTCCATGCCGGGGAATCGAGTTGAGCAGGCCCACGGTGTATGGATGGCTCGGATTGTCGAAGACGTCGTCGACAGTCCCTTCCTCGACGATGCGGCCGGCGTACATGATGCCGACTCGGTCGCACATCGTGCGGATGACACCGAGGTTGTGGGCGATGAGGAGGATGCCGGCACCGATCTCGTCGCGCAGCTCCCGAACGAGGTCGAGGACCTCCGCCTCGACGGTGGCGTCGAGTCCGGTGGTCGGCTCGTCCAGCACGAGCAGCAGCGGATCCGACGCGAGGGCCATGGCAATGACAACCCTTTGCAGCATGCCGCCAGAGAGCTGGTGCGGATATCGGTCCATCACGCTGTCAGGATCGGCAATGTGAACTCGTACGAGCGCCTTACGGGCGAGTTCCATCGACTCCGCCCTCGAGTGGCCGAGCACCTCGAACGACTCGGCGACTTGGCGGCCGATCTTGAGGACGGGGTTCACGGCCTGGACAGGATCCTGATAGACCATCGAGGCGTGGTTGGCCCGAAACTCTCGCAACTCCCTCGGCGACATCGCCGTGACTTCGCGGCCACCGACTTCGATGGTGCCGCCCAGGATTCGCCCATTGCTGGGCAAGTAACGCAGAGCGGTGTAGGCAGTGGTCGACTTGCCACAGCCACTCTCCCCGACCAGCCCGTACGCCTCGCCGGGTCTGACCTCGAAGGTGACACCCCGTAGCACGGCTCGGGGTGTTCCCCGCACCATGTACGCCATTTCGAGGTCTCGGATCGCCAGCGCGGCTGTCGCTGTAGCCGTCGCTCCCTCCGTCATGACTTCAATACCTTGTCGATCGAGTCGGCCATGAGGTTCACTCCAATCACCAGGGTTCCGATCGCCAGAGCCGGGAACACCGTCGGCCACCACACTTCCGCCGTGATCTGCTGGTAATTCTGGGCGACGTCCACGCCCCAGTTGGGGTCGGTTGCGTTCCCGCCCGACAAGCCGAGGAACGCCAGGGTGGCGAGCGTGAAGATCGCATAGCCGAGTCGAACGGTGACTTCCACGATCACGACCCCGATGATGTTGGGGAAGATCTCTCGCGCGATGATGAACAGGCTTCTCTCACCGCGCATCCTGGCTGCCGTCACATAGTCGAGTTGGGACTCCGCCAGCGTGGCAGCCCTGACGGTTCGGGCGATCGCCGGAATGAACAGGAAGCCGATGGTGCCGATGATCACCGGCGTCGTTGCACCGAACGTGAACACGATGACGATCGCCAGCAGGATCGCCGGTATCGAGAGGACTGCCTCGAGGATCCTGCTGATGACCTCGTCGATCCAACCCTTGAAATAGCCGGTGAGCAAACCCAACAGGGTGCCGAAGAACGCAGAGATCAGAGTGGCGGCGGGTGCCGCGATGAGAATGGGCCTCGCCCCGTGTACCACACGCGAAAAGACGTCCCGGCCCAGCCGGTCGGTTCCGAACCAGGCCGTCCCGTCGGGCGGTGTGCGCCGCAGCGAATCGCCCGCGGCGTTGACGACCGTGCCCTTGGGGTCGAATCGGTCCAGCAATTCGGGAAATACACCGGACACGATCCAGAAGCCGATGATGATCGCACCGATGAGGAAGCTGGGGCTGCGGAACAGGAGGCGACGCTGTTCCCTGCGAACCTGGGCGCGGGTTGCCGCCGCGAATGCCCGGTCGGCGCCCGAGGCGACGTCCTGGGTGGTCTCGATCTCTTCAGGCGTGGTGGTCATCCGGCCTCACTGATGCTCAGTCGGGCCCGCGGGTTCATCCAAGCAATGACGAGGTCAGCCGCCAGCGTGGCCACCATGTAGATGATGGCCACGGTCAGCACACCGCCCCGCAAGAGGGGATAGTCGGCGCTGTCGACCGCGTCGAAGATCAACCGGCCCAGCCCCGGGTAGTTGTAGATCAGCTCGAGACCCACCATGCCTCCGAAGAGGTAGCCGAGCTGCGTGCCGACGACCGCCACGGTTGGCAGCAACGAGTTGCGGAGCACGTGCTTGCGGAAGACCTCAGACGTGCTCAGACCACGCATGAATGCGGTACGTGTGTAGTCCGCCTCCATCGCCGTGATCGTGCTCGCTCTCGTGATACGTGCGATGTACCCGAAGTACACGGTCAGCACGGTGAACACCGGCAGCAACAGATACTGCATCTGCGTGAGCACGCTGGCGCCGTCGGGTGGATCCGCCACGACGCGGAAGAACCCGATCGGAACCGCCAGCAACACCAGGAACAGCGCCCCGACCACGAACTCGGGAAGCGATGAGAGAGCAACCCCGACATTGACGATGACCCGATCCATCCACGAGTCGCGCTTGTAAGCCGCCCACAGCCCACCGGCGATGGAAACCGGCAGCACCAGAGCAAGCGCGAACAACACCAGCTTGGTCGAGTTCCACAACGACGTGAGCACGAGGCTGGACACGGCGGTCCCAGGGCGGGTGAAGGAGTCGCCGAAGTCGAAGCTCAGTGTGGCGGTAGCGACATCTTGCAGCTGCTCCAGCACGGACTTGTCGAGGCCCAGCGACTCGGTGACGGCCTGCAGGCGCTCCGGGCTTGCCGTGCCACCGGCGATCTTGCGGGCTGGGTCGCCGGGCGCCAGGTTCGGGATGAGGGTGATCAGCACCAGGATGATCGCCAGCGTGACGGCAGACAGAAGAAGTCGGCGAACGATGAACCGTGTCATCTCGTTGCCTCGTCCCGCATCACGTCTTGGACCTTAGCCATTTGGCCCCGAGAACGCCTCTGGGAGGGCCGATTAGATGGGTGGGGCCGGATGAACCGGCCCCACCCAGTCCAGTGATAGCGCTAGGCGCTCTTGCTTGCCTTCTCGAGCTTCATGTGGCCGAGCGCCGTCACCTGCACACCCGACACGGACTCATCGTGGCCCGACAGATAGTCGAAGAAGAACGGGTACAGCGCCGGCGCGTCCTCGTGGAGGAGTTGCTGGATCTGACCGACAGCCGCCCTCTGGCCATCGACATCGATCGCCGCCTGATACTCGGCAAAGAGCCGGTCGAACTCCGACGAGGCGTAGTTCGAGGAATTCCAGTCACCGTCCGTCTCCAGAGCGCGACCGAAGTACACGTCTGGCGTGGGACGGTGGCCGTAATCGACGATGCCGATCTCGGCAGACGCACCACACGGCAGCCCCGGACCGCCGGTGTCGGGCTGGGCGCCCCAGGGGGCGCCGGCGCACCAGTACTCGCCGTAGAAGTCCGAGTTGGCAGTGACGTTCACACTGAGGGTGATCCCCGCCTCAGCGCAGTTCTGCTCGACGATGGCACCCATGTCGGGGCTGGCGAGGATATCGCCAACCTGGATCGTGGCGGTGAGTCCCTCGGCTCCCGCCTCCGCCAGCAGCGCCCTGGCCATATCGAGGTCCCGTTCCCGCTGCGGCGTCGCATCGGGATCGAAGAACGGCAACGTCGGATGCACCGGATGATCGTTGCCGACGATGGCAAAGCCGTCGAACAGCGTGTCCACCATCTGCTGGCGATCCAGGCAGAAGCCGATCGCCCGCCGGACCCGAGCGTCGGTGAACGGGCCACCATCGGGGAGCTGCGTGTTGAACCACAGCTGTCGATGGTTGGCGGACGGCGGCTTGAGCACCGTGAAGGCGGCGTCGTTCAGCAAGCTGGTGCCATCGATGACGCCGAACTGCTGGATCATGTCGATCTCACGCGCTTGCATGGCCGACACGCGGGCACCCTCCGATTGGAACCCTCTCAAGCTGATCTTGTCGAGGATCGGACGCCCGCCCCAGTAGTTCTCGTTGGCGGTGAACACCGTCGTGAACGTCGTGGGGTCATGGCTCTCGTAGATCCACGGACCGGTGCCCGCCTGAACGGCGTCGAGCGTGGTCCCGCTCGAGTAGTCCACCGGGGTGATCAGCGACTGCGGGTTGTAGATCGAGATCAGGACCGGCAGGTTGCCGTTGGCAGAGTCGAGGTTGACGACCGCGGTCAAGTCGTCGGGCGTCTCGACAGCGCCTTCGCTGACGACGCCGGCCAGGCCGGCGCCGACCTCGACCATTCGGTCGATGGTGGCAGCGACGTCGGCCGACGTGAAGGGCGTACCGTCGTGCCAGGTGATGCCGTCTCGGAGGTTGAACGTCCACACCGTGCCGTCTTCGTTCGGCTCCCACGACTCGGCCAGACCGGTGGGGCCGATGTTGCCGTCCTCAGCGAGACCCACCAAGTACTCGAAGCTCTGCGACAGCACCGAATACGTGCCGAGGTCGAGCATGTTGAGCGGATCGAGACCCGAGTTGGCGTCGCCAAACTGGATCCCGATGGCGAGTTCCCCGCCTTGCTGGGGTGCCCCGGTCGTGCCGGGAGCGCCACCCGCCGCCGTGGTGGCGACCGCCCCGGCCGTGGTGTCTGTGGCGCCTCCTCCGCAGGCGGCGATCACACCTGCCATCGTCGACATACTCAAGCCGAGGATGGCGCCTCGCTTCAGAAAATCCCGTCGAGAGATCGAGCCCTGTGCGTAGTGCTCGATCAGATCCACTTCGAGAGGGCTCGCGTTCCTCCGAATGAAGTCCAGCCGTTTCCAGTTCATTTCCCATTACCTCCGCATGTTCGGCAGGCGCAACGTCCCGGCACCCAGGGGCCGATTGGCCGACGGCATTCCTCCGACGGCAGTGCGTCGCCTTCCGGAGGCACGATAGGGACTGGCCGGAGTGGTTACAACCGAAAGGTCATTCGGTGACGAACGCCGGACACGACCCGATCATGCGATCTCGTCCTCGGATTCGCCTACTCGGCGAGCCCCAGTTCGGCTTTCAGCTCGTCGAGCTTGGCCTCCGCCCCGGCGATCGAGATGGCGTCCCGTAGCTCGGCCTCGGCGCCTTCCGGCGTCACCTCTCGCAACTCCGTGCGGGCTTTGGCGCCTGCCAGTCGACCCTCGATCTTCTCCTCGACCTTGTCGAGGCTGGGAGCATCGAGTTCCATCGAAGCCGAGATCGACTCGACGGCTCGATTCACAGACTCCTGCATCTCGGCCTGGCGCAGCTTTCCGACGAGTTCCATCCGCTTGGCCGCCAGTTCCTGCAACCGCATTGCGTTCGATTGCACCGCCTTCTTGGCATCGTCGGACTGCGCAACCGCCACCTCGTACTGCGACTTGAGGCCGTCGAGATTGCTCTCGGCTGCCTGGAGTTTCATGGCCTGGGCCTGGGCGGCCTGCGTCCACTTGGAGACCTGGTCCTCTTGGCCCGCCGCCTTCGCCTCCTCGGCTTTCAACAGCGCCTTCTTGGCGATCTCGCGCGATTCCCCGACCGTGTCGGCCGCCTTCTCGATCTTGGATTCGAGTTGCGTGCGGTGAGCGATGACCTTCGCAGCTTGGTTGCGGAGCTCCTGATCACGTTTCTTGGCTTCGTTGATCGCCTGCTCGATCTCGATCTCCGGGTCCATGGCGCGCTCGGTGGTCACCCGGAAGAGCGTCTTCAAGTACCCCCATAACCTCTTAAACATCGTCCGTCCTTCGGTCTTGGCTCGTCCGTATCTTATCCCTCGCACCCGGCGTCAACGCCGCCGGCTGCCTCGGCTTCGTGTCCCACTGCGCGAACGAGTCCGCCGGCCCCGACTCCGGGTGCCCCGCGAGCCGGTGCGGCCGCGAGACGTAGATGGAGATGGGATGCGCGGGCGCCGACTCGTGCCCGGGGATGGCGCAGGCACCCGCTTCCCCCGGCGAGCCGGCCGTGGTGGGCGCCCCAGGTCGTAGCCGATGGTGGAGCCTCCCACCAAGATCTGAAACGCATCCAGCCAATCGAACCCGAGACCCCCATGAGTACGGGGTGCCTGCGGCGCGGGTACTGGGCGGCCCCCGACGTTGATGTCGCGCGGCTGCACCTGCTCACCCCGCGCGAGGCGGGCCTTGCACTGCCTACAGACGGCCACCGTTCGCGAGCCCGCTGGTGTTTCGAGCACGGCCTCTTCGGTGCCGGCGCCGTGATTCGGATCGAAGAAGCACGCCGCCGGGCGGTCGATGGGCCGATCCGGGATCGGACGCCCATCCAAGGCCGCTTCGACCGCCTCCAGCTCCCAGCGAGCTTCATCGAGTCGATCCGACAGCGACGCCAACTCTCCGAGCTCGTCGGCCTCCGGTAAATCTCGCTGCACGCCGGTGAAGGTCTCGCTTGCCGACCGATAGAGCGTCTCGACGTCCGGACGATCGACCGTGCCGACGCGATCCGACAGATCGACGATGTAGTTCGCAACCACGGCAATCTGTTCGTCCAACTCTCGCTTGGCCTCATCGAGGCGCCGCTGCTCCGAGGCGGCGCGCTCGGCGCGACCTCGCCTCATCACCAGCCAGACGCCTCCCACCACCAGCGCAATCAACCCCACTGGAATCAGCCATGCCAAGCCCGAAGCGGACGAGGCGCCCGAATCACCCGGCGTCAACGTGTCTGCGAACGCGGCCAGACCCTCGGCCGGGCCGGTATCGAACGCTCTGACCGCCTCGTCGATGGCAGCTTCGACCGTTGCGTCGTCGTACCGATCACTCGCCCAGCCGATCTCGGTCGGCGACACGACCAGCACCGTACCGCCGACCTCTCGCTGCAGTTGATCCGCCAAGGCCAGCGTGTCGACGCTCTCCGTCAACTCGACGAGATACAACTCTGGGTCGGCGAGACCTCCGACGACGGCCGCCACGCTCTGCGCGACCAGATCTGAGCGGTTCTCCAGGTAGTAGCCGTCCATGACGAGGGCATCGACGATCTCGTCGTCCTGAGCGAGTGCGGGAGCCGCGACGAGCAGTGCGATGATCGAGGCCGCGACCCACAGCGGCACGGTGTTCGCCCTCGATCGCATCTACGGAGCGAGCAAGCCGGCCACGCGCTCGGCATGGCCCTTCGCCTTGACGTTGTACAGCGCACGCTCAACACGGCCGTCGGGGCCGACCACGATGGTCGAGCGGATCAGACCGACGTACTCGCGCCCGTAGTTCACCTTGGTACCCCAAGCGCCAAAGGCCTCAGCCATCGCATGATCGGGGTCGCTGAGCAGGTCGAAGGGGAGCTCGTATTCGGCTCGAAACTCCGCTTGTCTGGCCACCGGGTCGGGACTCACCCCGAAGATGCGATAGCCGGCCTCGGTGAGTGCTTCCGTTCGATCCCGGAAGTCACACGACTCGGTGGTGCAACCCGGCGTGAACGATTCGGGATAGAAGTAGATGATCGCACCCTGCCCGCGAACGTCGTCGTGCGTCACCACGTCGTCGTTCTGGTCGCGAACCGCGAACTCCGGGATGAGATCGCCCGCTTCGAGCCTCTCGGTCATGCGTCCCCCAGCTCCCGAGACCGCCGTGCCGCCGCCGCCAGAGCGCGGTGCACCAGCCCCCGAAAGTCGCCCTCGTCGAACACTTCGAGCGCCGCCTGGGTGGTGCCTCCTGGTGATGTCACTCGTACACGCAACGCGTCGGGCCCGTCGGGCGATTCTGCAAGCAGATGGGCAGCTCCCACCAGCGTCTGCTCGACGAGCCTCGTCGCGGTTGACGGGTCGAGGCCCAGGTCCTTCCCGGCCGCCATCATCGACTCGGCGAGCAAGAAGACGTACGCCGGCCCCGAGCCGGACACGGCGGTCACCGCGTCCAGATCAGCTTCGTCCACTTCGACGACATCACCGACCGCACCGAGGATGTCGCGTGCCTGGTTCACATGGAGGGGGGTCGCATGCGCGCCCCCAGCGAGCGCAGTCATCCCCCGCCCGATCAATGCCGGCGTGTTGGGCATGCAACGCACGATCGCCACGGGCCCGAGATGCTGTTCCAGCACCCGAGTGGGCACGCCCGCCACGACCGAGATGACCAGCTCGTCATCCAAGCCTTCCAGCGGCGCGAGGGCTTCGGCCAGATGCTGCGGTTTGACGGCCAGGACGATCACTCGCGCTCCGACCGCCGACATGATGTCGTCCGACGTGGTCAAGCCGGCGGCGGCGAAATCGCTCCGCACCTGATCGGAGGGGTCCACGACCAGGAGGCCGCCTGGGTCGTGGCCTTCCTCGAGGAGCCGGTGGATGATCGAACCGCCCATCGCTCCACCACCGACGAATGCGATCGAAGTCACGACCACTCCCGCAACGCCACCTGCTGAATCAGGTGGATGACGGTGCCGACCGCACCAGGGTTGAAGCCCTCGGGGATGATCAAATCGGCATACCGTTTCGACGGCTCGACGAACTGCAGGTGCATGGGGCGAACCGACTCGAGGTACTGGTCGATCACCGATCCGGCCGACCGGCCGCGCTCCTCGATATCTCGTCGCAACCGACGGGCAAGACGCAGATCGGGTTCGGTGTCGACGTAGATCTTCAAGTCCATCAGGGCACGAAGATCGGGCTCTGCCAGAACGAGAATCCCTTCCAAGATGATCACGGGAGCGGGGTCGACACGTCTCGTGTGTTCGGCCCGTAGGTGTTGCGAGAAGTCGTACTGAGGGATGTCCACCGGCTGCCCGGCCACCAGCTCGCTGACGTGTTTCACGAAGAGATCGGTTTCGAGTGAATTGGGGTGGTCATAGTTGATCGCGGCTCGTTCCTCGAAGGTGAGGTGCTCGTTGTTGCGGTAATAGGCGTCGTGCTGAATCAGCACGGCATCCGGGCCAACCTCGGCCATCACCGTCTCGGCGATCGTCGTCTTGCCTGAGCCCGAACCGCCTGCCATGCCGATGACGAGAGATCGTGGTGCTCCGCTTGGCCATTTCATCGAACTGAGCGTAGTGGGAGCATCGATGGGTCCGACTCGGGCAAAGGGTGTTGACGTGCCGTCGTAACGACGGCGACTTGCTCGTACCGCACCTGCGGTTGCCAGGCGAGCCGAAACATGCGCCGACCGGCGTGTGGCGGGGCCGACGGGAGCGGAAGCATCGCAGCCCGCACGCTACGATCGTTCAGATGCCGGACAAGCTCCCGTGGACGGGTGATGATGACGCCGATCGCCTCTTGGCGTCCCAGCCGCTTGCGCTACTGATCGGGATGCTGCTCGATCAGCAGTTCCCGATGGAACGCGCCTTCGCCGGCCCGCACATCCTCCAAATCCGGTTGGGGCGTCCCCTCGACGCCGAGGACATCGCCGAGGTGCCCGAGGACGACCTGGTGGACATCTTTCGGGGTCCGCCGGCGATCCACCGCTACCCCGCCTCGATGGCCAAGCGAACCCAGGCGCTGTGTCGCATGATCGTCGACGAACACCAGGGCGACGCCGCCAACGTGTGGGAAGAAGCGACGGACGCCAAGGACCTGTATCGACGGCTGCGGGCGTTGCCCGGCTACGGTGAAGCGAAGGCGCGCATCTTCGTCGGCATTCTCGGCAAACGACTCGGCGTCGCTCCCGATGGCTGGGAGGAGCAAGCAGCTGACTGGGCGTCGATTGCCGACGTTGCGAGTTTCGATGACATCGCCGAGCTGCGCGAAGCAAAGCGGCTGGCCAAGGAATCGGCCAAGAACTAGTCGCACAGGCTCAGGTCGACCGCCTCGAAGGTCCCCAGGTCTCACAGGTCGAAACGCAACACCACCCACGTGACGAAGAGCGCGCCGATCACCAGCCCGAACGCCAGCTGAACGAGCGTGCTGAGCCCGAAGCCCACCAACACGCCCTTGGTCGATGTCCACGCGAGGGACCGGTTTCGCGTTCGGTAGAACTCGGCGCCGAACACTCCGGCGATCCCGCCGACGATGAAGCCCACGACCGGGATGGCGAAGAAACCCACGATGGCCCCCAGGCCCCCGAACAGGGTCGACATTCGCGAGGCTCCCCGCTTCTCGACCTGCTTCTGGGGGATGCGGATCATGAGAATGTAGGCCCCGAGCGTCAGCAGGGTGACGGCACTCATGATGATGATCCCCGTCGTGTCGTAGCCGACGATCGCTCCATAGACGAGCAGCGCTACCCAGGCGACGACCAGGCCAGGAAACGCGGGGACGACGGTGCCGACGAGGGCGACGGCGACGGCGCCCGCCGCGGTGATCGTGGCGAGGAGCTCGAGGGGGTTCGGTCGCATGCCGGGAGTGTACGGAGACGGGTCGGTCAGGGTTGCTCGGGCCGGGCGATGTGAAAGAGGGCATCACCTTGGGTGACGATCGGATTCTGATTCAGGCCGATCACCATCCCACCGATCGGAGCCTTCACGACCGCTGGCTTGACGCCGCCCACTTCGACGATCCGACCGAGGGTGGCCCCTTTGTCGACCATGTCTCCGGGACTCACGTCCGTGCGCAACAGCCCGGCTTTTCTCGCCCTGACCCAACTCGAGCGGTCAAAGAACGCGGTCTGCGGTGGACGTCCTTCAGGAGGTGCGATCATCCCGAGATGGGCCAAGACGCGCAGCGCACCCGCAACACCTGCTTCGATCACCTGGTTCTCGAAACGCTGGGCTTGCCCACCTTCGAACAACAGGACCGGAGATTCGGCGTGGGCGGCGGCGTCTCGCAGCGAGCCATCCCGCGCTTTCGAGTGGATCGAGGCGCGAGCGCCGAAGACCTCGGCCAGTTTGCGGGTCTGCGGGTCGCTCAGATCGGCCCGGATCTGGGGGACGTTGACGCGGTGGGCGGTGGCCGTGTGGAAGTCGATGCCCACCGCAGAGTCGACGACGATGTTGTCCATGAACAGGCGCGCCAGCCGCGACGCCAGCGATCCTCGCCGCGAGCCGGGGAACGCCCGGTTCAGGTCACGACCGTCCGGAAGGTACCGCGACTGATTGAAGAACCCGAACACGTTGACAACGGGCACCGCGACGATGGTGCCGGCCAGCGATCTCGGGTGCCCGACCGCCGCCAGCACGCCGTCGATGATCTCTACCCCGTTGACCTCGTCGCCATGGATGGCAGCGCTCAGCCAGACCCGGGGCCCTTCCTTGCGGCCGTGCAGCACCTTGATGGGCATCGACACCCAGCCGCCGGCAGGAAGCCGGGCGACCGGGATCTCTATATCGGCTTTGCGGCCAGGTTTGACAGAGTGGCCGCCGATCTCCAGGTCGCTCATCCCTTGATCCTGGGCGGTCGCTTCTTGGAAACCGCCGACTCCTCGACGTAGTCGATGACCTTGCCGGCGACGTCGATCCCGGTGGCCTTTTCGATTCCCTCCAGCCCCGGTGACGAGTTCACCTCCAGCACCAGGGGCCCTCGCTCAGAGCGGAGCAAGTCGACGCCGGCCACACCCAGGCCAAGGGTCTTCACCGCCTTGACTGCGGTGGCCCGCTCGGACCGCGAGATCTTTGCGACGGTGGCCGTGCCGCCCTGATGCAAGTTGGAACGGAACTCGCCCGGTTTGCCCTGGCGCTTCATTGCCGCCACGGCCTTGTTGTTGATGACGAGCACCCGGATGTCGGCGCCGCCCGCTTCCTTGATGAACTCCTGGACGAGGATGTTGGCGTCGAGCTGACGGAAGGCGCCGATGACCGACTGGGCGGCTTTCTTCGTCTCGGCAAGCACCACCCCGGTGCCTTGCGTCCCCTCCAGGAGTTTGACCACCACCGGCGCGCCTCCCACAGTGTCGAGGAGGCCGTCGATGTCCTTGGTGGCGTGCGCATAGCCGGTCACAGGCAGCCCGATGCCGGCCCTAGCCAGAACTTGCATCGAGCGGAGCTTGTCGCGCGACCGGCTGATGGCCTGCGACTCGGCTGCCGAGAAGACCCCCATCATCTCGAACTGGCGGACGACCGCCGTTCCGTAGAAGGTGTAAGTAGCGCCGATGCGAGGAATGACTGCGTCGAAACTGAGCGGGTTACCGGCCAGCATCACGGTCGGTTTGTTGGACGTGATGTCCATGTAACAGCGCAGGTAGTCGACCACCCGAACCGAATGGCCTCGCTCCTTGGCCGCCTCCACCAGCCTGCGTGTCGAGTACAGCTCACTGTTTCTGGACAGAACTCCGATATCCATTCACTCCTCCGGCTCATGCACGAACGATTTGGCGACATCGACGACGAACAGCTTGCGCAGCGCCCGACGGCCGAGCAACATCCGAAAGCCCATCGCGTCGCGACTGGTCAACGTGATCTGGGTGACGAACGACGTCGGACCGAGCCGCACCGCGGTGGCGATCACGGGTCGTAGCTCGCTCGTGCCTCCGGTGTTGCGCACCGGACGCTCGTCGACCAACCATCCGCCGGTCGAGACCGTGGGATGCACGTTACGTTGGATGGGATGCACGTCGAACTCCAACCAAGTCCTCCCGTCACGGGCCTCTGAACGAAGCCGGCTGACGTGAAGCGCCGACGTCGCCGCACCCGTGTCGATCTTCGCTTTGACGCGCTCGACCCCCAGCTCGGGAAGAGCCACCCATTCGCGCCACCCGATCGTCAGCGGCTTCGCCATGGCGCCATTCCAGCAGGTCCGCCTGAGCCGACCGCACTTTCGGCGCCATCACCGTTACGACGCCTTCTTGGCGGGCGAGCTGGTCGACTACGACTACCCCAAGGAGAAGGTGGCGGCCGCTCAGGAGCGGATCCCGGTGGTGGCCTTGACGCTGGCGGCGTCAGTCGCCGAGCGCCCGGTGAAGGAACGCGGCCATCTGCGCCCTGGTGACGGGGGCGGTCGGGCAGAAGGTGGTGGGGGTGCAGCCGAACGTGATCCCGGCACCGGCCAACGCACTGATGTCTGCCTCGAACGGCGACAGGTCGTCGTCGGTGAACCCGGCGTCAGGGGCCGGCGGGAGGTCCAGGCCCCGGACCAAGAACGCCGCCATTTGCGCCCGTGTGATGGAACTCTGCGGACAGAACGTGGTCGGGGTGCAGCCGAAGGTGATCCCGGCGCCGGCCAAGGCACTGATGTCTGCCTCGAACGGCGACAGGTCGTCGTCGGTGAACCCGGCGTCAGGGGCCGGCGGCAAGTCGAGCGCCCGGACCAAGAAGGCGGCCATCTGGCCACGTGTGACCGGATCGTGGGGACAGAACTCGTCGTTCGCTGGAGGATTGTATCCCTTGGTGATCCCCGACTCCCCTAGCCAGTCGATGTCGGGCTCGAACTGCGAGCCGTCGTCGTCGTGGAAGAGTCCGGAGAAGTCGATCGGATCCCACGTGCTCGGGCACGCCCAGTCGATGGGCCGGGCCCACCTCCGGTCTTGCACGCCGTCGGAACCGCGCCACGTGGTCATCACCCCATTCGTGTTCACCCAGATGTCGTCGCGCCCGTCGCCGTCGAACTCGAGGGCGGCGACGGCGGATGCCGGCGCCAGGGCGATGGCAGTTTGCACCGTCGTCACGGTGCCGTCGTTGGCCACCACGTGGAGGGTCGCCCCACCGCTGGAGGGCTCGAACCCGTAGACGTCGGGCCGATCGTCGAGATCGTGATCGCCAACTGTCCATTTCCATCCCGGGGTCGCGCCGAAGGGTTTGAACCTCGCGAGCCGAGTGGTGAAGTCGGCGCCGTCGTAGACGTCGATCGTCGTGCCCGGACGGATCACGTAGAGGTCGGGAGTCCCGTCCCAGTCGTGGTCGGCCACGAGATAGGCGGACCCGGCGCTGGGAGCGATTCCGGTGGTGACGCGCTCCTCGACCACCCACCCCTCGATGAGCCGGTAGAGGTCGATCACCAGCGACTGACCGCTCTCATCGACGAAGCCGACGTCGGCTCTCTGCATGCCGCTCAGGTCTCCGATCACGATCGGCTCGTCGGTCGAATGGCCGTCGGCGAAGCCCCGGCCACCAGAGCACTCCTGGTAGGTGGACGACGAGGTGGTGAATCGGATGACGACGCCCCCCATATCGTCGCTGAGGAACAACTCGTCGCCTGCTCCCCTTCCCGTGACGTTGGCGACCAGATGCACGCCGGGCCGGCCGGCGAACAGCGTGGATTCTTCCGAAGTCTTCACATCGAATGGGCGGCCGGCGGTGTGCACCGGAAGGTCGGGAGCAGGTGGGCCGAACCCAGGAGTTGCGCCGGGGCCCTGCCAGGCGAAATGCATCGGATCTTTGAAATCGAACCAGTCCCCTCCCCAACAAAACCCGGCGTCGCGCCAGGCGTCGACGAACCAGTCCGGCATGTCGGTCACGAGCGTTTCGTCGCTCCGGAACGGATTGGTGTGCCAATTGATGTCGATCGTTGCGCCGTAAGTATGCCTCGAGATGGCATAGCTGCCGCCAATGGTTCGCGGCACGAAGCTGGCCGTGTGGGTGGGGTTCACGGCGTAGAAACGGCCCTTCGCCTGCTCGGCGGCGATGTTTGCGGCGACTTGCTGGAAGGCGGGGAGCGCACGCGAATGAACCTTCACCGTATATCCGCCGCTCATCGGCACGACCCAGTCGACGAGGTGCGAGCGCACCTCGCCCACCGACCGCCCGAAATAGTCGCCATAAGGCCCACCGATCCGCTCCGAATCGGGAAGCGACCCCGAGCGAATCGCGGCGGGCGACGGGGCACTGAGGATGTCGCATCCGCCCGATTCGTTGAAACTCGGCCAGGTCTCTTGACCCTGTGATTGCGGGCCGTGCTCATGATCCGGTGGCTCCGGATCGGGCCGCTGCTGAGCGGCGCCAGCGACCGGAAGCATCATGAGAATGACAACGACGACGGTCACCTGGGAGATGCGCATCGGCGCAAGCGTACAGACGCGCCCCGCCAAACGGGCACCATCGATCGCATCGTCCCGAGCCGTGCTCAGGCCAGCTCCTAGACTCCCTGCTCGTGACCACCACGGAGCCATCCCGGCGGGAGATGATCCTCGACGCGGCTGCCGCCCTCTTTCGCACGCACGGATTCCACGGTGCGGGCATCGACGAGATCGGAGCGGCTGCCGGGATCTCCGGCCCTGGCGTGTACCGCCATTTCCCCAACAAGCACGCCTTGTTGGTCGCCATGTCAGAACGGGTCGTCGATCGCCTCGTGAACCACAATGAGCGGGTCATCGAAGAGGAGTCGGACCCGGTGGTTGCGCTGGCGCGCCTGGTGAAGACGCACGCCTCCTTCGCCTTTGGCTCCGCCGAGTTGATCGGCGTCTACGTCCAGGAGCATCGCAACCTTCCCGAACCCGATCGCAAACGCATCAGTCGAAAGCAGGGCCAATACGTCGATGGGTGGGTGCGGCTGCTGCGGCAGATCTCGCCCACGGCGCCGGATGCGCAGTTGAAGGCGGTCGTGTTGGCGGTGTCGGGAATGATCAACTCGGTGACCATGTCGAAGAACCCCGAGGACGCTTCCCGCGAGGTCGTCGAGCAGATGGCCATGGCGGCCTTGCTGGCAGGTGCGAGAGCGGCTTCGTCTCAGTAGCGCATCAGAAAGATCCCGCTCCGAGCTTTCGGCTCGAAGTACGTCGACTTGGGCGGCATGGAGCGCCCTCGGTCGGCCACTGCCATCACGTCGGCGACCGAGACCGGCGCCAAGACGAAGGCGGCTCCGTGCTGCGCACGGCGCTCGAGCTCATCGAGCGGGACGGAGCCGGGAACAAAATGGAGGCGAGGATCGCTGCCGGGGTCGACGACACCCAGCAGCGGACCGAGAATGACTTCCTGTAGCACCGTTGGATCCAGCGACTCGGGCGGTTCAGCGTCGACACGGGGCAGCGCCGCCAGATGCCAGTCGGCCTGTACGTGAATCCCTACGTGGCCCGGTTCGACCTGATGGGGAGGCTCGCCGGTTCGCCGACCCTCGCGTTCGAGAAACCGCATGAGAGCACCAGAGTCTTCGATCGGGGTGACGACTCGGTTGAACTGGGTGATTCGGAGGTGGTCGTCGGGAAAGAGCACGGTGAGCACGGGCGCATCGGGCGACATCTGCAAGGTGGCCGCGCTGCGATGGTGACCATCGGTGATGTAGGCCCGGCCGACCGAGCCGAAGGCTTCCACCAGCTCCCCGACCGCATGACCGTTTTCGATCGGCCACACTTCCTGGAGCACGTCGTCGCCGTTTCCGACCGAAACCGCCGGTGGTGTCGAGGTGTGTTGCCGCAGGAGCGATTCGATGTGTCCGGTCGCCCGGAAAGTCGCCTTCACGGGGCTCGAGGTCGCCCCGAGCACCTCCATGTACCTGGCGAGGTACGCCACCAGCTCGGGTTGAACTGCCTCGTGCGGCAAGACCGAACCACCTTCGGCGAACTCGGCCGCCCGGATTCCGCACACCACGCCCGTCTGCTCGCCGCCAGGCGATGACATCCGATACACGAACAGGCAGTCACGGATCAATTCACCGAAGACCTCCCGAGCCAGGAGATCGGCGAGACCGGCGGCCGAGCGGTCGAGTGCGGCCGTGAAATCGTCACCAGGCGCGTGCATGGCGTGCAGAAACGATCTCGGATTCTGACGACGGATGTTTTCGGCTTGCTCCCACGTCAGCGCATCGAAGGAGGGCACCACGACCCAGGCGGCGTGGTGAGGCCGCACGAGATGCGCGTTGATCGGCCGGATCCGCACGAGATCAGGCGTCCGCTCGAAACTCGCCCATCAACTCGACCAGGGCCTCGACTCCCGCGAGGGGCATTGCGTTGTAGATGCTCGCGCGCACCCCACCGACACTTCGATGCCCCTTCAGGTTGACCATGTCGCGCGCCGCGGCGGCAGCGAGGAACTGCTTCTCCAATGCCTCGTCCGGGAGACGGAACACGATGTTCATGTGCGACCGATATGCCGGGTCGACCGGGCTCCGATAGAACCCGTCGCTGCCGTCGATTGCCTCGTAGAGCATCGCTGCTTTCTTGGCCGACTCGGCCTCGAACGCCCCTAGGCCGCCACGCTGTTCCATCCACGTCAGCACCTTGCCGACCATGTAGATGGCGAACACAGGCGGGGTGTTGTGCAACGAGGCGCTCGAGGCATGGACGTCGTACCGAAGGTATGAGGCCAGCTCGCGATTGGTGTGCTCCAGGACCGAGCGACGCACGAACGTGATGTCGACTCCGGCGGGCCCCAAGTTCTTCTGCGCACCTCCGTACACGACGTCGAACAGCTCCCATGGGATGGCTCGGCTCATATAGTCGGATGACATGTCACCGACGAGCGGCACACCCAGGTCCGGGAATTCAGGGAACCGGATCCCGTGGATCGTCTCGTTGGAGGTCACATGCAGGTAGCGAGTGTCAGGCTCGAGCCGCACGTCCTCGGGTCGGGGCATCCGTACATAACCGTCTCCGGCTCCGCTCCATGCAACGTAGACCTCACCATGGTGCGATCCGTCGGCAATGGCCTTCTTCCCCCACGCCCCCGAATCCACGTAGCCCCCCCGGGTGTCGGGTGTCAAGAGGTTCAGCGGAACCATGGCGAACTGCAGTGTGGCGCCTCCGCCCAAGAACAAGACCTCGAAGTCATCGGGCACCTCGAAGACCGACTTGGCCCTGTCCATGGCCCCTCGGTGGACCTCGTCGTACGCCGCCGAGCGGTGCGACATCTCCATCAGCGACATGCCTGCCCCGTGGTAATCGACGAACTCCTGCTCGGCCTCATGCAGCACCTCGACCGGCAGCGTGCACGGGCCGGCGCTGAAGTTGAACTTCCTCATCAGTGGGTGCCTTCCTGATTGATCCGCACGCCCAACACGTGCTCGACCGCTTCGATCTGTGCTGCGGTTTCCGGTGTCACCAGCTGGTCGGTGCGAATGATCGCCACTGCCGCCTTCGATCCGGCGAAGATCCGGTTCTCCATCTGCCCGACGTTGATCTCAGCACGGCGTAGCACGGCGAGCACGCCGGAGAGGACCCCCACCCTGTCGAGATGGCGCACGGTCACCGAACAGGTTCCGGTGGGCTCAATCTCCAGGTTGACGCAGCTGCGGACGACGCCGCGTTCGAAGTCGCGCAGCAGCGCGACCACTTCGGCGGCGATGGCCGCCTGCGCCTGTTCGGTGGAGGCGCCGATGTGATGCGTGCCGTACACCGCAGGGTGCATCGCCAGCGCAGAGCGAAACTCCGCCTGTGCAGCAGACGGTTCGTCGGCGAACACGTCGAGCCCGGCTCGCATATCCCGGTGATCGAGGGCGTGGAGCAGCGCCGCCTCGTCGACGATCTCGCCGCGAGACGTGTTGATGATCCAGGCGCCGTCCCGGCAGGCCCCGAGGAACTCGGCGTCGATGAGCCTCACCGTGGCATCGGCGAGGGGGACGTGAACCGAAACGATGTCCGATTCACCCAACAGGGCATCGAGATCGTCGACGAAGGTCACGCCGACCGCGCCGGCGCGTGTGGAAACGGCCGATTCGCGGCCGGTCTTGCCGACGGCCAGCAGCCGCATCCCGAAGGCGGCGCCACGCTCGGCCACCTCGAGTCCGATCGAGCCCAGGCCGACGATTCCCAACGACTTGCCGAACAGCCCGTCGGCGCGGCTGAACCGCTTCTTGTCCCAGCGACCCGCCCGGAGCTCTATCACGTTGTCGGGGATGTTCCGATCGATCGCCAGGATCAGACCCATGGTGAGCTCGGCCACGGCGATCGAGTTCTTGCCGGGGACGTTGACCACATACACCCCGCGGGCCGCAGCAGCGTCGGTATCGATGGTGTTGGTGCCGGCTCCGGCTCGGATCACCATTGCCAGATCGGATCCAGCTTCGATCGCGGCTTGGGTGACCCGCGTCGATCGCACGACGACGACATCGAATCCGTCGACTGCGTCGACCAGGTCGTCGGCGGTCAGCCCGGGCCGATGTTCCACCGTGTAGCGCTCTGCCAGCGTCGCCAGCTGGTCGGCAGGAAAGGCATCGGCGATGAGAACACGCATGGGCAAGTTGTAACAGCGCTCGACTCTCGATGCGTCCTCAGGGCTCAGATCCGGAGCAGCAGGGAGACCCACCCTGCCAGCGCCACAGCCAGCACGATCCCGAACACGAGGCCCCAGTTCCGGTCTAGGGGCGTCTCCATGGGCTCGTCGGGGAGTTTCATGTCCAGCACCTCGCATGCGTCTTCCACCGCCGTCGCCGGCACCATCAGCCGGCCCCGAGCCGGGCCCTGGCGACCGAGGTCGTCGACGAACACGATGGCGGGGATTCCTGCCGATTCGAGCACCGCCCTCTCGACCTCGGCGGTGCCGGAGTCGAAGAACTCGGCGATCTGCACCAGACCTTCCACAGTTGCGATCCTATTCGACGGTGACACCTAGCCAGGGAGCCGAATTGCGGAAGGTAGGCTGGCCGACAATGCCCGTCATCCAGAGTCGCCTCGACCCGCACAGCGAGCAGTTCGCCGAGAACGCTGCCGCGATGCGGGTCCTACTGGACGAACTGGAGCAGCTCCTCGCTCAGGCACGAGCGGGGGGCGGGAAGAAGTACGTTGACCGCCACCGGGCCCGCGGCAAGCTGATGGTCCGAGAGCGTATCGAGCTGCTCCTCGACAGGGACTCCCCCTTCCTCGAGACATCGTCGCTCGCCGCGTGGGGCTCCGAGTACCTCTTGGGTGCCAACCTCGTGACCGGCGTGGGTGTGGTGGAGGGGGTCGAGTGCGTCATCTCGGCCAACGATCCGACGATGCAGGGCGGGAGCTTCAACCCGTACGGCCTCGCCAAGTCGCTGCGCGCACAGGATATGGCTCGTGAGAACCGGCTCCCCCTCATCAACCTCACCGAGTCGGGAGGAGCGGACCTTCCCCGGCAAGCCGATGTGTTCACGACCGGTGGCAAGTGGTTCAGGAATCTCACCCAACTCTCGGAAATGGGCATCCCGACACTGTCCCTCGTGTTCGGCAGCTCGACCGCAGGCGGGGCATACGTGCCCGGCATGTCCGACTACGCGGTCATGGTGAAGGAGCGGGCAAAGGTTTTTCTCGGCGGACCCCCGTTGGTCAAGATGGCGACGGGCGAGGAGTCGACGGACGAAGAACTGGGGGGCGCCGAGATGCATTCCCGAGTGTCGGGGCTTTCCGACTACTTCGCCGTCGACGAGCACGACGCCATTCGCATCGGGCGCCAGATCATCGCTCACCTGAACTGGCGCAAGAAGGGATATGGCCCGACACGTGCCCCGGTCGACCCGATCTACGACCCCGAAGAGATGCTGGGAATCGTGTCGTCCGATCTGCGTGTTCCGTTCGACATGCGCGAGATCCTCGCTCGGGTGGTAGACGGTTCGGAGTTCGACGAGTACAAGCAGCTCTACGGTACGTCGCTCCTCACCGGTTGGGCACACATTCACGGCTTCCCTGTCGGCGTCATCGCCAACCAGCAAGGGGTGCTGTTCAGCGAGGAGGCTCACAAGGCCACCGAGTTCATCCAGTTGTGCAACCGCTACGACACTCCGATCGTCTTCCTCCAGAACACCACCGGCTACATGGTCGGCAAGGACTATGAACAGCGCGGCATCATCAAGGACGGCGCCAAGATGGTCAATGCGGTCGCCAACTCGAAGGTGCCCCACATCACGCTGATGATCGGTTCGTCATATGGAGCAGGCAACTACGGCATGGCCGGTCGGGCATATGATCCGCGCTTCCTGTTCGGATGGCCCTCGTATCGAACTGCGGTGATGGGCCCCGAACAGCTCGCAGGCGTCATGTCGATCATTGGTCGGGCCGCCGCCGAACGTCGAGGCGAGGAAGTCGACGAGGAAGCCGACGCCGAGATGCGTGCTCGCATCGAAGACCAGATCGACCGAGAATCGGTGGGTTGGTTCTCTTCGGCACGGGTGCGCGACGACGGGATCATCGACCCCCGCGACACCCGCACCGTGCTCGCCATCGCCCTCTCCGCCGTTCATTCGGGACCCGTCGAAGGCACCAGCTCGTTCGGCGTGTTCCGGATGTGACGCCTGACCGCTCGTCTGGGAGGGATCGGTGCGATATGTGCTCGCCGCGATCGGCAGCCTGAAACGGGGCTTCTACGCCGAAGGTTGCGCCCACTACGCGGATCGCCTGATGAGGGTGGTCGATCTGGAGATCGTCGAGGTCAGAGATCGGGGCCAAGGACAGTCTTCCGCCGCCTCCGAAGCGCTTTTGGCGCGCACCGCCTCCGCCCACCGCTGGGTGCTCGACGAACGGGGCACTCAGCTGCGATCCCAGCAGCTCGCCGAACGAATCGGTGCGCTCGAGACCTCGGGTGTCTCCCGGATGGCGTTGCTCGTCGGCGGCCCCGACGGCTGGGGCGCCCCGGTCCGCGACACAGCCGACTTCGTCTGGTCGCTCTCGGCGTTGACGCTCCCCCACGAGATGGCCCGGCTGGTGGTCCTCGAGCAGCTGTATCGCGCCGAGATGATCCGCACCGGCCATCCCTATCACCGCCGGTGACGGACCGTGAGTATCCTCCCAGCGCATGATCCGCACGCTGCTCATCGCCAACCGCGGCGAGATCGCCTGCCGCATCATCCGCACCGCCTCGGCGATGGGGATACGCACCGTTGCGCTGTTCTCCGACCCCGACGCGGACGCCCCCCACGTGCAGATGGCCGGCGTTGCGGTACGCCTGCCCGGTTCCACGCCCGCTGAGACCTACCTCAACCAGGAGGCCATTCTGAGTGCGGCCCGTTCGGCCGGAGCCGACGCGATCCATCCGGGCTACGGCTTCCTCGCCGAGAATGCGTCATTCGCTACCGCCGTGGAAGAGGCGGGTCTCGTGTTCGTGGGCCCACCTGCATCGGCGATCGGTCTCATGGGCGACAAGCTCCAGTCCAAGCAGCTGATGGACGACGTCGGCGTGCCCACGTTGCCCAGCGAAACCGTCGACGAGAATGATCCGGCGGCGTGGCAAGCCGCAGCCGAGCGGATCGGGTATCCGGTGCTCGTCAAGGCGTCCGCCGGGGGCGGAGGCAAGGGCATGCGTATCGTTGCCGGCCCGGCCGGTCTGAGCGAGGCGATCGACGGAGCGCGCCGCGAAGCCGAGGCGGCCTTCGGGGACCGCACGGTGTTCCTGGAGCACTACCTGGAGGCGCCGCGGCATGTCGAGGTGCAGGTGTTCGGGGATCACTTCGGAAATCACGTGCACCTGTTCGAGAGGGAATGCTCCATTCAGCGTCGCCATCAGAAGATCATCGAGGAGGCGCCCTCGCCTGCGGTGACAAGTGAGCTCCGCAAGCGCATGGGAGGTGCGGCGGTCGCCGCCGCCGAAGCGGTCGGCTACGTCGGGGCCGGCACCGTCGAGTTTCTCGTCGAGGACGACGCCTTCTATTTCCTCGAGATGAACACCCGACTCCAGGTGGAGCATCCCGTCACCGAGCTGGTTACGGGACTCGATTTGGTGCGACTGCAGCTCTTGGTGGCGGAGCGGCAGCCTCTGCCAGACGAAGTGCTGACCGCGCAGCTCCGAGGTCACGCCATCGAAGCTCGCCTGTACGCCGAGGACGCCGCCCACGACTACCTTCCGCAAACCGGCACCCTGCACCGCTTTCGAGTCGAGGGTCCGGTACGGGTGGACGCCGGGGTTCAGGATGGCTCGGTGGTGTCGATCCACTACGACCCGATGCTTGCCAAGATCATCTCCTACGCCCCGTCTCGCAACGAGGCCGCTCGGGCGCTGGCCGGATCGCTGGCCGACGCCTCGATCCACGGGGTGGTGACGAACCGGTCACTGCTCGTCCGGGTGCTACGCCATCCCGAGTTCTTGTCCGGTGACACGGACACCCATTTCCTCGAGCGCCACGATGCATCTGTCCTCGCCCGACCTCTGGCCGACGACGACGCAAGGGGAAGGCACGCCGTGGCGGCGGCGGTGTGCGGCGAACGCCGCCGCCGAGCCCAGGCGCGAGTACTGATCGACGTGCCGAGTGGTTGGCGCAACAACCCATCGGACATGCAACGCACGGTGTTCGAATCACCCTTCGGTGAGCTGGCCGTCGGCTACCGGTACGACCGCACCGGCCAGAGGTTCGAACTGAACGGCGCCGAGCTGAACGTGACGGTCATCGACGCCAACGCGACGACGGCCGACCTCGAGGTCGATGGCATGCGGCGGACGTATACGGTTTCTCGCTACGGAGACGAGGTGTACGTCGACGGACCCGATGGACACAGTCGGTTCGTCGAACAGACGCGCTTCCCGACCGAGCAGGACGAGGAGGCGGCGGGGTCGCTTCATTCTCCGATGCCGGGGCGGGTCGTGGACGTGAGGGTCGTCCCCGGCGATGCGGTCACCGCAGGAGATGTGCTCGTAGTGGTCGAGGCGATGAAGATGGAGCATTCGGTCCGGGCGCCGTTTTCGGGCACCGTGGAGGTGGTCAAGGTTCAGGCGGGCGATCAGGTGGAAGCCGATCAGATCCTCGTCGTCGTGCAGGAGACGAGCTGAAGCTCACTGCGTCCGCAGTGCAGCTCGTTCGCGGACCGCTTCCATCACGGCCGGATCGCCGCGTAGTTCTCGGCTTCGACCCCGCCCCCAAAGCCACACGTCGAGGTCGGCGGCCGAGCCGACGATCACCCGTTCAGCCAGCAACGGGTCCGTCACCACCGCGTGCGGCATCGCGTCGTACACCGCGCCATCCGGCGAGGTGCCGCTGAACGAGCCAAGCTGCAGCCCCCACACGCCCTCCGGGTCGCGACTAACCAACCGAACCGTGGGGCCATTCGGCTCGAATCGGCCCCACGGTTCGGTGCCAGTGAGGAACACCATGACCAGCTCGTCCACCCCGTCGGCGGCGAGTTCGCCATCGACCTCCGAGTCGAGGTCGGCGGTCAACTCGGCGTCGATGCGGTGTATGAGCGCTTCATGCGCTTGACGCCGCATCACGAAGCCCACGGTCTGATCGTCACTCCATGTCCAGACCGCGGTCGACGGATCAGCCGAAGCGAGGACTTCCACCAAGCGTGAGGACTCCCGCCTGAACAACAAGAGCAGCTCGCCGTACTCCTCGGGTCGCACGAGCCCAGGCGATGAGGGTGATGTGGCCCTGCGTTCAACGTCGGCGCACCAGAACGCCTGGACCTCGGTCAGATGCCACAGCAGGTCCGCTGCGGTCCAGTCGGGGCACGATGGCACGGGGGCGTCCGGGTCGAGCGGGGCCAGCACCTCCAGAAACCGCTCGCTCTCCTCGGCCACGTGGCGTAGATAGTCCACCCACAGCCCACGCTACCCGGCCGGGCGTAGCCGGGCTCGGTGCACTCTCGATCTTGCACCGTTCAGGTTGGGCAGCCTACGTGCCGAGTGCCACCGTGAAGCGGGGGGCGCCGCTCCCATCGATGCGCTGCGCAAGGCCCAGGGCCTCGAGGTGGATCAGATGGGCGTACGTCTCGGAGTCGGCGAGGTAACCCCAGTGACGTTCGGGGTATATCGCTCGGGACAGCGCCTCCGTTGTTGCCGGGCCGAGCCGCTCGGAGGCGTCTGCCAGCTGTCGAAACCGCCGGTGATGATGTTGTCTGATCGCCTCGACCCTTTCCTCGAGGTCTGTGATCGGCTGACCGTGGGCGGGAAGAGTCATCCGAAGGTCGAGCTTGGCGACCTTGTCGAGCGAGGCGAGGTACGCGCCGAGCGGGTCGGGGCCGGCGCCCAGGGCGGCAACGTGAGGGGTGATCGTCGGCAGCACGTGGTCTCCGCTCAGCAGCAGCCGGTCATCGGGTGCGTAGATGCACAGGTGATCGCCGGTGTGTCCTGGCGTGTGGATTGCCACCCATCGACGCCCTCCCCAACCGAAGACCTCGCCGTCGCTCAGCCGGCGGTCGGGGACGGGCGATCGCATCGAACCGAGAAAGAGATGCTTCGGACCCATCGACCGCAGCCTGCGACGCCAACCCCGGGCGGCCGCGGGATCGTGCCATGGGTACACCCCGGACCTGGCTCGCGCCTCGTCTGCGGCTGCTCGCCCTGACAGCTCTCCGAGTCGACCCTGTGCGCCGCGACGCTTCCACCATGTCCGGTACGAGTCGTGGGTCACCATTTCGGCACCGGAGACTCGAACGAGCCTGCGGGCACCGCCGAAGTGATCGGGGTGAGAATGGGTGACGAGCACGGAGCGGACCCGCCCGACTGGGATTCCCCACTCCTTCAGTCCCGCGGTGAGCGCAGTCCACGATCCGCGTGTCGGCAGACCCGGGTCAACGACCATCACCCCCTCGTCGTCCTCGATGACGTAGGTGTTGACGTGTCCGAGACCCGTGAATCGAATCGGAAGTTGGACGCGCACCAGCCCGTCGGCGACCTCGAAGGCGCCCGGCTGCGCTGGCATCTGCTCCTGCTTCATTCGACCGCTCATGTTAACGCTCGTTCACACCGATGGCGCCCGACCGATCGAAGCGAGTGGGTAGCCGCCTAGGATGCTGCCGCTATGCCGTCTCGTTCATTGGTGCCGCTGGTGTTGGTGCTGATGGTGGTGGCCGCGGCCGGTGTGATCGGCCTCCTGTTCATCACCAATCCATCACTCCTCCGGGCCTCTCCTCCCCCTCCCTCGACCACTGCTTCGACCACGTCCACGACCACCTCGCTGGTGCCCGTTGGCGATGGAAGTGTCGACGACCTGGAGGCTGGATGCTTGCTGGAGGGCGAGGATCAGCCCACGGGGACCATCGCCGCCGTTCCCGGACGCACCGGCGTCGTCGGAAGCGGAGCGCTGGTCCGCTACATGGTCGAAGTCGAGGAAGGGCTCCGGGTCGACGGGGAATGCTTCGCCCGCCTCGTCGACGAGGTGCTGGCCGACGAACGCAGCTGGGTCGGCGCCGGGGGGCTGGCCCTTCAGCGCGTAGAGGCGGGACCGGTCGACTTCCGAGTGAGCCTCCTCAGCCCTTCCACGACCGATGCCGAATGCGATCCACTCGAGACAGCCGGCATCTATTCGTGCTGGAGCGGCGAGCGTGCCGCCGTCAACGTCTGGAGATGGGAGCACGGCACCGAGGAATATGCCGATGATCTCGCGACCTATCGCCAGTATGTGATCAACCACGAGGTGGGACATGCGCTTCAGCATGGGCATGTCGAATGCACGACCCCGGGCGAGCCTGCACCGGTGATGCAGCAGCAATCCAAGGGCCTGGACGGCTGCACGAAGAATGGCTTTCCGCTCGAAGAGGAGCGCTAGCTCTGTTCCTCCCAAAGCGCAGCGCGGATGGCCTCCCAGTCGGGACCGTCTGACGCCCTCGCCTCCTGGTGGTGCAGCAACCGCTTGGTGGCGATGACGGCGTTGCTCGACAACCGAGCGATCCGCGAGGCGATCTCGAAGGCGCGTGCTTTCGCGCCACCGGCCTCTGAGAGCTGGCTCGCCAGCCGGGGATGCTGGTCGGCCCGCAGACGCAGGTTGGCGAGAAGAAGCTGACGAACGAGGTCGGTGCCGTAGGCACGGATCAGCCGCTCCACCCCTTCGGGTCGATACAAGATGCCGATCCTGGCGGCCGGGATCTCGAAGAACGATTCGACGCTCACGATGCGTAGATCACATGCTGCAGCCAGCTCGACTCCCGCGCCGAGGCAGGCTCCTTCGATGGCGGCCACCACCGGAACGGGACAGGTCTCGATCGCCTGAGCGGCTTCATGGAGCAGCCGTTCCAGGTTCATTGCTGTGTCCTGCGTCTGGATCTCTTCCAGATCGGCTCCGGCACAGAACACCGACCCGGCGCCGGTCAGCAGCACAGCACGGGCGTCCACACGATCGAGCTCGCCCGCCAACCGCGCCAGCATCTCCGCCGACAGAGCGTTGCGCTTGGGCTGGTTCGACAGAACGAACGTCGCCACGTCATCGTCATGTTCTATCTCGATCGTCGCCACAGCGACGCCGAGACTATCTATCCGGTGCTCGGCGCCGACGTTGGTCGACTCGGTAGCGTGGAAGTGTGCCCACCATTGTTGATCACTGATGCTCGACGTCGCCGCGGTGAGAGCCTGCTTCCCCGCGCTGCGGCGGGAGGCGGCAGGGCGCCAGGCGTGCTACTTCGACGGGCCCGGGGGCAGTCAGGTCCCGGCAACGGTCATCGAGGCGATGGGCAGTGTCCTGCGGGGGGGTGTCTCCAACCTCACCGATCGGTTCCCGCCCGGCCGCTTGGCCGTCGAGATCACCGACCGGGCCCGCTCTGCGATGGCAGACTTCCTCAACGCCGAGGCCGACGGCATCGTATTCGGTCAGAACATGACGAGCCTCACGTTCGCGATGAGCCGGTCCCTCGCCGGCACCTGGAGCGCGGGCGATCACATCGTCGTCACGGCGCTCGACCATGACGCCAACCGCACACCGTGGGTGCTGGCAGCGCGAGATGCCGGAGCTTCCGTGACGGTCGTTCCTTTCGAATCGGAAACGGGACGACTGGATCCGGGGACGGTCACCGCTGCGCTGCGGCCCAACACGAGGCTGGTCGCAGTGGCGTACGCATCGAATGCGCTCGGTACCGTCGTTGACGTCGCCGAAGTCGCCGCATCGGCCCACGCCATGGGTGCGCTCGTGTACGTCGATGCCGTCCACTTCGCTCCCCACCGCAGCATCGACGTCTCGGCGCTCGGATGCGACTTCATCGCCGTGTCGGCCTACAAGTTCTTCGGCCCTCACACTGGTGTCGTCTATGGGCGTCCCGACCTCTTGGAGCGCCTCGACGCCTACAAGGTGCGCCCGTCACCCACCCATGGACCAGCCAAGTGGGAATCCGGCACCCAGAGCTTCGAGAGCCTGGCGGGGGTGACGGCGGCGGTCGACTACCTTGCGTCGCTTGGCGAAGGCCCGGATCGCCGCTCCCGGCTGGTCAGCGCGTACGACGCGATCTGGGACCATGAGCGCACGTTGGGCGAGCGGTTTCTCGATGGCATCGGCGCGCTC
>JBFHAT010000007.1:0-93131 GCA_041586155.1 Acidimicrobiia bacterium
AGTCGGTGCCGAACACGGGCCCGGCGCCGGACTCCCTCCACATGAACCCGTCGTCGGACGTGAGATGGGTGACCGTGGTGGGGCCCGGGAACTCCGTGAACGAGTTGCGCAGCATGTGATAAACGCCGTCGTGGAACACGATGGCTCCCGGATTCATGAACTGCTCATCGCGGTGCGGCCGTACGATCGGGTCGGTCGACAGGAGGGCCAAGACCTGATCGGGTTCGGCAGCCATGGTCGCAGTGGTCGGCGCCGGCGAGGGGGAAGGTGCCAGGGTGGAGGGCAAGGTGGACGAAGGGGGCGGAGCCGGCGTGGAGGTCGAGGCGCTCTGGTCAGAGCACGCCGTCGCCGCCAACAGGACGGCGAGCAGGCACGCGATCGGCCGGCGCTGGTTCTGGTGCACCGGGAGGTCGTACGGGCAGTCCCCACCAATGGTGCATTAGCCTCGCACCCATGCTCCATACCTCGATCGAAACGTACGAATCGGTGCTGCGTCTGCGGACCGTCCGGCAGTTCCAGCCTGAGCAGCTAGCGCAGGGCGATATCGATCAGATCCTTCAAGCTGCCCGCTGGACCGGGTCGGCCAAGAATCTCCAGCTGTGGTCGTTCATCGTGATCGACGACGCCGAACAACAGGAGCGTCTGCTCGATGCCGGGGACTTCTTGACTCCGATCGCAAACGCTCCAATGACGATCGCACTCGTCAGCCACCCTGGCGGCTACGAATTCGACATGGGCCGTCTCGCCCAGAACATCCTTCTCGCGGCCGCAGCGCTGGGGGTGGGCGGCTGCCCGGTCACGCTCCACCATGAGGAAGTTGCGCACGAAGTGCTCGCCATCCCCGCCGGCTACCGCTGCCGGTATGCGGTTGCATTGGGATACCCGGACGAGAAACAGGAGAGCGGCGCCCGCTCCCGTCGACGGGCGTCCAGCTTCGGCGGCCGCAAGCCCCTGTCCGAGCTGGTCCACCACAATCGTTTCGGGTCGTGACCACGTTCGACCCTGGCGAACTCGATCCCCAAGACCTGTACAAGCTGCTGATCGGCCTGGTTGTACCACGGCCAATCGCCTGGGTGGGGACCACCGGCTCCGAGGGAAGGCAAAACCTCGCGCCGTTCTCGTTCTTCAATGTCTTCGGAGTGACGCCTCCGGTGGTCGTCTTCTCCCCTCTCGGCGGCAACGGCGCCGAGAAGGACACCCTGCGCAACGTTCGGCTCACGGGCGAGTTCACGGTGAGCACGGTCACGGAAGAGGTGCTCGAAGCGATGAACCGTACCGCTGCCACCGGCGGAGGTGACGAATTCGAGGACGCTGGGGTCACTCCTCGACCGGCTGACCTCGTGGATGCCCCTCTGGTCGACGAGGCGAAAGCGTCGATGGAAGCTCGGGTCCTCAACATCGTCCCGATCGGCGAGGGCCGCCTCCGCGCCAACCTCGTGATCGGCGAGATCGTCCGCATCCACGTGCAACCGGAACTGCTGGACGGGACTCGGGTGGATCCGGCCGAGCTCAAAGCGGTCGGCAAGATGGCCGGGCCGGCCTACGCCCTCACCCGCCACCTGGTCTTTCACGAGCGTCCGGGCTGAACCACCCCGAGTGGGCTTGTCAGGGCACCCAACGGTAGGCTGTTCGGGTACATGACACCCATTCGCGCCCACCACCTCACGGCCCACGACATGCACAAGTCGTATGGATCGATACGTGCGCTCAACGGTGCCAGCCTGGCCGTGCCGCGAGGATCGACCCTGGCGCTCTTGGGGCCGAGCGGTAGCGGCAAGACGACGCTTCTACGCATCATCGCCGGCCTGGAGCCGCCCGACTCGGGTGTGGTGCGTGTAGACGACGAGGTCCTCACCGACGGCGCGGCGGTGGTACCGCCCGAGCGTCGCAACATCGGTCTCGTGTTCCAAGATGGGGCGTTGTTCCCTCACATGACGGTCGCCGAGAACGTCGGTTATGGGATCAACGACCAGTCGCGGGCGGCGAAGGTGGCGGCCGCCCTGGATATGGTCGACCTGTCCGGTTTCGACCGAAGGCTGCCTCACACATTGTCGGGCGGGCAAGCCCGTCGCGTGGCGATCGCCAGGGCTTTGGCTCCCGAGCCGCGGGTGCTGCTCCTCGATGAGCCGTTCGGCGGCCTCGATGCCGACCTGAGGGGCCGCATTCGCCTTGACGTTGCCCGGTTGCTGGACGAGGTCGGCATCACATCGGTGTTCGTCACCCATGACCAGGAAGAAGCCTTCGTGGTGGGAGACCAGGTGGCGGTCATGAACCACGGAGAGATCATTCAGGTCGGCCCGCCCGCCGAGGTGTACGAGCGACCGGCCACGCCATGGGTGGCACGATTCGTCGGTGACGCCAACATCCTCGCCGCCGTCGTCGAAGCCGGCATCGCCAGCACGGCGATCGGCCGGCTGCCGGTGAGCGACGGCGCGGCAGGTCCGAGCCAGATCCTGGTGCGGCCCGAGCAGCTCATTCTCGAGGCGGATGGACCGGCGGTCGTCGAACAGGTGGAGTTCTACGGCCATGACACCTCGTATCTCGTGTCCCTGCTGGGAGAACGCATCTCGGTGCGTTCGATCGCCGCCCCTCGTTTTCACGTGGGGGACACGGTCCGTGTCACCTATGTCGGCGCCAAGGCGCTTGCCTACCCGGCGACCGCCACACGAGTCGACGCAGCTCTGTAAGGGCTTCTGTAAGGGTACCCTGACAACTGATATCAAGTCGCATTGACATCTGTCCGAACAAGGCGGTAGCGTTGCGCCGATGCGTACCCTCGTCTCCATCGTCGCGATGCTCGTACTCCTTGTGGCGTGCGGATCTGGAGAGGGCACACTCACGGTCTATTCCGGCCGTAGCGAGGAGCTGATCGGGCCACTCCTCGATCGGTTCACCGCCGAGACGGGCATCGAGGTAGAGGTTCGCTACGGCAGCTCGGCCGATCTGGCGCTCGTCATCGACCAGGAAGCGGATCGGAGCCCCGCCGACGTGTTCATCTCGCAGAGCCCAGGAGCCGTTGGGTTCCTGGCCGAACGGGATCGCCTCGAACCGGTCGACCCGTCGGTGCTCGACATGGTCGATCCGCAGTTCCACAACACGGACGGGCTGTGGGTGGGCCTGTCCGGTCGAGCTCGGGTCTTGGTGTACAACACCGAGTTGGTCGACCCTGCTGAGCTCCCGAGCTCGATCTTCGACCTGACCGATGCTCGCTATGAAGGCAAAGTCGCGCTTGCTCCGGCCAACGGTTCCTTCCAGGATTTCGTCACCGCGATGCGCGAACTGGAAGGCGACGACGCAACGCTCGGGTGGCTCGAGGCGATGGCCGACAACAACAGTCCCGAGTACGCCAACAATTCGGCGATCGTCGAAGCGGTCGGCCGCGGTGAGGTTCCGATGGGCCTGGTCAATCACTACTACAACTTCCGTGCGATGGCCGAGGACCCGTCTCTCGCCTCCCAGAACTACTACTTCCCTCCGGGGGACGTCGGTGGCCTCGTGGTCGTCACCGCTGCCGGCGTGGTCGCCGGCACGGACCAGGCCGATCTCGCACGGCAGTTCTTGGAGTACATGCTGAGCGAACCGGCCCAGACTTTCCTGACCGAGGAGACGTTCGAGTACCCGCTGGCCATCGGTGCCCAGCCCCGGGAGGGTCTCCCACCTCTGGCGGACGTCGGCAGCTTGACCTACGACTTCGACCGGCTCGGGGGCGGGCTGGAACGCACGAAGGAGCTCATCGACGCCAGCGGCCTCGAAGGGCCGTAGCGTGCGACGCCCGCGCCTCGTCAAGGCGGTCGCTGCCGTGGTGGGGGCGGGATTCCTGTTTCCTCTCGCCTATCTGGTGTATGGGACGCTCACCTCGGTGAAGTCACCATGGGACATCATCGCGGGCCCCGAAACGCTGGGGCCGCTGGGCAGGTCCCTTACCATCGCAGTGACCTCGGGCCTCGGCGCAGCGGTCGTCGGCACGGCCCTGGCCTGGTTGGTCGCCCGAACCGACCTGCCGGGAAGGAACGTATGGCGCTTGGCGGCCGCCCTCCCACTGGTGATCCCGTCGTTCGTGGGAGCGGCCGCCCTACGCGCTGCGTTCGGACCTGGTGCACTGATCGAGTTCATCCCTCGGCCGCAGGGCTTCATCGGGGCGTGGATCGCATTGGTTGCCCTCAGCTATCCATATGTGTATCTGCCGGCGGTCGCCCGGTTCGCTGCGATCCCCCGCTCGCTGGAAGAGGCGGCCCGTTTGCTGGGCGATTCGCCGAGGCGGGTCTTCTGGCGGGTGACTCTGCCACAAGCTCGCGGCGCGATCGCCGCCGGCACGATGCTGGTCGTTCTCTATGCCCTCAGCGACTTCGGGGCGGTGTCGCTGATGCGCTATGACACGCTGACGAGAGCGATCTTCTCGTCGAGGCTGTTCTCGCCTTCGATCGCCATCACCCTCGGGTTGGTGCTGGCGGTGGTTGCCCTTCTGGCAGCCGGAAGCGAGCGAGTGCTCTTGCAGGACTCTGTTGCTGCCGGCGCCGTCCAGCCTTCGTCGCTCCTACCGCTGGGGCGTTGGCGGCCGTGGGCAACCGGCGCGGTGGCGGCGGTTGCGGGCGTGTCTCTGCTCACTCCGATCTTCGTGTTCGCGGTTTGGTGGTTGCGGGGCCCACTCAGCGGCCGACAAGACCTGTCGACTCTGTGGGAGTCGGTGACCGAACTAGCTGAGCCGGCCGCGGGTTCGGCGGTGGCCGGCTCCGTGGCCGCCCTGGCAGCGGTCGCGGTCACGCTCCCCGTGGCATACGCGGCGGTACGGGCCCCAGGCCCGATCATCTCGAGGATTCCCACAGTCGTGTCGAGCGTGTTTGCCCTACCCGGCTTGGTGGTTGCGCTGGCGCTGGTGTTCTTCGCCGTCCGCGCTCCAGACCTCCTGTTCGCCCTGTATCAGACATTCCCGCTGCTGGTGCTGGCGTACGTTCTCCACTTCGGAGCACAATCGATGCGGGCAACGGCGGCGGCGATCGAAACGGTGAACACGTCGATCTCGGAGGCGGCAGGAACGTTGGGCGCCTCTCCCTGGCGTCGGTTCATGACCGTGGAGCTCCCGCTGATGCGGCCCGGGCTGCTGGCCGGCGGCGGCCTCGTGCTGTTGTCGGTGCTGAAGGAGCTGCCGGCCACCCTGCTGCTCTCGCCCATCGGCTTCGAGACCCTGGCGACGCGCATCTGGAACGCAGCAGAGGACGGGTTTCTCGCCAAGGTAGGCGGCGCTTCGCTGGCGTTGATCGCACTGTCGGGACTCTTGACCTGGTTGTTGGTGCTCCGGCCCGGCGCCCTGCGATCTCAGCTCGAAGACTGACGAAAGGTACGATGAGAACAATGGCCGACACGACCTATTCGGTGCGGTACCGCGAATACGCGGAAGCGATGTGGGAGATCGAGGAGGAAGGCATCCCGGTCATCCAAGCCCGCATCGCCGACTGGCTCGGCGTCAGCCGAGCGAGTGTGTCAGAGATGGTGCGACGCATGGAGGAGGAGGGATTGGTCTCCAGCGACGGCGAGATCAAGCTGACCGAGGAGGGCAGGCATCTGGCCTCGGTGGTGGTCAGACGGCACCGCCTGGCCGAACGGTTCTTGTCGGAGGTCCTCAAGCTGCCGTGGGCGAAGGTGCATGCCGAGGCAGAGGTGTGGGAGACCACGATCTCCGACGACGTCGAGGCGGCGATGTGGGCCGTGATGGACGATCCCAAGACCTGCCCCCACGGCAATCCCATCCCCGGGGCGGGATACAAGCCGCCGCTCATGAAGCCGATGGCGGAGATGGAGACCGGTGAAGCACAGCGACTCGAACGCATCTCCGAGGAGTTGGAGTTGGACGCCGAGATGATGCGATTCCTCGACGAGTCGGGCCTCCGTCCGGACGCCGAGGTCGAGTTGGTCCAAGCCGACCCGCACGGCGCCCTGACAGTCAAAGTCAACGGCAACCCCGTGGGCGTAGGCGTCTTCGCCGCTCAACGCCTCTTCGTCACGGCCTGAACACCGAAACGACGAGGTGTTTCCGGCCACGAGCCCGACACTCGCCGAGTTTCCCGCAACAAGCGGGAAACTCGATGGCGAACGTCGGTCCTTGGGACCGACGTTCGCGCCCTCGGCAGGATTCGAACCTGCGACCTACTGCTTAGGAGGCAGTTGCTCTATCCCCTGAGCTACGAGGGCCGAAGGCGCATTGTATTGGAACCAACGAAATCGGGCGGCTCACCGAACTCCACCACAACGGAGCTCTCTCGCCGGAGGAGTTCGCGGTCGCAAAGAAACGCGTCCTCGGAAAGGACTGAGGGGGCGTTTCCCGGATCGCCACCGGACTCGCTCGTCTAGGCGCCATAGGATCAACGGATGGAGCTAGCCATGGCCAATGGTCGGTTGCGCCCCTTCTCACCAACGGATCGGGCGCGCCTTGCTGAGCTGGCAAAGGCGCATATGGCGCAATCTGACCGATCGCTTTCCTCACCCCTACAGCTTGGACGATGCCGACGAGTGGATCGAACTCTGTGTCAGCGAGGGAAGTCCTACCCGGAACTTCGCCATCGAAGTCGACGGACATCTGGTTGGCGCCATCGGTGTCGACCTGCTCGACGGGGAGAAGACCGGCGTCGGCGACGTCGGCTACTGGATCGCAATCGGATTCTGGGACCGGGGAATCGCAACAGATGCGCTGCGAGCCTTGATCGAGTACCTCGTCGACGCCTTTCCTATACGTCGGCTGCAGGCTTCGGTGTTCGGATGGAACCCCGCGTCCGGCCGGGTACTGGAGAAGTGCGGGTTCCGACTCGAGGGTCGGTTCGCGAGCGGCATAATCAAGGGCGGCGAAGTCACCGATGAGCTCGTCTACGGTCTGGTCACGAACCCAACCGGCCAGGCACCCGTCTAGTGCCAAGCAAGCAGGCGATACAGCAGATATCCAGTTTCCATCGGCAGTGACCTGGCGTTTTTGCCCGGTAGCACAGCGTTCCCTGATGAATTCTTAGGACAGTTGCTCTATCCCCTGAGCTACGAGGACGGACGGGCTGGCCGGAGCCGGCAGAGCCAGCTTACCGCCGCACGCCGAATCGAGGACCCACGCTGCATCGGCCCCCACTAGTGTCGCCGGGCAGGTGATGACTGGGGAGACGCGATGGATGTGTTGATCGCAGGCGGCAGCGGCTACATCGGTCGGCGAATCAAGGCTGCCCTCGAGGTTGGCGGCCACACGGTGCGTGTGTTGAGCCGATCTCCTGAACGGGGCAACGTCGTGTGGGACCCGGATGACGGCCTGTTCGACCCATCGGTCGTGAACGAGGTCGATGTCGTCATCACCGCCATGGGCGTGCCAATCACGGGCCGCCTCACCGATCGCAAGAAGGAACGGGTCATGTCCTCACGCGTGCGGCCGACTCAGCTTTTGGCGAAGGCGATCGCCGAGGCAGAGCGCAGACCGCACACGTTCGTTTCCATGTCCGCCATCAACTACTACGGGGACAGGGGTGACGAGGTGATCGACGAGTCGACGTCGCCGGGCGAAGGCTTCTTGGCCGACGTCACCCATCATTGGGAGGCGGCGACCGAGCCGGCGGCTGCGGCGGGGGTGCGGGTGGCGATCGCTCGCGTCGCCCCCGTGATGGGACGCGGCAGCGACGTCTTCACGCCGCTGTACCGGGTGTTTTCGCTCGGTTTGGGGGGCAAGATGGGCTCCGGCGAACAGTATTGGTCCTGGATCAGCGACACCGACGTCGGTAGGGCGTTTGCGTTTCTCGTCGAACGCGAGGACTTGTCCGGCCCCTTCAATCTGTGCGCACCCGATCCGATGCGCAACGCTGAGTTCGCCGAGACGCTCGGCGAGGCGATGTCCCGACCGTCGTTCTTCACGGTGCCCGAGTTCGCCCTCAAGTTGGCATTGGGTCAGGAGACGCCCGAGGAGCTGCTCCTCGGGAGCCTGCGGGTGATGCCGACCCGGCTGTTGGAGGCGGGTTTCGAGTTCCGGCATCCACGCCTCGAGGACGCCTTCGCCGACATTCTGTGATACGGAGGCCTTCCGAGGCCGGTCGCGACACCGCTAACCTCTCCGGCGATGGCCGATCGCACGCTGGAGCCGCTGAGCTTCCTCGACACATCGTTCCTCGCCCTCGACAGTCGCACCACCCACATGCACGTCGGATCCGTCGCCATCTTCGAGGGGGGCGGGCTGGTCGACGCAGCCGGCAGCCTCGACGTCGATCGGATACGCAGGTTCATCGAAGCCCGGCTCCACTATGTGCCTCGCTACCGCCAGCACTTGGCTTGGATTCCGATCGAGCGTTATCCGGTGTGGGTCGACGACCAGCACTTCAATCTCGAGTACCACGTCCGTCACACGAGCCTGCCCCAGCCGGGCAGCCTGGAGGAGCTGAAGTCGCTGGCCGGGCGGATCATGTCGAACAAGCTCGACCAGTCGAAGCCGCTTTGGGAGTTGTGGTTCGTCGAGGGTCTGGCCGACGGACGCTTTGCGCTGATCGCCAAGATCCACCATTGCATGATCGACGGTATGTCCGGTGTCGACCTGATGACCGTCATGATGAGCATGGTGCCCGACGCCTCGATCGCCGAGGTTCCTCAGTGGCGTCCCCGGCCCGAGCCCACGGGCGCCGAGCTGCTGGTGGGCGATGTCGCTCGGCGCCTACGCGGCACGCTGGATCGGATGGCCAGCACATCCGAGTTGCGCGACAAGAGTCAGGAGGCGGTTGCCTCTCTGCTGCGGAGAGGGACGGCCGTGTCGGCTTCGCTCGCGTCAGGCTGGTTGAAGCGGGGCGACGAGAATCCCCTCAACAAGCCGATCGGACCCAACCGCCGTTTCACGTGGGCGGACACGACGTTGGAGGACGCCAAGACCGTCAGGCACGCCTTTGGGGCGTCGATCAACGACGTCGTGCTGACGACTGTGGCGGGCACCGTTCGCAAGTTCCTGAGTGAGCACAGGGGAATGGACGTTTCCGGCCTGACGTATCGGGTGATGGCCCCGGTCTCGGTTCGGAAGAAAGACCAACGTGGCACGCTCGGCAACCAGGTGGCGATGTGGCTGGTCAACCTGCCCGTGTCTGAGCCGGATCCAGTGAAACGTATCGAGGCGGTCAAGTCGGAGACGCAGCATTTGAAGCGTTCGAACCAGGCGTTGGGAGCGGCAACGCTGGTGCAAATGAGCTCCGGTGCCCCGCTCACGTTGGTGGCGTTGGGAACCAGACTGGCAGCCGGTCGACGCCCATTCGCCACGACGGTCACGAACGTGCCGGGCCCCCAGATCCCTCTGTATTTCATGGATGCCGAGCTGGTGCAGCAGTATCCGCTGGTGCCGCTGTGGCAGCACCACGGGTATGGCGTGGCCGTGTTCTCGTACAACGGGCGTATGGCGTGGGGCATCAACAGCGACTGGGATCTCATGCCCGACAACGAAGACTTCGTCGCCTGTCTGTATGACGCCCGTGACGAGTTGTTGCAGGCTGCGGCGGCGGCCGGCTAGGTCCCCTCGGACAGCGCAGACGCTTTGGCGGCGCCCCACCTCAGGTGCGCCTCCCAGACGGTCCGGCCCAGTTCTCTGGTGGATGGGGGCGCCAGGTCGTAGCGATCTCCCGGCAGGGCCCGGATCGTCCCTTCGTCGCGGGTGGGCGCCGGAACGCCGGCGGCGGCCAGGCTGTCGCCCACGAAACGGAGCGACTCTTGAAACACCTCGAGGGGCCCGCGGGGCTGGTCGGAGTAGGGCCGGCTGAGCAACTCCTGCAACGCATGGGCCAGCCACGCTTCACCGGCGTCCACCGCCTGTTGGTCGACCTCGACGCCGAGTCGCTGCGTGACCCGCCGGACGTAGGGCCTGTACACGGCGACCAGCGCACGCTGTAGCACGACGGCTTCGCGACTCACGAAGCGCTCATTGGGTAAACACTTGTACGACCATCAGGCCGAGCGGACCGTCGACGACTCCTATTCCCACCCGTGTGAACTCAGGGCGGACGATGTTCTCCCGATGACCTTGGCTGTCCATGAGTCCTTCGTGTACGAGTCCGGGTGTCGCCGCGAGCGCCAGGTTTTCGCCGGCGAGCCGGAACCTGATCCCGGCGTCCTGTAAACGATCTCCAACCTGTCCCGACACCGGTGACGTGTGGGCGAAGTAGCCATCCGTGTACATCTCGAAGGCATGGCTGCGGCCAACGTCGGCCAGCCCGTCCGACCAGGCGAGCGGATCGACTCCTGCGTCTACTCGCGCAGCGTTGAGCCGAGCGAAGACCTCCAGGGCCGCGGCGGGAGCATTGTTGAGCCGGTTGCGCGGCTGAGGTTCCAGCTCGATGCGCTCGTCGACGCCGATGACCACCTCTCGGTTGCCCACCAACCGCTGCAGCGCCAGCACAGATTCGAGGACGTCGTCACCAGCGACGGCATGGAAGGCTCGCTGGGTGGGCAGGTCGGGATTGGTCAACGCATCGACCAGGGTCGAATCGTCGAGGGCCTCGGCGAATCCACCGGGGAGAGGAAGGACGACCATGACCGACAGAATGAGCGTGGCGAGCGCCCAGCCCCATCCCAGAGCGACACCACACCCCAGGGCTCGGTTCGACAGCTGCAGGCCCGGCTGGTTCATCGCTCGAGAAAGGAAGTGGGCGCCGATGCTTGCGGCGATGCCAACCAGGAGGAACACGGTGATGCCGCCCACCAGCCGAGCTGGGCCTTCCGACAGACCGGTCCAGCCTGCGTAGAAATCGCCCGCCACGCCCGATAGGCGAAAGGCGAAGACGATGCCCAGAATGAGACCGAGCAGATCCATCAGCTCTTTGACAAAGCCACGCAGCCAGCCCCTCACCGCCAGAGCCGCGAAGCCGATACCCAAGAGGAAGTCGATCACTGAGCGAGCTCGATCCGGATCCGCTTGTTGGCTTTCCCCTTGGATTCGGTGCCGACCACCTTGACGGCACCCACTTCTCCGGTTGTGCGCACATGCGTGCCACCATCGGCTTGCTTGTCGAGGCCGACGATGTCGACGACTCGGATCGGGTCGATCGACGGCGGCAGCAGGCTCACCTGCGTTCGAATCAGGTCGGGATCGGCCAAAGCCTCGGCTCGGCGCAGGTACCGGATCGCCGTTTCGTGGTTGCGGCGCAGCGCATCGTTCAGCTTCTCCTCGACCGTTTCGCCGAACGCGACCGAGATCGAATCGAGCGGGAAATCGGCGCGAGCCACGCCCGGCTCCATGTTCGAGCCGGTCACCTTGACGCCGAACTCGTACCACAGTATGGCGGTCAAGGCGTGCAGGGCGGTGTGAGTCCGCATCAGCCGGTGGCGCCGGTCCCAGTCGATGATGGCCTCGACCGGGGCCCCCACGTCCGGCGCGGCCCCCTCGAACTGGTGAACGGGGACGCCCTTCACCCGGAACGTGTCGGTGACGGGAAGCTCGCCCCATTCGCCCACGAGCAGGCCGGTATCGCCCGGCTGGCCGCCGCCGCGTGAGTAGAACACGGTGCGATCGAGGATCAGACCCTGTTCGATGACATCCACGACCCGAGCCTCGGTGGACCGCACGTAGGCGTCACGGGGTGCGATCTCTTCGGTCATGCGGTGCCAGCGTACCCACGTCGGTCGGCAATCTCGGCCACCTAGACTACCGCCGATGTCCGGGCCGATGACCCAGCACCGGAAAGACGGAATCCTGCTGGCAGTCGCCACCGGCGTCGTGGGAGTCACGTTCGGCGTCCTCGCCGACAGCGCAGGTTTGACGATCGCACAGGGCGCCTTCATGTCGGCGTTTGTCTTCACCGGGGCATCACAGTTCGCCGCGGTCAGCGTGATCTCCAGCGGCGGCACCATTGCCGCGGCGCTGGGAGGCGCTCTGGTGCTTGCTGCTCGCAACACGTTGTATGGCCCGGCCGTGCGGGCGATGCTTCCCAATCGGCTGCTGCCGAGGTTGGGAGCGGCCCAGTTCGTCATCGATGAGACGACGGCCATGGCCACCGCTCAGCCCGACCGGCACTCCGGCCGTGACGCGTTCTGGGTGACCTCGATCGCGCTGTGGACACTGTGGCAGGTCGGCACGCTGGTGGGCATGCTGGCAGGACGCTCGATTGCCGACCCGTCCGCATACGGCTTGGATGCAGCATTTCCGGCCGCCTTCATCGCGCTGATCGTCCCTCACCTGCGCCGCGTGGAGGGCAGGATCGCCGCCGCGGTGGGTGGCTTGGCGGCGCTGATTGCGATTCCTTTCACGCCGGCGGGTGTCCCGATCCTGATCGCAGCGGTGGGGGTGGTCGCCGGATCGGCGCGGAGGCCAGTCCAATGACCTGGACGGCATTGGCGGTCCTCGCCGTCGGCGCCTACGGATTCAAGGCTCTGGGGGTGGTGGGCGACTCCACGCCCTCTCGTGATCGTCTGGCCTCTCTGATCCCTGCCGCCCTGTTCGCGGGCCTGATCGTGGTGCTGACCGTGGAGACGGACGGGCAACTGGCATTCGACGCCCGGCTGGCCGGGGCGGCGGCGGCAGGGCTTGCGGCGTGGCGACGGGCGTCGTTCATCGTGGTGGTGCTGGCGGCGATGGTGGCGACGATGGCCTTACGCGCCGTCGCCTGATCAGCGGTTCGGCTCCTGGCGACGGCGACGAACGACCGGCCGCGACACTTGCATCCGGCCCACACGGCCCAATCGCCCAGCCAGACTGTCGGGGGAGGGCGGACCGTACTCGACGACATACCCTTCGGACGCCTCTTCCCAATGCTGTCCCAGCACCCTGGTCCGCCAGAAATGGGACACCAGCACCTTGCCGAACGCAGTGATCGGCACGGCCAGCAACAAACCCAGCACTCCTCCCAGCGAGCCGCCCACCAGCAACGCCAGGATGATCAGCGCCGGATGAAGCTTGACGGTGGCCCGCAGTACGAGCGGCGAGATGATGTGATTGTCGACCTGCTGCACGGCGAGGAACAGCAGAGCCACGGCGACGGCCAGTCCGAGATCGCCGAGCACCAGGGCAACCATCGTTGCCAGGACACCCGAAATCCACGGTCCGACGAATGGAACCAAGTTGGTCAGACCGGCGATCAAGCCAAGGATCAGCCACAATTCCACACCGAGGAAGTACAAGCCGGTGCCGGCCATCAGTCCGACGATGAGAGCCACGAACAGCTGTCCGCGCACGAACCCGCCGAGCGCCTTCGAGAGGTTGTGACCCAGTGCAGTCAGCTCCTCCTGGTACTGCGGTGGGACCAACTCCTGCAGCTCTTCGCTCAGGCGAGGGGCATCGATCAGTAGGTAGAAGGCAATGACGGGGGTGACGATGAGGAGCGCCACCGCCTCGGCAAGACTGCCTAGGAACGAGATCACCGTCCCGGCCAGACCCTGCAGGTCTTCGGTGAGCTGCTCATCGGGCTGCTGAGTGACCTGGGCGATCAGGTCCTCGTAGGTGAGGAACTGGACGTCGAACCCGAGCGCCATGCCGGTGCGTTCGATGAAGTCGAGGGCGTCGTTGGCGATCACGGGGATCTGGGCGCCGAGCGCCTCGGCCTGCTGAGAGATGATCGGCGCGGTGAGGACGATCAGCGCGGTCAGCAGACCGCCGAACAAGAGGTACGAGACGACGGCTCCGAGCGGACGGGGCAGTCCCATCTTGCGCAGACGCGTGACGAAGGGGTTGAGCAGGTAGACGATGGCGAATGCGAAAACGATGGGTATCCAGATGATCTGGACCTTCCAAGCCGTCCATCCGATCGCGACCGCCACGAGTAGACCGCCCACGATTGCCCAGGCAGCGACTGCAAACCGGCGCAATCGGTCGGCGAAGTCATCCATCGACCTGAGTGTACCGGTGGTTCAATTCATGACTCGATGACCCGCACGGTCGCATCGGTCGCCACGATCACGGTGAAGTCTCCTCCCCCCTCCGGCGAGGTTGCCCCCCGTTCGGTGGTCGTCCATTCGGATGGCACCTCGGCGACTCCTTCTACACCGATCCCGGCGTCCGATGGGACGCTGACCACGAAGGTTCCGCTCTCGAAGCGCAATTGGGCGCCGGCCGCCACCGCCGCCACCACCACGTTCCCTCCCCCTCGGAACACGCTCGTGTCGACCATGGTGCCCGAGAGATCGGCGTCCAGGTCGGTCGCCTCGACGGTCAGCCGCCACCTGCCCGCCTCGTTGATCACCACCGCCCAGCCCGCCCCACGGTGCAATCCCGGCGACTCGTGTTCGGCCAGGGTCACGTCGGGTGGCTCGGTGTCGAGGCCGTCCGCAGAGGGGACCGCCACATTGCCGCCGCCGGTGAGCAGCGACGCAGAGAAGGAGACTGGAAGGGACGACGACCGAAGCTCGAGCCGTCCGGGCACGGCCATCGTCAAAGCCGCTTCCCCGCCGGTGAACGGCCGCCCACGTGACTCGACCGAGGAGGGAAGGCCATGCCAGGCGGTGATGTGCAGCGCCAGGACGGCGAGCAACCCGGTGAGGGCGAGGAGCGCCACGGCCGACCCGAACCGGGAGGGCCAAGATGCCCGGTTGACGAACCAGACGATCGCCCCGATCGCGACAAGTGCAAAGTAGGGCCACACCGACACCACGTCGAGCACGATGCTCGCTCGCAGTACGTCAGCGGCGACAGCAGCGGCGGTGAGGGCGAGGACGACGGCCACCATCGTCCACGACCACCACGTCCACAGGGTACGGATCGTTGGCAGGACCGAATGGTCCGGCTCGAGGATCAGCTCGCTGGTGTCTTCGTTCCATGGGTCCGGCGCCCCGTCGGCCGCTCCGGTCGAGGGCGGGATGGGTGGCACCGACGCGTCGCCGTCATCTGCATCGACCGCCGCGATGGTCGCCTCGTCGCCGTCGTTCATGATCAGGGGTAGGAGCTGCCGAGCACCACCAGGAGGTCCGCCGACGGTTCGGCCGCGGGGTTCGGAGCGGTGGTGGTCGCGCCTGCCAGCTCGGCTGCCAGCGTTGCTGCTTCTTCCGCGAAGCCGGGCACGTAGAAGACCGTGGTGGTCTGCAGGCGCGTTCCATAGTTGTCCTGCAGGCGCATCACATATCCGAGCGCGCGAAGCTGGGCGGTGACGGTGGCGGCCAGGCCCCGACGTCCCGTCGAGTTGAGGACGCGCACCGTGATCTCACTGGGTGGCAGCTCGGGTTCGGGCGCGGTGGTGACGGTCGTCGTCGGGGCGACGGTGGACGTGGTGGTGGCGGTCGGAGCCGTCGATCCCGTCGGAGCCGTGGTGGCGGGTGGGCGGGTGGTGGGAGGAGGAGGCGGCGTCGCCTCGGTCGTGGTCACTGGGGGCAGGGTGGTCGGGATCGTGGGAGCCTGGATGGTCGTTGGCGCCGCCGACGAACCGGGATCGTCGGACCCGAAGACTTGTGATGTGAGGAACCAGGCGGCGCCAAAGACGATGACCGCTCCGATGAGCCAGCGCAGCCCGAACCACACCAGGTCGCGGTAGAACTGCGAGTTGTCGGAGGCAGCGTGTTTTCCAGGCATGGGCAGTTTGTTGTCGGCGAGGCCAGCTTAGGACGGGGAACGGGCTGGTCCCGTGATCTCGGTTGGAGCTGGCGGAGGGACTCGAACCCTCGACCTGCCGCTTACAAGGCGGCTGCTCTGGCCAACTGAGCTACGCCAGCCTGGGAGTGAGGCAGTGTATCAGCGCTCCCCGGCTCTCCACCCACGAGCGGTTCAGGCCCGCCTCCTGCGGGCGACCTCGAAGCACGCCAGCGCCGCTGCCACGGAGGCGTTGAGGGACTCGAGCGCACCCGGCATGGGGATGCGCACCAATACATCGCACCGCCTGGCGACCAGCTCCGACAAGCCTCGCCCCTCTGCGCCGACTACGACGGCCACCGGCTCGGTGAGCAGCCCGAGGTCGAACAGCGACTCGTCGCCCGAGGCGTCGAGGCCAACGGACCACACCCCGTGGCTTGCAAGGCGCTTGACCGCTTGAGCGATCGACGAGACGGCCGCGACCGGGAGCCGCTCCAGGGCCCCGGCCGATGCCTTGAACGCCGACGCTTCGAGGGGCGCCGCCCGGACGTCTGCGACCAGCATCCCGGTCATGCCCGCCGCCGCGGCGGAACGGGCGATGGCACCGACGTTGTGGGGGTCTTCGACATGATCGAGAATCACGATCGCCGGGCGTTCGACCGCCGCCAGATCGTCCACGTCGACGAGGGCAACCGGGGTGCAGTGAGCGATCACGCCTTGGGGCACGGCAGTCGTGGCTTGAGTGAGCACGTCGTCGACCGTTCGGACATCGATTCCGGCGGTGTGCGCTCGTTCGACGATCTCCGCCAACGGCGATCGCTTGGACCGCCCCGCTTCGACCGTGAGCCTGCGGACCCGGCCGGCCTGCAGCGCCGCCGTGACCGGATGGATCCCCTCGACGCTATGCCCGATGCCAGCGGACGCCATCCGCTGCGTCCTCCACCGTGATGCCCAACCGGGCAAACCCTTCCCGGATCGCGTCGGCGACATCCCAGGCCCGCTCGTCCCTGGCGGTGGCCCGCGTCGCAAGTAGTGACGCGATCAGCCCCTCCGCCGAGTCGGCGTCGGAAGCTCCAACTTCCGCGGCCAGGGCCCGGAGATCCGCTTCGAGGTCGTCGACGCTCCGCTCAATCAGGTCTACTCCCAGCGCACCGGCGGCCTGGACGACAGCTGCGGCGAGGTCCCCGCTGTCACCACCCTCGTCGAGCCGCCGGTTGCCGGCCCGTACAGCCTCGAACACAACGGCAAGGGCTATGGGAGTGTTGAAGTCGTCGTCCATCGCTTCGGTGAACGCTGCGACGACAGCTTGGTCAGGGGCGTCGCCGACTCCGGACCTGCGTACGAATGACTGGAGACGCTCGTACGAGGCGACGGCGTCCTCGAGGAGCTCGGTCGAGAATTCGAGCGGCGACCGATAGTGCGCTCGCAGATAGAAGAGCCGCACGGCCATCGGCGGATAGGTGGTGAGTGCCTCATTCAGGTCGATCAGATGTCCAGTCGATTTGGCCATCTTCTCGCCGGTCAACGTCAGCATGCCGTTGTGCAGCCACCATGTGGCGAACGGCCGCCCCGTATGCCCTTCCGATTGGGCGATCTCGTTCTCGTGGTGGGGAAAGATGAGATCGCTGCCTCCGCCGTGAATGTCGAAGGACTCACCCAGATACTTGATGGCCATCGCCGAGCATTCGATGTGCCACCCGGGCCGTCCCATGCCCCAGGGAGAATCCCACTGCGGCTCCCCCGGCTTGGCCGCCTTCCACAGCGCAAAGTCGCCTGGGTGGCGTTTGTGCTCACCGACCTCGACGCGGGCCCCGGCGATCATGTCGTCGAGGCTCCGGCCCGACAGCTTGCCGTACTCGGGCAGAGATTCGACCGAGAAGTAGACATCGCCGCGCGCCTCGTAGGCGAGGCCTTTGGCGATGAGATCATCGATGATGGCGATCATCTCGTCGATGTGCTCTGTGGCTCGCGGCTCGACGTCGGCGGGAGCGACTCCGAGCCGAGCGCGTGCGTCGAGAAACAGCTTGGTGGTCGTCGAGACGACCTCGTCGGTGCTCACATCGCGTTCGTTGGCGATGGCGATGATCTTGTCGTCGACGTCGGTGACGTTGCGAACGAACGTCACGTTGTAGCCCCGCCACGTCAAGTAGCGGCGAATCATGTCGAACACGACCTCTGCTCTGCCGTGGCCGAGATGGGGCGCCGACTGGACGGTTGGCCCGCAGACGTACATCCCGATGCGGCCCTCCTGCCGGGGGACGAGCTCGCCGTGGGCGCCGCCGAGCGTGTTGTACAACCGCATCGCAACCATCGTACTGTCGGTCGGCCCGGTCACTCCGTCGAGGTGAGCGACGCGACCGCCAGCGCAGCGATCCCCTCACCACGACCCATCCACCCCATTCCATCGGTGGTGGTTGCCTTCACCGACACGGCCGATTCCGGTAGCTGCAGCACCGTTGCGAGCCGAGCCCGCATCTCGCTGCGGTGGGGGGCGATCCGCACCGATTGGGCCACGATCGTCACGTCCACGTTGACCGGGCGCCATCCGGTGCGGCTCAGTCGCTGCATTGCATCCTCCAATAAGACGTCGACCGATGACACGTCGCGCCAGCGTGAGTCCGACGACGGATAGAACGACCCGAGGTCGCCGAGCGACGTTCCGCCGAGCAGAGCGTCGATGACAGCGTGAGTGGCGACGTCACCGTCCGAAGTGGCTTCGACGCCGGGCGCATCTTCGATGACGACTCCACACAACACGAGAGGCGCCTCTCCCCCGAAGCGGTGCGCGTCGAACCCGAGTCCCGCCCTCATCGGCTCCTTCTCCATTCTTCGATGACCCGTTCGAGGTCGCCCGGGTAGGTGACCTTGAGGTTGCCCGGTTCGCCTTCGACCACCACCACCCTCCCCCCTGCGAGCTCGATCAGCTGGGCGTCGTCGGTGACCGACCCCCCTCGCTGATGGGCCGACGCCAATGACTCGCGGACGAATCCTTGAGGTGTCTGCACGGCGACGAGCCGTTCACGGTCGATCGTGCCCATCACCACACCGGCCTCGACTTCTTTGATGGTATCGGTGATCGGCAGTGCAGGGATCACTGCGTCGGCGTCACCCTCGAGGAGCCTGCCGATGACCCGCTGCACGAGGACTGTCGTTGCGGCCGGGCGGGCAGCGTCGTGGACCAGCACATGGCTGACAGGGGGTGGCAGCTGCGCCAGGCCGGCCGCCACGGAGTCGCGACGGCTGGCGCCGCCTACCACCCCACCCGGCACCGGACCGACGACCACGACCTGGTCGCATCCGCCTTCCCGCAGCGTGTCTCGGGCGTGCTCCCACATGGCCCGGCCTTCGATCGGTTCGGAGTGTTTCGGGCCGCCGAACCTGGTTCCTTCTCCGGCGGCGACCACGATGCCCCAGACGGACGTCATTCCCGGACCGGACGACCAAAGAGCATGCGGCCGACAGCCGTCTTCGTGGTGGATGTCACTTCGACGGACACCTCCTGGCCGATCAGCCCGTCCCCCTCTTCGACGACGACCATCGTCCCGTCATCCAGGTAGCCGACACCCTGGCGGGGACCCGTTCCCGGCTTGGAGATGGGCACCTGCACGACTTGGCCCACCGTCACGTGCGGCTTGAGGTGGTCACCCAGTGCGGCCGGGTTGAGGATTCGCAAACCCCGGATCTCGCCTGCTTTGGCGAGGTTGGTGTCGGTGGTGACCAGCGTAGAGCCCGAACGCTCGGTCAGGACCAGCAGCTTGGCGTCGACCTCCTCGACCTCGGGCACGGAGTCGTCGAGCACCGACACCTCTTGTTCGGTGCTCCGGAGCGCGTCGAGGATATCGAGGCCCCTCCTGCCCCGCCGGCGAATCGACTGCTCGCCGGCATCTGCCAGACCCTGCAACTCGTCGACGACGAAGAACGGGATCCACAGACGCCCCTTCACCACACCGCTCCGGACCAGTTCGAGAACCCGACCGTCGATGGCCGCCGATGAGTCGATCAAGAAGCTGGGCTCCTCGTCGTCGAGCCGACGTGCCACCAGCGGTCCGCGAGGACGCAAACCGGTCAGCGTGAGCAAATCGTGGGAGCGGGTGGCGAACACTCGCCCCCCGATCGCCGCCACGATCACCACCAGCAGGGCAGCCGTCGGCCAGCCGATCGACGACGGGCTGAAGCGGACGATGGGGATCGACAGAACCACGCCCAAGGAGAGGCCGATGAGCATGCCGAAGCCGCCGGCAAAGAGCTCGGGGCCCGACAGCTGCGGCAGGAACGAGCCGGAGATCGTATCGAGCCGGCGGGTGAACAGCCGCGCCCCCACTCCACCGACGACGTAGCCGACGCCTGCACCGAGCAATGCGCCGACCAGCCGGCCCGAGGCGGTGTCAAACGTCGCGCCAAGCAGGTTGCCGGCCAGGGCGTCGCCGAGCTCGTACCCGATCGCCGTCACCACCAGGGTGAACAGCAGCCGGATCGCCTCGACGAACACGACTCAGGCCGGTTCGTCGGCTTCGACCTTGGGAAGCGCCCGGTCGAGCTTCTTGATCGCTTCCTCCTCGTCGACGTCGAGCGCGAATTGAAGCTCGGAGATGAGGGTGACGCGTGCTCGTGACAGCATCCGCTTCAGAGCGGGTGAGATCCCCTTGGTTTGCTGGGCGAACGTCAGGTCGCGGACGACCTCGGCGACCTGGTAGATGTCGCCGCTGGTCATCTTCTCGTTGAGGACCTTGTACCAGCGGCTCCAATTGCTTCCAGCCTCCTGTGGCTCCTCTTTGAACAGCGAGAAGACCTTGCGCGCCTGGTTCTTCGAGATGACGGGGCGGATCGCTTCTTCGATGTTGGCGACCGGTACGAATACGGTGAGCTGGTCGGTGGCGATCTCGAGTTGGAAGTACTCCTGGCTCTCCCCGCCCACTTTCTGAGTGACCTTCTTGGTGATGACCGCTGCCCCGTGGTGAGGGTGGACGACCTTGTCCTTCACGTTGAAGCTGACCTTGCGCCGAGATGACGTCGAAGCGGATGCCGAATCGGTCGATGCCTTGGCGCCGGCCGGCTTCTTCGCCGGCTTGGCAGCGGGCTTCTTGGCGGACGCCTTGGATGCCGCCGATTTCGTGGTCGCAGCCGGTTTCTTGGCAGCCGTCGTCTTGGCGGTTGGCTTCTTGGCAGCCGTCTTCTTGGCGGTAGGCTTCTTGGCGGCCGTCTTGGCAGGCGTTTTCTTCGTGGCCATGGGATCTTTCCGGGGCGGGGAGCCGACAGTGTAGTTGGTCAGTCGCCTGTGGCCGGATCGAGCAGTTCGCTGCGCTCGATGATTCTGTCGAGGAATCGCCGCACCTGCAGTGCGCGAGTGGGGCCCACCCCGGGCACCTTGTTGAGGTCGTCCACCGACGCGCCCATCAGCCGGGGCAGTTCGCTGAATCTCTTGACGATGGCGTCGGCCACAGTGTCAGGCAGCCGGGGGACGTGGGAGAGGATGCGCAAGCCTCGGGGTCGGGCGGCCTCGTCGGGGTCGTCGAGACCCAAGGCGTCGGCGACACGCCGGGCGTCGTGAATGTCTTTGGTGGGAATGGCTTCGAGCGCGGTCAGCATCTTGGAGGCCCCTTTTCGACGGAGGGCGTAGTCGGCGGTGACGAGCTGGCGCAGCTCTTCGACCCCGGCCAACAGATCGGACAGCTGCACCATCACGAGTGTGCCCTCACCGCCCAACCCCACACTGTCGCGTTCGACTTGGTGTCCGATCCGGGTCACCAGTTCGGCCCGCTGCAGCACGGTGATGACCCACCGGTTGGTCATCATGTCGGCGACCTCGAGCCTGGTCATGCGCTCCTCGGCGTGGTCGAGTCTCCGCCGGAACCGTTCGAGACTGGCCAGCGACTGGTTGACCTTGGCGGTGAGTACCGTCGGGCTCTCCAACTCGTGCTTTTCCTCGCCGTAGAAGAGTGTTGCCACCGAGCGGTCCTCCGAGATCGAGATGACCGGTTTGCCCGTCTGCTTGGCGGTGCGCTCCGCGGTCCGATGCCGTGAACCGGTCTCGGTGGTTGCCATCGACGGGTCCGGGATGAGGTGCACGTTGGCTCGGCAGATGTGTTCGCCGTCGTCGCTCACGACGATGGCCCCATCCATCTTGGCCAGCTCGGCCAGCCGTGCCACGGAGAACGAAGCGTTGTCGAGGACGAATCCGCCCGAGCAGATCGCATCCACGGTGGGGTCCGAGCCGAGCACGATGAGCGCCCCATTGCCGTGCTGGATGATGCGGCTGAAGGAGTCGCGAAGGCGGGTTCCCGGCGCGAGACGCTGCAAGATGTGAAGGAAGTCCGAGTTACCCGGCATTGGCGGGGAGGCTACTACACCGAGCGTTCCCACCACGCCACGCGAAAGCTCATTCGTGACCGGTTGCGGCCGCCTTCAGGCCCGCCGACTGTAGGGCCTCGATGAGTCGCCTCGGTCCTCCGGCCCCTGGATAGACCTGGTGGTCCAGGCCCATGCGGCCCACCTCCTCGGATCGGCGACTGCCGTGCGGAACCTGACGCAGTTCACCGGCCAGCCCAACCTCTCCCCAGGCGGCCAGCGCACCGAGCGGCCGATCGAGGCGGGACGACGCCAGCGCCAACGCCACCGCCAGGTCGACGGCAGGCTCGGCCAGCCGGATGCCTCCCACCACGTTCACATACACGTCTTGGTCTCCGAACCCCAAACCGGCGTGGCGGGCGAGGACCGCGAGAAGCTGGTGCACCCGGGCCACTTCGATTCCTCGCACCGAACGGCGGGGCTGGGCCAGCGGTGACGGTGCGGTCAGTGCCTGCACCTCCACCAACATGGCCCGCCGTCCTTGCATGGCGGGGAAGATCACAGTTCCAGGAATCGATCCCTGCCAATCGGCGACGAACACGGCCGAGGGATCGGCAACTTCGGCCAGACCGGTTCCCGCCATCTCGAACAGCCCGACGACGTGTGTTGCACCGAAGCGGTTCTTGAGGCCGTGCAACGTGCGAAAACCCCGGTCGGTCTCGCCTTCGAGGTACAGCACCACGTCCACCATGTGCTCGAGCAATTTGGGCCCGGCGATGCCACCGTCTTTCGTCACGTGCCCCACGATGACGGCTGCAAAGCCGTGATGTTTGGCGGCGCGGATGAGGCGGGCGGCCGCCTCCCGCACCTGAGCGACTGCTCCGGGCGCCGAACCGACTTCGGCCACGCCCACGGTCTGGATCGAGTCGACCACGACGAGATCGGGACGGTGCTCGACGGCGGCAGCGATGATGGCGTCGACGTCGTGTTCCGCCAGCAGCGTGATGGCGTCGGCAGCCACGCCGAGTCTCCTGGCGCGAAGGCCCACCTGATGGGCAGATTCTTCGGCCGTGGCGATGATGGTCGAACCGCCGGCGTCGGCGAGTGCACCTGCCAATTGCAGGAGCAATGTCGACTTCCCGACGCCAGGCTCGCCGCCCACGAGGATGACCCCGCCAGGCACGAGGCCGCCACCGAGCACCCGGTCCACCTCGCCCATCCCGGTGGCGATACGGCTGACGTCACCGTCGCTGGCCTTCGACAGTGGCAGCGGCGTTGGGGCCGCTATCGCCGGGGTGCGCGCGGCGGCAGCAACCTCCACCAGCCCGGCGGCATTGGGACAGCGAGGACAGAAACCCATCCACTTGGGGGATTCGAACCCGCATTCTTGGCACCGATACGTCACGGCGGCGATCTTATCGGCGGGTCGTGACGAGAAACGCGATCACAATCGCGGACACGGCGAACGCCAGCAGGACGACGCCGGCGATCCGCGAAGCCCATGTCCATTGTTCGGCAGTTCTGATGCCGGCCATTATCATCGCCGAGCGAGAATACCGGCTCCTCGGAGGAACACGTCAGTGGCCCAGCAACAGTGCACCAACTGTGGCGCGATCTTCGGCGACGAAGAATTCTGCCCCGAATGCGGGCAGTGGGCCGGCGAACAACAGGCCGAACAGTTCAGTCTCGACGAGACGGGCCGGATGCACACCGTCCCGTACTCGTCCGTGCCGTGCCCCTCGTGCGGGGCGGCCAACCCCGCCACCAACCGCCACTGCGAAGAATGCGGCGCCCGTCTCGCGCAGGGGGCGCTCCCGGTCGCTCCCCAACCGATGATCCAGAGCTCGGCGGGCGTACGGGCGGCGATGGCCATCGGAGGGGTCCTGCTCTTCGTGGTCTTGGCCGCCTTTGCATTCAGCTTCTTCAACAACGACGAGCCATCCGCCACCGACACCACCGGGGTCGACGCCACCGGAACGACGGTGGCATCGACTGCGGCGCAGGCGCAGGCCCCCATCGAGATCATCCAGGTGCTCAGCTCCGACTGCTCATCCGAACTGGTCGGCTTCCCCTGCTCGAACATGTTCGACGGCGACGACACCACGGCGTGGAACGACGACAGTCTGGCCGGGTCGGGGGCCATGGTCACCGTTGATTTCGCCGATACGTATCAGCTCGAGCAGATCATCATCAAGAACGTCGAAGACGAGACTCGCTTCAGGCGCAACTATCGAATCGCCGGTTACAAGATCACGACCAACGACAACAGCCAAGGGATCGTGGGGGTGCTCGACGACGATCCCGGGTCACACCTGATCAACTTCAACAGCCTCCGCACCACTCGGGTGATCATCGAGGTGCAGAGCATCCATCCGGGCGAGGCGGTCGACGACCTCGAACCGTTCGACGAGCTGGTCGTGGCGGAACTGGAGTTCTACGGCCGGCCCGTGGCCGGCGAATAGCGGCTCAGCCCCAGCAGTAGCGCGAAGGGTTCCAGTGGCCCCAGCCGCCCCCTTCGTAGACGAGCCAGGCGGCGACCCCCACGTTGGCGACCGGATCCCAGATGTCGGCTCCTTCCCAGCCGGCTTTGACGATCCGGTTGCCCCAAAGTGAACCGAGGTGCTGGAACAACCCCGATGCCGAGGATGACGGGTTCTTGGCGTCGGGGTCACCACCGCTTTCGCAGGTGATGACTCGCACGGCCCGGTCGACGTGCTCGGGCTCGAAGAACAGGGCCACGAGTTGGCGCCAGTCTTCGCCCCCGCTCGGCCTGGTGGGCAAGGCCTCCGTGAAAGGGTCGTACGCGGGCAGTGGTTCGATGCAACCCTCGACCGGCACATCACCGCAGATCACCGGGGTCTCGAATCGGTCGGGCCGTTCGAGCAGGCGTGGCAGGATGGCGAGGTCGGAGGGCGGCTCGTAGCGAACCAAACCCATCACCATTGGCGCAACCGGCGCTTCGGGCGGTGCCGGCAGCGGCCGCGAATCGGCGAAGGCGGCGCCGACCACCCCGAGGATGAGGGCGGGGGCGACCAGGAACGACACGACGCGTCGCATCTGAGGGTCCTTTCGTGGGAAAAGAGAAAACGTGCCGATGGCACGTCCTTTGCAAGGCTACCGACCGCGCGATCCAATGCAAATCCGGCTACGGCGCGTGACGACGCGCCGGCGGGGTCACTCCTTGATGTACGGCTGACCGTCGGCGGCAGGCGGTCGGGCCCGGCCGACCAGTCCGGCTACGACGATGATCGTGGCGATGTAGGGGGCCATCAGGAGGAACTCGGAGGGGATCGGCGTCTGCAGGATGGCCAACTTGCCCTGCAGCGAGTCGGCGAACCCGAACACCAGTGCGGCTCCCAACGCACCGAACGGCCGCCATCGCCCGAAGATCATCGCCGCCAGTCCGATGAACCCGAGCCCGGCGGTCATGTTCTCGTCGAAGCGTCCGGCCGAACCGAGCGTGAAGAAGGCGCCGCCGAACCCGGCCACCACCCCGCCCAAGAGCACGTTGACATAGCGGGTCCGATACACATTGATACCGACCGTGTCGGCCGCTTTGGGCTTCTCCCCGACTGCCCGGGCCCGCAGGCCCCAGCGTGTCCGGAACAAGGCGAAATTGAGCACGATCACGGCCACGAACATGCCGTAAACGAAGATGGAGTTGTTGAACAGCACCGGCCCGATCACGGGAATGTCGCCCAGGACGGGGATCTCCCAAGGCAGGAACCGGCCGCTGTTGTTGAGGTCGGGGATCTCGACCAGGATGCGCGACGTGAGGTACGAGGTCAGGCCCAACGCGAAGATGTTGATGAACACGCCGGAGATGATCTGGTCGACCCGGTAGCGGATCGACAGCACCGCCAGCACCCATGCGAGCGCAACGCCGGTGCCGACGGCGGCCAGGAGCCCGATCCAGATGTTGGAGGCCGACCCAACGATAGCCCCGACGAAAGCGCCGGCCAGGAGCTGGCCTTCGATGGCGATGTTGATCACCGCGACTCGTTCGCACAGGACGCCGGCGAGCGCCCCGAGGGCGATCGGCACCGCCTGTACCAGCGTGGCCTGCAACATCCCCACGAGGGAGAAGCTCTTGCCGGCAGCAGCCCAGGCCAGGAAGGCCAACACGAACAGGCCGAACACAATCCCGAGCACGACGTTGGCCTTCTTGTCAAAGCCGCGGGTGAGCTGCATCGCCCCGAGAAACACGAACACGACGGCGATGAGCACGGTGAAACCGCGGACGGGCACCGTGGCGTCCGGGACGGCGATCGCGTCGGTGGGTCGAGACAGACCGAAGCTGGCGGACGTTCCCGGGTCGGCGCCCAACGTGAACACCAGATAGACGAATCCGGCCAGCACGAGGTAGAGGATGCCGAGGATGCGTGCCCGGCGGATCTCGGCCGGCGTACGAACCGTGATGGCGGCCCTGGCGTCGGTGAGGGCGGTGGTCATGAGCCCCATCCAGTGGTGAGCTGAGCCGGACCCTCTTCGGCGACACGGAGCCGGTAGAGGCCGCGGATCAGAGCCGGGGCGGCGATGAAGATGATGACGAGCGCCTGGATGACCTGCACCAAGTCGACGGGGATGAACACCGACGCCTGCATCTCCCGCCCACCCGCTTCGAGGGCGCCGAAGAGGAGCCCGGCCAGCACTACTCCCCACGGGTGCGAGCGGCCCAGCAGCGCCAGGCCGATCGCATCGAAGCCGATCCCGGCGGAGAACGCGGGAGTGCCCCTGTACAGCACACCCTGGACGGTGTCGGCGCCGGCGAGCCCTGCCAGGGCGCCGGCCACGAACATCACTGACACGTACAGCAGCGACACCCGCATCCCGGCGTAGCGGGCCCCGTCGGGGTTGAAGCCGACCGCCCGGAATTCGAAGCCGATGGTCGAGCGGAACAGCAGCCAGTACACGAACCAGGCGGCCAGCACGGCGAGGATGATGCCGCCGTGCACTCGCAGTTGCGGGTCGATCCAAGTGAGCAACCGGGGGAGCCGCGCTGCAGGGGCAATGGATTGCGACACGGGGTCGGCCCGTTCCGGAACCCGGTAGAGGTCGGTCTTGAGCAGCCACAGCGACCCGAAGAAGGCCACGAAGTTCAGCATGATCGTCGTGATCACCTCGTGGGCGCCGGTACGGGCTTTGAGCCAGCCGGCGAGCCCTCCCCAAATGCCGCCGCCGATGATGCCGCCCAGCAGCGCCGCCAGCATGAGCAGAGGGAACGGCAGGGCGGTGAGCTTGATCCCGACCAGCACGGCCAGCATGCCACCGACCACGATCTGGCCTTCACCACCGATGTTGAACAGCCCAGCCCGGAATCCCACCGCCACCGACAGGCCGGCGAGAATGACCGGCGACGCCGACACGAGCGTCTCCGACCACGCTCGAGGTGAACCGAACGCTCCACGGAACAACGCCGAGTAGGCGGCGCTCACCACCGACCAGACCTCGGCCAAATAGTCGCCGGGTGTTTCGCGCAGCACCCGCCACAGGTCCGGATCGGTGATGACCAGAATCACGGCCCCGACGATCAATGCTGTGGCAACCGCCAGCAGCGGGACGATGATCGCCTGGCGCCACCCTGCGGTGGCGCCGGTCAGCTCGTCGAACAGCGACGGCTCGGGGGGCGTGTCCGGTTCGGCCTGCTCGCCGACGTCGGTGCTCACGCCGACTCCTTGGCGCCGTCAGGGCTGGCGCCCGCCATGTAGAGGCCGAGCTCGGTAGCGGTGACAGAGCCGCCCTCGAGTACCGCCACGATGCGGCCTTCGAACATCACGGCGATGCGGTCGGACAGCGCCATGATCTCGTCGAGCTCGGTGGAAACGACCAGCACGGCCGCACCTTCGTCGCGCTGGCGGACCATTTGGGCGTGGATGTACTCGATCGAACCGACGTCGAGGCCGCGGGTCGGTTGGGCGGCGATGATAAGACGCACATCGCGGCTGAACTCGCGGGCGACGATGACCTTCTGCTGGTTTCCGCCGGAGAGGGTGGAGGCGGGCACGTCGATCGAGGGAGTACGAACGTCGAACTGCTTGCTCAGCTCGGCCGCCCTAGCCGACACGTCGTCCCAGCGCATGACGACGCCGCTCGAGTACTCGTCGTCGTAGTAACTGTCGAGCACCATGTTCTCGGCGATCGTGAAGGGCAGGACCAGACCCATCCGCTGTCTGTCTTCGGGGATGTGGGCCACGCCGTGGGCATGCAGCCACCGAGGTGGCTTGTCGCGCGTTTCGACCCCGCCGATCTTGATCGAGCCTCGCAGCGGGTCGCGCAGCCCGGTGAGCGCCTCGACCAGCTCGGTCTGCCCGTTGCCTTGCACACCGGCGATTCCGACGATCTCACCGGCGTGGACAGTGAGCGACACGTCTTCGACCGCCGGATGGTTGCGATCGTCCACCACCATCAGGTCCTCGACGACCAGGACGGGCTCGGCGGGCGCTGCTGCCGATTTGTCCACCACAAGGTCGACGGGACGGCCGACCATCATCTCGGCGAGATGCTCGGTGTTGGTCTCGGCGGGAGTGGTGGTGCCGACGATCCGGCCACGGCGAAGCACCGCGATCCGGTCGGCGATGTCCAGCACCTCGTGCAGCTTGTGAGTGATGAAGATGATTCCCTTGCCGCTGTCGCGTAACCCGCGCAGGATTCCGAAGAGGTCGTCGACCTCCTGGGGCGTGAGCACCGCTGTGGGCTCGTCGAGGACGAGGAACTCGGCGTCTCGAAAAAGTACCTTGATGATCTCGACCCGCTGCTGCACGCCGACCGGCAGGTCTTCGATGATGGCGTCGGGGTCGACTCTCAAGCCGTATTCCTCGGAGATCTCGGTGAGGCGCTGGCGACCGCGGCGCAGGTCGAGGACTCCGGCTGCCGAGGTGGGCTCGTCGCCCAGCACGACGTTCTCGACCACGGAGAACACCGGCACGAGCATGAAATGCTGGTGCACCATGCCGATCCCGGCGGCGATGGCGTCACTGGGTGAGCCAAAATCCTGCTCGACCCCGTCGATGCGGATGTGACCCTCATCGGCCGAGTAGAGGCCGTACAGGATGTTCATGAGAGTCGACTTCCCGGCCCCGTTCTCGCCCAGCAAGGCCAGGATTTCGCCCGACTCGACCGACATGTCGACATGATCGTTGGCCAGCACGCCGGGGAATCGCTTGGTGATTCCCTCGAGCTCCAGCCGCACGAACGCCTCCTACCGATCTGGGGATCCGACCGATCGGACCCTACTACGCGACGAACCCCCTCGGCGTACACCGAGGGGGTTCGTCTGACACGTCAGCCGCGTCTCCGTCCGACGTCAGTCGGCGCTGTTGGTGTCGATCTCGCCTGCGATGATCATCTGGGCGATTGCGTCCAGCTCACCCTGCAGGTCGGGATTGTCGACGTACGGGTTGGTGATCGGGGCGATGCCCACACCGCCCGACTCGAGCGTCGAGAGCAGGAAAGGCTCGGTCGAGTCGTTGGCCACATTGCGAGCGGCATCCTGAACCGCCACGTCGACCTTCTTCAGCACCGACGTCAGGATGATGTCGGCGAACTCGGGGGCCGTCTGCGTCCAGTCGGCGTCCACGCCCATCAGGCGCAGCCCTCGCTCCTGGACGAGCGCGGCCGAGCCGAGACCCACTGGTCCGGCGACCGGCAGGATGATGTCGGCGCCCTCATCGGCCAGGTTCTCGGCGAACGCCCGGCCGTCTTCGAGCGAATCGAAGTTGCCGGTGAAGAGGCCGTCCTGGGTATCGGGGTCCCACCCGAGCACCTGGACATCCGTGCCCTTCTGCTCGTTGTAGTACCGCACGCCGAGGGCGAAGCCTTCCATGAAGTCGGTCACCGGAGCGCCGATGTTGATGCCACCGAACGTGCCGACGACACCGGTCTGTGTCTGATCGGCTGCCACGTAGCCGGCCAGGAAGGCGGCCTGGTGGGTGTTGAAGATCAGACCCTGAACGTTGTCGAGCGGCGGATCGTAGGCGAAGTCGACGATGGCGAACTCCTGGTCGGGGTTGGCCGCCGCCGCTTCAGCGGTGGCGTCGCCCAGCAGGAATCCGACCGTCACGATCAGCTCACAGTCGCCGGCGGCGATGTGCGAGTCGATGTTTGGTGCATAGTCGGTCTCGGCGCTGGACTCCAGCACACGTGCTTCCCAGCCCAGCTCGGCCGCGGCCGCCTGGGCGCCCTCGAAGGCCAGCTGGTTGAAGCTCTTGTCGTCGACGCCACCAACGTCGGTGACCTCACAGACCGCTCCAGCCATCGCCTCGGTGGTGTCCGTGGCTGGCTCGGTGGTAGCGGGCGGCTCGGTCGTGGCCGGCGGCTCGGTGGCCGGCGGCTCAGTGGCCGGCGGTTCGGTCGAAGGTGCTGCGGTCGTGGTGGTACTCGTCCCACACGCCGCAGCAATGAGGGCAAGTGCCATGAGCACCGCAAACCAAGTGTGTTTTTTCGTCAAAAGGATTCCTCCTGATATCGAATCTCCCAGGTCCCACTGAGAGACGGCGGCAGTCTATCGGATTCGCCAGGGCATTCGCCCGAAAACGATCACACGGCAACGAAATGGTCATCCGAGTCGAGGCCGGCCAGAGGAGCCGGCTTGACCGCGTAGATGAGCGGGATCGACCCCACCGTGATCAACAGCTTGAGCAGGACGTTGGTCCAGAAGATGGCCCACACCACATCGGTGGGGAGATCACCGACGAACGCCAGCACCACGAAGATGGCCGTGTCGACGGGGATGGCCACCAGGTTGGAACTGAGCACCCTCCCCCATTGCACGCGATCGGCGAACCGGCGGCGCCACGCCGCGTAGACCTCGGTGTCGATGAACTCGGCGACCACCTCGGCAACGATCGAAGCCATCACCAGCCGCCACACCGGCGCGAGCACGAGCCCGAATTCGAGCTGCGGACCGGTTTCGGGGTCGGGGTTGAGGGTAGCCACCATCCAGAAGATGGCCGCCATGGCCAGGTTGATGATGGCGGCCGTGACGATGAGCAGCCGGGCGACTCGCTTGCCGGCCAGCTTGTGCACCAGGTCACGCAGGGTGAACGTGAGCGGGTAGATGAGGGTGCCCGCGTCCATGGTCCATCCCGCCACCTCGACGATGCGCAGGCTGGCAATGTCGGAGAAGATCTGGGCCGCCACGTAGGCGGCGGCGACCAGCACCAGCGAACGCAACGTCCGTTCCATCGGCGCCAGCGTAGTGGTCACGGAGTCCGGCTCCCCGGCCGGAGGCCGCCGCTGGCCGGCTACCTAGAGAGTGATGTGTCGGGCATGTTCCCGGCTCGGTTCGCCCGGATCCGTCGGCGTTGCACCAGTGCGGTTCACCATCTGCCAGGTTGCGTTCGAGGGGCGCACATGTCGCACATCATCAGCAGCAGCCGGTCTCGGCCGCCACCTTCGAGAGGCGCTCGCCGATCGGGTCGCCCTGCCGAAGTGAGAATCAGGTTCCTCTCCGGTGCGGGCCCGACACCACTACGTCAGCGTGGCTCCAGCAGATCTTGGGCGATCAGGGCGGCCTCGGCGGAAACGGCGGTGAGCTGAGGCTCGACGACGGCGGCCAAGTGCGCCGGGAACGTGGGGCCGGGTTCGGCAACAGCGCGGTACCGCTCGAGCGTGGCCTGCGCGTCGGCAGTGAGCGGAGCGAGGTCGATGTCGTCGGCGATCACTCCGCCCACCCCCTTGCGGCGACACATGAGGAAGGCGAGGCGGGCTTCGCCGACGGTGCCGACGCAGTCGGTGGGTTTATAGCTCTCCAGGCCGAGCATCTTGCGGAGGATGGTGCGGTTCTCGGGCCGGTCGAACAAGTTGTGTGGAATCGTTTCCGCGACCACCTTCTGGGGTAGCCAGGCGACGTAGTTCATCCACACGTACAGGCATTTGGCGCAGCGACCGCACCACGGTTTGAGCTGGGCGCACGAGTGGGTGGACGGGACGGCCTCCAGACGGCGGTTGAGGAGGGTGAACACGTTGACGTCGTAGATGGGGCGGAGGAGATGGAACATCGCCACGTCGGCGACGTGGTTGCGTAGGTAATCGTGCAGGAGCCGCTCGGCGGCGCTGCTCATCCCCCACAGATAGTTCACGTCCTCGCCGTGCCAGGTGAGGTTGTGTTCGTCGGTGCTTCGGGTGATGCCGAGGGCGACGTTGCGGTATCCGTGCTGGAGGGCGACGGGGAGTGCGGTCCAGTAGGAGCTGACCGTCTCGGCGGCGATCATCCGCCGAGCGGCGCCTGTGACGCGGGCGGCGGGCGAGTCGATGGCATCGTCGAAGACCCAGCCCCGGTGATGACGTTCCGGTCGGCAGTGGGCGAGCATCCCGTCGATCAACTCGTGCTGGTGGTCGCCACGCCCGTAGGTGGAATGGGAGTAGACGAACGCGTCGTAGGGCACGCCGGCTTCTTCGAGGAGGCTGATGCTGGCCAGGCTGTCCTTGCCGCCGCCGACCAGCATGAGAGTGTCGACCGATCCCGGGTCGATACCTGCCGGCTCGACCGGTCGCCTGGCGAACTCGGTCGGTGGAACAAGCCGATGGTCGGGGAGGTCGTTCTCGTAGCGCCACACCGCCCACACGTTGTGGAAGATCGTTTCCCACAGGTTCCAGAACGGCTCGGTGACCAGATCGGTGTACGGGCCGAAGTCGACGACGGTGGGACCGAGGCTGAGCGCCTTGTTCGTTTCGAAGGCGACGAGATGGAAGTCCATCCAGCGCATGAACGCCTCACCGTATCGGTCGGTGAGCTGGTCGAAGTCGACCGTGTCGTACCAGTAGGCGGTGGAGAACCGTAGCTCGCCGACCCGATAGCGGAGGACGATCTGGCGAGCCGACCGTGCGGCCGGCTCGAACACGAGCGCGTTCATGGGGCGGAAGCTACACCCAGGGGGCAGCGGCCCAGCGGCCGCTTGCCGCAATATGGTCATCCTCGATGGCACGCGCCTCGTCGGCCCACCGACGGTCGCCTTGCCCTCTCCGACGGCCCATCGCGCATCAGCACCACCTCGCATGCTCCGATCGCCCGCAATGCCAGGCGGGGTCGCTATCGGGCGTCGATGTCGGGGATCAATCGCTTCAGGTCGACGAGGACGGAGAGTTCGGCGGAACTGAGCCGCTCCGAGAACATGGATGCGATCGCATCGATGTAGACCCGAGCGGCACGCCGGAACACGCTGCGCCCCTCCGAGGTGAGCCGGGCCACCACTGCCCGGCCGTCGATCGGGTCGGGTTGTTTGATGGCGAGGCCGGCTTCGACCATTTCGTCCACCACCCGACTGACGCGTGACCGGCTGAGGACCACCCGCTCACCGAGTTCTCGCATCCGCAGCGCCCCGCTTGGCTCACGACTCAGCTCCAAGAGCACGTCGTACCACGCCAGAGGCACACCGGTCGCTTCTTGCAGCTCGCCGGCGATGGCGGGCACCAGCGCCGCATGGACACGGAGCAACGATTCCCAGGCCCGAACTCCGAGATCGGGATCGTGCGCACGAGACATGTACCAACAATATCGGGAATAACGTGCGTGCGCACATAGTTTGTCTGTGCGTGCGCACATAACTGCCGTTGCGGCGAGAGAGGAGACACGCATGACAACGCCAACACGAACACTCGACGGAATCGAGGTACCGGCGCCGGGTCGCTGTACGTTGGATCCCGGCCACGCCGAAGTCGGTTTCGTCGGCCGCCACTTCATGCTCACGAAGGTACGAGGACGATTCACCGGGGTGGAGGCACGGGTCGACATCGGACGCACGCCTGAGGAGAGCACGGTCGAAGCAACCATCGACATGGCGTCGGTGAGCTCGGGGTCCGAAGCGAGGGACGAACACCTCCGGTCCCCCGACTTCTTCGGGGTCGAGCAGTGGCCGACTGCGACATTTCGGTCGACACAGATCCACTGGGCCGGGAGCCAGGGGACCCTCATCGGGGACCTCACGATCAGAGACGTGACCCGGCCCGTCACGCTCGCTGTCGAGTATCTCGGCCATACGGAAGATCCGTGGGGCAACCACCGGGCCATCTTCGCTGCGGTCGGCCAGATCAACCGGGAGGATTGGGACCTGACGTGGAACATGGTGCTCGACAGCGGAGGCGTCCTCGTTTCGAAAGACATCGCTCTTGAACTCCACGTCGAGCTGATACGAACCGAGTGAAGGCGTGAGCGCTGCTCGGTCAGCCGTATAACTTCTGGCTGGTCGCCTTCAGGCGGTCGAGGCCGTGCTCGATGTCGAAGGATCGGACAACGCCTCCCTCGACCGCTTTGACCAGCGCCTTGAAGTCGACGCCGTTGACCACGAACTCACGGTGTCCGACCCTCAACAGGGGGATCAGATCCGTTTCCATCAGCTCGAGATCGAGCTGGAGCGGTGCATTGTGGGGCAGGACCTCGACGACCCCGATGGGCCGCTTCCGCCGCCACGGTGTCGACGCCAGCAGAATGCGCCCGCCAATGGAGGTCAGCGCCAGGATGCCCCACACGTTGGGCTCTGCACGCATCCGTTTGGCCCGGATCGGAAGCCGGTAGAGCTCCAACAAGGGCAGAAACAGCACGGACCACGGCGGGCGCGACCACACGAGCTGGGTAGATCTGGCGTGCTCCCGGGCCTCCGCCCCCCACTCCACCCGCAAGGCGAGGATCACCTCGTGATGGTCCAGCATGTCCTGAGCGTTTCGGGTGACCTGTTGCGTCGGGGTCGACATGATCGGACTCCTCTCTGGTGAGTCAGCCGAGGGCTCATAGGGGCGGTGCAATTGCTCTCATCCAACGTATGGGCGCCGTTCGCTGTGGCCCAGGGTCTTTCGTCCCGGTTTGGTCGGCGCCAGGTCAGGCCGGGCCTGGTCAGGTCTCTGTGCGGTGCTGCATCCGCGATTCACGCATCTCCGGCCCAACGAGGGCGATCTGGGCCGCCAGCGCCTCATCCCCCAGCCCGCCCCACACGAACGCCTGGTCGCCGTCTCCCGCGACCGAATACTGCGATCGGCCCGGTAGCTCGACTACCACGACTTCCCAGCCGACCACAGGCGCCGGCGCAGCCGAACTGACGATTGACCCGGTTGCGTCGGGGTTGTTGGCGCCAGCTGAGTCCTCGCACGCCGCCAACGTGACCGCCCACATCGACAACACCACGCCCACCAGGCACGACCCGACAAGCCTCCGCGCCGGCGCGGACGGTCCGATGCTCAAGCCTCCGCGGCCGATTTGAATCCTTGGTTCTCGGTGGTGATCGCCGACATGATCGGTCCCCGCAGCAGCCGACCCAGCATGGGCGCCAGCGCGCCGTCAACATCGACCGACAGCGTGTTGCGGGCACCCTCTCCGGCCGCTTCGACCAGGTGGCGGGCGGTCATGGTCAAGCCGAGCACCTTGGACGACCAGGCGAAGCTGTGGCCCGGCTCCAACTCGGTCACCGTCCAGATTCGTGGCCGCTGCCGGGGCTGCTCGAGTCGCGCTTGTGAACCCACTGCCAAGTCACCATCGTCGAGCCGCTCCACCTTGGTGATCGTGGGCGTGAAGTCGGGCCAGGACTCGACGTCGACGGTCAGATCCCACACGCGAGCAGGCGGGGCGGCGATCTCCAAGCTGTGGCCGACGCGCACCTGCGGAATATACCAAAGACGGCGCGGCGGAAAGCTCGGGCATCAGAACCGCAATGCCGGGATCAGCTGTCGGCCAGCTCCATCGGCGGGACGTCGAGGCTACTGAACGCCTCGAAGGTCAGCTCCTGGTTCTCCTCGTCGAGGTCGACGACGATGGTGGTACCGGCGCCGAACTCGCCCATCAGCACCTTCTCCGACAGCGTGTCCTCGAGCAGGCGCTGGATCGACCGGCGCAGCGGGCGGGCACCCAGCTCGGGATCGTATCCGGAGGTGGCCAAGAACTCCTTGGCGCTGTCGGACAGCACCAGGTCGAGGCCCTGGCCGGCCAGCTGGTCGATCACACGGGCCAGCATCAGGTCGACGATGTTCTTCACCTCGTCGAGGGTCAGCTCGTGGTACACGATGATCTCGTCGATCCGATTTATGAACTCCGGCCGGAAATGGCGTTTCAGCTCGTCGGTCACCTTCTCCTTCATCTTCTCGTAGGTGACCTCATCCGACTCGGCGGAGAACCCGACCGACTTCTTGCGCAAGTCGCGGGTCCCCAGGTTCGACGTCATGATGATGACGGTGTTCTTGAAGTCGACGGTGCGGCCCTGCGAGTCGGTCAGGCGACCGTCCTCGAGGATCTGCAACAGCGTGTTGAACACGTCCGGGTGGGCTTTCTCCACTTCGTCGAACAGCACGACGGAGAAGGGCTTGCGGCGCACTGCCTCGGTGAGCTGGCCACCCTCGTCATAGCCGACGTACCCGGGAGGAGAACCCACCAGCCGCGACACGGTGTGTTTGTCCATGTACTCGGACATGTCCAACTGGATGAGGGCGTCCTCGTTGCCGAACAGGAACTCGGCGAGGGTCTTGGCGGTCTCGGTCTTGCCCACCCCCGACGGGCCCAAGAAGATGAACGAACCAGCCGGACGCTTCGGGTCCTTCAACCCTGCCCGGGTGCGGCGAATCGCCCGGCTCACGGCGCCGATGGCGTCCCCCTGGCCGATGATGCGCTTGTGCATCTCCTCTTCCATGTGGACGAGGCGAGCGGTTTCCTCTTCGGTCAAGCGGTGAACGGGAATGCCGGTCCACTGGGCGAGCACCTCGGCGATCTCCTCCTCGTCGATCACCCAGTCGACGTCCTCGCCTGCCTCCCGCAGCTCGGCCTCCTTCGACGCCCGCTCGGTGAGCAAGCCCCGCTCCTGGTCACGGAGCTGGGCGGCACGCTCGAACTGCTGGGCCTGCACCGACTCGGTCTTGTCGCTGCGGATCTGGGAGATCTGCTCGTCGATCTCGGCGATCTCGGGGCTGGCGGCTTTGCGCTGGATCCGCATCCGCGACCCGGCCTCGTCGATCAGGTCGATGGCCTTGTCTGGCAGGAACCGGTCGGACAGGTAACGGTCGGCCAGGTTGGCGGCGTTGACCAGCGCCTGCTCGGTGAACCGCACCTTGTGGTGCGACTCGTAGCGGTCTTTCAAGCCCTTGAGGATCTGAATGGTGTCCGACACGGTCGGCTCGTCGACCTGTACCGGCTGGAACCGGCGCTCCAGCGCCGAGTCCTTCTCCAAATACTTGCGGTACTCCTCCAGCGTGGTCGCGCCAATGGTCTGCAGCTCGCCACGCGCCAGCATCGGCTTGAGGATGCTGGCCGCGTCGATGGCGCCCTCGGCAGCACCCGCCCCGACGAGCGTGTGGATCTCGTCGATGAACATGATGATGTCGCCCCGGGTGCGAATCTCCTTCAGTACCTTCTTGAGGCGCTCCTCGAAGTCGCCCCGATAGCGGGAACCGGCCACCAGCGCCCCCAAGTCGAGGGTGTACAGCTGCTTGCCGTTGAGGGTCTCCGGCACCTCGTTGGCGACGATCCGCTGGGCCAGGCCTTCCACGATGGCGGTCTTGCCCACGCCGGGCTCGCCGATGAGCACGGGGTTGTTCTTTGTGCGCCGGGACAGGATCTGCATGACCCGTTCGATCTCCCGCTGGCGGCCGATCACCGGGTCGAGCTTGCGGTCACGGGCCGCCTGCGTGAGGTTGCGGCCGAACTGATCGAGCACCGTCGAGCCGCTGGGGGCGCTCTCGCCGCGGCCCGAACCGGACCCGACGCCTGCGCCCGACGCCGACGACTGCTCCTCGGACTGGGGGCCCGACAAGAGCTGAATGACGGTTTGGCGCACTTTGGGGAGGTCGGCGCCCAACTTCTGCAACACCTGGGCGGCGACGCCCTCGCCTTCGCGAATCAGCCCCAACAGGATGTGTTCGGTGCCGATGTAGTTGTGGCCGAGCTGCAGCGCCTCACGGAGCGAGAGTTCCAACACCTTCTTGGCACGGGGAGTGAACGGAATGTGACCCGACGGGGCTTGCTGGCCCTGGCCGATGATCTCGATGACCTGCGAACGAACGTTCTCGAGGTTGATGCCGAGCGACTCGAGCGCCTTGGCAGCGACGCCCTCGCCCTCGTGGATCAGACCGAGGAGGATGTGCTCGGTACCGATGTAATTGTGATTGAGGAGCCGTGCTTCCTCTTGCGCAAGAACGACCACCCGGCGAGCTCTGTCTGTAAAACGCTCAAACACGGCTCAAGCCTCCTTGTGGCTCGGACTCCGAAGAGCCGGTTGGATCGGGAGTATAGCCAGGGGGCAGAAGTAGCTCCGCCACCCACTATACGGACCCTATCCGTCTCTCGGGTCAATCATCGGTCGGCGATTCAGCTTCCTTGATAGGCAGCTGTACGATGATTTCATGGACGCCCCCAGCATCCGCGATCTGGTTCCCCTCGACCACGTGTGGGATCAGATGGAGCGAGTCGAGGCCCGCCTCTTCGAGGCGACCCAGGCCGAGGACCCGTTTTTGACCAAACTCGCTCAGCATCTGCTGGTGGCGGGCGGCAAGCGGTTTCGTCCTCTGCTTGCCCAGCTGGCGGCCGAGTTCGGCCCCGCCCACGATGGACGTCGGGTGGAGGCGGGAGTGGCAGTCGAGCTGATCCACGTCGGCTCGCTCTACCACGACGATGTCATGGACGAGGCGATGCTGCGGCGCGGTGAACCGTCCGGCAACGCCGTGTGGGGCGACTCGATGGCCATCCTCGCCGGCGACTTTCTCCTCGCCAGGGCCAGCCAAGTTGCCGCCACCCACCTGGGTCTCGAATCGGTGCTGCTGCTGGCCACCACCTATGCCACGCTGGTGGAAGGCCAGACGTTGGAGCTGCAACTCGACTACGACCTCGACCACCGGGCCGACGAGTACTACCGCGTGATCGGCGGAAAGACGGCCAGTCTCATCCGCGCCGCCGCCCGGCTCGGCGCGCTGGCCTCCGACGCCCCACCAGACGTGGTCGAAGCACTCTCGGCGTGGGCCTGGGAACTCGGCATCGTCTTCCAGATCACCGACGACGCCCTCGACCTCGTCGCCACCGACGACTTCCTCGGCAAGCCGGCCGGCTCCGACATCCTGGAAGGCAAGATCACCCTTCCCGTGCTGTACGCCCTCGAATCCGAAGATGGACCAAGAGTGCGGTATCTCCTGGCCGACCAACCATACGACCCGGGGGCGGTACGGCAGGTGATCGACATCGTCCGCTCCGGCGGGCACGTCGACCGCAGCCTGGTCGACGCCACTGAGCGTATCGGCGCCGCCGAGGAGGCCATCGCCGGGCTCCCCGACCTCCCGGCCCGGAGCATCCTGACCGACATGGGGGAGTTCTTGCTCAGACAGGTCACCGCCGCCCGCTCTGCCTAGCGGCCCTCCTCGGGCCGCAGGTGGGGGAACAACACCACCTCGCGGATGTTGGCTTGATCGGTGAGCAGCATCACCAGCCGATCCACCCCGATTCCCAGCCCACCGGTGGGAGGAAGCCCGTATTCCAAGGCTCGCAGGTAGTCCTCGTCCACCGGATGCGCTTCGTCGTCACCGGCGGCCCGGGCCTGTGCCTGAGCCTCGAACCGGCGACGCTGCTCCAACGGGTCGGCCAGCTCGGTGAAGGCGTTGGCGATCTCCCGACCGTTCACGATCAGCTCGAACCGTTCGGTGACGTGTGGCTTGATGCGGTGGGACCGAGCAAGTGGCGACACCTCGATCGGGTACTCCAAGACGAAGGTGGGATTCCACAGCGTGTCCTCGACATGCGTCTCGAACAACTCGGCGATGATCTTGCCGGCACCCCACTCTTGTGCGACCTCGACGTCGTGCCGTCCCGCCACGGCGGCCAGGTCGGCGATGTCGTGGTCGTAGTCCAGCTCGAGGCCGAGCTGCCCGTTCACGGCGTCGAGCATCGTCACCCGATCGAACGGGCGTCTCAGGTCGACGGGCCGCCCCTGGTACACCAGGTCGTCCACGCCGACGGCGTCGGCAGCCGCGACGATGGCCTCTTCGATCATGGCGATCATGTCCTCGAAATCGGCGAACGCCTGGTACGCCTCGAGCATCGTGAACTCGGGACTGTGAGTGGCGTCGATCCCCTCGTTGCGGAAGTTGCGGTTGATCTCGAACACCCGTTCCAGGCCTCCGACCGTGAGCCGCTTCAGATACAGCTCAGGAGCGATACGAAGGTACATGTCGACGCCCAGCGCGTTGTGGTGGGTGACGAACGGCTTGGCCAGCGCTCCGCCCGGCTGCACCTGCAGCATCGGCGTCTCGACCTCGAGGAAGCCGTGCGACTCGAACGTCGTCCGCAGCGACCGGACGATGGTCGCGCGTGCCCGTGCCGTGCGGCGCGCCCCCGGATTCACGGCGAGGTCGAGATAGCGCTGCCGATAGCGTCGCTCGACGTCCTGCAGACCATGCCACTTGTCGGGCAACGGGCGCAGCGACTTCGCCAGCAGCGCCAGCTCTTCCACGCGTACCGACAGCTCGCCCTTCTTGGTGGTGATCACCTCGCCGCTCGCCCCCAGCCAGTCGCCAGGGTCGAGCAGGTCGAACAGCTCGAAGCCGGCGTCGCCCAGCGCATCCCCAGACACAAACAACTGAATCGTGGCCGTGCCGTCTAGCAGCACCCCGAAGCGAAGCTTCCCGAAGCTGCGGACATTCATCAGCCGGCCCGCCACCGTCACACGCTCGCCGGTCTCGGATCCGGGTTCCAGGTCGGGATGGCCGGCATGGACCTCGGCGGCGGTGTGGGTGCGGTCGAAACCGGCGGGATACGGCTCGACTCCGTCTGCCCGCAACCTCTCCAGCTTGTCGAGGCGAACCGCCGTCAGCGGATGACCCTCCAACGGGTGGGAGTCATCGACGATCTCGGCGTCGGTGGGTTCGCGGTCGCTCATGGTCGGAGCACCTTACCGGCCACGATCATCCCGCCCGGGCGAGTTCGCGTCACCGATCGTCCTGGTCGTGCAGCACGCTGGGATGGTCGAGGACGATGCCGCGGTCGGCCGTCACTCGCCCGTCGTCGTCGACATCGAGGTGGATGTTGTCGATCAGACGCGCCTTGCCGACCTGCCCCGCCACCGCCAGGAACGCGGGACGGTCGACCATCTCGATGGGGGCGACGGTGGCCCGGTCCATGGTGGCGACGTATTCGAAGTCGAACCCGGGTGCAGCCGACCGCACCGCCTCTTCCAGCACCCGGGAATTCCTTTCGCCGGAATCGACGGCGTCGGCAGCGGCCATCAGCCCGGTGGACAGCGCCCGCGCCCGCCGGCGCTCGTCGCCCTCCAAGTACACGTTGCGGCTCGACAGGGCAAGCCCGTCCATCTCCCGCACCGTCGGACATCCCACCACCACAACTGGCATCGACAAGTCTGCGGCCATTCGGGTGACGATCGCCAGCTGCTGGGCGTCCTTGCGGCCGAAGTACGCCCGGTCGGGTTGGAGCCCGGCGAACAACTTGGCCACGACGGTCGCCACACCCCCGAAATGGTGCGGCCGCGTCACCCCGTCGAGAGTGGCGGCCAGCTCAGGCACCGTCACCTCGGTGGCGATCGGCTGGGGATACATCTCCTCCAGCGGCGGGGCGAACAGCACGTCGGCGCCCGCCTCTTCGATCAGCCGAGCGTCTCGCTCCGGCTTGCGAGGATAGGCGTCGAAGTCCTCCTCCGGACCGAACTGGAGTGGGTTGACGAACAGACTCACCAAGACGGTGTCGGTATCCGTCCGCGCCCGCTCGATGAGCGACAGATGGCCCTCGTGGACGAACCCGAGGGTCGGGACCAATCCCACGGTCCCAGACCGGTCCCGCCGGGCTTGCTCAAACGTCTCGACGGTCTTCACCGAGCACCTCCTCCATCGCCTCCACCGTCCCCGCCAGACGGGCGGTGGCTCGGGTCAGCTCGTCGAAGATGGCCAAGGCGATCGGGTCGAGCACAGCCACCGCCTCACGCTGGGCGGTGACCGTTCCCACGTCGCCCCGGGCAATCGGCCCGGTGAGGGCATCGGTCGGACCCAGCTCGAACGCATTGGCCACGGCGCCCTCCACCAGCGGCCGGGCCACGGCGAAGTCCACCCCGGCCGCCTCAAAACAACGAGCAGCCAGCGCCAGCGCAGTGACGACGTGGTTGGCGGCGGCGGAAGCGCCGGCGTGATACAGCACCTTCTGATCGTCACCGAGGTCGAACGGCTCGGCACCGATCGAATCTGCCAGCTCATGCAGCAACGACCGCAGCCCGGGGTCGGCGGCGGTGATCGCCACTGGCGCACCACGTAAAGCCGCCCACCCGGTGTCGGGGTCGGGCAGCGATCGGAGCGGATGAAGCGAACCCACGGTGCCGGAAGCACCCAGCGCGGTCGCCGAGGTGAGGCCGGACAAGTGGACGGCCGGTGTCGGCCCCTGCAGACGGGCGCCCACCTCGGCGATGGCGTCGTCGGGGACCGCCACGACGATCAGGTCGGCGTGCGGCCACGGATCGTCCCAGGTGAGCGGAACCGAGTCCAGCCGCGCCGCGACCTCTGTGGGGACCCGACGGCCCACCACCCCGGCGATGGTGTGCCCCGCGGCGCGGGAGGCCAGTGCCAAGGAAGTTCCGGCCCGACCCGGCCCGATCAACAAGAGTCTCATGTCAGCTCACAGTCCCGGAAAGAGCCGTCCGGCAGTGGCGGCCTGGTAGTCACCATATCCGGGAAAGCGCAATCGAAGCCGCACTTCCTCGTGACCGGCCTTCAGCCAGAAGAACCCCAGCGCCAGCGCGGCCACGATCAGGCCGGCCCGGCTGCGCTGATGGAGGGCCACTCCCAGGAACAGCAGCACGTTGCCGGTGTACAAGGGGTGCCGGATGAGACGGTAGATCCCGGACGTCACCAGCTGGCCGAACTCGGTTGGTTCCGGGAAGCCTGTCAGATTGCGGCCCAGTGCGAGCATTCCGGCGACGAACGCGCCGATCGCCAGCACGATCAGTGCCCGACCGGCCCACGGCATCCACGTTGCGTCGCCCAACGAGCCGGTGTCGAGCAGCGACAAGACCAGCAGGCCGATCATCACCGCCTGTCCGATCACCCACGGTGTGCCTCGGGGATCCATGTCGATCCACGAAGGGCCGGCGATCCGCTCGAGGTGCTGGTCGCCGACCCCACTCAACAGGTCGGCGGCAGCGGCGCTGCCGACCCGGGCGTCGGGCCACACCTCGACCAGCGGCTCCAGCACGAAACGGCGCTCGGCCAAGCGGGGATGAGGCACTACCAGGCGGGCGGTGTCGACGGTCTCATCGCCGAACAGCAGGAGATCCAAGTCCAGGGTCCGGGGACCCCACTGCAAGTCGCGGGTACGGCCCCACCGGGCCTCGATGCCGGCCAACAGGTCCAGCAGTGTCTCAGGGTCGTGGTCGGTTACGAGCAAGCACACTGCGTTGAGGAACGGCGGCTGCTCGGGGCCCCCGACCGGGGCGGTCTGATAGATCGACGACACCGCCTCCACCCGGCCGGCGATCCCCAGATCACGGATCGCTCCGCGAAGAGTCGCCGCTCGGTCGCCGAGGTTCGAGCCCAGGCCCACGGCGACGAGCGTCTCGGTCATCGCGTGCGCTGCACCGTCACCGCCACGTCGCGGAACTCGAGCGGGATGGGCGCTGACGGCTTGTGGACGGTCACCTCCACGAATTGCACCCGGTCGTCTTCCAGCACCAGTTCGGCCACCCGCTCGGCCACCCGCTCCAGCAGCTGCCATCGTTCCGACTGGACGCGCTCGGCGACGTCGACTGCCAGGGCGCCGTAGTCGAGCGTGTCGGCCAGGTCGTCGGACTGCCCGGCGGGTTGAAGCGCCATCACGGCGGTGATATCGATGACGAACTCCTGGCCGGATTGGGCTTCCTCGTCGAACACGCCGTGGTGGGCAAAGACCCGCAGCCCGCGGATCGATATCGAATCGGCCACTACACCGCCGACAGCATCGACCGGGCCAGCGGCCCCAGCGGCCGTCCGAGGATCTCCTGGATCACCACCGACGCTTTGATCGGGTCGTCCAGCATCTTCGAGTGCAGCAGGTAGGCGGCCAACAGGCCCGAAAGGGTGTCGTCGATCGTGTCGCGGTGGACGAGCACTTTCGACCCGGGACGGGCCAGGGCGTCCTGGATGGTGTCGAGGACACGCCGAATGTCGGCGCCGGGGTCGAATTCGTTGGCCAGCGGCTCGTTGATGACGGTGATCGCGGCGTCCTCGTAGGCGCTGACGTTCTGGTTGCCTTCCAGCAGCGACACGACAGTGTTGATGCCCGCTTCGTGCTTGAGCCAGGCGATCTCTTCTTCACGGCGAATCCGGCGATGCTGGATGCCGTGTCCGCCAATGCGTTGGCTGACCGCCAGGCGTCCGGCGATCACCCACACGAACCCCCTCGGCTCCAGCCCGGTCATCCGTCACTCACCTCCGCCGCAACGATAGCGTCCACCACCGTTGCGACTTCCTTGATCTGGCGAACATTGTGGACTCGTACCAGCTTTGCTCCGCGGGCGACGGCCAGGGCTGCCACCGCCGCCGAAGCGAGGTCGCGGTCGGCCGGCTGCGAGGGCCCGAGACCGGCTCGATCGAGCACGGTGCCGAGGAATGACTTGCGGGATGCCCCCACCATCACCGGGTAGCCGGTGGCGGCGAGCACGTCGGTAGCGGCCAGAAGCCTCAGGTTGTGCTCGACGGTCTTTCCGAACCCGATCCCCGGGTCGATGACGATGTGATCGGGCGCCAGTCCCGCCGCCTCGGCGGTGGCTGCTGCCGCCACCAGATGGTCCCGCACCTCACCGACCACGTCGGCGTAGGTGGGGTCGGCCTGCATCGTGCGTGGATCCCCCTGCATGTGCATGAGCACGCATCCCGCCTGGGCGCGACTCACGACCGTGGCCATGCCGGGATCGCTCAGGGCGGTGACGTCGTTGATGGCTTGGGCACCGGCGGCGAGCACTGCGGCCGCGACCGCCGCCTTTGACGTGTCCACCGACACGATCACGTCCCGCTCTACCAGCGCCTCGACGACCGGCCCCACCCGCGCCTGCTCCTCGTCGGCCGTCACTGCAGCGGCCCCCGGTCGGGTGGATTCGCCGCCCACGTCGATGACGTCGGCGCCGGCCGCCACCATCTGCTCAGCCGCCTCCACGGCTTCTCGCGCCGAGTCGAACCTGCCGCCGTCGGAGAAGGAATCAGGGGTGACGTTGAGGATGCCCATCACCAGCGTGCGGTCCAGCGGGAGGGCGGTCGTGGCCAGCCGCCAGCTCTTCATCGGTCGAGCAGGGCCAGCACCTCGGCCCGGGTGGCCGGGTTGGTCGCCAAGGTGCCTCTGACCGCCGAGGTCGTCGTCATCGATCCCGGCTTTCGTACACCACGCATGCTCATGCACAGATGCTCCGCCTCGATCACCACCATGACGCCGAGAGGTTCGATGGTCTCCATCAGCGTGTCGGCGACCTGCGAGGTGAGCCGCTCCTGCATCTGGGGTCGTTTGGCGAACGACTCCACCAGCCTGGCCAGCTTGGACAGCCCGGTCAGGGTGCCGGTGGGTAGATAGGCCACATGAGCCTGCCCGTGGAACGGAACCAGATGGTGCTCGCACATCGAGTAGAACGGGATGTCTTTGACCAGGACCAGCTCCCGATGGTCGTCCTCGGCGAATACCGAGCGGATGATCTGCTCGGGGTCCTCGTGCAGACCGCTGAACAGCTCCGCATACATCCGGGCCACCCGCTCCGGGGTGCCGGCCAATCCTTCACGCTCGGGGTCCTCCCCAATGGCGACGAGGATTGCCCGGACGGCGTCGGCGATGGCAGCGAGATCTACTTCGGACCGCATCGCGGCCGAGCCTACTGGTTGGTCTCTGTGTGGAGCGCGGCGACACCGCCGCCTGTCAGCTCTTTTGCTGCAGGATTTTGGATGCGAACCGGACCGTTGCCGGCGTGCTCCCACTTGGGCACGTCGCTGAAGATCTCGGCGACCTCGGCGGCGTCCACAGTCTCCTTCTCGACGAGCACTTCGGCGATGCGGTGCAGAGCGTCTTGGTGGGCGGTGAGGATGGCGCGCGCTTCGTTGTGGGCTTGAGTGATCAGGTGGCGCACCTCTTCGTCGATCGCTGCCGACACTTCATCACTGATGTCGGCGTGACGCGAATAGTCGCGACCCAAGAACACCTCACCCTCGGGTTTGCCGTACTGCAGAGGGCCCAGCTTGTCGGACATGCCGAATTCCATGACCATGCGGCGGGCAAGGGTGGTGGCCTTCTCGATGTCGTTGGAGGCCCCGGTGGAAGGGTCGACGAAAATGATCTCTTCGGCGGTGCGGCCGCCCAGGAGCATCGCCAGCTGATCGACCAGCTCGCTGCGCCGGTTGTAATAGCGGTCCTCGAGCGGCAACGCCATCGTGTAGCCGCCCGCCCGGCCACGCGGGATGATCGTGACTTTGTGGATCGGATCGGCGTTGGGGAGAGCGAACCCGACCAGGGCGTGCCCACCTTCGTGATAGGCGGTGAGCTTCTTCTCCTCGTCCGACATGACCCGGCTCTTGCGCTCGGGGCCGGCGATGACCCGTTCGATCGCCTCTTCCAGCTCGGACATCCCGATGTCTTCTCGGCCCGACCGGGCGGCCAGCAGTGCCGCCTCGTTGATCAGGTTGGCCAGGTCCGCTCCGGTGAAGCCGGGGGTTTGGCGGGCCAGCACGTCCAGGTCGATGCCCGGCGCCAGCGGCTTGCCCTTGGCGTGGACTCTGAGGATCGCCTCCCGTCCCTTCAGATCGGGCCTGTCGACGACCACCTGGCGATCGAACCGTCCCGGGCGCAACAACGCCGGGTCGAGGATGTCGGGACGGTTGGTGGCGGCGATCACGATCACGCCGGTCTGTGGGTCGAAGCCGTCCAGCTCCACGAGCAGTTGGTTCAGGGTTTGCTCCCGCTCGTCGTGACCACCCCCGAGACCGGCGCCGCGGTGACGACCCACCGCGTCGATCTCGTCTATGAACACGATGGCCGAGCCCTGCGCCTTGGCCTGTTCGAACAGGTCGCGGACCCGGCTGGCGCCGACACCGACGAACATCTCGACGAAGTCGGAGCCGGAGATGGAGAAGAACGGCACCCCCGCTTCGCCGGCCACGGCTCGGGCCAGGAGTGTCTTGCCGGTGCCGGGGGGCCCGAACAAAAGCACGCCGCGTGGGATTTTGGCGCCCATCGCCCGGAATTTGGCGGGGTTCTGCAGGAAGTCCTTCAGCTCACGCAGCTCCTCGACCGCCTCGTTGACCCCGGCAACGTCCTTGAACGTCACCTTGGGCTGGTCTTTGGTGACCTGCTTGGCGCGGGCCTTCCCGAACTGCATGACCCGGTTCCCACCACCCTGCATCTGCGTGAAGATGAAAATCATGAAGCCGAGAATGAACAGCCACGGCAACAGCTGCAGGAGCACCGTCCCGAAGCCGATGGGCTCAGGGTCGACCTCCATCTCGACGCCCGCCGATTCGAGCGACTCGACCAGCTCGTCTTCGAACTCGCCGGGATAGATCAGCTCGAAGTCGGCCGGATCCTCGGCGCCGGTGGCGGGACGCTTGCCCTCGATCTTGTCCTCTTCAGGGAAGATGAGCACCGAGCCGACTTCGCCGTCGGCTACCTGTGCGTTGAACTCAGAGAGTGAGATCTCGTCGGGGCGGGTCGCCGCTTCGAACCATGTCGAGAACGCCAACCACAGCAATGTGACGACCGCCACGTAGATGATGATGGTGCGAACGGTTCGATTCAAGGAAGGGTCCTAGTGGTTGGTGGGATCGCGATCCATGCTATCGGCCATCTGCCGTTATGCCTAGCCCCGGCGGAGCGGACGGATCACTCCTCCATCAAACCGATGAAGGGCAAATTGCGGTATTTGCCGGCATAGTCGAGGCCGTAGCCGACGACGAACTCGGGCCCGATCTCGAATCCCACGTACTTGGTGTCGATCGGCACCCGCTGGATGCCCTTCTTGAGCAGCAGCGTCGCTACTTCCAGCGTCTTGGGACGGCGCACTTTGAGGCTCTTCATCAGGTAGCTGAGCGTCAGGCCCGAGTCGATGATGTCCTCGACGATCAGCACGTTGCGGCCGGCGATCTCCTGGTCGAGGTCCTTGAGGATGCGCACCACGCCGGATGTCTGGGTTGCCGCTCCGTACGACGACACGGCCATGAAGTCGAACTCGACGGGCAGGTCGATGTGGCGGGCCAGGTCGGCCATGACGATGAACGCCCCCTTGAGGACGCCGACAATCAGGAGATCCTCACCGGCGTAATCGGCAGATATCTGCTTTCCCAGGTCGGCCAATTTGGCGGCGATCTCCTCTTCGGAGATCAACACCTTGGCTACTTCCACGGGCCCTCCTCGACAACGTAGAGGGAAAGGTAGCCGCGAAGCTGCTCGTCCTCCCAACCGGAGGGAGCGTTCCGCACCCCCGGCACCCACAGCACCTCGTTTGCGCCGATCACCACCGGGTGCTGGGACCTGACCACGGCCGGAACACCTGCCTCTCCGAGCGCGGCGCGCACCGACTTGTGCCCTTGGCCAAACCGGATCACGTCGGCTGCACGGGGGGCGCGGACGGTCAGCGGCCGGCCGTCGTTGGGGATGAGGGCGATGTAGGCCGACAACGGTCGAGCATGGGTGGTCCACGGACGGCGGCCGAGAGTCCAGCCGCCGAACGTCACCTCCGGCTCCGACCAGATGTGCTGCGCGGGCGCAGGCTCCGGTCGCGAACCGACCAGCAGCGCCCAGCGCGACCGGGCCGCCACCAGTCCGTCAGCCAGCTCGGCCAGCGGAATCTCGCCGGTCACCACCGCTGCGACTCGTTCGATCTCGGACGTGGAGGGCGGGTACGGCGGGCGCACCGCCGCCACCATCGCCCGCAACGTCTCGGTCCGCTCCACCGGGGCGACGAGCCCGAGCCAAGCCAAGCTCGCTCTCGCCACTCCCCGGTCGACCGACCATGCGACTCGGCGGGCGGCCCGGTCGAGCAGGGTCGATGCCGCCCGGGCATGGTGGGCGCTGCGAGCGATCGGCCCGACCGGATCGGCGCCTGTGACGGTGGAGAGCACCGGCATCACGTCGGACCGGATACGGTTGCGCAGATGGCGACGGTCGAGATTGGACGGGTCGTCAGCAGCCGCCAGACCCTGCGATTCGACGAGGGCGGCCAGGTCCGCCCGGCGCGTTTCGAGCAGCGGCCGCCAGATGCGCCCCCTGCGAACCGGAATCCCGGCGACGCCCCGCACCCCACCGCCCCTCGCCATGTTCATCATCACGGTCTCGGCCTGGTCGTCGGCGGTGTGGGCGGTGGCCAGCACCTCACCAGGCTGGAGTGCGGCCAGCAGCGCGTCATAGCGAACCGAACGGGCGTGCGCCTCGTATGACGGCCCTGGAGGCACCTCGACGTCGACGATGGTCAGATCGACGCCGAGCTGGTCTGCGACTTTGATCGCGGCGGAGCGCATCTCCGGGGAGGCGGCGGCATTGTGGTCGACGTGAACGGCTCGCGCAGCAGTTGCGTGGCGGATGGCCAGCCAAGCCAGCGCAGCCGAATCCGGCCCACCGCTCAGGCCGACGACGATACGGGTGTCGGCCATCGCCGCGGCAGCGGACAGCAACGCCTTGCTCAGGCCGCCCGCTGCAGCCACGAGTCGGGATCGCGGATCTCGGCGAGCGTCGGAAGCGACTCAGGCGAAACCCACAAGGCGTCGAGCGCTCCCCAGCCGGCCCGCTCTTCGACCCTCAGGATGAACTTCTCCCCTTCGGCGTACTGCCGCATCTTCATCTCCAGTCCGGTGATTCGAAACAGCGCAGCCGTGCGGGGATCTTTGCGTCGCTGCTTTATCAAATCCGACATTCGCTTGGACGAGACCAGAATCCTCGAACCGAGCCGGTCCATGACCACGTGACCGTGCCCTTCGAGCACCGACATCAGCGCCTGTACCCGGTCGATGACCTCTCGCTGAGTCGGCGTGGCCAGAAGCCCGAAGATGCCCTGCTCGCCGATGAGCGGTTCGGGAGAGGCCGCCGCCTGTCGCAGCTCGTCGATGACCCGGCCCCAGCGTCCCGGTTCGGGTTTGGCCGACGCCACGAGTTCGGTGACGAGATCGAGGAAGTAGTCGCGCAGCCACGGAACTCCCACGAACTGGAGACGGTGGGCGCATTCGTGCAGTGCGATCCACATGCGGAATTCGGCGGGGCGGAACTGATGCTCTCGCTCCAACTCCAGAACGTTCGGCCCCACGAGGTACACCATGTCGCCGGTGTCCTCGTCGGAGGGCAACACCAGCTCGTACTGGCCGAGCACCTTGCGCGACAAGAACCCCAACAGCGCTCCAGTCTCGGCCGCCAGGGCCCGATTGGCGATCGGTTTCAGCGACCCGAGGCCCTCGCCCACCAACCCGGCTCCGACGCTCTGTTGGGCGGGCTCGATCACCTTCTCGAAGAACCGCAAGTTCTGATCGACCCAGGCTGGCCGGTCGACCACCGTGACCGAGGCGGGCGGGCCCGGCGGAAGGCCCGTCTCCTCGGCAACGAGCTGTTCGGCGCGGGCAACGACGTCGACCGCCTGTTCGGCGAGGACCGCGCGGTGATAACTCTCATAGAGTGGGTTGGTGCCGGCGATGCGTCGGGCAACCTTGGCGGCCAGAGGCCAGGGCACCCCGCTCATTCGACGATGGTGTACCGGGTTCGCACCACGCGGACGAAGTACATGATCACGGTCACTGCGATGATCAACGCCGTGAGGACGATTGCCGTGGGGATGAGGAACCGGTACGTCCACGCCGGGTTGATTCCTCCGTCGTCTTCGGCGGGAGCGTCGATGAACGCCCCGGACGGCTCTTGCTCGCCGGTCGCCGGCGGCTCCTGCTGCTCTTCGGTGGCGGTGATGATCGTCCGGTCTTCGACGGCAAGCGCCATCGGGCCGAGGGCGAGCACGCTCAGCAAACAGAGAATGGCTACGGCGAGTGCGCGACGAACCTTCATGGTGTTTGGAGATTACCCCCGGCCGGGCGCCGGATGAAACCAAGTGGCTCAGTCGCCGAAGATCCCTGGTTCTTCGGTCTGCAGAAAGGTCCTCAACCGGTCGATGACTTCGGGCGAGACCTCCTCCTTGGTGCGGGCCCTGATCACGGCCTTCAGCTTCTCCTCGAAGGAGAATGCGGAGTGGCAGGGAGAGCAGCGCCGTAGGTGCCGCCGGATCCTCCAGCTGCGGTAAGCGGTGATCTCACCGTCGAGGTAGGGGTAGAGCCGGGTGATGGCTTCGTCACATGCTCGCTTCGTCATGTCCGCCTTCCGGATCAGTTGCGGTCCCCCGCCGACTCGCAAACTGCCACAACGCTCGCTGGAGCGCTTTTCTTCCCCGATGTAGCCGGGACATGACCGTGCCAATGGGCACGTTCATGATTTCGGCAATCTCCTTGTACGAGAACCCTTCGACATCCGCGAGCAAGACCGGGATGCGGAAGTTCTCGGGCAGCTCTTCCACGGCGGCTTTGATGTCGGCGTCGACGAACGACTCGAGCACCTCCTCTTCGGCGCTGGGACTGACGTCGCCTCGATCGAGCGCTCCGATCTTCCGGTACAGGTAGAGGTCTTCGACGTCGTCGAGCTCGACCTCGGTCGGTCGCCTCTTCTTCTTGCGGTAGCGGTTGATGTAGGTGTTGGTGAGGATGCGGTACAACCACGCCTTGAGGTTGGTCCCCTCCTCGAACGTGTGATACGCCCGGTATGCCTTGAGATATGTCTCCTGCACGACGTCCTCGGCGTCGGCCGGGTTGCGAGTCATGCGCAGCGCCGCCGAGTACAGCTGGGGAGCAAACTCCATCGCATCCCGCTCGAAGTTCGCTTGGTCGGCCATCGGGCTCCGCAGGTCGAGTCGGGGGAGGGTACCACCGGCCGAGACCGGCCTGGGACGAGGGAACGGGGCCTTCGGCTACCATGGCGCCCAACGCCGGAGTAGCTCAGGGGTAGAGCAGCTCACTCGTAATGAGCAGGTCAGGGGTTCAAATCCCCTCTCCGGCTCCGTCGGTCCGGGCATTCGCCGCTCGACCACGATTCTCGCTCCCAAGAGGTCCAGGAGCCGAGATCGTGGATCTCTTGAGCCCAGGCATTGGCGTGGGGTGGTCCAGCCCGTTTACCTGAGCACGCCATCGATCGCATCCGCCCACAAAGCCGTGAGTTCTGCTCGCGTCCCCCGCGGCGCCAGCGGCGGGAGGATCGTCACCGATACGCGCGCCGGCCGGATCTTGCGATCCTCCAACGCCATCACTTGGTCGGTGCCGGCCACCGCGACAGGCAGCAGCGGCACCTGGGCGCGCAGCGCCAGCCATGCAGCGCCTTGATATGGCGGGTCCGCACCCCAACGAACGGTCCGGCGACCTTCTGGGAACACGCCGACGGCGCCGCCCCGGTCGAGATGCAGCAGAGCTGTCCTCATCGCCCTCAGCGGCACTCCTGTCCGTGGCAGCGGGATCGTCCCATAGAAGCCGAGGAAGAAGTCGAGCGGCCGGTTGAGCCCCTGCAGATCGGCAGCTGCCATGAACCTGATCGGACGAAGGACTGCCGCGCCGACGAATGGTGGGTCGACGTGACTCAGGTGGTTGGCGGCGATCACGACCGACCCCGACGGTATGTGGTGCCGCCCCTGCACCGTCAGCCCGAAGACGAGCCGGCTGACCGGCATCGCCAGCGGCTTGGAGGCATGCCACCTCCACTCCCACGCTCGGTCAGACACTGGCGCCGAGATGGGTGAACAGATCGGTGAGCACCAGCGCCGGACGCTGATTGCCCTTCAAGGCCACCACCGCGTCCAGGACCTTCTCGACATTGGCGACGGCGTCCGCCGGTCGGAGCCGGACGAAGTCGGCAACATCCACATCGGTGTTCTTGACGGCTCCGCCGAACTGAGCGACCGCGGCGTCGCTGTACCAGGAGGCCAGGATCTCGAGTCCGGTCGTGAGTAGTGCGAGAGACGAGCGCTTCAGCTCGCGCTCGCGTCGCAGTTCGTCGGCTTTGGTCGTCCGCTCCTCGGCTTCGGCTGCCTGGCGCAGCCTGAGCACGGCGAGCAGCGGCTCGGCGCTCGCCAGCATCTCCTCCGCGAGCCGGAAGGCCTCGCCTGGTTTCGGCGTCACTCGGCGGGGGAGGTCGAGCCACGCATGTCGAAAATGGGCGACGTCGGATTCCGACGCCAGACTCAACGCCAGCCCAGGTCGGCCGCCGGAGATGGTGGCGACCTCGTCTGATCGCCCGCCGGCCACCGGGACGAGCGCTTCGGCCAGCTCTGCCTGAGGCACCCGAGAGAAGTGCACGGTTCGGCACCGGCTGGCGACGGTGGGAGGCAGGTCGTCCTCGGATTCGGCAACCAGCACGAATACCGTCGATTCCGACGGCTCCTCGAGCGTCTTCAGGAGGGCGTTGGCAGCGGCCTCGGTCATGAGCCCGGCTTCTTCGACGACGATCACCTTGCGGCTTCCCTCGACCGGGGTCAGGTTGGCGGCGGCCACAGTCTCTCGCGACTGGTCCACGCCGAGCGACGTCGCTCCGGCCGCCTCGACCAGCATCAGGTCGGGATGCACCCCGCGGCGCGTCCGGCGACACGTGCTGCAGCCCTCGTCGCCGTGGCCGCCGTCGGGGCACAGCAACATGGCCGCGAACCGCCGGGCGACGGCGGCCTTGCCGACGCCCGACGGCCCAGTGAACAGGTAGGCATGAGCCGGCTGTCCGGCCTCCTCCTCGAGCAGGGCCACCACGCGCTGGTGGCCGATGATGCCGTCGAAGGGGCCGATCATGGCCGTAATGCCTTCCACACGGCGTCTATCGTCTCTGGCAAGGATCGACCGGCGTCGACGGTGACGAAGCGGTCCGGCTCGGCGGCCGCCAGCTGCGCGAACGCGTCTGCGACTCGCTCGTGGAACGCGTCGGTTTCGGCACCGATCCGGTCGGGAAGATGCTGGCGGCGCAGCCCCTCGGCCGCATCCACCTGCAGCAAGACGACGCGATCTGGCCACACCCCGCGCAACCCCGTCTCGTTGACGCGGCGCACCGCCTCGACTCCCAGGCCGCGCGCCATGCCCTGGTAGGCCAGTGACGAGTACACGGTGCGATCGGACACCACCCAGGCGCCACGGGCGAGCGCCGGGCCGACCAGCTCGGCCGCCAGCTGCGCGCGCGCCGAGGCGAAGAGAAGCGCCTCGGTCCATGCGTCCATTGCAACGTCGGGATCGAGGAGCAGGCTGCGGATGCGCTCGCCCACACCAGTCCCTCCCGGCTCGCGCACCTCCACGACCTCCACCACGCCGGCGAGCCGCTCGGCGATCGCGGCGGCGACGGAGCTCTTGCCGGCGCCTTCCACCCCTTCGAAGCCGATGTACGTTCCGGTCACTTCGATCCTGATGCGACGACTCGTCGCGGGAACACCTCTCTCACGACCCACAACGTAGTCAGCCCGGCGAGCAGGATGATCAGGCCGCCGAGCAGGAACACGACGCGGATCCCCTCATCGAACGGCGGAGGCAACCGGCCGTTGAGTACGGCCGCAGCGAACGCCGCCACGGTCATCGACAGGAGAATGGCCGTCCGAGCAACCGTGAACAGGGCAGCGAACGCCCTCCCTCTCACCTCGTCGTCGGTCTTCTCATGCATGTACGTGAAGCCCGTGACGTATGCCACCCCCGACCCGATCCCGAGAACGACGGCCCAAATGGCTGCCCCTTGCACGGTTACCGCAAACGACACAACGGTGAGGGCGGCCCCCGCCACGATCAGGCTGGCACCGAAAATGATCGTTCGATGCAGCCGAATGCGCTCCAGGCTCTGGATTGCCAGCACCCCCAGCGCCCCTCCGATGCCCAACGCAGCCGAAAGCACGGCGAAACCGCTGATCGAGCCACCAAGCAGCTCACGCGAGAACGTCTGTCCTTGTGCCACCAGCACCCCGCCGCCGATGAGAGCGGTGGCCAGACCGAAGATCACGACCCGCAGACCCCGATGGGCGAAGACGAAATTGACGCCGTCTCTCAGGTCGCGAAAGGGCGCCCGCCAGTCATGGCGGAGATCGAAGCGTGGAAGGGATTGGGATCGGAGGCTCAGGGTGGAGACGACAGCCGCGGAGACCAGAAACGTGAGCGCGTCCAGCGACCAGCCGATCTTCAGCGCCGTCGCCGTCTCGAAGCCGAACCAGTCGGGCAGCTTCGACACGGCAGACCAGATCATCGCTCCCAGCGGAAACGTGCCATACGCGCCGAGCACCGACAGGCTGTTGGCACCGACGAGCTCGTGCTCATCGACGAGCTGCGGTACCAACGCCTCGCGCGCCGGCTGGCGGATCAGCGAGAGCATCTCGATGAAGAACCCCAGCAGGAAGAGCTGAGGCAGGGTGGAGACGAAGATCAGCAGCAGCACGAGGCCGGCGCGACCCACGTCGCTGATGATCATCGTTCGCTTACGATCCATCCGATCGGCGAGGATCCCCCCAACGGGAGTGAACAAGAGACCCGGGATGAATTTGGCGAGCAGAGCCACCAGTGCGCCCGGGCCCCCACCGATGGCGTCGCCCAGTGCGATCGTGGCGAACAGCTCGATCCAGTCGCCGGTGCTCGAGATCGATCCGGCCCACCACAGACGGGCGAATTGCCCGCCAGTGACGAGCTGGAACCGGTTTCTGAACGCGCCCCGCGAATCCATCGGCATCAGGCTAGGCAGTTGCGCCGGTTGTGACCTTCGCAGGTCGACGGGCCATCCTCGATTGCGACGTTGCCTTGACAATGCGAAGACCCGCTTGTTATCTCTGGCCCCGTGTCGAAGCCCCTCATCATTGTCGAGTCGCCCGCGAAGGCGAAGACGATCGCCAACATTCTCGGCAGCGAGTACGTGGTGACGTCGTCGGTCGGCCATGTCCGCGATCTTCCCCGCAAAGCCGCCGACATCCCCTCCCGATACAAAGGCCAGGACTGGGCACGCCTGGGGGTGAACGTAGAGGAGGATTTCGAGCCGCTCTACATCGTCACCAAGGAGAAGAAGGACACGGTCAAAGAGCTCAAGAAGGCATTGGCCGAGGCGTCAGAGCTCTACCTCGCCACCGACGAGGACCGGGAAGGCGAGTCGATCGCCTGGCATCTCACGGAGGTGTTGAAGCCGAAGGTGCCCGTGCACCGGATGGTCTTTCACGAGATCACACCGTCGGCCATCGAGGAGGCCATCGCCAACCCTCGCGACCTCGACCAGAAGCTGGTCGACGCCCAGGAGGCCCGCCGGGTGCTCGACCGGCTCTACGGATACGAAGTGTCTCCGGTGCTGTGGAAGAAGATTCGCCCGAAGCTGTCTGCTGGTCGGGTGCAGAGCGTCGCTACCCGCATCATCGTCGAGCGGGAGCGCGAGCGGATCGCCTTTCGGTCCGCGCAGTACTGGGACCTCGAAGCAAGATTCGAGGCGCACACCGAGTCGTTCACCGCAACCCTCACCGAGCTGGCAGGAGGGCGGATCGCCAGTGGCAACCACTTCGGCGCCGACGGGGCGGTCAAGTCCGAAGATGTCGTCGTGCTGGACGAAGCGGCGGCGCACGACCTGGCGGAAGGCCTGGCAGGCAGCGAGATGACCGTCCGATCGGTGGAACGCAAGCCCTACACCCGCCGGCCCTACGCACCGTTCCGCACGTCGACTCTGCAGCAGGAGGCGGGCCGTAAGCTGCGCTTCTCGTCGGCTCGCACTATGTCGGCCGCGCAGCGTCTCTACGAGAACGGCTACATCACGTACATGCGGACCGATTCGACGACTCTGTCGGAAACCGCATTGACTGCGGCCCGCAGCCTCATCGCCGACAAGTACGGGTCGGACTACCTGCCCGACTCACCCCGCTCGTACGACAAGAAGGTGAAAGGGGCTCAGGAAGCGCACGAAGCCATTCGCCCCGCCGGCGACACCTTCCAGTCGCCGGAGGCGGTCGCCGAGGCGGTTCCCGCCGACGAGGCTCGTCTCTATGAGCTGATCTGGATGCGCACGGTCGCCAGCCAGATGAAGGACGCCAAGGGCGAAAGCGTCTCTGTCCGGATCGGAGGCGCCGCCAACGACGGCCGCGATGCGGTGTTCAGCACGTCTGGCAAGGTGATCCACTTCCCCGGCTTTCTCAGGGCGTATGTCGAGGGCTCCGACGACCCGGACGCCGAGCTCGACGACAAAGAGCGGCGCCTACCGCCGCTCGAAGAAGGGGACCGACCCGAGCTCGTCGAGGCCGTGCCCAAGGGGCACGAAACCAAACCCCCGTACCGTTACACGGAAGCCTCGCTGGTCCAACGACTGGAAGAGCTCGGCGTGGGCCGCCCGTCGACCTATGCGTCGATCATCTCGACGATCCAGAACCGGGGCTATGTATTCAAAAAGGGCACGGCGCTGGTTCCGTCGTACACGGCCTTTGCCACCGTCACGTTGCTCGAGCGGCACTTTCCCGATCTGGTCGACTATGCCTTCACTGCCCGGATGGAGTCCGACCTCGACGAGATCGCCGCCGGCGAACAGGAATCGGTGCCATGGCTGCGCCGCTTCTATTTCGGCGACGGAGCAGCCGACGACGGGCTGAGAGACATGGTGGTCGATCGGCTCGCCGAGATCGACGCACGCGAGATCAATTCCATCCCGGTGGGCGTGGACGAATCCGGACGGGAGATCGTCGCCCGGGTCGGGAGGTACGGGCCCTACCTGGAGCGGGGCGAAGACCGGGCATCGATCCCGGAGGACCTCCCGCCCGACGAGCTGACCCCCGAGCGGGCCGGCGAACTCCTCGACGCGCCCTCGGGAGACAAGATCCTCGGCACCGACCCCGACACCGGCTTGACGGTGTACGCCCGCGCCGGCCGGTATGGGCCCTATGTCCAACTCGGAGAGGTGGAAGAGGGGGCCAAGACCAAGCCGAAGACCGCCAGCCTCTTCGGTTCGATGACGCTCGACGACCTGTCTCTCGACCAAGCGCTGGAACTGCTCACGTTGCCGCGCGTGGTCGGGAACCATCCTGACGACGACGAAGAGATCGTGGCGCTAAACGGCCGCTACGGCCCCTACATCAAAAAGGGGTCAGACACCCGGTCGCTCGAATCCGAACAACAGCTCCTCTCCATCACCGTCGACGAGGCGGTGGCGCTGCTGGCTGAGCCCAAGAAGCGGGGTCGGCGGGCGGCCGCCCCTCCGCTCAAAGAGTTCGGCGACGATCCAGTGTCGGGCAAGCCCGTAACGCTCAAGAAGGGCCGCTACGGGCCCTACGTCACCGACGGTGTCACCAATGCTTCCCTCAGAACCGGCGACGACCCCGACTCCCTCGAGTCAGAACGGGCGTTCGAACTGCTGCAGATGCGGCGCGACCGGGGCTGACCCGACGCGAGTGCCCCGCCCGAAGGCGGGGCACTCATCATTTCGGCGTGCTAGCGATCAGCTGCCAGGGATCTTCATCAACATGAGTTGGCCGTCCTCGAGTTTGAGGAGCGTGCCGTCCGGCTGAAGCTCCGTCTCGAGGAACGTTCCGTGCGCCTGAACGTCCAGCAGCCAGGCCCCCGGACCGAACCAGTACGAGGCATCGACGATGCCGCTCGACTCGCCGTCAGGGTCGTTGACGGTGGCGACGACCGACCAAGCACCAGACGACAGATCCAACTGCCAGATCTTGGCGTTGTCGGCATCCTCTTGCACCATCAGGCTGTTGGCGCTGGTGTCCATGTTGTCAGGCGACACGAACGGAACGAACGCTCCGGCGCCGGCGTCGTCGCCTTGGGCCATCATCGAGAAGCTCACCACCTTGCGGGGGTTGTTCTCGTCGAAGACCATCTTGAACACGGCACCGTTGTCGGCCAGGCCGGTTGTTCCACTCGGCCCGCGCACCAGACGGCCCGTGGCCGGGTCCGGCACCACTCGCGAACGTCCTGTGTCGGCGATGTACACAACACTCGGATCGTTGACGTCGTAGGCCAGGTCCTCGAGCCGGATGAACTGGAACACGTTGTTGTCGTTCGACCAGTTTTCCAGCGCATCCTGCGGCGCTTCGGCCGTGGTGCCCAGCGCGATGTTGCGTGGCACGCGGATGAACTCACCTTGCCAGTCGTCGCCGGGGCGGATGTCCAGGTAGTCGTTGGCACCGTTGAACGGATCACCGGCGACGATCCGACCTTCATCGGTGCGGGTCACCCGGAACGCCCACAGGCTGCCCCGGTCGGCGAACACGTTTCGCTGGCTGTTCGACTGATACATGTACAGCTGCGCGGACGGGCCCGAGAACGTGTCGTCGGTCGTCAGCATGACGATCTTCTCGTAGCCCGGCAGTGCGATGGTGTTCTCGTGGTTCAGGCGGCCCATGCCGGGCACGTTGACCGAGCGTCCGGTGCGGGTGTTGAGTGCCACCGCGTAGCCGGCCTGGCGGTCCGGGTTGAGCGAACGGTCGGCCGGATAGGGCTGTCCAGGCAACCTGGGCACGATGTCGTTGGCTTCCTCACCCGTCCAGAAGACGTAGTCCTTGAACCCCTCGGCCGGCCCGGCCATCGAGGCGGAACAGAACCGCAGATACCCGAGGTCGGGTGAGATCGCCACCGAGGCCGCCTCCACGGCGCCCTCCATGGAGCCCGGAGAAGTCGACAACGTCAGCTTCGCCACCGAGGCGTTCTCGAAGTCCGCCGTGCCGAAGAACGGAATCGTCGTCTGCTCGTGGGCGACGTACACGTCCACGGAGTCGTCGTCGTTGGGTGCCAAGCCGATCCCGTCGGGAATACCCTGGAACTTCACGCCGTCGACGATCTCACCGGTCGAGATGATCGCCTTGACGCTCGATCCGGCTGGTACGCCGGGGTCCAGAGTGATGTATGGCGCTTTCGGCGTCAGGTATCCCCCTGTCGCGCCGGCGGCGGGCACCATCGATATCGCCATCGACAGCGCGGCCAAGACCGCCAACAGTCGTCTCACTGACATCACGAACTACCTCCCACGTGTTGTGTGTTCGCGGACGCCGCTCGAAATCCTCCTGATCCCCACGCGGCTGCTGAGATCCGAGCATACGCCTCGCCGACGGACGGTGGCGGGACGATTGCCTGTTCTATCAGAGAACGGTGGCGGCCATCTCGGCCAAGGGGCTGCGCATCGAACGCTCGAGGGTCACGTGCCCGAACAGCGGCGATCCTTTGAACTTCTCGATGAGGGCGGCCATGCCTCCGTACGGTGAGATGTACGGGTTGTCGACCTGGCTCAAGTCGCCGCAGAACACGACCTTGGCTCCCTGGGAGATGCGGGTGAGGATCGTTTTCAGGGTGGGCAGCTCGAGGTTCTGCGCTTCGTCGATGATGACGAGCTCGCCGGTGATCGACCGGCCGCGGAGGTACGTGATGGCCGCCATTTCGAGCTCGCCACGGCTGGTCAACTCGTCGATGGCGTCTCTGGCCGAATCGGGTTCGCTGTCGGAGAAGAGCGCATGGAGGTTGTCGTACACCGCTGCCATCCACGGCTCGAGCTTCTCTTCGAGGTCGCCCGGCAGGTATCCCACTTCTTGGCGACCCACGGCCACCAGCGGCCGGTACACCGCCACTTTCCGATAGCGCCGCTGCTCGACCACTTGTTCGAGGCCGGCGGCGAGGGCGAGGAACGTCTTGCCGGCCCCCGCCATCCCCATCAACGACACTGCCGGCACATCGGGGTCGAGCAGCAATTCCAGCGCAAACGCCTGGCGAATGTTCTTCGCTTCCATCCCAAAGGCGTGGCGGGTCCCAGGCACACGGGCGATCACGCAGTCCGGCTCCGATTCGATCACCCGGCCGAGGCCCGACTGGCTGGTCCCCGATCGCAGCACGAGGAACTCGTTGACGAGAGCGGACACACCGGGCAGCGTCGCCTTGCCGGCCTCGAACAGCCGGTCGATCACTTCCGAATCGACGGTGACCTCGATGACGCCGGCGTGGCGCTGATCCACCTGGACAGTGTCGCCCCGGTAGTCCTCCACCTCCAAGCCGAGCTGGGCGCCCTTGATCCGCAGGGCGGTGTCTTTGGTGACGAGCACTGGCGGGGCGCCTTCGTCGTAGAGGTTGAGGCAGCTTGCCAGGATGCGATGGTCCGAGGTGGCCGGATCGAGCACGGCGGGCATCCGCGGCGAGTTGATCCTGTTCAGTTCGATGCGCAGGTTCCCGCCACCCGGCAGTGGTGCCGGTTCGCGCAGGCCGCCCGACCGTGACGCCCCCAGCTCCTCGAGGAGGCGCAGCGCGCTGCGGGCGTTGGCGCCGACATCGTCGAATCGGGTCTTCTTGCGGTCGAGCTCCTCGATGACCACGAGCGGCAGCACCACTGGGTGTTCGTCGAATCGGAGCAGGGCGTGCGGGTCGGCGAGCAACACGCAGGTGTCGATGACGTAGGTGACAGCCAAGGCGGTGGTTCCTTCGGTCGTGTGGCTCTCAACGAAACACCCTCGCGCGACCGAATTCAAGGATTAACGAGGTTCGGCGACGGCCCTTCCCAGCTCGTCGTCCCATCGGTCCACCACGGCCGACCACCCGAATTCCCTTTCGGCCAGGACGCGAGCGGCAGCCCCCGCTTGGCGGATGGTGCGAGTGGAGATCATATGCTCCACGACGGAGGCGATCTCCTGGGAGCTCTCTGCCAGCCACCCGGTGATCCCTTCGACGACGGTCTCGGGCGCGCCGCCCGACCGACCGGCCACGACCGGTATACCCGTGGCGGCTGCCTCCAGGTACACGATGCCCAGCCCCTCGGCTTCGAGGCCGAACCAGCGGCTCGACGCAGGCATCACGAACACCGACATCATGCGGTAGAGCTCGGGCAGCCGGCCCCATGGCACATCGACGTGGAGTTCCACGTCGACGGGCGACTGGGCGGCCATTTCGCGGAGGCGGCCTTCGAGCCGGCCCCTTCCCGCCAGCAGCACCGCCACGTCGTGCCCTCGACTTTGCAGCAACTCGGCTGCCTCGATGACCCGGTCGTGACCTTTGCGGGGGACGAACCGGCTGACGCAGCCGAGGACGAGCCGGGACGGAGGGTGATCAGCCGGGTGGAACACCTCGAGGTCGACTCCCGCACCGAGCACCACGGCGGACCTTCCTGCCAGCCGCTCGACGTGGCGCCCGGTGAACTCGCTCACCGAAAACACCGTGTCGGCTTGCCGCAGGGGTCGAACGATCGTTTCCCTGAGCCCGGCGACCCTGGTCGGAATGAGGAGTTCCGCACCGTGAGTCATCACCGCGTATGGCACCCGGGTCTCCGATCGAATCCGCGGCCCCAACAGGGCCAGCGGATGGGGAGCGCCGAACACGACCACGTCGGCCTGGAACGCTTCGACATGATGTTCGACCCAGCGCCGGACTCCGGGCAGCGGCAACATGAATCCGGACCGGTGCCGGCGCACTCGGGGGTCGGTTTCGGGACCGGTGTCGTCGGGTCGAGCGGGGGCGAGCACCCTTATGTCGCCGCGATGGTGGTCGACGATGTTGGCGAGATACTGCTGGATGCCGCCCGGCTGAGGGGGATAGTCGTTGGTGACGATCAGCACCCGCACGCGGCCATGCTAGGTCCGCTCAGTCGTATTCGGCCGACGCCTTGCCGTTGTCGCAGGTCACCTCGGTCGTCCATTCGTTCTCACCCTTGGTGAACTCGACCACCACCTTCGACGGTCCGCGGTTCTTCACTTGGACGCTGGCGCCGCTCGACGGTGTCGCCCCGCCGAACGAGACGTCGTCGCCTTGGCAGGACACGGTGACGACGCCGCCGGGCGAGCCGAACGAGAACGGGCCCGTCACCTTCTCCGACCCGTCGGAATCGTCGTCGTCGTCGGGCGTGGTCGTGGTGGTGGTCGTCGTGGATGTCGAGCTGGACGTCGTGCTCGACGACGTCACTGTGGTGTCGGATGACGCGCCCCCACTCGAATTCGACGAAGACGAACCGGTCGAGGTGGTTGAGGTCGTCGAGGTGGTGGTCGAGCTGGTTGTCGCGCCGACGAGGGTGGTTTCGGGGCTGAATTCGTCTCCGCTCCCCGCCGCCACGGGTTCGTCGCTCTCGACATCCGTCGTGCTGGTTGCCTCGAGCGTCGTAGTCGTGACGTCGACGATCTCGGCCGTTGGCCGGTCGGTGACTTGGCTGCCGACCAATGCAACCGCCCCGTAGCCGAAGGCTCCGAGTGTGACGGTGGCAGCCAGCCAGGCGACCAGGAGGGCGACGCGACGCGACATGATCGCGCCCAGTATGCCGCACCCCGGTGCGGGACAGGTCAACGACGGATTAAATCCTCCATAAGCCGGCGGGGCTCGCTTCCGAGCATGGGAGACGGCTCCTAACCTGGGGCGATGGCCAACATCGTCGTGATCGAAGACGACCTAAAAGTGCGCGAAGCGGTCGTGCGGGCGCTGGCCGGATTGCGGCACAGTGTCGAGGCGGCCGCTACCGGGATGTCGGGTCTCGACCTGACGATCAACACCGCTCCCGACATCGTGGTGCTGGACTTGGGGTTGCCGGACGTCTCCGGGGCCGAGGTGCTCAAGATGATCCGAAGCGTCTCCGACGTGCCAGTGATCATCGCCACAGCGCAGGACGACGAGGGCAAAGTCGTCGAACTACTCAACCAGGGCGCGGACGACTACGTGGTGAAGCCCTTCTCCGGCGCCCACATCGACGCCCGGATTCGGGCCGTGTTGCGCCGCCGCGGGGATCCGGAAGGAGACACATCCACGCTCGTCGTTGGTGAGCTGTCGGTCGACCGCGATGGCCGAACGGCCTCGCTGGCAGGTGACAGTCTCGAGCTGACCCGGAAGGAGTTCGACGTGCTGGCCTTCCTCGCCGAGCGAGCCGGCACCGTCGTCAGCAAGCGTGAGCTGCTCGCCGAGGTGTGGCGCCAGCCCTACGGCGGCGCCGACAAGACTGTTGACGTGCACGTGTCCTGGTTGCGAAGGAAGCTCGGCGAGACGGCCTCCGAGCCGCGCTACATCCACACGGTGCGAGGGGTCGGGGTCAAGCTCCAGGCACCCGAATGAGACCGGCCCTCGTTTGGCTGGCGGTGTCGATCGCATCGATGATCGTGCTGGCGTTCGTCGTACCGCTCGCCATCCTGGTCCGTGACCTGGCCCACGACCGGGCCATCGTCGCCGTCGAACGAGAAGCCCAGACGCTGGCCACGGCGATCGCCATCTTCCAGCCCGAGACGATCGAGGAGGTCGAGCTCATTCGCATCCAATCGGCTGCGCTCGACCGGGTGTCGGTTGTACTAGGCGATGGGTCAGTAGTGGGACCCGATCCCCGGAGCGAGGTGTTGGTCACCCAGGTCAGAGATGCCGCCCAAACACGACGCAGCCCGGTGCCGGGCGGCGAGGCCGTCGCCATTCCGGTGATCGTCGGCGAGGACACCTACGTGGTGACGAGCTTCGCCAGCGACGTGGAGCTGGCCCAGAACGTCGGCCTCGCTTGGGCGATCCTCGCCGGCTTGGCGATTGTGGCGATCTCGCTGTCGGCTCTCGTTGCCGACCGCCTCGGGAAGCGGATCGTCGAGCCGGTGGTAGGACTGTCGGCGGCGGCCAACGCCATCAGCCACGGGCAGCTCGAAGTCCGGGTCACCCCGGCAGGGCCGACGGAGATCGAGGAAACCGGCCGGGTGTTCAATACGATGGCCGAGAGGATCAGTGCCCTCATCGAGCAGGAACGGCAACAGGTGGCCAATTTGTCGCACCGCCTCCGCACTCCGCTCACCTCCCTCGAGCTGAATGTCGACCAGCTCGACGACGAACAGACGAAGAACCGGCTGGCGGACGACGTCGAAGAACTCAAACGGACCGTCGACGCCGTCATCCGTCAGGCGCGCCGACCGCTCCGTGAGGGGGCGGGCGTGTCGACTGATCTGGCTGCAGTGGCAAGGGACCGCGTGGCGTTCTGGGCTCCGCTGGCCGAGGAACAAGAGCGGCCCTATCGAGTGCTCGCCGACTCGAACCCGGTCCACGTGCTGGTGCCGGAGACGGACGTCGAAGCGGTGGTCGACGCCCTCCTCACCAACGTGTTCGCCCACACGCCCGAAGGAGCCGCATTCGAGGTCACCGTTAAAGGCACCGGCGTCCTCATCGTTGAGGACGCCGGTGCGGGGTTCCCCGCGTACATGGTGGGGCGGGGAGTAAGTGGTGCGGACTCCACCGGACTGGGATTAGATATCGTCCGCCAAACCGCCGAAGCGAAGGGGGGCGCTATCTCCGTCGGAGTGTCACCACTCGGGGGAGCAAAAGTGGAAGTTTCCTTCGGTCCTCCTGGGTAGATCAGTCGTCGTCGGATGAATCGTCGTCGGAGCCGCTGCCCGACTTTCCGCTCGACGAGTCGTCATCCTTGGAATCGTCATCGTCATCCACCGTGGTGCCGGTGGTGTCGTCCGAGGAATCGTCATCGTCGTCATGAACGGACGTCGCCACCGAGGTGTCGGTGGCTTCGTCCGACGGATCGTCGTCATCGCCAACCGAGGTGGGGACGGACGGGTCGGTCGTGTCGACCATCGTGTCTTGGGTCGTGTCGACCATCGTGTCCTCGGTCGTGTCGACCATCGTGTCCTCGGTCGTGTCGACCATGGAATCGGACGTCGACGGGCCTGTTGTGTCGACCTGGAGTCCGGCGGCGAGGTCGGCCGCGACGACCGAATCTGTCGTGGCGTTCAGTGCGGCTGCCACTCCGGCAGCCAGGAGAGCCATGCACCCGGCGACGACCACCGTGAGAATTGCACGCATGTGGGGTTCAGCTCCTTATCGAGGTTCTGGGATCTCGACAAGACGATCTCACCGAGGGCGTTGTGCACGCCGCAACAAACGGTTAAAGAAAGGTGAATGATCAGAAAACGCTCAGGTGGGCCGCAACACCGTAATTCTGCAGGCGGGGCGGGCGATTTCCAATCACGACCTGGGCGAGACCCGTGTTGGGCATGAGGCCGGTCGCCAAGAATCGGTGATAGCCGTTGCCGAGGATCGAGACCACGAACGATCGAATGGCCGAACCGTGCGACACCACCATCAGATCGCCGGCCGACTGCGCCACCAGATCATCCATGGCGGCGCTCATTCGGCGAGTGAGGTCGGCAACCGACTCCCCCGACACTCCCCGTCTGGCGTCGGTCTTGTCCTGGTAGATGCTGCGGAAGAGATCGGGCCAGCCCGCCTTGATGTCGTCGGTGTGCAGGTTTTCCCAGTCGCCCATCGACATCTCCATGAGCCCGTCGTGCGTCGCAGGCGGACCGCCGGCGACCACCGTGGCCGTCTCGACGGCCCGCCCCAGCGGCGATGAGACCAGTGCGGCCGGCGCTCCGAACCAACCGGCAAGCGCCTTGGCCTGGAGGCGCCCAGTGTCGTTGAGGCCCCAATCGGTCTGACCCTGCCACACCTGCTTGGTGTTGGCGTCGGTTTCGCCATGGCGAGCAAGAGTGACGATCCGGTCGCCGGGTTCGAGCCGAAACGCAGCGTCCGGGCCGAGATGGCCGACGTCGTTGAAGCCGGCGAGCCGCCAGTGGCCGAACTCCTGGGCGAAGGTGGTCAAAGACGAGTTACCGATGACGCCTGCGGTTCGGTTGGGGAAGGAGAGATCCCAGGCGTCGGCAACGAGCGACCGGATGACCCCGCCGTGGGTGATCACCAGCGCAGCGCCGTCCTCTGGAATGCGGGCTGCAAGCTTCTCGAAGGCAGCTCGAACCCGTCCGGCGAATGCAGGAAGTGTCTCACCGGTCCTGCCGAGCCTGACCGGCTCGCCGCGCCGCATGGCGGCGAGGGTCGCTCCATCATGCTCCGCAACGTCGGCATGAGACCTGCCCGACCACTCACCGACGTCGATCTCCCGCCAATCCGCTGACGGCTCGGCGGCCAGGCCGGCCAGATCGGCGGTCTCCAGCGCCCGGCCGAGGTCGGATGACACCACGATGTCGAAGCCCTCGGCGCCGAGCCGCTCTCCGACGGTGCGAGCTTGAAGACGACCTTCCTCGCTCAGCACGCCGGCGGCATGACCCTGCCAGCGCCGGGCGGCGTTGTGCTCGGTTTCGGCGTGCCGAAGAAAGGTGATCTTCATCGAGCCAACCGTAGCTGTGGCAGTGGACTAGCCCACGGCAGGTCAGAACGCCGAAGCAAAGATGAGCGACACGATCGTCATCACCTTGATGACGATGTTCATGGCAGGACCGGCGGTGTCCTTGAAGGGGTCGCCGACCGTGTCACCGATCACGGCAGCCTTGTGAGCATCGGAGCCCTTGCCGCCGTGCGCGCCCGACTCGACATATTTCTTGGCGTTGTCCCATGCGCCGCCGGCGTTCGCCATGTAGATGGCGAGGAGGAAACCCGACACCAGCGCTCCAGCGAGGAATCCACCCAACGCCTCGACGTCGATGAACCCGATGATCAATGGCAGGGCGATCGCCAAGGCGCCGGGGATCAGCATCTCCCGCAAAGCACCCGCAGTTGCGATGTCGACGCATTTGGCGTATTCGGGCCGCGCATCGGGATTTCCCTCCCGCAGACCTGGGATCTCGCGGAACTGCCGGCGCACCTCCTCGATCATGCGAAACGCGGCGCGACCGACCGCGTTGATGGTCATCGCCGAGAAGAGATACGGGAACATGGCGCCGAGGAAGAGACCTACCGTCGTCCCGACATTGATGAGGTTGATACTCGACAAACCCACCGCCTGGGTGAAAGTGGCGAACAGCGCCAGCGCCGTCACGGCGGCCGAGGCGATGGCGAAGCCCTTGGCCACCGCCGCGGTGGTGTTGCCCAGTGAGTCGAGGGCGTCGGTCGTCTCTCGTACCGCGGGAGGTAGGCCGGCCATCTCGGCGATGCCGCCGGCATTGTCGGCGATGGGCCCGTAAGCGTCGACGGCGATCGTGATTCCCAGCGTGGCGAGCACGCCGATGGCGGCAATGGCCACCCCGTAGATCCCACCGGAGTCACCCAGAGCCCAGTCGCCCGCCCAATGGGCGCCGGCGATGCCGGCGGCGGTCACGATGACCGAATACGCGGCCGACCGCTTGCCTTCGGCGATTCCCTTCAAGATGACCGTTGCGGGGCCCGTCTCGGCCTGGCGAGCGATCTCCTTGACGGTCTTGTAGTGGTCCGAGGTGTAGATCTCCGAGAGCTTTCCCACTGCGAACCCGACCATCAGGCCGATCACGACCGCAATGAAGAGCCCGAGCGGGCGTACGCCTTCTTTGCCGCCGAACAAGACGAAGGCCAGGCCGAGGACTGCCAGCGCCGCCAGGACCATCGCAGTGTTGGTCCCTCGGTGAAGCGAGGCAGCCAGGTCGCTGTCGTCCTTTGGCCTGACCAGGAACGAGCTGACGATCGACGCGAACATTCCCAGCGCCCCCACCGCCAGGGGAAAGATGATGGCTTCGGCCTGAAATGCCGCCCCGGTGAATGCCAGTGCAGCAAAGGCCACCGGCGCAACCAGGGAGCCCACATACGACTCGAACAGGTCGGCGCCCATCCCGGCCACGTCCCCGACGTTGTCACCGACGTTGTCGGCGATGACCGCCGGATTGCGAGGGTCGTCCTCGGGGATGCCGGCCTCTACCTTCCCCACCAGGTCGGCCCCGACGTCAGCAGCCTTGGTGTAGATCCCGCCCCCGACGCGGGCGAACAGCGCAATCGACGATCCGCCCAGGCCGATCGCGGCGACGATCTCGGCTCCCCTGCCCAGCGCGTCGCCGGACTCCCCGCTGACGAACAACAGGTACCCGATGGTGACGGCCAGCAGCCCGAACCCGGCCACGGTGAAGCCCATCACGGCGCCACCTCGAAACGCCAGCGGCAGCGCCTGGACGATGCCCCCCTGCCGCGCCGCTTCGGCGGTGCGGGCATTGGCGGCGGTGGCAATCCGCATTCCGATGAACCCGGCCGCGGCCGACAACACCGCCCCACCGACATAGGCAAGCGCTCGCTGCAAACCGTCTTCGAGAAGCGACCCGATCAGCAACGCCATTATCACCACGAAGCCCGCCACCCAGGTGTATTCACGGCGCAGGAACGCCATCGCTCCCTCGCGAATCGCCGTGGCCAGCTCGATCATGCGCTCGTTGCCCTGGCTCGTCGCAAGCACCTGGCGGCTGAAGACAACCGCCAGTGCGAGAGCGGCGACACCGGCAACAGCCGCGAGCGCCACGAAGAAGTCAGCAGTCATGGATCACATTCTCCCGATGGTGGAAATCGGCGGCAGTATACGCACGGCGCCGGAAGCCCCGAACTTGACGTCTAGGACGCGCCGGCGCGTACACTGCCGGCTTCTCCCCCATCTCGAGAACGCATGCCTCTCTCACATCGCGCCGTGTTCGCGGCGGCCTCTTTGCTGCTGATCGTCTCAGCCTGCTCTCGCGGCGACGCCTCCCCGACGACAACGCTGCCCGCCCCCACGGTGCCACCCACCACACAGCCTGCTCCCACCACGACCCAGCCACCCTCGGTGGAGGTGACCTCGGCATCGGCTCTCCCTGGCGACCTGGCAGACCAGGTGGAGGCCATCTATCTGTTGGCGTCAGGCGTGCAGGGGCAGGCCCAGGCTCGGCAGGGCCTCGTCGACCACCTGCGCGACAACCCGTCGCCTCGGCCGGCTCCGGCGGCCGTAGCCGTGGAGTGGGCTGCCGGCACGATTCAAGAACGACAAGTGGCGGTCGTCACCGCAGGCGACGATGTGATCCTGGCCGTCTCTCCGGGCGGAGCGCGGTGGGAGATCGTCGGCGCCGACCTCGTGTCACTCGGCGTGCCCGCTTGGTACGGCCACCGCAACCACCAGATCTTTGTGATCGGCTCCGACGCCCGCACCCGCGAAGATCCCATCAAGTTACGAGCGGACAGTCTCCATATCGTCACGGTCGCCGCCGACGCGTCATCGGCATCGATCGTCGGCCTGCCGCGTGACAGCTGGGTGGAAGCGCCGTATGGCCGCAATGACAAGATCACCAACACGATGGCGAGCCGCGGCCCCGAGGTGACTACCGAGGCGGCCGAGACCTTGACTTCACTCGATTTCGACGGGTACATCGTGACCGGCTTTGCGGGATTCGTTCGACTCGTCAACGACATGGGCGGGTTCACCATCGAGATCCCCTTTGCGATGAACGAGCCCAAGTCCGATGCCTTCTTCCAGGCCGGAGTGCAAATGATCGACGGGTTCCAGGCGCTGGCCTTCGCCCGCAACCGCACTCTGGCCGGCGGCGACTTCACCCGCTCGTTCCATCAGGGCGTCATCATGCAGTGGGGGCTGCAGGCGGCCCAGGAGCGGGGACCCCTTCACATCCCCGAGTTCCTGGAGTCGCTCGACAAGCACACGTTCACCGATCTCACCCCTGCCCAGCTCCTACAAATCACCGCGGCGGCGCTGGCGCAAGAGGACCCATTCGAGATCCCCAACCTGGTCGCCCCCGGAAGCCCGGGCCGAGCCGGATCGGCGTCGGTGGTGTACCTGTCGGACGGGGCATTCGAGATCTTCGACGACCTTTCGGACCGTGTTCTGGACGTCGTGCCTGAGTAGAGATCAGGCTGCCGGGTACCCGGCGAGCAGCTCGATCACCACGGCTGCTTCGGGCGGACCGGTGATCTCCAAACGCACATCGCGGTCGGTCTGAGCCACGGTCAACGACAGGAAGCGGCAGCATTCGGCTTCGCGCCGGGCCAGGTCGCGCAGCACGCCTTCGACTTCCGCCGGAAACGTGAGCTCCACGCCCGCTTCGATCGGGCGGCGGCGCAGGAGGTATCGGCGCAAATCGGACCACTCGAGGGCCTGCCGGACCGAATCCGGCTCGGGCAGGTCACAAGCGACCGGGATGCGGCGGCGGGTCACGCCGTGCATCCTACGTCGCCGATGGGCCGTCAGGGGCAGAGCCCGATGCCGCCGCCCCCTCCGCGGGCGCACATCGGGGAGCTCTCGACCGACAGCAGCTGGAATCCCGACGCCGCGGGGCCGCCGGTGATGCGCAACCGTTGCCCTTCGACCGAGTCGTCCGCCAGACCGAACAGGTCGAAGATCGCCACGTCGTCCGCCACATCACCGGGCGCAGCAACCAGCGTGATCAACGGAGTCACGTCGATCGACTCCGACGCAACCGCTGCCGCCACCGATTGACCGAGCTCGAGCATCGTGGCCGAATCTGCCATGGGGCCGACCCGATCGGTGATGTCGGTGTAAGCGGCAAACCGGGTGAGAAAGCCCGAGTTGGCCCACCCGATCATCCCGTCGACGTCGATCTTCCACCATATGGCACCCGACGGCAGGATCCAGCCGTCGCCGGTGCCGAGGATCCCCATCCGCAATGGCTCGAGCGTCGTGATCACGTCAAAACCGACGCTCGGCCCCGACCGCACATTGAGGACGTCATCGTGCTTCACGTTGGCGACACCGACCACCGAACCGTCGCTCGGCGCGGGGACGAACAGGTCCCACGGCTCTCCGGCGAGCACCGTGGTCGTGGTTGGGGGCACCGACGTCGTCGTCGGCGGCGGCACCGCTGTCGAGCGGGTCGAGGTCGCCATCGGCTGGGTGCTGGTCGGTGCCGGCTCGCTGGTAGAGGTTGTCCCGGTCACCACCGGGGCGTCGGCCGGCTGTTGCGAAGAGAGGGCGGTCGTTGTGGTCGGCGAGGCACCACATGCAGCCACCAAACACAACGTCACCGGGCCCAACGATACGAGGCGGATCATGCGCGGCTCCTTTCCGGCACGCCGTTCCGATCGCACCAGAGCCGCATCGCATTTTACCTCCGGCCGCCTCCAACGATGTCCGAGGACGGGTCTAGCCTCCGCTGAGGATGGACCTGGAAGAGATCGTCGCCGGCTGGACCGAACAGGACGGGTTCGAGGGCGAGCTCGTCCACATCGAACGGTTGCCCGCTCGGGGAGCCATCCACTCGGACCTCGCAGTCGACCCTCGTCTGGCCGACCTCCTCGCCGAAAAAGCCATCAGCCGTCTCTACCGGCATCAAGCGCGAGCCGTCGAGTCGATTCGGTCCGGCATGCACACGGTCGTAGTGGCAGGAACCGCGTCCGGCAAGACGCTTTGCTACCAGTTGCCGATCGCCGAGCAGATCTTGGACCAGCCGCGTTCGACGGCTCTCCTCCTCTACCCGACCAAAGCGCTGGCACAGGACCAGCTCAGAGCCCTCGGAGAGCTGGGGATTCCGGGACTGGTGGCTGCCACCTACGACGGCGACACCGAGCGTGAGGATCGGCTTTGGGTTCGTCGCAACGCCAACGTCGTGCTGACCAACCCTGACATGTTGCACGTCGGGATCCTTCCCAACCACGGCCAGTGGGCCGACTTCCTCCTGCGGCTGCGGTACGTCGTCGTGGACGAGATGCACATGTTCCGGGGCATCTTCGGCAGCCACGTTGGGCTGATTCTCCGGCGGCTCCGGCGAATGGCAACTCACTATGGAGCCGATCCCATCTTCGTGTTCACCAGCGCGACGATCGGCAATCCCGGTGAGCTGGCCGCTGCCTTGGCCGGTGTGGAGGTGACGGTTTGCGACGGCGACGACTCGGCGAGGGGCGAACGGATGGTGGCGCTGTGGAATCCACCACTCGACCCCGACGACTCTTCGGTGCGACGATCGGCCCTCACCGAGACCACCGACCTGTTCGTCGACCTCGTCGAGCACGATCAACATTCCATCGTGTTCTCGCGCTCGCGGAAAGCCACCGAGCTGATCTATCGGTGGGCACGCGACCGGCTCTCGCCCGAGAAGAAGGACCGCATCGCGCCGTACCGATCTGGCTATCGGGCCGCCGACCGGAGGGAGACTGAGCGGCGGCTCTTCTCGGGAAGCCTGCTCGGCATCACTGCCACCAATGCGCTCGAGCTGGGCATCGACGTCGGCGCCCTCGACGCCGCGGTCATCAACACGTTTCCGGGGACGATCTCGTCGTTCCGCCAGCAGGCGGGACGGGCGGGGCGCACCATGCGTAGATCTCTGGCGGTGCTCGTCGGCGGCCAGGACAACCTCGATCAGTACTTCATGGGTCATCCGCACGAGCTGTTCGAGCGCAGCCCGGAAGCTGCGGTGATCAACCCCAACAACCCGAAGGTGTTGGAAGCACATGTCGCCTGTGCCGCCCACGAGTTGCCGCTCGACCTGGCCGACCGGGGATACTTCGGCAACAACACCGAAGAAGCGGTTGCCACCCTCGCAGCCGAAGGTCACCTGGTCGCGAGAAGGGGCCGGATGGTCTGGAATCGCACGGTCTCGCCGGCCGGCCGGGTGGGTATCCGGACCGCAGGCTCGAATACGTACACGATCCTGGACGTCACCGAGGCGGAAGTCATCGGCACGTTCGAAGCATCACGGGTCTACCGCGAGGCGCATCCGGGTGCGGTTTACCTGCACCAGGGCGAGACATACGTCGTCGACCAGCTCAATGGGGACCAGCGTGAGGTGCGGGTTCGGCCCGCCCCTGTCGACTACTACACGCAGGCGCAGCAGGACACCTGGCTCGACGTGGTCGACACCCGGTCTGAGACGTCGGTGGGTCCGACAAACGTGTTCCTGGGATCCGTACGGGTCGAGCAAAAGGTTGTGGGCTACCAGCGCAAGTTGATCGGCTCGGGCGAAACGGTGGCAACCGAGTACCTCGACCTGCCGCCGACGATGTACACGACTGAGGCTGTGTGGTACTCGATCCCCAATTCGATCATCGACCGACTCGAGCTGCCCGTCGACCACCTGCTGGGCGCTCTCCACGCCGCCGAGCACGCAGCAATCGGCATGCTGCCCCTCTTTGCGATCTGCGACCGATACGACATCGGCGGACTCTCCACCAACTACCACCCGGTCACCGACACGGCCACGATCTTCATCTACGAGGCCTATCCGGGCGGGGCGGGGATCTCGCCGATGGCGTTCGAGGTCGTAGCCGAACACCTGCGCGCCACCCGAGATTCGATTCAGAGCTGCGTGTGTGGCGACGGGTGCCCGAGCTGCATCGTCTCGCCCAAGTGCGGTAATTACAACGAACCCCTGTCCAAAGCAGGCGCCGTCAGCTTGCTCGACGCGCTGCTGTGATGCTCACTCGATCTGCCAGAACGGTCCTGTCAAACCGACGTCATGCAGGATCGCCTGACGCTCCGCAGGGGTGCGGCGTCGCCATTCGGGGTCGAGCCGGTCGTCATACCAGCGCCGCCCCAGCTCCCAACATCGCTCCACGGACATGGTCGCACCTGCCTGATGGCCGTGGTCCCTGCACCACGCCTCCACATCTTCTTCCGACCGGAAGAGGGAGATGGTCGCTCAGGTGAAACCGATGCTGCGCCACCAGTCGGAAGCAGGGACGAGGAAATGAACGATGGCGTCGCTCGGGGCAGGCGCACCGTCGACGACCGACACCAGGAGCTCGGTCGCCGACTGAAGGCACCGCGCTTCGACCCGTCCGTCGGCGTCGACGAGCGCAAGGATGGCGAGGGCGTCCCAGATGCAGTTGCCCCACCACGTCTGGGCGCCGGATTCCACTCGATAGCCGGTGGGGACGGCCGAGAAGGGTTCGGCCATCCACAAGTAGGGGCTGTCCGGCAGCAGGACCAGCGCGTCTGCGTCGTGCGCCAGGCGACGTAACGCCGCAGTGACGTCGGCCGGAGTCAGATGCAGAGCGTTCCCGATGTCATCGAGAGATGGAGCGCGCCCGTGCTCCACGAAATGCCGGTAGATCCACAGACGAACCGCCGAGTCGTCCACGACGCCAACCTAGGCCACGAGCAAATCGTGCACCGTTGCCGGCTCAGTCGCTGCGGCGGCTGTAGGCGTCGAGGGCCCGCAGCAGCTCCATCGGCAGCGGAAAGATCAACGTGGAGTTGTGCTCGGCCGAGACCTCGGCCATGGTCTGCAGGAGCCGGAGCTGCATCGCCTCGGGACGGTCCTCGAGCAACCGGGCCGCGTCGGCGAGGGTCTCGGCGGCCTCTTTCTCACCGAGGGCGTGGATCACCTTGGCGCGGCGTTCGCGCTCGGACTCGGCCTGGCGGGCCATCGCCCGGCGCATGGCGTCGGGCAGTTCGACGTCTTTGATCTCCACGAGGGTCACCTTGACCCCCCACGGGTCCGTGAGCGTGTCGATGATCTGCTGAAGGCGACGGTTGATCTCGTCGCGGTTGATGAGGAGCTCGTCGAGCTCGACCTGACCGACGATGCTTCGCAGCGTCGTCTGCGCCACTTGCGACGTCCCGAAGTTGTAGTTCTCGATCTCGAGGATGGCTCGGTTCGGATCGACGACGCGGAAGTAGGCGACAGCGTTGACCCGAACCGTGACGTTGTCTTTGGTGATGATGTCTTGGGGTGGGATGTCGAGCGTGATCGTGCGCAGGCTGACCCTCAGCAGCCGGTCGACGATCGGAATGATGAAGACGAGGCCGGGCCCTTTCGCCTCTCCGGTGACCCGTCCCAGCCGAAACAGAACACCCCGCTCGTATTCGGGCAGGATGCGAATCGCAGCCCTCAGCAGGGCGACGATGAGTGCACCGGCGATTGCCAATCCGATAGCGAGTTCAGGTGCCACGTGGTCCTTCCGATGGCTCGACGTTCAGCTCGAGGCCGTCCACCGAGACTACTTCCACCACATCGCCATCGTGAAGCTCGCCGTCGGGGCGACGCACCGTCCACCACGAGCCGTCGACGAACGCCGACCACTGCCCTGCTGCTCCGCCGGCAACGACCGTGGCCGTGCGGCCGATCAATGTGGACGCTCCCGTCGTCGGCGGCCGGGTTCGGGCCCTGAGAGCAGCGCGTCCGGCGATGGCGGCGGCGGCGCCCATCACCAATGCCGTCGGCCACAGGACGGGCGGGCTGACCGCCACGTCTCCTTCGAAGAGGAACACGCCGGCCAGCAACAATGCGACCGTTCCTCCTGCCGCCATCACGCCCACTCCCGGCACGAACACTTCCCCGACGAACAGCGCAATGGCCAGCACCAGCAGCGCAATACCGGCGACCTGCACCGGCAGCACCGAGAGGGAGGCGAATCCGAGCAGCAGCAGGATCACACCGGCGATCCCGGCGAAACCCAGACTCGGGTTGGCGGCCTCGTACACCACTGCCAAGGTGCCGATCGACAGGAACAGCACCGCCAGATTGGGATCGGCGATCCCACCCAGGATGCGTCTGAATCGAGACATGTCATAACGCTCGGGCGTCGCTCCGGCCGTGGCAAGCGTGACCTCATCGCCGCCGACTTCGACTTTCAGACCGTCGATCTGGTCGAGAAGGTCGTCGAGGTCGGTCGCCACCAGATCGACCACTCCGGTGTCGACGGCTTGCTGCGCGGTGAGAGATGTGCCCTTGCGAACCGCGTCCTCGGCGAACGCGGTGTCCCGCTGCCGACGTTCGGCCACCGACACGGCAAAGGCGGCAGCGTCATTGAGGATCTTGTCGCTCACCTCCTGGCCGCCCTGCAGATCGACGGGGGTGGCGGCGCCGATGGCGGTGGCGGGTGCCATCGCGGCGACATGCGCAGCCATGGTGATATACGTACCGGCCGAGGCCGCCCTGGCTCCTTGCGGCTCGACATAGACGACCACCGGCACCGGTGCATTGAGGAAGGTCTGCACGATGTCGCGCATCGACACATCGAGCCCGCCAGGCGTGTCGATCCTCACCACCAGCACCGACCCCGTCTCGGCGGCTGCGTCGACTGCGTCTGCGAGGTGATCTGCCACCACCGGCGTGATCGCCCCGTCGACGTCTGTGACGAGAACTCCGGTGCTCTCGGCTGCGCCGGCAGCAACCGACGAAAGCGCGGCTACCAGCAGCCCCAGAACCAGACTTCGCACGATACGGGTTCGATGCGTCACCCTCCGATTATCCCCTCCTGGCGCTGTTCTGTGTGCGGCACATCGCCAGCTCGCCTACGCATGGGCAAGCAGGCTGCGATCCAAGCCGAAATCTTCATGCACCCGAACGTGCTGGGTGGATAGATTCGTCATTTGAAGGTGAAGGTGCAGCCGGCGTCAAAGCCTCTCGATATCGAGCTGCCCGACGCGCGGCCGAAGGGCACGCCTGCCGCATGGTTCATGTGGCGCCCCTCACTGCCGGCGCTTTCTCTTGCTGGTTTGGCTGCGGCCGGATCATTGACGCCTTCTCTATTGCCCCGTCCGTGGCATCTGCAGGGAATCATCTCCGCGCTCGCAGTCGTCGTCGGTTACTTGATCGGGCATGCGACGGGTCGCCTGCTGGCACCCATGACCAGTCGCATCGAGCCTTCCGAGTGGACCCGGCGACTTCGCCTGGCCGCGCTGACTGCCGTGGCGGTGGTCCTGCTTTGGGGGATCGCGCTCCACTGGGTGTGGCAGTCGGACGTTCGTCGTCTGATGGGCATGTCCGGCTCGGTCGCTGCGTACACGATCGGGGTCGTCGCCATCGCCGCTGCGCTGGGATACCTCCTGCTCGCGCTGCTCCGGGTTCTTCGCCGAGCGTGGGGCTGGTTCGTCGGCCTGTTGGCCAGGTGGATGCCCGACGGGATTGCCACCGCCGCTGCGTTCGTGACACTCGTCGTGGTCGTGGCCGTCGGGTTGGATGTCCTGGTTGCGGGGCGTCTGTTCGGTGCGGTTGGCAACTCCCTCCTCGCCGCAAACGAACGTCACGACCCCACGGTCGAACAGCCTCAGTTGACCACCTTGGCCGGAGGGCCTGGCTCGTTGATCGACTGGGAGGGGATGGGCAGGCAGGGAAGGCTGTTCGTTTCTTCGGCTCGCCTCCGCGCCGAGCTGGAGGACTTCAATGGCCGGCCGGCCGAGGATCCGATCAGAGTCTACGTCGGGCTCGATTCGGCGGACTCCGTGACCGATCGGGCCCGGCTCGCCGTCACCGAGTTGGAGAGAATTGGCGCTTTCGAACGAGAGGCGATCGTGTTGATCGCCCCCACCGGCACCGGATGGATCGATCCGTTTGCAGTCGATCCTCTGGAGTTCATCTTCAACGGGAACACCGCGGCCGTCGCCGTCCAGTATTCGTATCTGCCCAGCTGGGTCTTGTTGCTCGGAAACCAGGACGTTTCGATCGCCTCGACCCGAGCCCTCCTCGAGGCTGTTCAGCGCAGGATCGCATCGATGGATGCATCGGAACGACCCATCCTGCTCCTGTACGGAGAGAGCCTCGGATCATTCGCCCTCGAAGCCCTCTTCGACGATCTCGACGATGTGCGTAGGCGCGCCGATGGGGTGCTCTGGGTGGGACCATCGTTCGCCAACCGTCTGTGGAGCGACCTCACTGCCCAGCGTGAGCAGGGCTCACCGATCTGGCACCCCAACGTCGGAGATGGCGCCGCCGTCCGCTTCGGGCCTGACGCGGGCGCTCTCTCGAGCATTCCCGGGCCGTGGCATCGACCGAGGGTCGTGTACCTGCAGCACCCCTCCGACCCCATCACGTGGTTCAGCCCGGATCTGATCGTGGGCCGGCCGGCGTGGCTCGACGAGCCCAGGGGATCGGACGTCTCACGATGGATGCCGTATGTGCCAGGAGTGACCTACCTCCAGGTGCTCGTCGACCTCGCGGTCGGAACGAATGCACCCCTAGGACATGGTCACAAGTTCGGGGCGGCCCAATCGGACGCATGGGCGCTGATCGTCGCATCCGACACCTGGTCAGAAGGCGACGCCGACCGGCTCCGAGCGCTGATCGAGAAGGAAGCCGAGACCACTGGCGGCTGAGTGCACTCCAGCCGAATGCGGTTGCCGGGTCAGGTCGCAGGAGCTCCAAACGTGCCCGGAAACGGATCGCGACGCCAGCGACCGTAGGCGACTACCGCCAGCAGGGCGATCAGCACGAGGTTGGTGATCATGTTGGCGATCTCCCCTTCGCGACCCAGGTGCCAGATGAAGGCGCCCGGCATCACGATGATGAGGCCCACCGCGGCAAACGTCGTCAGTTCGGGGCGGATCTTGGTCAACCCAGGAAGGATCAGCCCCAGTCCACCCAGGATCTCAGCGGTTCCCGCCACGATGTGAAGACCATCCGACAGGTCGTACATCCACGACATGGCGCTGGGTAGGCCTTCGGGAACGATGAAATGGTTGATCCCCACGAAGATGAAGTAGATCCCCAAGAAGATCTGTAAGACCCACAAGAACCGATGCATGCGACTGCCTCCTGGCGCAACTCGCGTCACGTCACGCCCTGAATCGACCCTACTCAGTCAACACCGTCAACGAAGCAGATCGACCGGCTCCAGCTCGGCGGCGGCCGTGCGCCGAAAGCCGACGGTGCCCAACACCGGGACATTCGTTTCGATCTCGACGGTGACCACGGCCGTGCGGGGCCGGTAGCTCCCATCGGCATCGCACCGGCATGAAATCAAACGAGCACCGTTGGCGGCGGCGAGCCGCCGCGCTTCCTCGACGGGCGTTGCCGTCGCCAGAGGCGGGAACGTTGCCGTCGCGGCAGCCAGCGCCGCCGCCTCAGCGGCCGTTGCCGCCCGTTCGGAAGCGGCCATTCCCATTCCCAGTGCCGCGACGGCCAGCGCCACCAACACGAGTAGTGCCCCGAGGGCACCGATGACCACGGACACCGAGCCATGGTCGGTCACAACTCGATGCGCATCACCGACGACGCGCGCAACGTGACGGTGGTACCGATCACCGGTAACCGGTACGGCACCTCCACCGTGACTATGGCGTGTTCGCCGACCGCCGCCGGTCGAGTGACTCCGACCCTCGCTCGACCAGCCAGTTCCTCTCCGAGGCTTGCACGAGCCGCTGCGACTGCTCTGGTCGTGTCTGGCGCAGTGGCGGCCACCCGCACGCCTTCCCGAGCTGCTTGGGCAAGCTCGAATTGGGTGCGGGCGACCGCCGTCACCTCGGCGACGGCGAGCAGGACCAGCACGACGGCGGGAATGATCATCGCAAACTCGACGACGGCCGACCCCTGCTCACTGCGCATGGTCAGCCGCCGGTGACGAAGCCGATGACCTTGCTCAGCACCGAGCTGAACAGGTTCGACACGAGCCCGTCGGATGCCATCCATCCGATCAAAGCGAGGGCAATGGCGGCGGCGGCCAGAATCACCAGCACGTACTCCACCGTGCCCTGCCCTTCTTCGCTCCCAGCCCAGCCGACCCATGCGCGGCCGAAGATGTCGAGCATGTGTGCTCCTTTCTGTCGTGCTGGCGGCCGGCCAGCTGCGGGAGGAAGTGACATCACGGGACGGTCAACAGCGGGCCGAGCAGGCGTTGGACCGACTCGAGAACCGAGGGCCCCACAGTCAGAACCACGAATCCGGGCAGGATCAGCAACGCCAAGGGGACGGTCAGCTTCACCGGAAGGCGGCGGGCCGCCTCGAGGCTGCGGGTGCGGTCGTCGTCCCGCCGCTCCGCAACAAACCCGTGTACGGCGTCCGAGATCGACGCCCCGGTCAGATGTGCGCGGGCCATGAGCATGGTCAGGCGTTCCAGCCGACCCTCATGATTGCGCAGCGCCTCGGCCATCCCGCCCTTGACTGCGGCCCGCAGCAGACGCCGCACCTCGGCCTGTAGCTGTCCGGCGACATGACGACCGGCCAATTCGAGACTCGCGCGAGTCGACAGCCCGGCTGACAGCCCGACGAGCATGCTGCGGGCCAGCACGGCCACGTCCTCCTCCGCCGCGCAGGCTTCCGCCCGGCGCTGGGCGACGGACCGAGCCCGAGCAACGGCCAGGATCACCACCGCCGCCATCACCCCGGCGGTGGGCCGCCACACAGTCAACGCCGCGGTCAATGCTGCAGGGGTTCGGGCTTCGCCGGGGATTGCGTTTAGTCGGTGTACTGCCGCCCCGGTAGCACCTGCAAGGAGGAAGTTCACGGCAGGGCTCGCCGCAGCATGACTGATACCACGAGGCCGCCCAATGCGATCAATCCGGCTCCGACGGCGACGATTGCAACGCCGAGCGTCGATGAGACAAGGGACCCGAAGCGGCCCGTCGCCGCGCCAAACAGGAGGAACGCAAACGGGAGGCCTCCCACCACCCATGCCGACAGGCGCGCCGTGGCAGTGGCGGCTCGTCGCTCTCGGTCCAGTTCGCGATCCTCGGCTGCGATCTGGGCGAGGCTGTCGAACACGCCGGCGACCCGACCGCCCGTAACGGCAGCAGCGGTCAGGGCCGCCGCCGCAACCCGTCCGTAACGCGGAAGCGCCGTCTGCAGCCCTCCGGCCAGTTCGTCGATCGGGACTCCGGCCGCTGCCCTCCGCTTGATTGCCTCCAACGGCAGGTGCGGCGCTCGGTCGGCAGCGGCGTCGAGTGCGGAGCGTAAGCTCGCCCCGGCACGCAACTCGAGCGCCGTGGCCTGGAGGAACACGGCCTCGTCGGTCATCCGGCGCCGCTTGCCCACCATGGCGGCCGTCGCTGCGAGAAAGGCAACCGCAGCCGCCTGAACTGCATGTTGCAGCGCCCACACCATGAGACCAGCCTCCAGCCACCGTCGAGGTCCGGCTGCTGTTGCGCCGGCCAGGATCACGACCAGCGCCACGACCACTCCGTGACTGCGCCCTCTCGTCCAACAACTGCGATTTCTGTGACCCGCCTGCCTCCGCCTCGTCGGGCGACTTGGACGACGAGGTCGATCCCCGCCCTCAGCTGGCGGCGGACGGCTTCCTCGCCGACCCGGGAGGTGCCGCTCAGAGCAAGTGTCTCCAACCGCCACAACGCCTCGGCCGGACTGTTGGCGTGAACGGTCGACATCGATCCGTCGTGACCCGTGTTGAGGGCATTGATCATGTCGAGGGCCTCGGGCCCGCGGACCTCACCTACGATGATCCGATCCGGCCGCAAGCGGAGCGCTGATCGAAGGAGCTGTTGAAGAGTCACCTCGCCGGCGCCTTCGGCATTGGGGGGACGGGCCTCGAGCCGCACGACATGACCCACGAGTTGCAGCTCGGCTGCGTCCTCGACCGTGACGACGCGGTCGCCTGGGTCGATCTCGGTGGACAACACGTTGAGCAAGGTCGTCTTGCCGGCGCCGGTACCACCCGACACCACCAAGTTGTGACGCGAACGCACCGCCTCGCCGAGTCGATGTGCCCCATCGGCGTCGATGGCACCGGACGCCTCGAGCTGCTCGAGGTCACGCACCGACCGGGTGAACCGACGAATTGCCACGATCGGGGTATCCACCGCAACAGGCGGTACGACGGCATGCAAGCGGCTGCCGTCCGCCAGCCGAGCGTCGACAGTAGGGCTGGCCCTGTCGAGGCGGAGGCCGAGCGGCGCCAGAATGCGCTCCACCGCCGCGACGACCGCGGCCGGCCCCGAGAACATCACGTCGCTCCTCAAAAGCGTGCCCTCCCGTTCGACCCAAACCTCGGAAGGTCCGTTGACGAGGATGTCGGAAACCTTCTCGTCACGGAGCAGCGTTTCGAGCGGCCCAAGGCCGATGAGCGAATCGACGGCGGCGAGCGCGGTCGATTCCACGGCGAGGGGAGCTTCATCAGCCGAGATCCGCCGCGCCTCGCCAAGCAACGGGGCTCGCTCCAGCACTATGTCGCCATCGAGCAGCCGGGCAATCACCCGGTCGACGCTCACCACGACTCGACCCATGCGGCGCGCCAGCGACGGATCCAGCGGCTCGGCCGGGGACGCTTTCCCTGCATCAATGCCCCAACGGTGCGGCGGCCGGGGGGCGGCAGCACGAACACGGCGTCGGCCGATACTTCGTTGGACAACCCGGTGGACTGGCCCACGTGGGGTCCCGACGTGTGAGGCCGGAAGGTCATCGGCAGCAGAGGAACCACCGGCAGCACCGGCCAACCCGGACCAACTTCGGGCGGAGGCTGCTCGCTCCCGCCGAGCCTCAGCACGAGTGCCGGCCATCCCGCGGCGAGTGCCTCGACCACGGGCAGCGCGTCGGCCAGCCCAATGGCACCGTTGCGAAGGACGGCCATGCCCCTACGGTTGGGCACAAGGTCGGACCGGCGTGGGCCGTCTGCAGCCAGCGCGGCCAGCGAGCCGGCCGAGGGGTAGGCGGGACCCGCAGGATCGAGATCCACCATCAAGGCAGTCGGCGCAGCGGCTGCGAGGCCCAGAGGCGCCAGGGTTCCTAGCAGCGAGTCACCTGCGGTCCAGCATGCGATCACCATGCGGCCGAACGTATGGCAGCGTTGCCCGGCCGACAAGGCCTAGGCAACGCTGCTCACATGTGAGATAAGGGGCGGCTAGGCGCTCAGCCGTCGAAGACGTGGAAGATGCTGGTGGCCGCCAGCCGGTCGTATGCCCGTTCGAAGGTACGCCACTCGGTCGGCGTCAAGGCGCCGAAGTCCGGGTCGACGTTGCACGCCAGGTCGCTCGCGACGTCGATGGAAGTGAAATGCAGGTGGTCGCCTTGAATACCGAGTCGGTACGACTGCATCTGGGCGAAGCGACCGTCCGAACGCAGCGAAAACTCCACGGCCCGGCCTTCGGCGAAGCCGACGACGCGGGTTCTCACAGGGTGAGCCACGAATTCCCACCCCTCGCACCCCGCACCGAAATCGGCGGCGGCCGCCAGGATCTCTCCGGCGAGAAAGTCGAGTACTTCGGCATCCGTCCCCGGGGGCAACACTGACAGCGGTATGGCGGTGGCCTCGATCACTCCCCGCTGCGATCCGCGCCGTGACACACAGGCCAGCGGGGCGATGTCGCTGCCCACGCACGGGCCGATCGTCCAGCCTGCGCGGTAGCGATGGGGATGAGGATCAGACCAGTCGTAGGCTTCGGCAGCCGTGGCCGCCAGTGGCAGTGACACCAGGGCCGCACAAGCGGCGAGTAGCAGGACCGTCCTTCTCATCGAGATGTCCTTTCTGGTTGAGTGCCCGCCGATCCGGCGGGCGGACCGCGAGGCGCCGGGGAGTGACGGCGCCTCGCGGTTGGCGGGTGATGTCTATGAGCCGAGTGGGATGTCGAAGATGCTGATGGCCGCCAATCGGTCGAACGCCTTCTCGAACGTCGGCCACTCGTTGAGCGTGAGCGACGGTGCGTCCGGATCTGGTCCGATGCACGATCGCCGATTCATGGCCTCGACCGTGATCCAGTGCACATACCCGTCCTGCACTCCCAAGCGCCACGTGTGTGTTTCTGTCACCCTCCCGTCTCGACGGAGCGAAAAGCCGACACCCAGGCCATCGCCGAATCCGACGACGCGCGGTCGGATACCGTGCGACACGAACTGATAGTCAGGACACCCGATCGCGCGGTCCTCCTCGAATGATTTCAAGATGTCGTTGGCGACGTATTCGAGAGCCTCGGCGTCAGACATGTTGCCGGGAAGACTCGACAACGGCAGCGCACCATGGTGGACCACGCTCCGCCACACCCCTCGTCGGAACACGCACGCCACAGGTGCCTCTCCTCCACAAGGGCCGACGACCCAGCCATTGTTGAAGCTGTGGTCCTGCTGATTACCCCAGTCATATGGCTGATTGGCGGTCGCGGCGACCGACGTCGCCGCCAGGGCCGCCACCACCCCCACGATCACGAGAAGCCTTCTCATACGAACCATCCCCTTCTTTCTCTCGCCTTCTGCAGGCGAGCCTGGTCTGGGTGATCGTCCGAGTTCCGCCTTGGAGTGCCCTAGTCGTTCACTTGGAGGCTTGGGCGCGGACCTGGGAGGCGTGTCGCCGTCGGGACAAAGCGGCCCGGCCTCTACAATTGCGGACATGCCGGGTACGAGCACCGGGGCGGCATTCTTCGACCTCGACAAGACGATCATCGCCAAGTCGTCGACACTGGCGTTCGGGCGACCCCTGTACAAGGCGGGCTTCCTGAACCGGCGCGCCCTGCTGAAGGTGGGCATCGCCCAGCTCGTCTACGTCATGTTCGGAGCTGACCACGACCAGCTCGAGAAGGCCCGTCAAGAAATGACCGCGCTGACCACCGGCTGGGACCAGCGCGAGATCGAGGAGCTGGTCACCGAGACGATGGACGAGATCGTCACGCCGCTCGTGTACGCAGAAGCCCTCGCATTGATCGACGAACATCGTCGGGCCGGGCGCAAGGTGATCATCATCTCGTCAAGCCCATTCGAGGTGGTGAAGCCGCTCGGCACCCATCTCGGAGTCGACGAGGTGATCGCCACTCGCTCCCAGGTCGGACCCGACGGCAAATACACCGGCGAGCTGGAGTTCTACGCCTACGCCGGCGGCAAGGCCGAGGCCATCCGCATGATGGCCGATCGGGACGGGATCTCGCTGGCCGACTCCTATGCCTACTCGGACTCCGCCACCGACGCACCGATGCTCGAAGCCGTAGGGCACCCGGTGGTCGTGAACCCCGACAAAGAACTGCGCGAGCTGGCCGAGAAACGTGACTGGCAGGTCATGTACTTCGCCAAGCCCGTGAGCTTGCGGACCCGCATCGCCGAGCTGCCCAAGCCGGACCCCAAGATCAGCGGCGCCGCCGCGGCCGGGGTGGTCGGCGCCGCAATTCTCTTCTGGATGAGACGAGCGAGAAAGCAGGTCTGAATGACCCACACCGCCAACACGACTGCCAGCGGCCGGTCCACCTACCCAGGCATCAGCCCTACTGCGTGGGAGCATCCCACCGACCGGGCAGCGCTGACCGCCCTGCGAGCCGTGCCCGGGTTCGACATCGTGCTCAAGAAACTGTTCGCCATCGTGGGCGAAAAGAGCCTGCGTATGTACCACGACGCCAACGCCATCCGAGTCTCGTCGCGCCAGTTCGGTCGACTCCACGAGCGGTTCCTCGAATGCTGCGAGATACTCGATGCCCAAGAGGTCCCGGATCTCTATGTCGCCCAGTTCCCATTGCTCAACGCCATGACCATCGGCCTCGACAAGCCATTCATCGTGATGAACACCAGTACCGCCGAGATCCTCGACGACGACGAACTGCATTTCGTGCTCGGCCATGAGCTCGGGCACGCCCTCTCGGGGCACGCGTTGTACAAAACGATGCTCAGCCTGCTCATGCGCCTCACCTTTTCGGGTCTGCCCCTCACACGGCTCGTCTTCTTCGGGGTCATCCTGGCGCTGCGCGAATGGGACCGGAAGTCGGAGCTGTCAGCCGATCGGGCCGGGTTGTTGTGCATCCAGGATCCGGAGACCGCCTACCGGACGTTCATGAAGATGGCGGGTGGAACCCGGGTCGATCAGATGGATCTGGGCGCCTTCCTGGAGCAGGCCGCCACCTACGAGCAGTCCGACACCATGGGTGACTCGATCGTCAAGCTGCTCAACAACCGCTTTCGGACCCACCCATTCTCCGTCACACGAGCCGCCGAGGTCATGCGATGGATCGACACCGAAGACTATGCGCAGCTGATGGCCGGCGATTACATCGACCGGGACAACGACGAACGCGACTTCCAAACCGATGTGAAGACCGCGGTCAGCGCCTACCGGGAGCGGATGGCGCGCTCCGACGACGCCATCGCCCGGACGATGTCCGAGTGGACCGAGCGCGCCACCGACGCCGCCAAGGACCTGCGGGACAAGTTCCGCTCTCCCAACGCCTCCGACGATCTGGAGGACTACGCCTGGGAGGTGTTCGACGAGGACTTCTTCGAAGACGACGATCCGGCCGGGTAGGCGATCGGGCCCTGCCGGTGGAGCGCCTCCTGTTCGTGATGGCCATGCGGGCCGAGGCGCAGCCGCTGCTCGAGGCCCTCAACGCCACTCATCACGGCAGGTACCTGCCCCTGCCTGCGCACGCTTTCGCAGCCGCCAGGGGCGGCCTTGCGGTCCGCATCGTCGTCAACGGAGTAGACCCGCGCTACGAGGCCGACAGCATCGGCACGATTCCCGCCGCGTTGGCCACTCACGCGGCGCTGGAGGAATGGCGACCCGACCTCGTGATCAGCGCCGGCACGGCCGGCGGCTGGGCACATCAGGGCACCGAGATCGGCGACGTATTCGTGTGCTGGGACCGATTCGTGTTCCACGACCACCGCGTCGACCTCGCCGGGTTCGCTCCGATGGCGCGCGGGGACCTTCCCGCCGCCGACCTGCGGGGCCCTGCACATGCGCTGGGCCTGAAGACGGGCATCGTCACCACCGGGGACTCGTTGGATGAATCCGCCGATGACAAGCGGCGCATCCTCGCCTCCGGCGCAGCGGTGAAAGACATGGAAGCGGCGGCGGTGGCCTGGGTGGCGGGCCTACACGGCATTCCGGTCTCGGCGGTGAAAGCCGTGACCGACCTCGTCGACGACGACACTCCTACCGCGGAGCAGTTCCTCGCCAACGTGCGCGTCGCATCGGACCAACTGCGCGACTCGCTTGTGGGGCTCGTCGAGCGGCTTGCCGACGTCGATGGGTGAGCGGCCGTTTCAGCTGGCTTGGGCCAAGGCCGCCCACACCCTCATTGGGGTGAGGGGCATGTCGATGTGCTCGACGCCGAGGTGGCGGACCGCGTCGATGACGGCGTTTTGGACTGCCGGAGTCGAGCCGATCGTTCCCGATTCGCCGATCCCCTTCACTCCCAGCGGATTGAGGGGGGTTCGGGTTTGCGTGTGATCAATCTCGATGGAGGGGACGGTGACGGCGCTGGGAATGAGGTACGACGTGAGGTTGCCGGACGACAGGTAGCCATCGTCGTCGTACAGCACCTGTTCTGAGATCGCCTGACCGATGCCGATCGCGACGCCTCCATGGACCTGGCCGTCGACGACGATCCGGTTGAGGATGTGGCCGCAGTCGTCGACGGCGATGTGACGGAGGAGGCGCACCTCGCCGGTCTCGACGTTGACCTCGGCGACCGAGATGTGAGTCCCGAACGGATAAGTCTTGTCGGCCTGTTTGAACCTGCCGAGGGCGGCCAGACCGGCTTCACCGTCGGCCCCAAGCTGCTCATTGCCGGCGAGACGGGCCACGTCGCCCCAATCGATGAATGAGTCGGGCACGCCGGCGACCCCCAATGTGCCGTCGGCGGTGAGCACCACGTCGTCGACACTGGCCTCGAGATGGTCGGCGACGACCTTCTTTGCCTTCTCCAGCACCGCTTCGCCGGCCACGACCACAGACGACCCACCGATCTGGGTGGAGCGCGACGCCATCGTGCCGCCGCCCCGTTTGACGTATTTGCTGTCTCCCTGGATGAATTCGATGCGTTCCATGGGAATACCGAGCTGCTCGGACAGGATCTGACGAAACGTCGTCTCGTGTCCCTGCCCGTGCGAGAGAGTGCCGACCACCATCCGCGCCGTCCCTTCCTCGGAGATCGAGACGTGTGACGAATCGGTGGTGCCCAGGCCGGTGATCTCGACGTACGTGGAGATGCCGATGCCGAGCTGCCAGATCGCGCCGTCCGACCGGCGGCGGGCTTGTTCCTCCCGCAGCGCCGGGTATCCGGCGATGTCGAGTGCCATCGTCAGGGCGGCGTCGTAGTCACCGGAGTCGTAGACGATGCCGGTCGACGTGTGATGCGGGAAGCGGTCTGGGGTCACCATGTTCTTGCGGCGCAGCTCCACCGGGTCCATCCCGAGGCGGTGGGCCATGGCGTCAACCAGCCGTTCGACCATCGCGGTCGCCTCGGGCCGGCCAGCGCCCCGGTAGGCGTTGGTGGGAACCGTGTTGGTCAACACGCTGCGGGCGCTGACGGCGACCTGGGGGATGTCGTAGATACCGGCGGCCATGTCCTGGGTGAGGTAGGGCTCCTCCACTCCCCACATGCCGTAGGCGCCTCCGTTCTTGAGCAACTCACCTTTGATCCACAAGAAACGCCCGTCGGTGGTCGCGCCCAGCGCGACCTTTTGAAGCTGGTCCCGACCGTGGCACATGTTCGTGAGGTTCTCCGTGCGTGTCTCGGCCCACCGGACGGGATGCCCGAGCTGCTCGGCAATCGGAGCGAGCAGGATCTGCTCTGGGTACGTGTAGATCTTGGCCCCGAATCCGCCTCCCATGTCGGGGATGCGAAGCCGAGTGTCGTCGCGTCCCCGCCGCAGCACGGTCGAAAGCGTTCCGGCCGATCCGGACACGTCCTGGCTGCCCAACCACAGCACCGTTGCGTCGGTTCCCGGAACCGCCATCGCGCCGTTGGGTTCGATCGGCACGGCCGCCAGCCGCTGGTTGACGATCGTCAGCTCGACGATGACGTCGGCCGGGGCCAGGTCATCGACCGGGGTGACCGGACCTTTCTCCCACACCACGTTCGAGTCGAGCTCATCGAAGACGAGGGGCGCGTCCGGTTCCATCGCAGCCTCGATACCGGACACGCTGTCGAGGACGTCGTAGTCCACCCAGACCTGCTCGGCGGCGTCGGCTGCCTGTTGCGGCGTTTGGGCGACCACCACCGCCACCGGCTCGCCGGCGAACCGCACCTTGTCTGCTGCCAGCACCGGCCGGTCGATCCTCTCATCGATGGGGGCGTCGCTCGGCACTCGCTCTGTGTCGAAGTCGCTGGCGGTGAACACTGCCACGACTCCAGGAAGGTCGGCCGCCGCAACCGTGTCGATCGATTCGATGCGGGCATGCGGGACGGGCGAGCGGACGAATACGGCGGTGTACGCGTCGACAGGCAGGTCGGCCAGGTAACGGCCCTGCCCGGTGATGAAGCGAGGATCCTCGACTCGCTTGACGGCCCCACCGAGAATCGAGCCCTGGCGGGATATGCGTGGCCGGTCGGTCATCCCGGCAGGCTAACCGGAGTGATGCGGATGGCTGGTGGCGGCGAGGGGTCGGCCCGAGCACGAACTTTCGGCTGTTTTCGGGCTATGGCCCTGCAGCAACCTAAGGAACGAGGTGTGGTTCGTCGTCGGGTGGGTCGTCGGGAATGGGCGGTTCGGTGATCATGGATCTGGGACCGGCCGCCCACCACGCGATCAGCGCCAGGGAGACGGCTGCCAGCGCCACCGCCACCCAGATCGAGTCGGATCGATCCAACCCGAGCACCACACCGTCGGCGGGTGCCGGGGGCTCGGCGAGGAGGTCGGGACCTTCGTCGATGCCGAGAAACGATGGGCCGACGCCTAGCTCGAGGAATGTCACAGGCTGCGACAGGACCGACTCGTCCCCAACGAATGCCTCGAACACGACGATTCGATTGCTGCGCTCGGTGATGGCAGTACCGCCAAAGCTGCCGTCCGACCGGCGCACCAAGCTCAGCGTCTCCTGTTCACCCCCCGGGTCGATCACGTGCGCCACAACCATGTCGGCATCGACCTCGACTTGGAGCTGCACCGAGATCGTCCCGTCGTTGTTGACCGTCGCCGCTCCGGCCGCCTCCCCGAAGCCCCCGCCGAGCGGAACGATGAACAGCATCAGCGCCGCGATCAGTTGCATACCGCCGACAATACCGGTTTGGCCACTCTACGTGAGGGGGAATGTTCTGGAACTCCAATGCGCTGAACTTGCGAATCCGACGGAAGCAGCACATGGCACTCACCCAACTTCAGATCGACGAGCTCATCGAGCGGGACCGCACCCACTCATGTGGCGGGGAACCAGACGAATGCGTGCATCTCGCCGCCATCGCAGACCTGCCGACCAGGTTCGGCCAGTTCCAGGTCGCGGCGTTCTACAACAACATCGACCATGAAGAGCACGCCGCCTTCATCAAGGGTGACGTCTGCGGAGCCACCGCCGTCCCGGTGCGGCTCCACTCGGAGTGCCTGACCGGAGACGCGATCGGGTCGCTGCGGTGCGACTGTCGCGACCAGCTGGAGGCGGCGCTTCATCACCTGGCCGGCCTCGAATGCGGGATCCTCCTCTACCTACGACAGGAAGGCCGCGGCATCGGGTTCACCAACAAGATCAAGGCGTACGGCCTGCAGGATCAGGGATACGACACGGTGGAGGCCAACGAGGCGCTCGGTCTGCCCGACGACGCTCGCGATTACGAGGTGGCCGCCCACATGCTGCGCGCCCTCGACGTCCGCTCCGTCCGCCTCATGACCAACAACCCGCGCAAGATCGCCGGCCTCGAGTCCCACGGTATCGACGTCGTCGAGCGCATCCCCCATGTCATGGTCGCCAACGACTTCAATCGCCGGTACCTCGAGACCAAAGCGATCAAGTCGGGCCATCTCATCGACTTCGACGAGCAAGCAGAGCCCATCGGCGGCGCCGCTTAGCTGCGAGGGTGTGACCGCTACGATGCGGCCGTGACCTCCCCCGTCGCCATCGTCACCGCCGCCGGCCGCGGTCTCGGCGCCTCCATTGCTCGCGAACTCGGTGAGACGGGATATGACCTCGTGTTGATGTCATCGGGCGGTGGAGCCGAGGCGCTCGCCAAGAAACTGGGGGCAGTGGGATTGACCGGCTCGGTGACCGAGCCGGCCGACCTGGAACGGACGGTGGCAGCGGCCCTCGAGCAGCACGGCCGGATCGACGCGTTGGTCAACAACACCGGCCATCCCCCCAAAGGAGCACTTCTCGACCTCACCGACGAGGATTGGCGCGCCGGCCTCGACATGGTCCTGCTCAACGTGGTCCGGATGGCCCGACTGGTGACCCCGGTGATGGAATCCCAGGGTGGGGGCGCCATCGTCAACGTGTCCACCTTTGCGGCATTCGAGCCCAGCCCCAGCTTCCCCATCTCGGCCAGCCTCAGGGCAGCTCTTGCCGGATTCACCAAGCTCTACGCCGACCACTACGGTCCAGCCGGCATTCGTATGAACAACGTGCTGCCCGGATTCATGGACTCATACCCCGAAAGCCCCGACAGCCTGGCCCGAATCCCACTCGGCCGCTACGCCGCGGTCGACGAGGTGGCCCGCACCATCCGGTTCCTCCTGTCCGACGACGCCTCCTACGTCACCGGCCAGAACCTGCGCGTCGACGGAGGCATCACCCGCTCGGTGTGACCGCCTCGAGCCCCTCGAACCCGGAGCACCTTTCAGCCCTCCATCGACAGGGCCGAAGGGCGCTTCGCCGACCAAATCCGGGTGACCTTGCATCGCGCACGCGTCATACTGACCCCGGTGACGATGCGACTTCATTCGGTGAACCGGGCCGCGCCCGGGTGGGTTCGTCTGGGGGATCGCGACTTCTTCACGGCGATCGAGAAGACGCCAGCCCCGGGACCAATCCTCGTAGGAACCCTCGGCCTCGAAGGAGACGGGGTCGGCAGTCCCCAGCATCATGGCGGTCGTGACCAAGCTGTCTACGTCTACGGGTTGGACGACTACCGGTGGTGGGAAGCGGAACTCGGCCAACGCCTCGCCCCGGGATCGTTCGGTGAGAACCTGACGATCGAGGGACTCCGATCCCAAGACCTGGCGATCGGCGACCATCTCGAGATCGGAGACGCGGTGACCATCGAGATCTCGGCTCCGCGCATCCCGTGCGGAACCCTGGCCGCGCGCATGATGGACGGCGGGTTCGTCAAGAAGTTTCGCGTTGCGCAGCGACCGGGCGCCTACGCCAGGGTGATCGAGCTCGGCATAGTCGAGGCGGGCGACGCGGTTCAGCTGGTGCCCGCCGCCAACCGGACGTTGGCGCTCCTCGACATGTTCAACCTCTTCTACGACCGTTCCGCATCGCCCGAGACATACGCCAGAGCCCTGGAGGCACCGATCGCCGAACGGGCACGCATCGAGTATCAGCGCCTTGCGGGTGGCTGAGCTGACCTATCCGGGTCGACCCGTCGGTGCTACCTGTCGTTGACCACGATGATGATCAACTGCGGTGGCCGCCCTGGCGGCGTGCATGAGCAGCCGGGCGTGGATGTACTCGTGGATCACGGCGTGGGCGAACAAGTCGCGCGGCACATCGCGGTTGGTGCGGACGATCGGGGCGAAGCCGGCGGGGCGCCACGTGCGGAATACGTCGTCGCCTGTCAGATCGGCCAGGCAGCCCAAGAGTGACTCGTCGAGTTGCAGCGAGTGCACCGCCCTTCGGTACTCGGCTGCGGTGGTCAGCAGCGCGAACGCAATGTTCATGAAGCACAGACCTGTCTCGAGGTCGAAGTGGGCCCAGCGCCTGGTGCGGTTCGGATCGATGGCGTCGATCTCCAGCATCGAGTAGTCCAGCCGGTTCCGATCTCGTCCATCGAGTCGGTGCCCTTCCAGTCCCGCCAGCAGCTCGTACACGTTGAGGTCGTGCACGACGACCGCATTGTCGCCGAGGCCCTCCAGGTTGGTCGGTCGAAGGTCAGGCTCGGCGAGGCCGCTGTTTCGGGCGATGAACGCCAGCGCATTGGTCTCGAGGATGAAATGGCGCAGGAGCAGCTCGCCGCCTTCTGCCGACACGAACCGGGACATGAACCAGATGCCGAGGCGGTCCAGCAGGTCGTGATTCGACCAGTCGAGCGGCACGATCCGCTTCAGCAGCACGACCATCGCCACCAGGATTCGACTTACGACACGGGCCGGCGGTCGAAGAAAGCGATGCGACCAGCGAGATTGGTCGGTGCGCAGCAACGCCAGCGCGCGTCGGTCGAAGTGAAAGCTGGGGTCGCCGGCAAGCGCCTCCCAGATCCCAGGGCCTTCCCGCTCGATCATGGCGCTGGGTCGGCTATCGGCCATGATCCACCTCCTCCAGTTGGAGGGCATACAAGCGCCCGACGACGCGGGCGGTGTGCGCGATCTCGGTGGCGATCTCCCAACTGATCAGA
>JBFHAT010000008.1:0-91130 GCA_041586155.1 Acidimicrobiia bacterium
GGCGGGCCGGCCAGCCAGTAGTCAGTGCCATCGACGGTCAAGACGATCCCGCGCTCGAATCCGCCTGCCCCGATGGGTGCGGCTGTCACCGATGCGACGAGAACGGTCAGAAACGCCAGTGCGAGAACGCGGCGCATGAAGGAACTCCCTCATTGAGACTTGCCGCCACCGTAACCGCGATCCATTGCTAGGACGAACGTTGCAGGTGCAAACCCACATCGCCGAGAAACAGACGAGCTCGGTGGAGGTGACGGGATTTGAACCCGTGACCCCTTCGTTGCGAACGAAGTGCTCTGCCAGGCTGAGCTACACCCCCAGGGGTGCCGGTAGGTTACCGCACTCGTCGGCGTCCGCCGCCCGGAGGGGGCGCGCCGAGGCGCCCGGAATCACTTCTCCAACCGGTCGATGAGTCGCTGCTGCACGACGGTGCTGGTGAGGTCGGCGCGGCTGCGTTCGATCAACGCTCGCGCCACGTCCGTGGTGCGACGCAGACCACCCGTCATCCCGTCGGGGTAGTCCAGCGACGCCAGCAGATCGAGCACCGTCGACATCGACTCCAAGGTGGTCTCGGCGGCGGCGATGTCGCCCTGTCGCAGCAGGTCGAGTAGACGGCGGCGCAGCTCGCCAACCGCCTCGCCGAGCCCATTCAGGTACGGGGCGACACCGGTGCCCAACTCGTCGGGAAGCGGCAGTTGGCCTCCGACGATCAACGCCGCGGTGAGGCGCGCCTCTGCATACTCCTTGGCGGCATCGGCGACGAAGCCAGCGTGAAGGATGTCGGGGTGGTCGGCCAGGGCGGCCTGCGCCTCTCGAAGCACCGCATCCGCCTGCGCCATGAGATCGTCCGCCTCGGTCTGCTCTCCGCGATGGAGCGCTCTGATTGCGTTGGCGGAATGGCGGATGACGGTCCGGCTGTTCCTGATGCCGAGCTCGCGCGCTGCAAACTTGTCGTCGAGGTGGGTTCGTACCGCCCCTTCGATGGAAGAGAGGTCAGCCACCGACCGCTCCCGGCCGGCTCAGCTCAGGAGGCGACGACGCGCACGGCCGGCCGATCCACCTCGACCGGAGCGGGGGTGGCGTCGGCCAGGTCGACGACGGCGGGAAGATGGGTGAGGGTGCGCGATTGCTTGATCTGAAGCAGCATCGCCACGTACCACGCGAGCGCCCCGTCGACCACGAGATTCAGGAGCAGCACGGGAATCGAGCCGACCATGATCGCATAGGCGAGGCTCGCCACCGCCAGGCTCACGAGCGCGATGAGGATGCGGCGCCGCCGTACGAGGACGCCGGATCGGGTGGCCCTCGGGCCCGGCATCGCCGCCTGGATACCCGAGAGTCGGGCGGCAATGCGGTTGTACTCGGCTGTCGAAGCCAGTGGCGTCTCGCGTCGAGAATTCAGAATGGGGGGAACCAGGAAGGCCGCCCAAACCAAGCCGATGGCGAGGATGACGACCAGCGCTGAACCGAACATCAGTGTGTTACTCCGCCTAGAGGTGGGCAAGACAATAGCGAACGGATATTGCGCTGTACAACTACCCCGACGAACCGCGCGTCTCATGGGACGCCGAGGGGTCCGCGAGAAGCTCCACTCCGTGCCGCAGGGCGGGGCCGATGACGTCGAGTGATTCCTCGACGCCTCGCACCGAGCCGGGCAGATTCAAGACGAGCGTGCCGGAGGCGATGCCGGCGATCCCTCGAGACAACATACCGTGGGGGTTCACACCGAAGGTGGCCACCCGCATCGCCTCCGGCAACCCTGGAACCCGACGCTCGATGACCGATGCAGTTGCTTCCGGGGTGAGGTCGCGGGCGGCGAAGCCGGTGCCGCCAGTCGTGACCACGAGCCCATAGCCCTCGGCGATGCCTTCTCGGATCGCCCCGGCGACGGACTCGATCCCGTCAGGCACCACCAGGACCTCACACATGAATCCGAGGGCGGTGAGGTGGGCGGCGGCTGCCGGACCGGACCGGTCCTCGGCCTCGCCGCGGCTCACCCGGTCGGAAACGGTGATCACGAGTGCCTTCACCGCGTCCAGCTTCCCGATTTTCCCCCCTGCTTGGAGATGAGCTGCACATCGCGCACGGAGACGTCACGTTGGATGCCTTTGACCATGTCGTAGATGGTGAGCGCCGCGACCGATGCAGCCGTCATCGCTTCCATCTCCACTCCGGTCCGGGCCACGGTCTCGCAGGTGGCCACGACCCGTGCGCCGTCGTCGCATGGCTCGATGTCGACTTGCACCGACGTGAGGGCGATTGGATGGCACAGCGGGATCAGCTCGGGCGTCTTCTTGGCGGCCATGATGGCGGCGACGCGTGCAGTCGCCGGCGCATCTCCTTTGGGGAGCGTCCCACCGAACAGCGCCTCGGCGCTGTCCTTGGACATGACCACGATCGCTTCTGCGGTCGCGACGCGATGGGTGAGGTCCTTGCCGGCCACGTCCACCATATGCACCCGGCCTTCGTCGTCGGTGTGGGTGAGGCGTTCAGCCACCGCTCACCCCCGCCTCGGATGCAGTGCGCCTCTCCGGCCAATCGAACATCTCGAGGATCACGGCCTCGCCGGCCTCGACGTCTGCGGCGCCGCGCGGCACCACGGCAAACGCATCAGCGGCCGCCAGCGCCGAGAGCACGTTGGACGACTGGCCACCGGATAAGTGTGCCACCGGTGCCGTCTCGTCCCAGGAGACGGACGCTCTGAGGAATACCGTCTTTTCCGGATCCGTCGAGACCGATTCGCCCATGAGGCCCCGCACCTGCGGTCGAAACAGCGCGTCGGCGCCCATCATGTGCAGCAGCGCCGGCCGGGCGAATTGTTCGAACGCAACCATCACCGACACCGGGTTGCCCGGGAGGCCGAACAACGGAACTCCGTCGATGAGACCGAACGCAAATGGCTTGGCGGGCTGCATCGCCACCTTCCAGAACCCGATGTCACCGAGGCGGCCGAGGACCTGCTTCACCAGGTCATACTCGCCCATCGACACGCCGCCGCTCGTCATCACGACATCGGCGTCCCGGGCACCTGCGTGCAGCGCTTGCTCGAGCACATTCGCGTCGTCGCCCACGATTCCCAGGTCGACGACCTCCGCCCCGAGATCGGACAGCAGCGCCGACAGCAACACCCGATTGGTGTCCCTGATCTGCCCCGGCGCCAGCGAGGTGGATTCAGGAGGCAGCACCTCGTCGCCGGTGGAGAGGATGGCAACGCGGGGGCGTCGCCGCACGAGCGGTGCAACGCCGAGCGATGCCAACACCGCCAGGTGCCGAGCCGTCAGGCGGGTGCCGCGCTCGAACACCTCGGCGCCCGCAACGAGGTCCCCGCCTGCGGCACGCACCGCCGTCCCCTCGGGTACCGCAGCGTCGACTCGAACCGAGTGCTCACCCGGCGCGGTGTCTTCGACCCGCACGATGGCATCTGCGCCGCGGGGCAGAGGTGCACCTGTCATGATCTTGATGGCGGTTCCCGGCTCCACCGCAGTCGTCGCGACGTGTCCGGCAGCCACATCCTCCACGACTTGGAGCGTCACCGGCGTCGAGGCGACGTCGGCCGCCCTGACTGCGTACCCGTCCATCGCCGAGTTCGTGAAAGGAGGCACGTCGTGCGGCGCAACCACCGGCTCGGCCAGGACGAGGCCGAGTGCGTCGAACACGCCCACCACGGTGGTCTCCAGCGCCGGCACCGTCCGCAGAACTTCCGCTTGAGCCTGCTCCAGAGGCCGCATCAGGGGTCGAGCGAGCGGATGAACGCTTGGTACGTCCCACCCAATTCGGGATGGGCAATGCCCAGCAGGGTGGAGGCCTGCAGCAGATCCTGCGGATTGCCAACGTCGAGCAGATCCGACTCGGCGATCGCCCCCAGGCAGCGGGCTCGCCTGCCGAGCGAGTCGATCGCATCGGTCAGCTGGTACTCGCCGCCGACGCCCGGCTCGGCGCCAGCCAGGTCGTCGAAGATCTCCGGCGTGAACAGGTAGCGGCCGATCAGCCCCAAGGTCGATGGGGCCGCCTCCTTGCCCGGTTTCTCCACGGCGCCCAACACCTCCATCGATCGGGCGTCGCGCCAATCACCCGCGATCACCACACCATATTTGTCGAGGTAGTAGTCGGTGAGCGTCCGCAACGCCACCACCGACCTTCCGTCGGAGGCGGCTGCGAGTGTGTCGAGGATCTGCGTGCCGGGCAGCACGATGTTGTCGGCCAGTAGACAGAAGAAGGGACGGTCGGCGACCGCTTCACGAGCCGCGAGCACTGCGTGACCGAGACCGAGCGCCTCAGTTTGGACGATGACCGTGATCTTCACGTCCTCCAGGCCGGGCAGGACGCCCTCATCGGTGAAGTGTCGTTCGATGTCCAGGGCGGCATCCTCGTCCGACACGATGATGACCTCGGTCGCACCCGCCCGTGCCGCCTCCTCCACTCCGTACTGGATTGCTGGACGATCGACAACGCAGAGCAGCGCTTTCGGCACGACGCGACTGGCCGGCCTCATCCGAGTTCCCTTGCCCGCAGCGGGAATGACGGCCAGATCTGGTTTCATCGCACCACCACCTTGCGATCACCCCCTCCGAGCATGCGTTCGATGTTGGGCTTGTGGCGCCACACGACCAGCGTCATGATCGCACCGACCCAGCCGAGCGGCCAACCGGTCGTCCCGCCGAGCCACAACACAGGCAATACCAGCACGACCGCCGCCAGCGAAGCGATCGACGCGGTCCTCGTGGTCCAGACGAGCAAGGCCCAGAGCAGACCCAGCCCCAGACCGACCAGAGGATCGAGCCACAGCACGACTCCCGCCGCAGTGGCGACGCCCTTGCCGCCTCTGAATTTGTGCAACGCGGGGTAGCAGTGTCCGGCAACCGCCGCCAGACCCGCCAAGCCCGCCACAGACTCGAAGGCGAAGACACCGTCACCGCCTCCGGAGAGAACTGCACCCATGGCGGCCGCCACGACGCCCTTGAGGAGGTCACCGGCGAGAACCGCCGCGGCCGCGCCTTTACCCATCGTGCGCAGGACATTGGAGGTGCCGGGGTTGCCCGATCCGACCTGATAGATGTCAACACCGCGCAGACGACCCACGATCACCGCGAAGTCGACTCCGCCTATCAGGTAGCCGGCCACCGCGGCCGCGACCAAACGCCACACCATTCCGGCGAGTCTAGGCGTGACCCGATTCCCGCCTTGTGCGCCGAGCTTGATATCATCGGCCTGCGCGTCAGGAGTCTCGATGCCCACCTACGAATACCGTTGCGCGCGGTGCAACGACACATTCGATGTATTTCAGAAGTTCTCGGCTCGCTCGCTGCGGACCCACGAGGGTTGCGGAGGCGAGCTGTCGAAGGTGATCCATCCAGCCGGCGTCGTGTTCAAAGGTCCTGGCTTCTACACGACCGACTCACGGTCGAATGGCGGTGCGACCACCGCGACTGCTTCCTCCGGCACGGACTCGTCATCGGTCGATGACTGACGCACCGTCGGAGCGGAGCCGTGTACGGCGGCTCCCCAGCCGAGCGTCCTACGACCGACCCACCATCGATGCCATCCTCGACGAGGCGTTGATCTGCCACGTCGGATTCGACGTGGCGACCGGGCCGGTGGTAATCCCAACGATCCACGCTCGAGTCGGCGACCTCGTGTACATCCACGGTTCGGCGGGTTCTCGCATGCTCAGGACCGTCGGGGCAGGCCGACCGATGTGCCTGACCGCCACCATCCTGGACGGGCTGGTGCTCGCCAAGGCGCATTTCCACAGCTCGATGAACTATCGATCGGTCATCGTCCAGGGGACGGGCCGGTTGGTGACCGATCCAGACGAGAAGGAGACCGCGTTCGTGGCGATCGTCGAGAAGGTGGAGTCGGGTCGTTGGGACGACGGGCGACAGCCGAACGATCGTGAACGGCGCGCCACCTCCATCGTGGCGCTCAGCCTGGACGATGCGTCGGCCAAGATCCGCACAGGCGGACCCAACGACGATCCCGAGGATCTGGCTCTCAATTTTTGGGCAGGAGTCATTCCCATCTCGATCGTCAGAGGAGAACCGGTCAGCCCGGATCCGGACCCCTTGTGACCGCCGGCTGAACGAGATACGTTCGGCGGGTGTATTGGTTCTCCCGGCCGCCGTACCTCAGGTACGGCGCGGCGGTGCTGATCCTTGCCGCCGGACTGTATGCGGAGTTCAAACCCGACCGATACGACATGCATCCGTTCGCGGCGGCTGACATCTCGGCCGGGACGCTCCTGACCGAAGACCTGTTCGAGTCACGGCGCGTGCTGTCCGGGTCGCTGCCGCTCGTTGTGATCGAAGGGATGGCCGCGAGGGACATGGCACTGGGCGAACCGCTGATGCCAACGGCAATCGCCGACGGAACGGCTGTAGCGCCCGACGGGTGGTGGGCGCTCGAGGTCGCCATGCCTGCCGACGTCGCGCCGGCGAGTCAAGTGCGCGTGGTCGTCAGGCCACACGACCCTGCTCAGAGCCCCGTGCTGGTGCCCGGAGTGGTGATCGCGCCGGCTGCGACCGCCGACCATCTCAGCCTCGACACTTCGCTCGGTGTCGTCGCCGTGCCCGAGGAGCACGCCGCCACTGTCGCCGTCGCCGCGGCCGATCGGCGCATCACCGTGCTCATCGACCCCTGAAACGCCGCTCACGCCCAGCCTCCACCGGCCGAAGACCTCCCGTGCGACGAGTACGCTATCGCCGTGCTCGACGAACTCATCTGGGGGCTGGTTCAGGGCCTCACCGAATTCCTGCCGATCTCGTCGAGCGGCCACCTGGTACTCGTCCCCGCTCTGCTCGGCATCGAGCCGCCCGACCTGGCGACGTCGGCGCTGCTCCATCTTGGAACCCTCGCCGCCGTCGTCGCCTACTACCGAAATGACCTTCGCCGTCTCCTCGGCTTTCGCGGCGACCCGGAGGCACGTCGGGTCATCGGCCTGCTGGCGCTCGCCAGCCTCCCCGCCGGAATCGGAGTTCTCGTCGATGAGCGCGTGGCTCGGCTTCAAGAGTCCACGAGGGCTGTGTCGATCGCGCTCATCGGCACCGGCCTGATCCTCTTCGTGTCGAGGTTCCTGGTCGACAGAACTGGCAAGCTGGAAAACGCGTCTCCTCTCGATGCGTTCCTGGTGGGGTGCGCTCAAGCACTGGCACTCATTCCCGGCATCTCCCGTTCTGGCGCCACGATCGTCACCGGCATCGCCCGCGGGCTCGATCGAGTACAGGCGGCGCGCCTCTCGTTCCTGATGGCCGTCCCAGCGATCACGGCCGCGGCGCTGTTCGAGGGCACCAAGCTGGCCGATGCCGGATCGATCTCCGGCGGCACGCTCGTCGCCACTGCCGTTGCCGGAGTGTCGGGTTATGCGGCGATTGCCATCCTCGTACGAATGCTCGGCCGCATCGGCCTCCAGCCCTTCGCCGCATATGCCGTGGTGGCGGGTATCGTCGGGTTGATCGTCCTGTGACGGGAATATCCCAGGCACTTCCCAGTTTCCTTTGAGGCAATCCGATCAACATGAGCGATACGTACCCCACCTGAAAACATGGACCACCAGCCGCCCTCACCACCCTCGCCCGCTCCCCCGCCCCGACCCGGTGTGGGGCCGGTCGAGGCCGATCCATACCGTCTCCTCCCGCAGACGCCGGCGTATCCGCCATACACGGCGCCTCAGCCGGACGCAGTGGTGCCGCCACCTCTACCACCAATGGCGCCACCGCCTCCTGAACGGCGCCACCGGCGGCGCTGGCCATGGCTCATCCTGGTCGTGTTGGTCATCGCGGCCGGGACATTCGGAGCCACTCGTATTCCGCTGTCGCCTGACGAAACGGTGGCAACCGCGACCGTGCCCACCACTCCCATCACGACCCCGGCGCCGCTGCCGGTCCAGGAAGAGGCGCCTCCGGTCACCGTTGGCGAGCTGTCTGCTCTGGAGCCGGTCGCCGACATCGCCGAGGCCGTCGCGCCCGCCGTCGTCCAGATCGAAACCAACGCGGGCGTTGGGTCCGGCGTGATCTACGACAGCGACGGTCTGATCCTGACCGCCGCGCATGTGATCGATGGTGCTCGACCACCGATCCGCATCCGACTCGCCAGCGGCGCCGCCGTCGAGGGCGACGTGGTCGGGGCACATGCCGGAACCGACATCGCCGTCATCCGCCTTCCCGGCGCGGGATATCCCACCGCCCAGTTGGCCGTGGGTGACGACATCAGGGTCGGTTCACTCGCCGTGGCCTTGGGGAGCCCCTTCGGTCTCGACCAGACGGTGACGGCCGGGATCGTGTCCGCCGTCGACCGCTCGATCGGGTCGGTGTCGATGGTCCAGACGGACGCAGCCATCAATCCTGGCAATTCGGGCGGCCCTCTCGTGGACTCCCGGGGCCGGGTCATCGGCATCAACGATCAGATCTTCACACAATCGGGCGACAACGCCGGCATCGGCTTCGCCGTATCGATCGATCTCGCCAAGATCGTCGCCGATCAGATCGTCGCGGGCGAACCCGTGCGTCTCGCTTTCCTGGGAGTCTCGACCCAAGCCTCGACCACCGACCAGCCGGGTGCCCTCGTTCAGGACGTGATCGACGGGTCGGCTGCCGAAGCGGCGGGCATCGAGATCGGCGACGTCATCGTGTCGGTCGATGGCCGCCCGGTGACGCACAACGCACGGCTGCGGGTGCTGATCATCTCCACGGCCCCGGGCGAGGTCGTGGAGGTCGAGCTCATCCGCAACGGTGAGCGCGTCCAGCTCGCCGTTGAACTCGGTCAGACCCCCTGATCACTGCGAGTAGTTGCTGCTCATCCGGGCCGTCCGGGCGATCGTCACGTTGACCAGCGCCGGCAGTCCCGAGTCACGTCCCCGCTCCAACGCCGGCCGGATCTCGGAGGGCTCGGTGACATACTCTCCGTAGCCACCCAGGCCGGCCACCATGAGGTCATACCGGCGCAGCCCGAGATCTGCCGCCACCACCCGATCCGGGAAGAACGCCTGGTGGTATGTCTTGATGTTGGACCACTGGCCGTCGTTGCCGACGACACCGACGACCGGTATGCCGAGGCGCACCATCGTGTCGTACTCCATCGCGTTGAATCCGAACCCTCCGTCGCCGTAGACCGTGCCGACCAGGCGATCGGGGTGGACGACTTTGGCGGCGATCGCGTACGGGGCTCCGGTCCCGAGGGTTCCGAGCGGCCCGGGGTCGAGCAACCAGCCGGGGCGAGAGGTCCGCATCCATTTGACGGTGGTGCTGACGATGTCGCCGCCGTCGACGGAGACGATGCCGTCTTCACCGAAGAACTCGGCCACCTCACGTGCGAAGCGCTCGGGGGCGATGGGCACCTCGTCGGATTCGGATCGGGCAAGCGCTTCTTCGCGGGCGGCTTGTTCCGCAGTCATCATCTCCACGGCAAACGTTCCTGCACCCTTGAACTCGGAGGCGCGCTCTGTCAGTTGGCCGACAACGGTCGCCGGATCCGCCACGATGCCGATCTGCGCCGGCCGATTCCAACCGATCTTGGTTGGTTCAGCGTCGACCTGGATGACTATGGCATCGGCGTTGACCCCCTCGCCGTATCGGGTCCGGAAGTCCCAGTCGACCCCGAGTGCCAGGACCACGTCGGCAGCAGACAGCGCCGTCGAGCGGGATCTGACGCCCAGAAGAGGATCATCCCAGCGCAGAGCACCTCGCGCCCTGCCATTGAGGTATGTCGGTGCTCCCAGCGATCGCACCATCTCCGTGAACCCACCCACATCGCCGTGGAAACCGCCTCCGGCGAACACGACGGGACGGTGGGCGCCGGCCAGCGCCTCGACGACCTCGTCGAGAGCGTCGGGGCTTGCGCCGTGCCGGGCCCGTGCCCGACGCCGGTCGGTGAGGGGGCGATCGGAGTCACCCACGGCGTCGAACTGTCGGTCCATCGGTACGTCGAGGAACACCGGGCCGCCCCGGCCGGCCTGTGCGTGACGCGCGGCGATGCCGATGTACTCACCGAGCCTCGCGCTCTCCCACGCCGTCGCCCTCCATCGGGTGATCGGCTCGAACAAACGGGGATGGTCCATTTCCTGCAGGCCACCTCGTTGCTCTTGGCGAACCATGTGCCGGCCCCCGATCAGCAGCAATGGAGTGTGTGACCAGTGGGCGTTGGCCACTCCGGTGATGGCGTTGGTGACTCCGGGCCCGGCCGTGACGACCGCCACACCCAGCGTGCCCGTCAGCCGCGCATGGGCCTCGGCAGCGAGAGCGGCCGCTTGCTCGTGACGCATGTCGACGAGGCGGATTCCTTCCTGAACGCATCCGTCGAGGATGGCAACAATGTGCCCACCGGTGAGGGTGTAGACCGTATCGACACCTTCGGCGCGGAGCGCGCGGGCGATCAACCGGCCGCCGTGGATCGTGGACACCGAAGGACTCCTCTCTCGCTGGCGCGAGCGTAGCCACCATCACCGAAAGGGCATGGGTGCGACCGAGACCGACTCCACATCAGGTGCCCGGAACCGGAACCAGGCGGCATAGCGCTCGGCCGCGGGGGCGGCAGTGACGCCATGGAGCAACACCGACAGGACGATCGTGAGGGCCACGACATCGATCAGCGGCCCCGCCCCGGCCAGCTCCGCTTCTTCGATCAGGAACAGGCCGAACAGGATCGAAGCCAGCCCCCGCGGGCCGAACCATCCCAGATACACAACCGTCGGCCCGCGCAGGTGCAGGCCGATCGAGGCGATGGCCACCGGCACCATGCGGACGATGGTCAAGCTGATCAACGCGTACGCGATGGCCTGCCAGCTCATCCTGGTCAGGGCAGGACCTGCGACTGCCGCTCCGAAGAACATGAATGTGATCAGCGCCAGCAGCTGACCCTCGTCCTCGGCGAAGTCATAAGCCCCCTCGCAGTGACCGCGGGCGGCGTACCCGAACCCGAGACCTGCGACGAACACGGCGACGAATCCGTTGCCGCCGACGGCACCGGCGGCCACGAATGCGGCCACCCCGATCGCCAGTGTGACGAGTTGACGGAACCCACCTTCGACTGTCCCCCTGTCGGCAGCACGATCGAGCAGCCGGCCGCCGACATACCCGATCAACCCTCCCGCCACGATTCCCAACCCGACCTGTTGAAGGACGAATGTCGCCCATTCGGCTCCGCTCCTGGCGCTCTCGCCCGCCGAGGCGACCGCCACGGCGATGGTGATCACCGGCAGCATCAGCCCGTCGTTGAGACCGCTCTCGACGTTGAGCGCTTGCCGGATCCGGACCGGAACATCCTGGTTGGCGATGACGGCTTGCCCGACGGCGGCGTCGGTCGGAGCCAGGATCGCCGCAAGCAACAATGCGCCACCCGCCGCAAACCCCAAGGCCAGACCGGCCAGCCAGCCGACCGCGACGGTGAGCGGCAGCCCGATCAACAGGAGTCGAGCCGGCAGCGCCCATTGGCGCCGCAGCGCGGCAATGTCGATCCGGATGGCGTCGGTGTAGAGGAGCACCACCAGCGTGGCCTCAGCCAGCACCCCGACCGCTCCCGAAAGCATGCCCTCGTCCGCCAAACCGCCTTCGAACGCCCCGAAACCCAACCCGACCAGGAGGAACACGATGGGCCCGGTGACCGGAGTTCCTTCCAGGCGAGCCGAGAACAGTCCAAAGCCGATGACGGCCGCTGCGAGCACGCCGAGGGTCACGAGCTCCATGAGCCGGATCCTATCGAGGCGGGAGCACGCCGAGCGGCGCGGGACTAGCGGATGATCAGTTCGGGGTGGGTGCGGACCCGGGGCCGCAACGCAATTATCCGGTCTGCCAGTCCGGCGAACGCCTTGGCGGCTTCACTGTCGGGAGCCACCACCATCACCGGCAAACCCTCGTCTGCACCCTCCCTCATCGCCGGCAGCAGGGGGATCTGGGCTGCGAGCGGCACTCCCAGCTCGTCGGCAAGCGCCTGGCCGCCCCCCTTCCCAAAGATCTCGTAGCGAGTGCCGTCGTCGCCCGTGAACCATGACATGTTCTCCACGACCGCAACGACCTCCTGGTTCACCTGCTCGGCCATGAGCGCTGCCCGCTTGGCGACACGCTGGGCGGTGGGCTGCGGTGTCGTCACGAGCAGGATCTGGGCGCGCGGCAGGAACTGTGAGAGGGAGATGGCGATGTCGCCGGTACCGGGCGGCATATCGATCAGCAGGAAATCCGGGTCGTCCCAGAACACGTCGCTGAGGAACTGCTCGATCGCCTTGTGGAGCATCGGGCCCCTCCAGATGACCGCACGGTCGTCGCCGACGAACCAATCCATCGACATCACCTTCACGCCGTAGGCCTCCGGCGGAATGATCGACTCGTGGATGACCGCCGGGGCAGGCCCGGCGCCCATCATCTTCGGGATCGAGAATCCCCATACATCGGCATCGATGATCCCGACCGAGTGCCCCAGGTGCGCGAGCGCAATGCCGAGGTTGGCGCTGACCGAAGACTTGCCGACCCCGCCCTTGCCGGAAGCGACACCGATCACGCGGGTCTTGGTCGCCCCCTGACCGATCACCTGCTTCTCTGGCACGAGCGGAGCCATGAGCGCTTCTCGCTCCTCATCGGTCATGAGATCGAACACCACATCGACGCTCGAGGCGTGGCCGGCGAGTGCTTCTGTCACGCGGCCTGCGAGGACCTCGCGCGAGGGGTGCTCCGGGAGCGGCGACGCGAGCACCACCTGTACGCCCTTGCGAAAGCCACTACGAACACTTCGTACCGTGCCGAGCTCTCCCAGCGTTCGATGCAGGAGCGGATCCTCCACCTGTTCCACCGTGCTGCGGATGGGGTCGCGCTCAGCCATTGTCAGCTCCCATGGCCGCCAAGTTACTCCGGTGCCGCCACCACCCGAAATCGCCGAAAACCACGCCCACTACACTCGGCCGAAACGCATGAGAAACGAGGAACGATGAGCAACAACGCCTTCGCGGCACGGGCGACGATCGACACGCCAATGGGCCAGCGCGACATCTTTCGCCTCGATGCGCTGCGCGACATAGGCGACGTCGACACCATCCCGTACTCGATCAAGGTGCTGCTCGAATCGGTCCTGCGTAATCACGACGGTCACGTGGTTCGGGACGAGGACGTGCAGGCCCTGGCTTCATACGACGCCAAGAAGACAGGCGAGGTCGAGATCCCATTCACCCCGGGCCGTGTCGTCCTGCAGGACTTCACCGGAGTCCCCGCGGTGGTGGACCTCGCCGCAATGCGGGCGGCCATCGTCCGGATGACCGGCGACGAGGCATCAGCCCAGAAGGTCAACCCGCTCGTCCAATGCGACCTCGTGATCGACCATTCGGTTCAGGTCGATGCGTTCAACACGGGCATGGCGCTGCAAATCAACGCCGAATACGAGTTCGAGCGAAATCGCGAACGGTACGAGTTCCTCAAGTGGGGACAGAACGCCTTCTCCAACTTCCGGGTGGTTCCGCCGGCGACCGGCATCGTGCACCAGGTCAACCTGGAGTATCTGGCCAAGGTGGCGTGGGACGACGGCCACTTCCTCTACCCGGACAGCCTCGTCGGCACCGACTCTCACACCACGATGATCAATGGTATCGGCGTGTTGGGATGGGGCGTCGGGGGGATCGAAGCCGAAGCGGTGATGGTCGGCCAGCCGGTGTACATGCTGATGCCGGAGGTGGTCGGCTTCCGGCTGACGGGAAGGCTCAGCGAGGGTGCGACTGCGACCGACATGGTGCTTCGTGTCACCGAGATTCTCCGTCAGCACGGCGTGGTGGGGAAGTTCGTCGAGTTCCACGGACCCGGCCTGGCGGACATGCCCGTCGCCAATCGCGCCACGATCGCCAACATGGCGCCCGAATACGGCGCCACCGTCGGGTTCTTTCCCGTCGACGAGCAAACGCTCAGCTACATGGAGCTCACCGGCCGTGATCCCGCGCTGATCGAGACCGTACGGCGCTACTACCAAGAGCAAGGCATGTGGCGTGACGACTCTCGACAGATCGTCTACTCCTCGGACCTGGAGCTCGATCTCTCGACCGTCGAGCCGGCGCTCGCCGGGCCCAAGCGGCCACAGGACCGGATCCTCCTCTCCGGCATGAAGACCCAGTGGGAGCAGGATCTGGCCAACGTGTTCCACAAGCCGAGTCCCGCCCCGCTGGGAACCGTCGAAGACATGGAGGCGGAAGGTGGCCCTCCCCACGACCTCAAAGACGGCCCGGCGGGCGTGCCGCTGGGGTACGACGGCGCCGAGTTCGAGCTGGAGCACGGCGACGTGGTCATCGCGGCGATCACCTCTTGTACCAACACTTCGAACCCTTCGGTGATGATCGGCGCCGGCCTCTTGGCCCGCAACGCTCGCGCCAAAGGCCTCAACCGGCAACCGTGGGTCAAGACCTCGCTCGCCCCCGGGTCGAAGGTCGTCACCGAATATCTGGACGAGGCCGGCCTCACCGAGGACCTCGAGGCCATCGGGTTCTACACAGTGGGATACGGCTGTACCACGTGCATCGGCAACTCGGGACCGCTCCCCGATCCCATCGCCGAAGCGATCGACCAGCACGACATCGTGGTCGCGTCGGTGCTCTCGGGAAATCGGAACTTCGAGGGACGAATCTCGCCCCAGGTGAAGGCCAACTACCTCGCTTCGCCTCCGCTCGTCGTGGCCTATGCGCTCGCCGGGACGGTCGACATCGACCTCACCACGGAGCCGATCGGCCACGATGGTGACGGGCGGCCGGTCTATCTACGGGACATGTGGCCGTCTCAGTCGGAGATCGATGCCGTGGTTGCTCAGTCGCTGGACCGCAGCCAGTTCACCGAGCAGTACGCCAATGTGTTCGAGGGTCCCGAGGCATGGAAGGCAATCGAGACGACCGGTGACGCTCTCTACCGGTGGGATCCCGAATCGACCTATATCCAAGAACCCCCGTTTTTCGAGGGTCTCACGGCAAAGCCCGGCACGATCGAGCCCATCGTGGGTGCTCGCGTGCTGGTGAAGGTCGGGGATTCAGTGACTACCGATCACATCTCCCCGGCCGGATCCATCGACCCCGACTCGCCCGCCGGCCGCTACCTCATCGAGCACGGCGTCGAGCGCAGGCTGTTCAACTCCTATGGCTCCCGTCGAGGCAACGACCGGGTGATGACACGGGGCACGTTTGCCAACATTCGGGTGCGCAATGAGCTCGCCCCTGGCACCGAAGGCGGATGGACCACCGACTTCACCGACGGTCAGGTGAAGCCCATCTACGAGGCCAGCCTCTCCTACAAGGAGTTGGGCGTTCCTCTGATCGTGCTGGCCGGAGCCGACTACGGCATGGGCTCGTCTCGTGACTGGGCGGCCAAGGGGACCTACCTGCTGGGGGTGCGGGCCGTCATCGCCGAGTCCTATGAGCGAATCCACCGGTCAAACTTGATCGGGATGGGCGTGCTCCCGCTGATGTACCGAGAAGGAGACAGCGCAGACAGCCTGGGGATCGACGGCACCGAGACATTCGCGATCGAGATCGACGGCTCACTGGCGCCCCGGCAGGATGTGACGGTCCGCACGGTCAAGCCGGATGGGACTGCGATGGAGTTCACTGCGGTATGTCGAATCGACACTCCGGTCGAGGTCGACTACTACCGCAACGGTGGGATCCTCCACACGGTGCTGAAATCCATGGCGTCCTGATCGAGGGTCGAGGCCAGGCGACGGAGCTCCGGGTCGAGCCGGTCGCCGGCCAGGTAGACCGATCGATCCGCCAACCAGTCCGACGCCGACGCCGCCACGGCGCCGGGCCCGTCGGTCACCGATCCCGCCGCGAGCTCGAGGCCGCGCCGCTCGATGAGCCCCGCCCATCCCGGGTCGATGAAACAGAGGTCTGTGTTCGAAATCACTTCGATGCCGGCATGGGAAGCCAAGTCGTACCAGGTCTCCTCGCCGGCGAAGGTCGGATAGTCGAGGCCGATGTCACCGGAGAAGCAACCTGTCATATCGCCCGGGGGAAGTTGTTCGCCGCCGCGCTCGTCCAGGTCGTGCGTCCGTTCCTCGTAGTGCAGGTGCGGTGTTGACGAGCTGCCGGAGTTGCCCGAGTAGCCGACGACGTCGCCCGCTTCCACCCAGCCGGCGACCACGACGACCTCAGAGAGATGGGCGAGGAGATAATTGCGGCTCCCGTCGGCGGCGCTGATCTGCACCCAGTTGCCGTATCCGTTCCCGCACGCGCCCGGATGGTTGGGGCACGTGCCGTTCGACGCGCTCACCACCCCGGCGACCGGTGCAACGAGCGGCGTACCGGTCGGCATGAGGAAGTCGATGGCGTCGTACGAGTGGTGGCCGGCACAGATCGGTCCGCCGCTGCCGCGGGTGCAACCGATCTCGGCCACTCCCACGAAGGGAACCAGTGAAGGCGAGTCGGCCGGAACAGAGAGGACGCGAGGAGCGATGCCTCCCAGAGCAAGGAGGACGACGAGTGTGACGAGAGCCACGCGTGACGACCGCGAGTACGAATGAGACATGGGTTGGGGGGGCTGCAAAAGCAAACGACCGCCATACATGGCGATCGCAAGCGCCAAGGGTAGGTATCGGCCGCGGCGGCCCGCAAATTGAGGACGAGCTCAAAAAATCTGGCCCCCTCCACAAGCACCCTTGCCTCGTGGTACCGGTTCCATCCCGGTCGGCGTGGGCGTTGCCGCGTCATCCGGCGAACACCACTCGTCCGACGGGCCATCGCGGCTAGCGTGCATCGGGTGCCGGAGCTGACCGACCCGCTGGTGTGGATCGACCTCGAGATGACAGGGCTCGATCCGGAAACCGACGTGATCGTCGAACTCGCCGTCATCGTCACCGATGGGGACCTGGAGACCATCATCGAAGGACCAGATCTGGTGATCGCCGCACCGCCGACTGCCCTGGATGCCATGGTGCCGATCGTGAGGGAGATGCACGAGGCGTCCGGCCTGCTGGAGGACATCGGACGGTCGAGTGTGACGGTCGAGGAGGCCGAGCGAGCGGCACTGGCCTTCGTCACCGAACATGTGCCGGCGGCGGGCGCGGCTCCACTCGCCGGCAACAGCGTCCACTCCGATCGAGCCTTCTTGCGCCGGTACATGCCTGCCCTGGACTCACACCTTCACTATCGACATGTGGATGTGAGCACCGTCAAGGAGCTCGCTCGGCGCTGGTATCCGGCCGAGTTCGCACGGCGGCCGGACAAAGAGGGTGGGCACCGGGCAATGGCCGACATCCGCGACTCGATCGATGAGCTCAGGTACTTCCGCCGGCAGATCTTCGCCGGCGCTCACGAGCTCCAGTAGCGCTGCTCACGGAACGGGTCTCCGTACATGTGATAGCCGTTCCGCTCCCAGAACCCGGCCACATCGTGATCGAGAAAGCGGAAGGACCTGACCCATTTCGCGGACTTCCAGAAGTAGAGATGGGGTACGACGAGCCGCAGCGGCCACCCGTGCTCGGGCTCGAGCTCACGCCCGTCGTATTCCCAAGCCAATAGATTGTCGGGTTTCATGAAATCGGCGAGCGGAAGGTTCGCGGTATATCCATGTTCGGCTTGGATGAGTACATGCGTCGCAGCCGCATCGAGGCGAACATTCTCCATGAAGTCCGAGATCGTCACCCCACCCCAGCGAGTGTCGAGCTTCGACCACTTGGTCACGCAGTGGATGTCGACGACATGCTCGACCTTGGGCATTGCCTTGATCTCGTCGAGCGTCCACACTTGATCTCGCTCGACCAGCCCCATGGTGCGGAAGTCCCAGTGATCGAGATCGACGTCCGGAACCACGCCGGCATGAAGGACCGGGAATCGCTCGGTCACATACTGCCCCGGCGGGACGCGGGGATCAGCGTCCTCGATCGTGCCGCGAAGCCCTCTGAACAGGCGCATCGGACGAGTGTACCGATGCAGTACCGGTACCATGACCGACGTGGCACCTGATTCGCCTGACGGTCCGCTCCCCCGCCGAACCGGCCTCCTCACGGCCGTCTTCGCGCTCGTCGTCGTGCTCGGTCTGGCCGTCGCCGCCGTCGTCGACCGGGGCGCCGCCAACGACGGCTCCGCTACGGGAGACGTCGATCTCGCCGCCGGAGATCTGGGAGTCGCGGGTCGCGGGGAACCAGCGCCCGATTTCTCGGTCGAACTGATCGGCGGCGGGACGTTCCAGCTGTCGGAGCACCTCGCCACCGACGGTCGACCCGTCGTCCTGAACTTCTGGGCATCCTGGTGCGCACCGTGCCGGGCGGAGATGCCCGACTTCGATCAGATCGCTTCCGACAAGCCCGGACTTCTCGTCCTGGGAATCGCCGTCCAAGACAGCGACAGCAACGCACGAGCGTTCGCAGACGAGATCGGCGTCTCGTATCCGCTCGGGATCGACTCGGCCGAGACGATCGCTGCGCAATATCGCTACCTGGGTCTGCCTGCCACTTGGTTCATCGCCGCAGACGGCATCATCGTCGACCAGGTGAACGGCCAGCTCAGCGAACAGATATTGCGAGAGAAGGTGGCGGGCCTGTTCGGCCTGTGACCTGCTCGGACCGTGACCCGGGCCCCCGGTCCCTTCCATGCTCGCCGACGTTCACCGGCGGCCTTCAACGAGACACCTCGTTTGGTGGCGACCATCATCGTATGACGCCGCCGTTGTCGATGAAGTCTCCTGCACGCTCGAACAAGAACGCGAGTGCGATCAAGGCGACGACGACCAGCACCACCACGAGCGCGATACGCACACCCGTGGGGCCGGGCAGTGCGTTGTAGAGGCGCTTGACCATCTAACCCGCCTCGACGTCGTCAGACGGACCATAGACGAAGGCATGATTGGGGCCGTCGACGAGTTCGGCGACCACCACGAGCCGCTGGCGGGCAGATGCCTTTGGATGGCAGGTCGTGAGCGTCAGCCATGCTCCTTCACGGTCTTCCGTCACCCACACGTCACTCGGCTCGACGATCAGAATCTCGCGGACGGTGTACCGATGGCTTCCGGTCGCTGTCTGCACCGTGATCGGATCACCTGCTTCGAGCAGATCGAGGTCGTAGAACGGTGCCTCGTACGTCGTGCGGTGTCCGCTGATCACCGCGTTGCCCGGCTGGCCGGGCAGCGGCGTCCACGGCATGTGGCCCGGCCCCTTCTTGAGGTCGTCCCGCTCTACCCCCTCGAACACGATGTGATCGACGTTGGCGGCAGGAATCTGGATTCGGGCGAACGGGCTGCTCGAGGAGGGAACCGGCTCTGGGTACAAGACGGGTTCGGCGAAGGCGGGCGCTTCGGGCTCGGGAGCGACGGGCAACCCGGCCGCCTCGAGCTCGGCAACCGACTCCTCGAATATCTGATCGAGGTCCTGAGCGGCTTCTCGCTGTGCCTTGGCGGTGATCAGTCCGGTTCCCCAAAGCTGATAGGCCAGGAACGCAAAGATCAAGCCGCCGGCCCAGATCATGGTCCACCCGAAACCGCGGATCAACCGCATCGCACGTCACCCATCGCGCCGACAGCGTATCAGCGCCGGTCGGGTACTCAGCGGCCCTCGAACCGGGGTGTCCGCTTTCCGACAAATGCGGCCAAGCCTTCCCGGGCGTCGTCGGTGAGGGCAACCGCCGTGATGCCGGAGGCGAGGAAATCGAGCGCAGCGTCGAACGGCATGTCCTGCGCTGCGTAGAAGGCGTCCTTGCCGAGTGCGACCACCGCGGCGCTCTTCTCGACCAGGGCATCGACGGCGGCGTCGATGGCCGTATCGAGCTGTGCAACCGGCACGACTTGCGACACGGCCCCGAGGGCCAGTGCCTCATCGGCACCGAAGCGTCGCCCGGTCATCATCAGATCGAGCGCCACCTTGGGGGCCAAAGCTCGTTGCGCTACGGCCGTGATCACCATCGGCCACAGCCCGATGCCCACTTCCGGCATTCCGAAGGTCGCCGAATCGACGGAAATGGCAGTGTCACAACCGAGCATCAAGCCGAATCCTCCGGCCAGGGCGTGGCCGTTGACGCGGGCGATCACGGGCCTTCCACATCGCCGCATCAGCCTGAAGAGCTCGGCGAGTTGTGCACGCTCCGAATGAGTCTCCACGGGAGCCGCGAAGAATCCCCCGGCGAGATCGCCGCCCGCGCAAAACGCTCGGTCGCCTGCTCCGGTGAGCACCACCACCCTCGCCTGCGCGGGCAGCGCCCGGAGCTCGGCGATCATGGCGCTCACCACCTCGTTCGTCAGCGGATTGCGGCGTTCGGGATCGTCGATGGTGAACGTGATCCGGGGACCGTCGAGCTCGGTGCGCAGCAAAAGGACCTCTAGGGGAGAAACCGGAGCCGAATCTAGTACGTGCTCGGCCCGCCCTGGTACGGTCCGACTTGCCATGTTGTGGTTGGTGCTGGTCTTGTTCGGTGCGGTGTTCATCGCGGTTCTCCGCGGTGGCCGGCTGGGCAATCTGGCCGAGATCGAGCTGCGCTGGTGGTACCTGCTCGTGCTCGGTTTCGTGCTGCAAGGCGTCACCGAATTCTTCCCGGACGACGCATCCTGGTCGAGGCCGGCGGGGGTGAGCTTGGTGCTCTTCTCTTACCTCCCCATCCTGGCGACCATCGCCGCCAATCGCGCCAAACCAGGGATGTGGTTGGCCGGCATCGGTATCTTGATGAACTTCACGGTGATCGCCGCCAACCTCGGCATGCCGGTACTGACCGAGGCCGCCCAGATCGCAGCCGGAACCAACGCGTCGATCATCGTCAGCGACTACAAGCACGTGACACTCGACGCCGGGTCCCGTCTAGCCTTCCTCGCCGACGTCATCCCGCTGCGGTTCTTGGGACAAGGCAACGTTCTGTCCCTCGGCGACGTCTTCTTGGCGGTTGGACTGGGTCGCTTCTTGGAGGCGGAGCTGCGAAGACCGGTCCGCTGGTTCAAACATCGTGCCGCGTCGGAGTCGGGTAGCGCCAACCGCTGACGGCGGGACGCTCAGGCGGCTGCCGTCGGCACCAATCCCAGGTCGACGACGCGGCGGACGGCTTCGACGACCCGGGGGTCGTAGTCGTAGGCGATGCCCCTGTGCAGCTCCTCGAGGGCTTCCAGCGCCGAGAATCGCCGCTCGTGCACGGCGTGATCGAAGGCGCTTGCCGCCCGAATGATCTTCGATGCCATCGGCAGTTCTGGGTCTTCGCGTTCTCCGGGTCGACGGTAGGGCTGGTGCTGGAGACGCACGAGCTGCGCCACCTCGCGCAGATACTCGGCCTCGGCGATGATCTCGCTTCCCCACTGGGCGATGTCGCCATCGGTGAAGCCTGCTTTGAGGATGTTGGGCTCGTTGAGGGTGATGCGGCCGATGTCGTGCATCCGGGCTGCGTACTCGACCTGCTCCACTTCCTGGGGCGTCATGCCCATCTCTTGGGCGATGGCGATGGCCAGCCCGGCGGTCCGATCCGAGTGCCCGTCGGGTGACAGATGAGCCACTTCGGGGATGCGCGCCAGCGCCCGGATCGTCTGGTCGTAGGTGGCTTGTGCCTGGGCGGTTCGCTGAAACGCCACGTAGGCGAAGGCAAACGGCGGAAGCGCCACCAACAACGTCCACCATCGAAGTGCACCCCACGAGAACCCGGCGAGGGCGCCGACGATGAACAAGCTGAACGAAGCCGGCCAGTCCCCGAAGGCGAGGATCGCGAGATACCGCAGAGACAACCGATCGCTGCCGTACTCACTGAGTGCCCACAGACCCATCTCGAACACGAACCACCCGAGGGCTGCGAGAGAGAACGCCAGGAGCGGGCCGGTCGCCGAGAAGGAGAACCAGGCGGTGAGGCCGTCGAAGATGAAGGCGTAGAGGGCCGCTCCCAATGAATTGCGAATGGCGGCGCTGTTCAACTCGTGGCCGTCTTTCCCGCCGAGCCGGGCCAACATCCATCCGGCCAGGTAGCCAAGCGAGTAGATGCAGAACACGGCTGCGAGATCGGAGCCTCGGCTGTCGCCGACCACCACCGGCACCGCAACCGCTGCCGCGAATGCAAACGACAGCCGGTTGCCGCTACGAGCAGGCACCTCGAACAAGCCCAGCACGGCGACGATTCCCGCCCACAGCACGATGACACCCACTCCATAGTCGGTGACGCCCACCGACAGGAAGAACACGGCGACCATGCCGATCGCCCACAACACGGGCTGGAGTTGCTCGCGACCGGATAGCTCAGCCATCGCTGCTCAACTCCGACTGATGCTGGTCGTGCGGAAGATGCGGCTCATGCGGGCCGTGCGCCTCGATCCCCACTTTGTCTTCGGCGATCATGCGAGCGAGGACCTCTGAGTCCATCGAGGGTGAGCCATAGCGTTCGCCGGTCCGCGTCAACGCGCTGATCAATGCCTCGACCACGACGGGGTCGAACTGGGTGCCGCAGTGGTGGCGAAGCTCCTCGAAGGCATATTCCTGGGTGAGCGCCATCCGATACGAGCGAGTTGACGTCATGGCGTCGAACGAGTCGGCCACCGCCAAGATACAGGCCTCCTGACTGGGCACCTCTCCTTCCGTATGCCCCGACCCACCGTAACCGGTGCCGTCGTATCGGGAATGATGTCCCGAGGCGATCTCGACCATCGGTCGCAAGAACTCCACCTCGGCGAGGATGTCCTCGACGACGTGCGCGTGCCTCTGCACTTCGTTGTACTCCTGCTCGTTCAGTCGCCCACGTTTCCGGATCAGCTCTCCGGGCACCGCCAGTTTCCCGACGTCGTGGATCAACGCGGCCCAGCGCAGCCGCTCCAGCGCAGTCCCTCGATAGCGCAGCTCTTCGCCGATCAGCTGGGCGAAGTATGCAACCCGCTCCGTGTGACCCCGCGTATAGAGGTCCTTGGCCTCCAACGCTTTGATGAACCCCCTCAGGGTTCCCTCGTGTGCTTCGCGCAGCTGGCTGTACGAAGCCACGCCGATGTAGCCGACCAGCAGCAGACCGAACACGAGTGGAAGCACGTTCGGTTCGACGTGGTATGTGGCACCCACCAGGCCGCCCATGAACCCGAGCATCACCGAAGACGGCACCATCGATCCCATACGCGACCAGGGTCGGATGGTGTTCTGCTGGTACAGCACCCTGACGGCGAGGTTCACCAGGCCCAAGTTGACTGCGACATATACGAGGCTGCCGAGCGCCGCCCCGGTGACCGCGAGGGGAAAGGCGCTGATCGTCCAGACCTGGCCGTGTGCGAGGAACGGCTTGACCACGAGCGCAGCCGCGACAGCCGTCGTCACCAGCTGACCCAGGTTGACGAGCGGAACGATGATCCGGCGCTGCTTGAAGTCGACAGGGCGGAAGGGGGAGATCAGCCCGATCACTGCGACCCCGAGGGCGGCACTGTCGGGCCCGAACGCCACGATGGCGGCGAGGATGGCCATGACCGACGGGCTCCCGATGAGGTGGTCGTTGATCTCGAACGACCGCCACTCGAGGAAGACGACAACCAAGGCGAACGGCAGCCAGATGATCAGATCGGGGAATTGGTGCGTGACCGCCGCCACCCCCAGGGCAATCAGTCCGAGGCCGGCGTAGACCACGGCCAGCCAGATACGCGTCTTGTCTCTTGCCTTCATTCGATCGGTTCCTGCGCCGTGGTCGAATGGTACGTCGTGCGGTCGGTCGTTTGGAAAAAGAGTGGGCCCAGATCCGGCTCGTCAACCAACCTTGAAGCTGGCGCCCCCCGCCACGAGTGTGGCGGCGAGGCTGGCGGCGACCGCCATGAGGCGGATCATCTTGGTGCGCATGGGGATCAATCACCCAGTTCTGTGGTGAATTGACTCGGTGTCTACACCCCGAGCCGCATCGTCTCGCTCCGCTGGGGATAGTGTGTGTGCGCCTTGTGTGTTCGGGTCTGGGCCCTCTCCTTCCTCTCGCTGAGAGAGACCTCAGACCGCCACCGGCGCGCCTCAGGACTCCCTCCCGATACGTCCAACTCACGTTGTCCGATCAGAGCTCCCAGCCGCCGATCTGTGCGGACCCGGCGCCAGCGCGACACCGGTTCGTGCGGACCGTGTCCGCGCCATGAAGTTAGCAGCGGGATGGCCCCGTCCCCAAACACTACCGGCGCATTTCGCGGCCTCTCGTGGCAGTAGTACATTTGCGGGATGAAGTACGCCGAGCTCGAAGAAACGCTCTGTCGCTTGTCGAATGTCGAAGCCGTCCGCGTGGTGGGCAGCAATGGGCACATCACCGAGGTGCACGTGCTCGCGACACCCGGCAAGCCGGCCAAGCAGGTCGTCAGGGACGTCCAGTCGCTGGCGATCGCGTCGTTCGGCATCAGCATCGACCGGCGCGTGGTGTCGGTGGTGCAGATCGAAAACGAGGAGATGGGTCGGTCGGATCGGCCCGCAATCACTGACATCACCGAGTCGCCTGATGGGTCGCGTTCGATGGTGACAGTCACCCTCGAGTGGAAGAACGAGCTCTTCGTCGGGGAGTCCGTCGGACCGGCAGGTCCCACGAGCCGTCTGCGTCTGGTCGGCGAGGCCGCCCTCAAAGCCCTCGAAAGGGCCATCGGCGAAGACACTGCCTTCGCCCTCGCCGCTTTGGAGATCCCCAAGATCGGTTCCCGCAGCATCGCCATCGCTCAAGTCGTGATGGTGTCCGGAGGGGAGGAGCGCCTCCTGGCCGGATGCGCGCTGGCCGGGTCCGACCCTGCTCAGGCGTCCGTCCGCAGTGTGTTGGATGCGGTGAACCGAGTGGTGCCCCAACTACGTCGTTGAGCGTGGTCGATCCGTGGCCGACAGGCACCGCGCCCGTCCTGCCGGCATGATCGAGCGAGCGGGGTTCGGCGGAGTCGTCGTCACCTCCCACCACCACGCCACCGAAGCCGGCATCACGATGCTGCGCCGCGGCGGCTCAGCCGTCGACGCGGCCATCGCCGCCAACGCGATGCTGGGGGTCGTCGCGCCAGAGACGTGCGGGATCGGCGGCGACCTGTTCGCTCTCGTCCATGACGGAGTTGCCGCGGCACCGGAGGCCCTCAACGCCTCCGGTTGGGCCGGTTCCGGCTACGACCGTGCCACGGTGGATGGGATGACCGAGATCGCCTTGGATCACCCGCTCACCGTGACCGTGCCCGGATGCGTGCGCGGGTGGAAGGCCTTGCACGACCGACATGGGTCACTGCCATGGGATGAGGTGTTCGCGCCTGCCATCGAGGTGGCCCACCGAGGGTTTCCGGTGTCCGTCGAGCTCGCTGCGGCTCTGGCCGAACGGGCATCACGATTGTCCGCCCAGCCCGGCGCCGGCGAGCTCTACCCCAGTGGAGTGACACCGGTCGCACATACCAAGATGATGCGACCCTCTCTGGCCCACACCCTGACGGTCATCTCCGACGATGGCGGAGAGGACTTCTATGGCGGGGAGGTTGCCGCCGCAATCCGGACGGCAACGTCGGACGTCCTCACCAGCGACGACCTGGCAGGTTGGGAGCCCGAGTGGGTACCGCCACTGGGCGCCGAGGTGTTCGGCGCCGCCGCCTGGACCATCCCCCCCAACAGCCAGGGTTACTTGACGGTCGCCGCAGCGCTGATCCTCGAACAGCTCGCCCCGCCGACCGACCCCCTCGACCCGGTCGCCATCCATCTCGCCATCGAGTCGTACCGAGCCGTCGCCACAGAGAAGGACACCGTCGTGGCCGACCCCGCTCCCCTTCCGCTCGACTGGTACCTCGATCGTGAACGTCTCGGCCTCATCGCCGAGACCATCGACCGTGACCGCGCACGTGAATGGCCCGTGCCGAGCGAGAAACCATCCGGCACGTCGTATCTCGCGGCGGTCAGCGCAGCGGGCCAGGCCGTGTCGTTGATCCAGTCGAACTTTCACGGGGTCGGCTCCGGCCTCTCTGTGGAGGGTGCCGGTTTTGTGTTGCACAATCGCGGCGCCGGCTTCTCATTGGTGCCCGGACATCCCAACGAGTTGACGCCTCGACGACGCCCGTTCCACACACTGGCTCCGACGCTGTGGACGAGCGCCGACACCACGCGGCTGGTTCTGGGAACGCGTGGAGGAAGGCTGCAGCCACAGATCCTCCTTCAGATGGCATCTCACCTGCTCCACTCGAATCTGTCTCCGGAACAAGCGCAGGACATGCCGCGGTGGACCGTCGGTCTCGGCCAGCCGGGAGCGCGCCCGCCGGTGAGCGTCGAAGCACGACTGCCGGAGGCGGTGCGGCGCGCGCTCATCGGGCGGGGGCATCGCGTGGACGTCGCCGAGGAGCGGGCGGGGTCGTGGGGGCCGGTTGCCGCCATTGCGGTGAATCGAGACGGGCTCCGCATCGGTGCATCCGACCCGCGAGTGTCGACCTCGTCGGTTGGACTCGCGCAGTGATCCGATCCCACTGATCCGCCCGCAGTCATCCAAGCCATCGCCACCCCAGTGGCCGCGACGCAAGTCATCGCGTCCCAAGCGATCGCGACCCAAGGATGCCGATCCAATTTCTTCCAAGAACTGAATTGCATCGCATCCGACCCAACCTCTAGGGTTCTGGCGTTCCACTTCACCCGCGCTGGGTGGATGGCGACCTGATTACCGAGGCGGAGAACACATCTCGATGCGATTCAGTCGGATGGGCGCGCTGTTCGCGTGGCTGGCAATGGCTTCCGTCGCCGTCGCCGGATTCGCGGCTTTCTCCCCAGACACGGAACCCAACGCAGATGCCGGCCAACCGCCGGCCACCACTGCGCTTGCCTTCTCCGGTCCCAATGTCGACCACGGGCTCGCGGCCGGTCGGGTGGCGGCAATGACGTTCGCCACCTCCGCCACCGCTCCGGCCCCGCCCCCACCCGGACGATCCGAGGCAGCTGCCCTCGCAGCCATCGCCGAGGCGTGGGCTGCCACAACCAGCACGGCTGCGCCCTCGACCGCAGAGGAAGCGCCGGAAGAGGCACCCGAACCGGAGCCGACCACGACGACGCAGGGCTCGACCATGGTGACGACCACTGCCGTCGCCGAGGCGACGACCACGACCTCGCCCACCGCCACCACCGAAGCACCAGTCGAAACGGCGCCTGTCGCTGAACCCGACACCGGTGGACGGTACGTGCCTCCCGGAACCGAGCCTTGGCTGGGCCTCATCGAGGCGTATTTCGCATCGGACGATGTCGCCAGGGCGCTGATGGTGATCTTCTGCGAGAGCGGCGGCAATGCCAACGCCACCAACCCGTCGTCGGGGGCTGCGGGACTGTTCCAGCACCTCCCGATCTACTGGGACGAGCGAAGTGCCGCAGCAGGCCTGGCGGGAGCAGACATCTACGATCCGTCCGCCAACGTGGGCGTGGCGGCGTGGCTCGTGTACTACGGTGGCGGCTGGAGCCACTGGAACCCCTCGGCGCACTGCTGGGGCTAGGTCCTGGGACGCAAGCGCTAGCCTCTCTAAGGTTGGCTCGCCCCCCAGACCGACAAGAGAACCATGAAGCCCAGTTCGATCCTCACGGCAGCTCGCGTCGGCGCGATCTGGCTCACACTCATCCTGCTCTCGGTCTCCGGGTTCGCCGCCGCCCGACCTGAACCGGCGCCCTCTCCGGCAGATCGTGCGGGCGAGCCGGCCGCCGTCGGCTCCTCAGCGGGATACCGTGCCGGGCTCGCCGTGACCGCCATCGCCACCCCCCCGCGCGCGTCCGGCCCGGCTGCGCAGTGGACGGCGCTCGTCTCCGAGTACTTCGAATCGGCTGACGTGCCTCGTGCGCTCGACGTCATCTTCTGCGAGTCCTCCGGACGACCGAACATCACCAACCCGGTATCGGGCGCCAGCGGGCTGTTCCAGCACATGCCCGACTTCTGGGGAGAGCGGGCCGCTTCTGCCGGGATGGCCGGCAAGACACCGTCCGACCCGCGCGCCAACGTCGCAGTCGCGGCGTGGCTCGTATACGAGGGAGGTGGCTGGCATCATTGGGCGGCCTCGTCTGGATGCTGGTCGGGGCTCGGTTCCTGACACCGTTAGGCTGAGGAGCAACATGACGAGGCTTCGTACCTTCACATCGTGGCTGGGTCTCCTGGGCGCACTGGGAGCCGTCATCTGGGCCGCCCGCGACAGGTTCATCACGCTCACCCTGCCCCGCGAATCGGAACCGCCCACATTCCGCGAAGGCTCGCCGGCCAGCAAGGACGCCCATGATCTGACGGCGATCGCCGGGATCGGCCCGGTCTTCTCCGAACGCCTCAAGCGGGCCGGAGTCGGCACCTGGTCCGACCTGGCCAAGGCGGAACCCGAACACATCGCCGAGGTCACCGGTGCATCGAGAGTGCGGGCCACCGGATGGATCGCCGAGGCAGCCAACCGCGTCGAGGCCTGAGCGGCGACAGCTTCACAGCCGGATCGGAGACACCACCGCCTCATCCTGTCGTCGGATTCGCCCCAACGCCAGATACAGGAGAGCCGAGACCGCCATCGCCGACAGAACTCCCGGCGCGACTTGCGACCACGATCCTGCGAACGGCACCACCCGTGTGAGCCCGTCAACGAAGACGTCCGGCCCCACCGGGTCGATCAGCAGCCCGACGAACAGGCCGATCACGTATGCAACGAAACCCAACGGGTTGACGCCACCGTACATCCCAGTCCGGTCGTACATCTCGTCGACCAAATAGTTCCGCTCACGGATGACCCAATAGTCGACGACCATCACGGCAAAGGCCGGAGCCAGGGCAAAGGCCAGGACGTCGGCCGTGCCGACCAGATCTCGGTCGGTGAGGACGAGGGCGAGCAGTACCCCGGCGGCCACGATCAGCCAACCCAAGAACACCGGCGGCCGCCGTAGGAACAAGGTACCGGCGGCGTTCGATGCCCCGTATTGAAACCCGAAGGGTTGCGCCAGCTCGGCGATCAACAACCAAGCGATCACGGCCGCCGCCATCGCCAGCGAACCAGTGGAGAAGATCGACCCCACCCCGCCGGCCAAGCCCAGCAGCGCGCCGGCAAAGATCGAGCCGGCCGTCGCGACTCCGAAGCCGAACCCCGTGCCCGAGATGGCGAAGTTCGACTGCTCCGCGAACCGTCCGGTGTCGGCGACGAGCGGAAAGAACACCAGCACGTAGAGGATGATGTGCTGGCTGGCAAGGAGAAGCGCTCCGCCGGAGGCTCGAGCACCGGACACGACGAGCCCGCGATTGGAGATCCACAACAGAAGACCGCCGAACATCAAGATGGATCCCCATACGAGCACCGGCCGGACCAGGCGCGCCGCGAACCTCTGCAAACCCAGGTACGACATGGCCCCGACGACGACTGCGGCGGCGATGGCGAGGACGTCCGAGGATGCCGACAAGCCGGATGGGATGAGCGCCTCAGCGAAAAGACGTCCGATGAGTTTGAGCTCGTAACCCATCCACGCGATGTAGCCGAGGGCTACCGCGACCGTCAACACCCACGAGCCGGCAACGCCGAACGCCGGGCGGAGAAGCATTCCGGTCGGAAGTCCGCTCTCGAACGACACCAGCGCCACCCCAACCAACATCAGCACTGCCACGATCACGCTGGGCGGAGCGACCAGGGCCACTTGACCCAGCGAGAGGCCGAAGCCACCGAGGCGGGGAGGAGCCGTGAGCCGGACTCCGACGAGAATCGCCGCCGCCGAGAACCCCCACGTCGCCCACAGAGAGCCGAACGCCAGCGAAGAGAAGTGCCGTTCGTGGTCGGCAACCGGATCGAGGATCTTGGGCACGCCGGGAGTCTAGGTGGAGGGCAGCCGGTGAAGATGCGCCGGAGTGGGGCGTACCATTGCCAACGAAATGGCGTATCTGACGAACCCCGAAGATCTGGGACCGCTCGTTCCCGACCAGCCCGCGTATCGCGTGGATCAGCTCCGGAGGTGGCTGTACGAGACACCGGTCATGACGAGCGCCGAGATGTCGAACCTGCCCGGCGACGTACGCCGCCGGCTGCATGACAACTTGTGGCCGTTCCGAGTCGAGCGTGATTTGACCGCCGATGGAGGCCTGACCAAGAAGTGGCTCTTCAGGACACCCGACGGGGCAGCCATCGAAGCCGTCCTGATGGGGTACCCTCGACGTTCGACCCTCTGCATCTCGTCGCAGGCCGGATGTGCTCTGGGATGCACTTTCTGCGCAACAGGCCAGTTCGGCTTCGAGCGCCACCTCGAAGCCGGCGAGATCTACGCACAGGTGGCGTGGGCCGAAGCTCACCTCCGTCGCTTCGGGCTGGGCGATGCCCCGCCACGCGTCACCAACGTCGTGTTCATGGGCATGGGCGAGCCACTCGCCAATTACAGGAGGGTCCGGGAATCGCTTCGCAGGATGATCGACGTCAGGGGCATCTCGGCCCGATCCGTCACGGTGTCCACGGTCGGTGTGGTCCCAGGGATGCGGCGCCTGGCGGCCGAGCCGTGGCAAGTACGGCTGGCGGTGTCGTTGCACGCCGCCGACGACGAGCTCCGCTCGAAACTCGTGCCGCTCAACCGCCGCTACCCGCTCGAGGAGGTGATCAGCGCCGCCGAGCACTACCACGAGGCGAAAGGCCGGCGAGTCTCGATCGAATGGACGCTGATGGAGGGCGTCAACGACTCGGCATCGCAAGCTCGCAAGCTCGCGGCCATCGCCCTCCGCCTCGGCGCGCATGTCAACTTGATTGCGATGAATCCGACGCCGTTGTCGCCAGAGCGGCCGTCGAGCCGGCGCTCCATCATGTCGTTCGTGCAGGCACTCGAAGCGCAGGGGGCCAACGCAACGTTGCGAGCGATGCGCGGGCTCGATATCGACGCCGCCTGCGGGCAGCTCAGAGCCAGAGCACAGGACGGACTCTCGACCCCATCACCAGAATCAGCTACAGTGCCTCTGCCGCAACGTCGATGACGAGCAGGCCGGTCGTTCGTGCTGGACGCCGGCCAATTGCCCATCAACGACGGGCGGCGATGGATGCGCGGGAATGACCGCCGACAGCCGACCGGATCCAGCGGATCGGGTGTAGCGCACCGAAACGGAAGCGGGTGGAGCTTCATCGGGAGAAGAAGCAATGCCCGCAAATCAATATCGGCGCATCATCGGCGTTGCCGCCGTCCTCATCATGTCGATGATGGCCGGGACGTCCCACTACACGGTCAACTCCGGCGAGACCCTCTCTGAAATCGCCTACGCACACGGCGTCTCGGTGAGCGACCTCGCCGCCGCCAACGACATCGCCGACGCCGACTTCATCTACGTCGGCCAGCAGCTCGCCATTCCCGGTCAGTCGTCGGTCGGCGGCACATCGGCGCCGGCAAGCATCACGCATGTCGTTTCGGCAGGTGAGACGCTCGGGTCGATCGCGGCGCGCTACGGCACCACGACAAGCACCATCATGGCGCTCAACGGGATCACCAATCCGAGTCTCATCTACACAGGCACGCAGCTGATGGTCAGCGGCGCCGCGCCCACCGGCACGCTGCCATCGGTGGGCTCCGGGGCGACGGGGACGCACACGGTCGCAGCCGGGGAGACTCTGTCCGAGATCGCAGCAGCCTATGGAGTCTCCGTGGCGGACATCGTCGCCGCCAACGGATTGTCCGACCCTGACCGGATCGTGGCCGGGCAGAAGATCCAGCTGGACGGGAGCGGAGGTGGGTTCGTCTGTCCCGTCGCAGGCTCCCGATTCTTCAATGACTGGGGTTTTCCTCGGAGCGGGGACCGATTCCATCAGGGCAACGATCTCTTTGCACCACGCAGCACACCGGTTCGCGCTCCGGTCAGCGGGTATGTCCACCACCTAGTGGGCTCGGTTGGGGGCAACCAATTTCGGCTCGACGGAAACGATGGCAACCGATACATCGGAAGCCACATGGAGGCGTTCGGATTGTCCGGCAATGTCGTGGCCGGCGACGTCATCGGGTTCGTGGGTGATTCCGGCAACGCCATCGGGTCCGACCCCCACCTGCATTTCGAGATCCATCTGAATCGGACCGATCCGGTCAATCCCTACCCGGTCCTCGAGCAGGCGTGTCGCTGAGTAGACCCGGGTAGCCGTTCAGGCGGAGGCTCTCACGATCGATCGCAGGTGCTCGAGGCCAACGGGGCCTGCCTCGAGCACCGTTCGGTGGAATTCGACGACGTCGAAACTCGGTCGGCTCGCCTGCTCGGCGCGCAGCTCGAGGATCGTCTTCTCCCCCATCTTGTAGCTGATCGCCTGCCCGGGCCAGCCGAGGTAGCGAGTCACCTCCGATTCGGCGTACTCCGGCTCGAGCAGCGCATACGCCTCCAGCATCTGGCAGGCGGCCTCGTAAGACCATATGCCGCCGTCGACGATGTCGGGAGGCGCCGGTAGTCCGAGATGCATGCCAATGTCGATGACGACGCGGCACGCCCGCATCAACTGGGCGGCGAGGTAGCCCAGCACGTACTCCGAGCGGTCCAAGTAGCCCTGCTCGTGCATGAATCGCTCGGCGTAGAGCGCCCAGCCCTCGCCGTACCCGGATCTCCAGGCGAGGGTTCGCTGGAGCCGGGTGAGTCGTTCGGCCAGTGTCATCTGGATGCCGGTCTGGAGATGGTGCCCGGGGAACCCCTCGTGGTAGGCCGTGGTGACCTCGGCAAACAGGGGAATGGTGGTGCGGTCACCGAGCGAGTACCAGATCGAGCCGGGCCGGGAAAAGTCCTCCGAGGGTCCGTGGTAGTGGGCGCCCAGGGCTCCGCCGGGAGGGGTGATGCGCACGTCGACCGAAGCAATTTGAGGCGGAACATCGAAATGCACCCCGGCAAGCTCGCCGAGCGCAGTGTGCTGCAGCTCCGCGACGAACTCCACGAACTCGTCCTGCGATCCGGCGGCTCGGGCCGGATCGGTCTTGAGCAACTCCACGACTTCGGCCACCGACGCCCCTGACACCACCTGGCCGGCGACCGATACTGCGGCCTGCCACATACTTCGGACCTCCTCCCAGCCCCATTCGTATGTCTCGCGCAGATCCACCGAATCGCCCAGGTACCGATCAGCCAAGCGGGCATATCTGTCCTCGCCGACGGCGTCATCCTCGGCCGCATGCGGTCGGTACTCGGTCCTCAGGTACTCGGCCAGAGCCGCGGTGGCGGCGCGTGCGCCGGTGATCGCTCGGTCCAATCTCTCCCCGAGGACAATCGGAAGTATTGGCCGACCCCGGTACTCCTCGGCAAGTAGTAAGAACGGCGAGTCGTCAGAGGCGTTGACTGCCAGCTGGGCGATGACCGCGTCCACCTGCCGAACTGCGGCGACCTTGCCCACGGTCCGACCCGCCTCGAGGCACGCCCGATACCCGGCAACAGCTTGGGGAAGAGTTTCCAATCGAGCGACCACCGCTTCCCAGTCCGTCTGACTCTCGCGCGGCTGGACTTCGAACACGGCCGTCAGGGTCTGAGGCGGCGAGTGGATGTTGTTGAGGTCCCGCAGGTGCTCTTCTTGCTCGACGTGATCGACCCACGCGCCGGCGTACTCGGTCACCACGCGTCTGCCGGCTGCCTCCCACCGATCATCGGTGGGAGGCATGTCGGCGACATCGCGGCGAGCGGCGCGCAAAAGATCGGCCAGCTCGTCCCAGCCCTCCGGTGACCAGTCGCCCCACCGATCGTCGAAGCCAACCACACCCCACACCGTTGCTTCGGTCGGGCGTAGCGAACAGCAGTCGAGCGTCAAGCGCTCAGCCAGCTCGAAGACGTCGGTCACCACTCGCTCCCAATCACACCTGCGGCTGCGGAGGCTAGCGCTCGGCCGGGAATGCAACGTTTGGTATCGTCGCCCGATGGCCAGCGGCGAAGACCTCATCGACGTGCGCCCTGACGAGCGCCTGGACATCATGCGACTGGCCGATTATCTGGAGGCTCGCGTCGAAGGCGCCGAAGGCACGCCGACGGTGAGGCAGTTCTCGGGCGGCCACGCCAACCTGACGTATCTCCTCACCTATCCCGGCGCGGAGTACGTCTTGCGCAGGCCACCTCGGGGGCCCGTCGCACCGGGTGCGCATGACATGGAGCGAGAACACGGCGTGCTCGAGAAACTATGGGCTGCCTTCCCTCCGGCTCCCCGTTCGCTGTTCTACTGCGCCGACGACTCCGTCATCGGCGCGCCGTTCTTCTTGATGGAGCGCAAATCGGGCGTCGTGGTGCGCAAGGAGGTGCCCGCCGAGTTCGGCCAAGGCGAAGACCCCCGCCAGAACCGCAAACTGTCGGAGGTCGTGATCGACACCATGGTCGCGTTCCACCACGTCGACCCGGCCGCTGCCGGGCTGGCCACGCTCGGGCGGCCGGAAGGCTTTCTCGAACGGCAGGTGGAGGGATGGACGCGCCGCTGGCACGCCGCCGCCGAGGAACAAGGCGACGACGCCGAGGCGCTGATCGCCTGGCTCCGGAGCCACCTGCCGAGATCGAATCGGGTGACACTCGTCCACAACGATTGGCGGCTCGACAACATGGCGGTCCACCCTGCCGACCCGGGACGTTGTGTCGCAGTGTACGACTGGGACATGTGCACACGCGGCGATCCGCTCGCCGACCTCGGCACCACGCTCGCCGTCTGGTACGACCGCGACGAGGAACCATCCGAGCTGAATCCGATGCCCACGACCACCGACGGGTGGATGACGAGAGCCGACGCCATCGAGCGCTACGCGGCCGCCACGGACGTCGACCCGTCCGACGTCGGCTACTACGTGGTGTTCGGTTCGTTCAAGATGGCCGTGATCCTGCAGCAGATCTACATCAGGTGGGCGCGCGGCCAGACCCGCGATGAGCGGTTTGCCACGATGGGCGGAGCGGCCCGACGACTGCTTCGTCTGGCCGAGCAGCGAGCCGGCTGATGGAGGGTGTTCACTGCGCTGACAACATCGACGTCCTCCAAGAACTGCCGGACGGCGCGATCGACCTGATCTACACGGATCCACCGTTTGGCACGGGGACCACCCGCACGATGCGAAGAACTCGGATGGAAGCCAGCAGTTCGGGCTCGCGGATCGGGTTCGCCGGACGCCGCTACGACGAAAGCGAAGTTTCCCGCCTGTCCTACGACGACTCCATGCCATTCGACCAGTACTTGGAGTTTCTCTTCGACCGGCTCATCGAGATGCATCGCGTTCTCGCCGATAGTGGGTCCCTGTACCTGCATCTGGACCACCGAGCCGTCCACCATGCTCGGCTCATGCTCGACGACATCTTCGGGCCGGACCGATTTCTGAACGAGATCATCTGGGCCTACGACTACGGGGGACGGCATCGTGACCGGTGGCCCCGCAAACACGACACCATTCTGTGGTACGCCAAATCGGACCGCTGGGTCTTCAACCGCGACGCCATCGATCGCATCCCCTACATGGCTCCCGGCCTCGTGACACCAGACAAGGCCTCGAGGGGCAAGCTTCCGACCGATGTGTGGTGGATGACGATCGTCCCCACCAATTCCGCCGAGCGCACGGGGTACCCAACACAGAAGCCGCTGGGCCTGGCGGAACGCATCGTCACCGCCTCGAGCAACCCGGGCGATCTGGTTGCGGATTTCTTCTCAGGCAGCGGTACCACCGGGGTCGCCGCCAAGCGTCACGGCCGCCGGTATCTCCTCGTCGACGTCCGGCGAGACGCCGTCGAGATCGCCCAACAGCGGCTGGCGGCCACCGAAACGGCCGGCATGTAGGCTCAGGACGCCGGGGGAGGAGTTCATGCCGACCATCACCGACGCCTTGCTCGACGAGATGCGCCAGGTTGGAGATCCCGAGGCCGACGATCGCGTCGCTGCCCTCATGGCCGACGAGGTTCGTTCCACGATGACGGGGCTCATCGGCTCCGCACGCCTGGGCTCGTCGCAACTCTCGGATTCGCTCACGCGATTCCCCTACGAGCCGCCGCCGGAGCCCGATCTGGTGGCAGCAGGACAAGAGGTCTTCCAAGATCATGGCCCCGAAATTCTCTGGATCCTCGGGTGTTATTCGCTGCCGGCGGCCTACGCCGCCAAGAACGGAGTCGAAGTCCTCAGCCAGACAGGATTCCTGGGCGCCCAGACGAACCGCCGCCTCATCGAGACTGCGATCATGGTGACCGACGTGATGCGCCCCGGAGCGCTCGAGCCGAATGGCGAGGGCACCGAGACGATTGACCGGGTCAGGATCATGCACGCGGCTATCCGCCGCCTGATCCTCGACAGAACCGCGCCGCCATGGGACTCGCCGACACACGGGCTGCCCGTCAACCAGGAGGACATGGCCGGCACGCTCATGACCTTCTCGATGCTGGTGATCGAAGGCCTCCGCAAACTCGGCATTCGGCTGACCCGCGCTGAGCAAACGTCGTTCATGGCGACCTGGTCGTACATCGGAACCAGGTTGGGAGTGCATCCGAGCCTGCTCCCCGCAACGGTGCGAGACGCCAAACGCCTCACCAAGTCGATCCAGAGCCGGCAGATCGCCGCGTCACCGGCGGGGAGAGCCTTGACGGCCGCGTTGGTGCCCGTCTTGGAGTCGAAGACGCTACCCGGGATCGCATCGGCCACGATGCGGCTGTGCTTGCCGCGGGCGGTGTGGAAGGGACTGGGCCTCCGAGGCCACCTGCTCATGGACGTTGTGATCCGGGTCGCCGCTTTCGTGATGGGCATCATCGACCGCACCCTCCTCCGGTTCAAGCGGCGCTCCCGCCTCTTCCGATCGATCAGCATGGGTCTGGTCGCCCATCTGCTCGAATCGGAGCGTGATCCCGGCAGACCGCTGTTCGAGATGCCGGATGACCTGCGCTGGTGGGCAGCAGGCCAGCCACCAGCGACGCCCACGGCTCGAGTCTTCAACCGGGTGATGACCCGCGTCGCGTCGACAGCGCATGCCTGATTCGTTGCTTCCGTTCGTGTCGCGGGGCCTCGCTCGCCGGCTGGCCGGGGCGACGGCTCCGCTGGCCGGCCCCAGCGAATCATCGAGCGCAGCAACGGTGCTGTTCGCCGACATCAGCGGCTTCTCTCGTCTCACTGAACGCTTGGCGCAGCAAGGGTCGAGCCCGGAGGCGATCGGCGAGATCCTCAACATGGCGTTGGGCTCCTTGGTCGACACGATCTCCAACGCGGGCGGCGACGTCGTCACGTTTGCCGGCGACGCAGTCCTCGCGTTGTTCCCAGCGAACGCAGAAGGCATTGCCGCCGCAGTGCACGCCATCTCGGTCGCGACGCTTCGGCTGGCGGGCGTCGAGCCGGCGGTTGGCAGCGCTCTACGGCTGCGATCGGGGGTGGCGGTCGGGGACATATGGGAGGCCCTCGTCGGCGGTCACGACGGGGAATGGCATCACCTCGTCGCCGGGCGGGCCGTTCACCTGGCAACGGAGGCGGCCGGCACCGCGCTGGAAGGCGAGCTGGCGACGACCCCGGAGATGGCTCCTCGCTTTGGCGGGCGGGCCCGGGTCGTCGACGGCCGCCGAGCCACCGTCGACCTTCGCAATGCTCCTCCTGCGGCGCTCGCGATCGACCCGCCTCCGACGGAGGCGCCTGTCGCGTCGTTCGTCGCGCCGGCCGTGCGCGATGCGATCGCCGGGGGGCACCTCGACTGGATCGCCGAGCTGCGGCGCATCACCGTCGGGTTCATCCGGCTCGATGGCTTCGATCGCAGCATGACCCTGGCCGAGCTGAACCGAGCCGTCCAGGCGACGCAGCGGATCGTGGCCGGCCACGGTGGGCGGGTGATGAGGGTGCTGTACGACGACAAAGGGCTTGTCGTAGTCGCGGGCTGGGCAGGGCTGCAGTCAGGTCGCGAAGTCGCACTCGACGCAATCCGCGCCTCGTTCGAGGTCCGGGACGAAGTGGCCGAGACGAGCATTGGGCTGGCGTCGGGGACCGCCTTCGTCGGCCACCTCGGCTCGACCGGACGTCGCGACTACACCGCCATCGGCCATTGTGTCAACCGATCCGCCCGGCTGATGGAGATGGCCGACGACGTCGTGTTGTGTGACGGAACGCTCCGAAAGGCAGCCGATCAGCATGTGGCCTTTGTCGGCCGCGGGGTCGTCCCCTTGAAAGGTTTCGACGAGCCCGTCGCGTTCTATCAGCCGTTGGGGCTGATGCATGGCGGGGCAAGCGGCGGCAGGCCCTTGATCGCCCGCCAAGAGGAGCATCGGCTCATCCTCGAGTCGCTCAGGCGACTGCAAGTCGAAGGTGCTCCCACCGTCGTCACCGTCGAAGGGGAAGCCGGTATCGGCAAGACCAGGCTGGCAGAAGCTGCGCTGGCGCGGGCTCGCGAGATCGGGCTCCGTACCTTGGTGCTCACCGCCAACCAGTTGTCGCGCTCCTCGCCCTACTCCGCCTGGCGCCCGGCATTTCGATCGCTCATGGGCCTTGACTCAGGAGCAGACAGCGCAGCCGTCGCCGCCAAGGCGCGAGCGCTCATCGGCCGAGACCGGCACCAGATGATCCCGATCCTTCTCTCGGCCCTCGGTGTCGACGACACCGAACCCGGCTCGACCGGCGACGCCGACGCCCTCAGGTCGGTGATGGCGGAGCTGTTCGAGTCGCTGATCGGGCCTGGTCCCACCGCGCTCGTCTTCGAGGATGCGCAATGGGTCGATTCGGCGTCGCTGCTTCTGGCCGAGCACTTGTACCGTTCCCGATCCCAGACCGGGATTCTCGTGATGAGCCGACTCGGCTCCGAAGCGAATTCTCAGGAATGGAAGGACTTCCTGGCCGAAGCAAGAGGTCCCCGTATCACCCTGGACCCACTCACGGACGCGGAGGCGGTGGCCGTGGCCACACACCTCCTCGATGTCGATTTTCTGCCACCTCCGGTTGCCGACCTCATTCGCGAAAAGGCCGGCGGACATCCGCTGTTCACGGAGGAGCTCGTGCAGAGCCTGCGCGACCAGGGTGTGCTCAAGCCGGGCGGTGGCGACCGGCAGGTCCAGTTCAGCCGCAGAGCGCTTCGTTCTTTCAGGGTCCCGACGACCCTGCAGGAAACGGTGGCCGACCGCCTCGGCCAGCTGCGAACCTCGGAGCTGCTGACGCTCAAGGTGGCGAGTGTGGTGGGTCGTGAGTTCGATACCGACGCCGTCACGAACGTGCACCCCACCTCCGCGGAACGGACACAGATCACTGCTGCGCTCCGGCGACTCGTTGCACTCGACTTGGTCCGTCCGCTGGGGGACGAGTTCGTGTTCAAGCACACGATCCTTCGTGACGTGGCCTACAGCCTCATCCCCGACTCGCAGCGAACGGAGCTACATCGGCGGGCAGCCGAGTGGTACGAGCGGACCAGCGGAGACGTCTTCGTGCTTGCTGAGCACTGGCGAAACGCCCAGGACCGGCCGCGCGCCTTCTCCGCACTGGAAGCGGCAGGCGATGCATCGATGGGAACTGGATCCTTTCGGGAGGCGGAGGACCTCTTCGCCGACGCCAAGACCTTGGCGCCCGACGGCCTCCCCGCCCTCGACCACGCTCGTATCCTTCGCAAGCTGGCGGTTGCCCAACGAGGGCTGGGGAGTCTCGAGGCCAGCCACACCAGCCTGATCTCGGGTTTGGGGTGCCTGCGGCGGCGCTTCCCCCGAGGCCTGTCCCTGTACGTCGCAGTCGTGGCGCAGATCGCCATCCAATTGCTCCACCGCTCCTGGCTGGCGCCGTTCGAGGCGCGCTCGCCCGCCACGCGCGCACGATCGAGGGAAGCGGCGGAGATCTACTTCGCGCTGGGGACAACGACGTTTGCCAACCTCGACGCCGTGAGCCTGTTCTACGCCGGTCTGTGTGCTCTCAATTCGGCCGAGCGGGCCACGGTCTCGGACGTCCTGGCGCTGAGCCACAGCTTCATGATGTACGTCACCGGCGTCGTGGGGCTGCGTGGCTCGTCCTCGCGGTATCACCAGCGAGCCCTCGCGGCCGCAGGCTCAGTCGGGCGAGAGGCGGTGCGCGCCGAGATCCTGTACAACCGAGCGGGGTTCCTCGGCACCAGAGGCGAGTGGCAAGAAGCGGCTGCACTCAACGCTGAGGCGTTGTCACTCTATTCGCAGGTGGCCGACCATCGTGGGATCCGCACCGCCACCAGTCTTGGCGCCTACCACGCTCATCTGCGAGGTCGCATGGACGAGGAGGAAAGGCGCTACCAGGATCTCCGGGAGCTCGCCGACCAGTTCGACGATGGTCTCATGCGACTGTTCGGTACGGCGTGGCCGGCAGAGCTCGCCCTGCGCAGGGGCGAGAATCGTCTCGCCCTCGCAATGACCGACGCTCTTGCCGACACCAGCGCGGCGCGGGGAGACCGGGCTGCGGCGTTGAAGGTGCATGGTGTTCGGGCCCTGGCGCTGCTGCGATCTGGAGATGCCGCTGTGGGACGGTCTGAAGCGGAAACCGCCCTGGAGACGATCGTCGGCGCACAAGCATTCACGGCGCCGTACGCATACGACGGCTACCTCCTGGCGGCGCGCTTCTGGGTTGAGCTCGCCGCACGGGATCCATCTGACCAATCAGCCCCGCTTGCGCTGCACCACATCTCCAAAGCGCTCCGGCGGTTGCGACGCGGGCTGGCGATCGCCGGCCCCGCCCATGCCTGGGTCGCCGGCCATGTCGAGCATGTCGCCGGCAACCCCGACAAGGCGGTCGACTCGTGGTCCGCGGGTGCAGCCGCCGCTCGCACGCTGGAACTGCCGTTCGAGGAAGCGCTGATCTTGCTGGATGCGGCCGAAATGATGGGCGAGGAAGATCGGGAACGAGCGCTGAGTCGTGCTCGCGATCTCGTCACATCCACCGGCTCCCTTCACCTCCGGGAACGGGCGATACGCTCGCTGCCTCCTTTGCCGTGATGACCTCACGCCAGCGCCGTTCCTTCACCGAGTAGAAGATCTTGGCGACTTCGTAGACGCCGACGTTGCTCCACGCGGCAGCCAGCCACAGCAGCGGTGCTTCGATGGGCAGCTCCGACCACGGGGTGATGAACCAGCCGAGCATGTTTCGTTGCTCGTACCCCCACCAGCCGTATGGCAAGCCGAGGGTCACCTCCCACAGGATGCTGACCGCCAACAGCGCCTGGATCGTGAAGAGAAAAGCCCTCAGATTGATGAAACGGACGACTGCCTCGAAGCACATGGCGGTCGGGGTGATCACCACCAGCACCAGGAACGTGAAATAGATCGGCCACCCTTCGGGCGTGGGGCCGAGCTGCTTGGCGAGGAACCCGGCGGCGACCAGCCCGATGCCTACCAACAAAGACCGACCATGGAACAGCTTGCGCAAGAACAGATGCTCGCTTCCGAACTCGCGGTAGACGGCGGCGTCCTGTGTGTAGTAGCGGTACCAGGTCTCCGAGCTCCACACGTACAGGAGCACGATGATGGCGCAGCCGGAAATGTAGAACACAAACTCTTCGATCGGTACGTTGAACCCCCAACCCGTCTCCGGGTCATAGCCCGGGAGGTCGAACCCGACCGTCGCGTCCTCGTTCGGGAACTCGAAGATCGTGTTGGCCAACAAGACATCCAACAGCGACCAAACGCCGACGATGATCAGAAACGTCACCCAAAATGCCCGCCAGTGCTCGGCGAGCGCCTGCCGCCGTTTGTAGAACCACGTGAACAGAAAGGCGACGGGCACCACGAACAGCACGAGCGAAATGGTGTAGCCGTAGGGACTGACCGACCCCACCTGCTCGTATACCGGCTCGGGTGGTCGCTGGATCGAAACGAACGACACGATGGCAGTGCCGACCACGATCACGATCATCCATTGCAGCATGCGATACGGCGTCGGCGCCAATCGGTGTTCGCCCTCACCCATGCCTCGACGCTAGCTCTCGGCGCCCTATTGTTGCCGCATGGTCGACATCCGACCCATGCGCGACAACGACCGACAACAGGTGCTCGACGTCTATGGCCTGGGAATCGCCACCGGGCTCGCGACATTCGAGACGGAGCCGCCGGCGTGGGATGAATGGTCGCGCACCCACATGCCAGAAGGCCGCCTGGTGGCGATCGACGAGGCGGGGAGAGTCGTTGGTTGGGCGGCCCTGACCGCAGTGTCCGAACGGTGCGTCTATGCGGGGGTCGCCGAGGTCAGCGTGTACGTCCATCCCGACGTGGGTGCACGGGGAATAGGATCGCGCCTGCTCTCCGCACTGATCGAGGCGTCAGAGGCGGAAGGACTGTGGACCCTGCAGGCCGGGATCTTCACCGACAACGACGCGTCGATCCGCCTCCACGAGCGCCACGGGTTCCGCAGGGTGGGCGTCCGCGAACGGATCGGGAAACTAGGCGAGAATTGGAAGGACGTGCTGTTGCTGGAGCGTCGCAGCGCAACCGTGGGAGGCTGAGTCGGCGCCTACTTGTAGCGCCAGACGATACGACCCCGAGACGGGTCGTACGCAGACAGTTCGAGATCGACCCTGTCCCCGGGGAGGATCCGGATATACCGGCCACGTCGCATCTTGCCGGCGGCGCGAGCCAACACTTCGAGCCCGCCATCGACCTCCACCTTGAACGTCGCGTTGGGCAGCGTTTCGACGACGACGCCTTGCACCCTGATCACATCTTCTTGTTTGGCCACCGAGGCCTCTTCTCCTACATCGGGCTCTCAATGCTAGGCCCTCGGAACCGCAAACTCACAGCCGGGTCGGGGGCTCACACTTCTGGCTCCGGTACCCCAGCGGACGGGTCGGCCCTCTTCCGGCGCACCGCCCAAATGATCACACCCCCCGCAACAACGCCGGTAGCGAGTGGCGCCAGCCAGCCCGGGACGCTCGCAACCTCCGAACGCGCCGATAGGAGCTTGGGGCCGCTGTCGATTCCCAGCCTCCACACCAGTTGCCCGGAATCCGAGATCTCGTCGGCGTTGTGGTCGATCAATCGTCCCGGCAGGCCGGCGGTCACCTGAATGTCGAACAGGTCGTCGAGCGGCAAGGTCGAGATGTCGAAGCCGGTGCCCGAGCCGATGCCCTGCAAGGCGTCCTCGTCGAACTCCGGAACCTCCACGCCGAACTCGTAGGTCGATCCGTCTCTCGTCAATGTTGGCGCCGCCACGCCGACGCCGCCCACGCCCGACAGCTCGTCGACCAGGCGCTGGTAATCATCGAGGTCGGCGAACTCGCCTGTGAGCTCCATCCCCACGAATCCGCCTTCGTCGTAGGGTGCCGCATCGATCCGGTCGGGCAAGCCGTCGGCGATCGACTCGAACGGGTTGGTGTCGGCGTCGGCGACGCCGAAGCCGGCGAGGTTGCGACGCAGTTCCTCGTCGGCTGCGACCAACAGCGTGACCGTTCCCGACGAGTCGTCGGCAACCGAGGTCGTTTGATACACCCTCAGTTGGCAGGCCGACAGCATCGTGATGGCGGCGAGCAACAAGACAACTCGCATCAGCTTCACTGCCCGACGCCTTCCTTCGTCGACCACGCTGGCCGGTGGTCGGTGGCGGCGAGCCGGTACAACACGTGGGGCGCAAGTGCGTCCGACGGATCGAGGTCGGGATGATCGAACACGTCGTCGCGGACCATGCCCAACCGCTCCATGAGACGGATCGAACGGCGGTTCGTCGCCGCGGTGAAGGCCACCACCTCGGCGAGACCCAGCCTCCCGAATGCGTCCTCCAACGTGGCGACGGCGGCTCGCCGAGCCCATCCATGGCCCCAAGCTGCGCAGCCGAGCCGCCATCTCAGCTCGATCGCAGGCATGAAGGGCGCTTCGAATCGGGGAACGTCGAGTCCCACGAATCCAGCAAACGGGATCAGCCCCGGGATCTCCACTGCCCAGAGCCCAAACTCTCGATCCTCGAAGTCGGCGATGATCCTCCGGGCCAGCGCGTCCGAGTCATCCCGGCCCAGCACGGCCGGAAAGTAGGCCATCACCCGAGGATCGGCGTTGTAGGCCGCGAACGTCTCGAGGTCCTCGGCCCGCCATCGACGAAGGAGAACCTCGCCTGCGACCAGCCCTTGGGGAGCTTGCACAAGCGAATTATTGCTGATGACTCCGCTTGAGCGTCTCCAGATCCGGCTGCGGCGAGAACGAATGGTGTGCAAGCCGTCCGGTCGTCATCTTGACGGACACGTCGAGTCCGGCTTGTGAACCCGTCCCGTGGAAGACGCCGCGTAACGGCGTCACGTCCTCGTAGTCGCGCCCGTGACCGATCTTGACGTGCCGCTCGCCGGCCTCGAGCTGGTTGGTCGGATCCAGCGCCCACCAGCCCCACCCGGGGATCTCCACTTCTACCCACGCGTGCGTCTTGACATCGATCTCGTCCGCCTCGGGCGCACCCCCGTCGGCCGAGTCGGCCGAATAGAGGTACCCGCTCACGTAGCGCGCCGAGAAGCCGACGCTGCGATAGAGCGCCAGCGCGAGATGGGCGTAGTCCTGACAGACGCCGGCCGCACTGGTGAACACTTCATCGACCGGGACTCCGACCTCGGTGACTCCGGGCACGTAGGTCATGTGGGAGCCGACGGCACGATGTATGGCCAGAGCGGCTTCGGGGGCGGTATCCAGGCCTTCCACCGCTCTCTGGGCCATCGCCGCGATCGGCTCGTTCCACTGGACGTGTGGCGAGGGCACCCCAAACTCGTTCCACTCTCCGTTGGGCGAGGGCAGCGGGGTGGGGGGCGGCTCTGGATGCGGCAAAGTCTGGACGCTGGCCGTCGCCACCACCGACAGCCGGGTGTGAAGCTTGTTGATCCCGAACGCGTCGACTCTCGTCCCCCAATAGTCGATGTACGACGTGAGAGAGGACGGCGGGTCGACTTCGACCCGATAGGAGATCAGCCGCTGGTATTCGTTCGTTGCCGGGCACGCACGTAGCAGGTTCTGGCTGTCGGCCACCGGCGCGTCGTAGGTGAAGCTCGACTGGTAGCGGAGGTCGATGTTCATACGGCCTGATAGGAGCTCAGCGGCTCCCCGCCCGTCTCGAACAGGTCGCGATGGAGCGTCTCGCTGGCGTGGCGGATGCCCTCCTGCAACTCCTCGAGCATCGTTTCGAGCGCAGGATCGGCCACACCCGGAACCTCGACGAACTGGAGCCAGGCTCGAACCCGGCCCAGCCGGCGCGGCGCTTTGGCGAGTCCGTCGGAAGGAAGGGCCGCCGCGAGCTGCTGCTCGGCGCTGCGCAGACAGAACAGCACCCCGCATGGCACGTCATCGGCAGTCAACAGCCACGACACCGCCTCGTCGCTGGTCCCGGCCGCCCCGTAGCGGTCAGTGAACGGTTGAAAACCCGATGTCGACCTGAGCACCCTCTCCCACGTCTCGAAGGTGTGCGCCTGTCGGACACGCTGCACGTCGATCAGCCGGCACGTCATCTCTGCGCGTTCGAGGAGACGGCCGGCGATCAGAAATCGGAAGCCGTCGGTGCGAGCCATCCGGTCGGTGATCGTTCCCGAGACGATGTGGGAGTGGACCTTGAGCTGGTCGCTGAACTCCCAGAACGTCGCCCCCGACGGCTCGGAGCCGGCCACGAGTCGGTGAAAGCGGTTGACGGCCTCGAGAAGCTCGACGGGCGCGACGTCCCGCACGTTGAGGAGGTTGGTCCGTGCGTTCGCCAGCGCAGTGATGATCGACGACGGGTTGCGCCGGTCCGAGATCAGGAAACGCAGAACATCCTCCGCCACGAATTCGTGGTCGACGTCGAACTCCTCGGTCAGGTACAGCGCCTCGATGAGATCCGCCCACGCTCGCTGTCGGGCGACATTGGAGTCCTCGAGCTGCCGTTGATAGGTCACATCGAGCATGCGGGAGGTGGCAGTGACACGCTCGATGTACCGACCCACCCAGAACAGGCTCTCCGCGTGACGCGACAACATCAGCTCGACGGCTCCAGCACCCAGGTGTCTTTCGAACCGCCGCCCTGTGACGAGTTGACGATCATCGACCCTTCCCTCATGGCGACCCGAGTCAAACCTCCCGGCAAGACACGCACGCCGTTGCCGCCGACGACGACAAAGGGGCGCAGGTCCAGCCGGCGCGGCGCCAGGACACCGTCGGAATAGCTGGGGTGTGTCGACAACTGCACCAGTTCTTGAGCGATGTATCCACGTGGGTTGCTGAAGATGCGGGTCCGGATGTCCTGCAGTTCCTCGGCGGTGGCTTGCGGGCCGATGACAATTCCGTAGCCACCGGCGTCGGCGACCGGTTTGATGACCAGCTCGTCGAGGCGCGACGCTACCTCCGCCCGATGTTGGTCGTCCCACAAGAGGTAGGTGGTGACGTTGGGGATGATCGGTTCTTCACCCAGGTAGTGCCGGATGAAGTCGGACACATAGGCGTACACCGCCTTGTCGTCGGCCACCCCATTGCCCACCGCGTTGGCCAGCGCCACCGTTCCTTGCCTCACAGCAGACATGAGCCCGGGCACGCCGAGCACCGACGACCGTTCGAAAACGACCGGGTCGAGAAAGGCGTCATCGATGCGGCGATAGATGACATGTACTTGTTGCGGGCCGCGGGTCGTGTGGACATACACCTTGTGGTCTTGAACGACCAGGTCGCTCCCCTCCACGAGTTCCACCCCCATCCGTCTCGCCAGGAACGAGTGCTCGAAATACGCCGAGTTGTAGACCCCAGGGGTCAACACCACCACCTTCGGGTACTCGACCTGCGGAGCCAGCGTTTCCAGCGCGGTGAGGAGCATCGCCCCGTATCCGTCCACCGGCCTGATGGAGTAGCGCTCGAACAGCAGCGGCGACGCCCGGCGCATCGCCGCGCGATTCTCGACCACATACGAGACCCCACTGGGAACCCGGAGGTTGTCCTCCAACACCCGGTAGGTGCCATCGCCGTCTCGGACGATGTCGATCCCTGCAACGACGCAGCGGGCCCCATGAGGTACTGCGATGCCGACCGCCTCGCGCATGTATCCGGTCGAGCTCTTGACGACCCACTCGGGAATCAAGCCCTCCCGGACTGCGGTTGCGTCGCCCACGTAGAGGTCCTCGAGAAACAAGTTGAGGGCGGTGATGCGCTGGGCGACACCCCGCTCGAGCGCTGCCCACTCGTCGTGGGGAATGATGCGAGGAACCAGGTCCATCGGCCAGGTCCGCTCAACCCCTTCCTCGCCACCGTAGACGGCGAACGTGATGCCCAAGTCCCGGAACGTCGTGTCGGACAGCCGCGCCCGTTCGGCGATGTCGCTCGTCGTCAAGGCATTGAGCCTGTCGACGAGAGGGACATAGTGGGGGCGCGGCTGGCCGCCCTCGAAGACTTCACAGAACGTGCCACCGGAGTCGTATCGATCGAACAAGGCCACTGCGGCAGATTAGTGACCCCCGGTGGCGAGCCGGACGGCGGAATGGTCGGCGCTGAGTAGGGTGGTGACATGGCCGAGCCGATCGATCGGAGGCGCTTTCTCGTACGAATGTCCAAGGGCGGCTTGGCCGTGGCGGTTCTCGGCGTTGCCGCCTGTTCAGCGGACGAACCGTCGGTCGAGACCACCGGACCGACAACCACGCCACCAGTCGAGACCGTCGGGCCGGCAACCAGCGGACCGGTCGAGCCCACGACCACCACGGCGGCTGCCCAGACCCCAACGACAACAGAACCGACCGTTGTCGAATGGCAGAGAGTGGCGCTGGGCAACGTCTCCGCCTACCTCGTGATGCGAGCGGGAGAAGCCGCCATCGTCGACACGGGGATCCCGGGGAGTGCCGGGGCGATCGAGGCGGCGCTGACTGCGATAGGTGGGAGCTGGGACGCGGTCAGCAATGTGTTCCTCACCCACCTCCACCCCGACCACGTCGGCAGCATCGGCGCTGTGCTCGAAGCCGCCCCGGCGGCACGCGCTTTTGTAGGCGCCGCCGACATCCCCTCGATCGCTTCTCCCCGCCCGATCACTGCCGTGACCGACGGCGAACGAATCTTCGATCTCACGATGATCGCCACGCCAGGCCACACCGAAGGGCACATTTCGGTCCTCGACCCGGCGGCGTCGGTGCTGGTGGCCGGCGACGCCCTGGTCAACACGGAGGGGCTGAGCGGGTCCAACCCCCGCTTCACGGCCGACGTCGAAGCGGCGGCGGATTCTGTCCGTAAGCTGGCGTCATTCGAGTTCGACACCATCTTGTTCGGGCACGGCGATCCGATCACCGCCGGGGGCAGCAGCCGAGTTGCGGAACTCGTTGCCGGCTCGTAGCCAACTGTCGAAATGGGCGTCCTTCGATCGTCGTACTGCTGATAGGTTGACGACCGAGGAGGCACGATGCCGAAATACGCAGCCCTGATCTACTCGCCCGCAGAGAACGAGGGCACCGGGACGCCGGAGGACTTCGAGCGAATCTTCGGTGAGTACGCCGAGTTCGGCGAGGAGGCCGGCTCGGCCGGCGTGATCCTAGGAGGTGAGGCGCTCCACGACTCGCACACGGCCACGACGGTTCACGTCGCCGGCGGCGCCAAGGGCGGCGACGTGATCACCACCGACGGCCCTTTCGCCGAGACCAAGGAAGTGCTCGGCGGGTTCTACCTGCTCGAGTGCGCCGACCTCGACGAGGCCGTTCAGTGGGCGGCGCGCATCCCCGGTGCCTGGTACGGCAAGGTGGAGGTCCGGCCCGTGCTCGCGTTCGAAGAGGGTGGCTGACCCACTAGAGGAGACCCTGAGGATCGAGGGCGGCCGTGTATTGGCCACCCTCGTTCGCATGCTCGGCGATATCGGTCAAGCGGAGGACGCACTGCAGGAAGCGGCGCTCACTGCGCTGCAACGATGGCGCAAGTCGGGCGAGCCCGACAACCCGGCGGCCTGGCTCACGACCACCGCCCGCAACAAAGCCCTCGATCGCATCCGCCGCGAACGGGCGAGGGGAGCCAAAGAGGAGGCAGCCGTGCGTCTCTTGTCGGAGCCACCCACAGAAGAGGAGATGGGAGACGACGTCCTCCGCCTGCTGTTCACGTGTTGTCATCCGGCGCTGGCTCGGGAGGCGCAGGTCGCGCTGGCACTGCGCACGATCTCAGGCCTCACCACCGCCGAGATCGCTCGAGCCTTCCTCGTGTCAGAACCCACGATGGGACAAAGGATCAGCCGCGCCAAGGCGAAGATCAAGAAGTCGCACATCCCCTATCGCGTCCCCGAAGAACACGAGCTGCCAACGCGCCTGGCGGGGGTGCTGGCGGTGCTGTACCTGGTCTTCACCACTGGTCACCACTCCCCCGGCGGCGAAGACGGCGCTCGCGTCGAGCTGGCTGCCGAGGCCATCCGGCTCACACGGCTTCTCAACGCGCTGATGCCGGATGAGCCGGAAGTCTGGGGACTGCTTGCGTTGATGCTCGCCACCCATGCCCGACGCACGGAGCGTTTCGATGCCGTCGGCGATCTCGTGTTGTTGGAAGATCAGGATCGGAGCCGCTGGGATCACGCCATGGCGGCAGAAGCCGCAGAGATTCTCACGCGCGGCGGCCCGCAGCCGGGTCCGTACCGGCTGCAGGCTGCGATTGCGTGCGTCCACAGCCTTGCGCCACGCTTCGAACTGACGGACTGGCACCAGATCGTGCGGCTGTACCGGTCCTTGGAGCAGATCGCCCCGACCCCCGTGGTCCGTGTCAACCGGGCCGTGGCGGAGGCATTTGCGTTTGGCCCGCGCGCCGGCCTCGATCTCCTCGACGGAATCGATGGTGTCGATGAATGGCATTTCTACTGGTCGGCCCGGGCCGAGCTTCTCTGGCGAGCCGGCGACAGGAAGGGCGCTTCCGAGCATTTTCGGCGGGCTCTGGCCTGCCCACTCAACGGCGCCGACCGCAGGCACCTTCAGCGCCGGCTTGCCGCCGTGACCGGATCGGACGCCTCCAACTGATCGGTCGTCTTAACACCAGCGCCGCTCCGCTGCTACCGTCCGTCGTTCCGAACGGTCCAGCAAAGCGACCGCCGATCTGAAAGTAGCCCAATGTCCAAGAAGCTGTACGTAGGCAACCTGCCATTTTCAACCGGATCCGAAGACCTGCGCAGGTTGTTCGCACAGTACGGAACGGTCGATGATGCGATCGTCATCTCCGATCGTGATACCGGTCGGTCCCGTGGATTCGGATTCGTCGAGATGAGCACCGCCGAAGAGGCGAACAACGCAATCGAAGGCCTCAATGGCACCGACATCGGTGGGCGCCAGGTCAACGTCAACATCGCTCGCGAACGCAGCCGCTGACGATCAGTCGGGGCCGCCGAGCTGAGTCAGGCGGGCTGATCGCTCGTGAGGCGCATCTCGGCCGCGGATGCGATCCCGCGCACCATCTGTGGAAATACGATGGCGTGGAATGGTGTCATGGCGAACCAGTAGAGGCGGCCCCACAACCCGCGCGGCACGTAGGTCGCAGTCTGTACCAGCTTCGAGCCGGACGCCGTCGGCGACACCTCCCACTCCAGCCAGGCCTTGCCGGGGACGCTCATCTCTGCTCTGAGGCGGAGCGCACGCCCCGGATCGATCCCGACGACACGCCAGAAGTCGAGCGCCTCCCCGGGGCGGAGCTGATCGGGGTGGCGCCTGCCTCGCCGCAGGCCCGCTCCTCCGAACAACTGGTCGATCAATCCTCGGATCTTCCATGCCCAGGCGGCTGAGTAGTACCCGCGCCCACCTCCCACACCCATGAACGCCCAGGCGACATCCTCGGGCGAGGCCGTCGTCTCGACCTCCCGCACGTCCGTGAAGATGGTTCCGAAGGCATAGTCCGGGTCGCTGGGCAGCGGATCGGATGGGTCCCAGCTGGTCGGCGTCCACCGTGTGGGAACGTCGGCGCCCTGGGTCGAGCGAATCGCCCTGCTGATGGCGGTGCGATAGCCGACCGGACGGACCGACGGCAGCAGACGCTCGATCTCGGCAGTGTCGGCGACGACCTCGGTTTGCAGGCTCGACACGAGTTGGCGGGCGATGTCTCCCGACAGGGGGGTGACGAACTGCACCCACCACGCCGAGAGCTCGAGAGGAAGGAAAGGTATCGAGATGATCAGGCGTCTGCGGAGGCCTGCCTCCTGCGCGTAGCCCTGCATCATCCCCTCGTAGGTCAGCACGTCCGCCCCCCCGACCTCGAGGATCCGGTCATAGGCTTCCGGACGACCGAGCACGCCGATCAAGTAGGCCAGCACGTCGGCGATAGCGAGCGGCTGACACCGAGTCTGCACCCATTTCGGCGTCGTCATCACCGGAAGCACTTCGGCGAGATAGCGGATCATCTCGAAGGACAGGCTGCCGGATCCGATGATCACCGCCGCCCGCAGTTCGGTTACCGGGACCGGTCCATCCGCCAAGATCCGGCCCACTTCTTGTCGAGACCGCAGATGCCGGGAGAGGTCGCCATCGCCCAGGCCACCGAGATACACGATCTGGCCGACGTCCGATGCCGCCGTTGCGTCCGCAAGGTGGCGGGCCGCCGCCGCTTCCCGCTGATCGAACCCGCGTTCTCCCAGCGAGTGGACGAGGTAGTAGACAGCATCGCATCCGGCGATCGCCGGCGGAAGGCTGGCGGGATCCAGAAGGTCGGCGCGCCGGATCTCCACCTCCGCTCGCCACGGATACTCCTCCAACTTGGCCGGATCACGGCTCAAAGCGACAACCGAGTGGCCGGCCGTCAGCAACTCGGGAATGAGCCGACCCCCGATGTATCCACTGGCACCCAACACAGCGATCTTCATTGTCACCTCGTCTGATGTACGTGCGCCGCCCTACGGCAGACACAACAGTAGATACCCGGCTCGGCGGTCCTTCAATCGGAAAGCGCCGGAGTCGTGCCTGACACGATGTGGTTCTTGCCGTTCTTGGTCGCGATGGCCCCTTCGAAGCCGGCGCGCCCGAAGGAGTCGACCAGCTGGGCAGCCCGCTCATCGTCGAGGCCGTGCGCGCCCCGCGTGCTGCGTTCGATGATGTAGAGATGCCCGCCGGGCGCAAGGACGCGGGCGGCCTCTCGCAAGCCCGCGTCGGCGTCGTTCCAGTGGTGCCACGACTGGATCGACCAGGCGACCGAGAAGGAATCGTCGTCGAACGGCAGCGCTTCCGCCGTCCCTGTGGCGAAGGTGACGTTGGAGATCCCGGCCGAACGGGCCCGGGCGATCTCGGTCATCTTGGGCGATGCGTCCACACCTGAGGCCTTGTCGACCAAGGAAGCTGCCGCTCGTACTGCAGCCCCCGGGCCACAGCCAATGTCGAGGGCTCGGTCACTCGAGGCGAGCGGAACGAGGAAGCTGATCCGACGGTTGGTCATGGGATTGCGGTTGAACAGCGAATAGACGACTGCTCGCCAGCGGGACCATGGCTCCTCGTGCGACATCGTTGCATTGTCGCGGCTCCCAACCGTCTTCGCCGGTTTGGGAGGCGCCGCATGCGGGTAGCGCCCTGTTCTCAGCGACAAGGAGGACCCATGAAAGTCCGTCAGGCTGTCGCAGCAGGCCTCATCGCTGCGATGCCATTCACCCTCACCGCCTGCGCCGACGAGGACGGCGACGGCGCGACGACCGACGAGGAAGTCAACCAGGTCGACGAGGTCATCGAAGATCTCGCCAGCACCCTCGAAACCGAGATCGAACAGGGAACTGAGGAGGTCGCAGAATGACCAAGGTACGAGAAGTCATGACCCACGGGGTCGCGGTGATCGACGAAGGAGACACGGTCGCCACGGCTGCCAGGTTGATGCGCGACCATGGGATCGGCGATGTCGTCGTGACGGCCCACGAGAAGGCCACGGGAATCCTCACCGATCGCGACGTCACGATTCGCGCTGTCGCCGAGGGGCTGGATCCCGCCTCTACCTCTGTGGGGGACGTGGCCACGCATGATTTGGTGACGGTCGAGGCAGACGCCGACCTGAGCGACGCCGAGGCGCTGATGCGGCGCCACGACATCAGGCGTCTGCCGGTGGTCGAGGATGGCTTCGCCGTCGGCTTCTTGACGCTTGGCGACCTGGCGATCGCCGAGAAGCCGGCGTCGGTGCTGGGCGAGATCAGCGCGGCGCCCGACGACTTCTGAACCGACGCCTCACTCGATCACCGGTCGAGGTCGAGTACCGTGTTGATCTCGGCTTCGAGCCGTGTCAGCTCCTCGTACGCGCCTTCGAATCCGGCCAAGTCCTCAGTCTCGGGAGGACATTGGAAGAAGGTGCTCTCGGCTACGGAAACCCAGCGATTCACAGCATCGTCGATTGCTCGATCCGGAGTCGGCTTCAAGGAGGACTGACCGTCGCGGACCGCAGCGAGCGCCTCGTCGCACGACGGCTTGGGATCGGCGGCGGTCAATCGCTCGAGGCTTGGGATCGCGGACAGCATTTCGGTCCACAACGGCACCCATTCGTCCGCCGTGGGGCGGGCGTTGCCACATGCCGTCGTCGTCACCAACATGATCGTGGCCATGACGATGAGCCGGGTCGGGCCGAAGCGGCGCGTCGGCGCGGAGCGGGGACGGTCCATCTTCACCGATCCTAGGGGGTCAGCCCTGCGCGAAGCGCGCCTCCGTCTTCGGTCAGGCCAGCCCGCCGAAGACCCTTGTCTTGGGCTCGACGTACTCCATCAAGCCTTCTCTTCCCGCTTCGCGACCCATCCCCGACTGTTTCATGCCACCGAACGGAGCCTCGGGTGAACCGGGCGCCCAGTCGTTGACCCCTACGAGGCCGAACTCGAGCGCATCCGACACGGTGATGGCCGTGTTGAGGTCGCGCGTCCACACGTACGCCGCCAAGCCGACTTCGACCGAGTTGGCCGCCTCGATCGCCTCGCCCACCTTGTCGAACGGCACGATCGGCAGAACCGGGCCGAAGATCTCTTCGGTGAGCACGGGGCTGTCGTCGGGCACGTCGGTGATGACGGTCGGTCGATAGAAGTAACCCACCTCCCCCAGCGGCGCTCCTCCTGTGAGGATCCGCCCACCGGCACCGGCCGTGTCCGAGACGATGCGCGCAACGCGGTCACGCTGGGAGGCGTTGATCAGCGGTCCGACGGTGGTGGCGGGGTCGAGCCCGTCTCCGACCACCTCTTGCTCGGCGAGCGTGGTGGCGGCCTTGCTGAACTGGTCGATCACGTCGCCGTGCACGAAGAATCGCTGGGGAGCGATACACACCTGACCGTTGTTTCTGAACTTGGTCTTCACCGACGATGCCGCCACCGCCTCGATGTCGGCGTCGGGAAACACCAGCACCGGTGCATTGCCACCCAATTCGAGCGAGAGCTTCGTCACGGTCCGGGAAGCCCCGTCCATCAGGTGCTTCCCGACCCGGATGGAGCCGGTGAACTGGATCTTGCGCACACGCGGATCGTCGAGCATCGCCTGTCCCATCGGATCGGGCTCACCGTTGATCACGTTGAAGACCCCGGAAGGAAGCCCAGCATCGACGAAGGCTTGTCCCATCGCCATGGCAGAGCGAGGGGTGTATTCCGAGGGGCGCACGACGACCGCATTGCCGGCCGCCATCGCCGCAGACGCAGCTCGGATGACGTTATAGACGGGGAAGTTCCAGGCGGTGATGATGCCCACCACCCCGAGCGGCATGTAGGTCACGTCCATACGACGGCCCGGCGCCCGCGAGGGGATGATCCGCCCACCCAGGCGCTTGGCTTCGCCCGTCATATGATCGATGAAGGCCCCAAAGGTCAGCCACTCGCCTTTGGCTTGCGCCAGTGGCTTCCCCGCTTCCTCGGTGGTGACCTTTGCCAGATCATCGATGCGATCCGAGACGATGGCCGAGGCACGCATCAGGATCTCGGATCGCTTGTACGGGTTGGTGGTCGACCACTCAGGCTGGGCGGCTGCCGCCGCCTCGATGGCGGCGTGGGCGTCGGCGGCATCGCCGTACGGCATGATCCCGAGCGACTGCTCGGTGGCCGGGTTGAGAAGGTCCCAGGTGCCGCCGCCCACTGCGTCGGTCCACTGTCCGCCGATCAACTGCCGGTACACGCTCAATGGTGCTCCTTCTCCGTGTGTGGAGATTCAACCATCCTGGCGGAGAACGGGAAGCCGTCAGGGAGCGGATCGGGCGACGATGAGATCCGCCTCTCCGACCCGGCGGCCGTCCATCGACCGGACTCGAATGGTCCAATCGTCCTCTGCGACGCGGTCACCCACCGCCGGAATGCGTCCGAGGCGCTCCATGATCAACCCGCCGAGGGTCTCGTACTCCCCCTCCGGCAGCTCGACTCCCACCGAACGTCGCACCTCGGCAGGGCGCAGCGAGGCGTCCACGATGTAGCGGTTGGCCGACACCTGGCGGATGCCGCCGAGGTCACGGTCGTACTCGTCCCTGATCTCACCGACGACCTCCTCGACGACGTCCTCCATCGTGACGATGCCCGCCATACCGCCGTGCTCGTCGATGACGAACGCCAGGTGGTTCCGGGTGCGTCGCATCGTCTCCAACACATCTCCCACCGCCGCCGATTCGGGCACGATTACGAGCTCGCGCACGAGCCTGGCGGGGAGGGGGTCATCGAACTCGCCGGCCGGGACCGACAGCAGATCCTTGGCATGGACGAAGCCTCGCACCTGATCGATCGTTCCCTCGTAGACGGGGATTCGGGTGAACCCGTGCTCGACGACGGTCCGCTCGACATCGCGAGGAGTGGCAGTGGTCGGTAGTGCCACGACCGAGGTGCGGGGAACCATGATGTCGTCAGCATGGAGGTCCCATAGATGGATGGCGCCGGTGAGCAGCCGGTGGGTGAAGGCTTCGACCACCCCTTCTCGGCGCCCGGCCGTGATCAGCGAGGCCAGATCGTCGGTGGTGTGCACCTCCCTGGTGTCGGTCGGGTCGATGCCCACCGCTCTCAGCATCAGATTGGCAACCTCGTTGAGCGCCCAGATCACCGGGCGCAGAGCCCGTGAGTACGCCCGGAACGGCAGCGCCATGATCAGCGAGGACCGCTCCGGGTCGGCGATGGCGATGTTCTTCGGGCCCATCTCGCCGATCACCATGTGGAGGAACACGACGATCGCCAGCGAGATCACGAGGGCGATCGAGTGGAGGACGTCATCTGGGATGTCCACCACCCCCCCGATGACGAGCTCGATGATCGAAGCCACGGCTGGTTCGGCCACGGCACCGAGCAGCAATGATGCGATCGTGATGCCCAGCTGGGCACCCGCCAAGGTGAAGGACAGCTCGTCGATGGATCGAACTGCGGCTCGGGCGGCTCGGCCCGATCGCATCTCCAAGTCATGGCGTGACGCGGCGGTGAAGGCGAACTCTGCGGCCACGAAGTACCCGTTCAGCAACAGCAGGACGACCATTGCTCCAAGGGCGACCAAGCTCATGAGCGCTGCTCCTGGGGCGATACGGCGAGGCGGTCGGCCACCGCCCCGTCGACCGAAATGACCTCGATCCTGTATCCCTCGATGTCGATCACATCGCCCACCTGGGGGAACCGACCCAACTCGGCAGTCACGAATCCGTTGAGAGTGTCGTAGTCGCCGTCGGGCCATTCGAAGCCGGTGACCTCTTCGACCTCGTGACGGTGAAGGCCTCCGCCGAGCGCATCGGCCTGATCGTCCGGCTCCGGCGTGTCGTGCTCGTCCTCGATGTCACCGAGGATCTCCTCGACGATGTCCTCTACGGTCACCAGACCCGCGGTGCCGCCGTATTCGTCGACGACCACGGCGATGGTCTTGCGTTGGGCCTGCAGCTCGATCAGAAGCGAATCGAGCGGCATCGACTCCGGCACCAGGTGAGGCGGTGCGGCGATGTCGCCGACCGGCGTGGACGGTCGGGCGCCGATGGGCACGGGGAACGTGTCCTTCACGAAGGCCACACCGACGATCGTGTCGAGGTCACCCTGGTAGACAGGGAAACGGGAGTGCCCAGTCGCAAGCGCCAGATCGCGGACGTCGGCGACACTGGCGCCGGCGTCCACACCCACGATGTCGACTCTCGACACCATGGCATCGGCAGCGTCGCGCTCGACGAACCCGATCGCTCTCGTCAGCAGGGACTCCTCGCGCGCCTCCAACTCGCCTTCCGCCGAGGACGCACGAACGATCATCTCCAGCTCTTGCAGCGAACGCAGGCCGGCGATCTCGTCTCGGGGTTCGATGCCAAGGAGCCGCACCGTCCAGTTGGCAGCGGCGTTGAAGAGGAGGATGAGCCACCGCAACGATCGGTTGACCACCGTCATCGGCAGCCCGATCAAGAGCGACGAAGGATATGCCCGGGCCAACGCCAGGTTCTTGGGGAAGAGTTCACCGAGCACCATCTGCAACAGCGTGGCGGCGCCCAGGGCCACGCCGAGGATGACACCCGTCGACGAGATGCCGAGCGCATTCAGCGCAGGAGCGATCAACTCTGCGACCGTGTCCTCGGCAACGAAGCCGATGATGAGCGAAGTCGCCGTGATGCCCAGCTGTGCGCCGGACAGCTCGAACGACAAGTCGCGGAGACGCTCGAGCAGACGAGCGGCCCGCCTGTTCCCCTGGGCGGCCTGCGACTCCACCCGGCTGCGATTGACCGCGACGAGCGCGAACTCCCCCGCGACGAAGAACCCATTGATCGCGATGAGGAGAACGACGATTCCCAAACCGAGCCAAAGATTGATGCGCGAACTCCGAGTCCTAGGCGAGGGCAGATTACCCGGGAGGGGACACTGGCCGGACATCAGCGGAGTGACCGACCAACACCGACGAGGGGCGTCGGCCACGCATCCGAAAGCGGGCGCTCGGTGGCCCGACCTGGAACAATGACGCCGTGATCATCGACTGTGCCTCGTACGTCGACGGGACTCGAAGCCCGGAACCATTGACGATCGAGGAAGCTGCTGCCGCCGCGGGAGGCGACGGCGGATTCGTGTGGCTCGGCCTGTTTCAGCCCTCAAAGCGCGAGTTCGAGGATGTACGCCGGCAGTTCGACCTCCATGAGCTTGCTGCCGAGGACGCCGTGTCCGCTCACCAGCGCCCCAAGCTCGAGATCTACGAAGACACCTTGTTGATGGTGCTGAAGACAGCCCGGTACATCGACTCGAAGGAAGAGGTGGAGTTTGGTGAGATCATCGTGTTGGCGGGCCGGGGGTTCGTCATCGTGGTGCGCCACGGAGAGGCGAGCAGCCTCGCCGCCGTGAGGAAGCAGCTCGAGCGCCGCCCCGATCTGTTGCGCCTGGGACCGTCGTCGGTGCTTCATGCGATCGTCGACCGGGTCGTTGACGACTACGCCCCCGTGCTCGCCGGATTATCCAAGGACGTCGACGAGGTCGAGCGGGAAGTGTTCTCCACCAGCGCCTCCAACCCGGCAGAGAGGATCTATTTCCTCAAGCGAGAGGTCCTGGAGTTCCAAACCGCCGCCCGCTCACTGATCGAGCCGCTGGAACGATTGATGCGCGGCCACATCCCAGTCGTAGAAGACGAGATGCGTGAATACTTCCGTGACGTGCACGACCACACGGTACGAATCACTTCTCAGATCGAGCAGCATCGGGACATGCTGACGAGCGTCCTCGAAGCGAACCTGACCCAAGTGGCCGTCCGTCAGAACGAAGACATGCGCCGAATCTCGGCATGGGTCGCGATCGCCGTGGTACCGACGCTCATAGCCGGGATCTTCGGCATGAACTTCGCCCGGATGCCGGGGGCTCAGGCAGTGTGGGGCTTTCCGGTCGCGCTGGCGCTCATGGCGCTGATCGCATTGCTGCTCCATCGGTCGTTCCGCAAGAGCGGCTGGTTGTGATGGAAGCGGCTACATTCGAGCCGACTCTGAGAGGTACATGACATGGCCTTGGCGAATCCAGAAGCGACCGACGCGCCGGCGCCGTCCGAGTACCGGGGCTGGGTGCGAGTCGGTTTGGTGCGCGGCCCGCAGATCGACGTCGTTCCGTGCCATCTCTGGTCCACGAACGTCGACGAGGTCCGGTGGAGAGGCCGGGTGGAACCGTACAAGAGCGCAGCGATCGCATCGTGGAACGCTCCGGTCGAGCTGACGTTTCCCACCGGCGAGAAGGCAGTGGCGATCATCAGCCCGTTGCCAGATCCCGCGACCGGCGGCTCCGACCGGAGCGTCTCAGAGGTCCTGGGCACGGGGCATCCGCCTGCCGTGCTGACCGACCCGGTCAGCTGAACAGCAGCAGCTGGGCGGGCCGCACGCCGGTCAGCGAATACGTCCCGGGGTCGGGGCCGCGGCCTGCAACGATGCGCACGAACCCTTCGAGGTCGGTCTCCAGCGAGCCAGACGACGGCCCATTCTCAGGTCCGAAAACATGCTGGGCTCCGTCGATGTCGACTATGACGCGAAGGTCCTGGCGGCGGCTCCGTTCCAGCAGGAGATCGAGCGCCAGGTCCGCTCCTTCGCCGACGTAGGGAAGCTCGTCCCCCAAGCCGGCTCGCACGTCCCCGGCGTGTACCCACACGCCAATCCCTATCCCGTCGAGCGAGCCGGCGGCACCGTCGACCGCGTTCGCCGACGGCGTGGTCGTGGCTGCCAGCTCGTCGAGCAGCCCGTCGAGCGGCCATGACCGACGCACATCGACGTCCTCCTCGTTGTCCGCAGGAGTGAACCCGTGCAAATCGCCCGACACGGCGCGCGCCATACTCCCCGAGCAGTGGGCGAGGACGTCGCGTACCGACCACACGCCGCACGGTGTCGGCTGCTGCAACCCCGTCGAAATCGCGTCGCGTCCCCGCCGATGCATCGATTCGGCTGCGAGCACGAGCACCTGGGCCGCCGGTCTCATCGGCGACCGACACTACCCCTAGAGGCCGTTCCTTAGGTTGCTGTTGGGCCATAGCCCGAAAACAGCCGAAAGTTCAACGAAATCGCCCGGGTGGCGAAGAACCTCCCTGCCGGACCCGCGCGATCATCAGTCGCGTGTCGGGAGAAAAATTTCCGCATGTCAGGTTGGGTGTGTTGGGGCTGGTGACCATCGCGACCTACGGATCCTGGTACTACGCGTTCGGTGTGCTACTCGATCCGTTGCTGGCTGACACCGGATGGAACGAGGCGGCGATCGTGACGGTGTTCGGAGCCGGCAACCTCATCGCCGGCCTGGGCGCCATCGCAGGAGGCTGGCTGCTGGACCGGCTGGGCAGTCGTGTCGTCTTCGCGACGGCAGCAGCCATCGCCGCGGGGTCATTCTTCGTCGCAGCGGGGGCGGAGAGTTTGCCCGTGTTCGCCCTCGGGGCATCGGTCGGAGGGGGTGCCTTGGGGGGGCTGGGTTTCTACCACGTCACGTTGAGTGTGGCGGCGCGAATCAGTCCGAGCCGGCAAGCCGGTGCGATCACCCTCGTCACGGTCTGGGGGGCATTCGCCAGCGTCGTGTACCTTCCGGCGACCGCGGCGATGGTCACCGGTCTCGGCTGGCGGCCGACGCTTCGGCTCCTTGCGTGCTCAGCCGTCCTGGTTCTGTCGGCGGCTGCCGTGGTGATACCGCCCACGAGGCCGGCACCCGAGCCGAAGCCGGCTCCGCTGTTCCGGTTGCTCGTCAACGACGCCCCTGCCCGACGCTTCGTCGCGGCGATGGCCTTCGCCGGCGCTGCAGTCGGCATCGTCCTCGTGTACCAGGTCCCCTTGATGACCGCCGCCGGCCTGACGCTGGGCAGCGCTTCCGGTTGGGCCGGTGCTCGAGGCTTGGCGCAGTTGGGCGGGCGCCTCCCCCTGATGCCAGTGCTGCGGGCCATCAAAACCAACCATGCGTTGGTGCTGGCTGCATTCGCGATCGCAGTTGGTGCGCTGGTGCTTCTCTTCGCCGGAACCAATATCGTGGCCGCCTCCTATGCGCTCGTGGCAGGCATTGGCATCGGTGCTCTGTCTCCGTTACAGGGAATCAGGTCTGCCGAGCTATTCGATCTGAATCGACTCGGGATCACCATGGGTCTGGTGTCGTTGGCCATGGCCATTGGGGGCGCTGTGGGTCCCGCCGCAGCCTCCGTGATCGTCACAGGTGTCGGCTCGCGAGTTGCGGCTGCGCTGCTCGCATCGGCGGCAGCACTGGCCTCGGCAGCGATTCTGGCCAGTTCGAGCCTGCGCTGGCCGTCTCTTCCTCGGCGAGAACGTCGCCATCCGTGAATCGCCGCAGCTCGGGAACCACCGCCGACGAGGGCACGTTTCGACCAATGTGGTCGTCGTTCGGTCGCTCGTGGCGCTGGCGCTCCTCACAAGCTGCACGCTTGGCGGTCCGGCTGAAACCGCCGAACGCGCCCAAGAGGACCACTCGGCGGACTCTGCGCATTTCGCCGCGGAAGCCGCTCCGTCCAACGCCCGGATCGGCACCTGTCCCCTCGATCAGATGTCCACCGAGGTGATGGCTCATGGTCGCGCCGGCGGCCGAACCATCACGGTGGTCGGGTTCACGAACGTCGGCGACGAGCCGTGCGACCTCGTGGATCCACTCGGCGTCAAGGTGCCTTCGAGCGAGAACGAAGTGGTGCGTCGCAGCTTCTTTCCGGTCGAACCGTTCTCGGGTCCTCTCGAACCAGGCGCAACTGCCGCCGTTGGCATCGAGTCCGGTCCATGCGCCGACATCGCCGGGCGGGTGCCGGAGGGGGTGGTCATCTTTTTCCCCGAGGACGTCCGAGTAGGGGTCTCACTCGATTTACCGGCCACGTGCGGTCTGTCATGGGAAGGGTTTCGGGTGTGGGAGTGACAGCCCCGATCGACCATCTGCCGGCGAAGCCTTTCACGGACGGGGCGAGTACGGACCTCCGCTCCAGCCGGATGGTCGGCACATCGGCTCCCTGCATCCAGGTTCCAGCCGAGCGCATTCGCCGAAAATCTCAGCTGCCGCCTGGTGAAATCCTCCCGGCAGACCGGCCATTCCAGCGGCGCGGTCTGCTCCATCTCGCCGACGAAGCGCCAGGCCTTGGGTCGCAGCCGTATCGCCGAGTCCGATCGGCCAGTCCCGGCATCGACCGATTCCCCAGGCCATCAGCTCTTCGGCAATACCGCTTCGCTCGGTAACGAGTGCCGCCGTCATCAACAACGCCGTACTGCCTTTCGTCCAGGCCGCATCCGCCACCGTCAACGCCGAAGGCGCCCCATCGGGCCGGACAACACAATGGTCACCAGGGGCGACGGACGAGGTCGGCCACGAGCTACGCGTCGGACCCCGCCAAGAGGAGTCTGGTCGTTCCGGGTCCGATTGACGGAGGGCGATGATGCCTCCGTCTACGAAGCGATCGAACACCTCGCCGATCGTCTGTGGCGTCTCGGGCGAGATCGCACTGGCATCGACGCAGACGCCACCGAATCCTGTCGATGCAACTTCCCTGGCAACCTCCACGGGGCAAGCGGTGGGCAGACAGCAACCATGACGGATGCCCGGTGCGCCATCTCGGCGTGCGTGCCGGCGTCGATCATCCCGGTTGCGGCCGCCAGCGCTGAGCACATCGCTCCGGGATGAAGCACGAACCCAACGTCACGTCCGACATTCGATCACTCGGCAGGTTGAGCCGGCCAGAGCGACCGAGCCGTCAACACGATGAAGAAGAGGACGATCGGAACGACTGCCATCGTGGCCGAGCCCGATGTGTTGGCGTGGAAGCTGATCACCAATCCGGCCGCCACCGAACCGACCCCGATCCCCGCCGCCGTCGCCATGATGGCCGGCACCCGCCTGACGAGGAGTGCGGCGGTGGCCGGCGGGCCGATCAACAGACCGAAGACGAGCAGCGCGCCCACGGTCCGGAAGGATCCGATGATGCTGGTGGCGATGAGGGCGAGGAGAGCGGCGTGGGCGAGACGGGGCCGCATTCCGAGCAATTGCGCCTTTTGTTCATTGAACGACAACACCAGAAAGGGCCGGTAGAGCACCGCGGTCGCCAGCCCGGTGATCGCTGCTACGGCGCCCAGCGTGAGGAGATCTCCGCTCGTCACGCCAAGGGCGTCGCCGAACAAGATGCCCGTGATCGTGCCGCTGAACGACGCTGTCCTCGACACGAGGATCACGCCCAGCCCGAGCATCCCGACAAAAAGCAACCCGATTCCTGTGTCCTCGGAGAATGTCGTCTGCCGGTGCACGAGACTGATTCCGAACAGCATCACTGCGGCGGCGATCGCAGCCCCGACGAGCACGTTGAAGTCGAGCAGGATTGCCAGGGCGATGCCAGGAATGACGCCGTGGACGAGGGCATCACCGAGGAACGACATGCCGCGGATCACCACCCACGTGCCAACCAGCGCCAGGGCCAATGCAGCGAGCGCGCCACCGAGCAATGCTCGTTGTTGGAATCCCAACTCGAATGGCGCGGTCAGCCAATCCATGTCGCTCGACTCTGATTCGGCGGTATGTCAATCGCCCAGGGCATCGGCGATCAACTCGGCGTTGGACCTCAGCATCCCGACGAGCGTATCAGCGGGCGATCCGGGTGGACCGAGCGAGCCGGTCTGCAACTCCACCACCGCGACCTCGCCTCCGAACTCCGCGGCCACCGCCTCCGCAAGCGCAACAGGTTGGCTGGTCTCGGCGAAGATGACATCGATCCCCTCGCGCTGGATGGTTGCTACGAGGCGACTCAAGTCGGCCGAACTCGGATCCGCCAGGGTGGAACCGCCGGGCACCACTACTCCCACGATCTCGAAGTCGTACCGGGCGGCGAAATAGCCGAGCGCGTCATGGTTGGTGACGAGCTTCCTCCGAGGGTCAGGGATGGCCGTCAATTGGGCGGCAATGTCTTCGTCGGCTGCGCGCATCTCCTCCGCATATCGTTCGGCATTCGCCGCCCAGTCGACGCCGGGGGCGACCTCGGCCAGGGCGACTGCCACGAGCCGAGCGGCTTCGGCGTTGCGCAGCGGATCCATCCACACGTGCGGGTCGAGCGCCCCCTCGTCCCCCGTCGCGAATGGAAGTGGATCGACGAGCGGAGCCACGGTCAGAACCTCCGTTCCCTCGGCCTCGATCGACATCAAGACATCCGCAAATGCCTCTTCGAGCCCGAGCCCATTGGCCACGACCAGGTCGGCGCTTTGCAGCGCTGCTGCTTGTTGGGCGGACAGCTCATAATCGTGGGGATCGGCGCCCACCGGCATCAGCACCGTGACTTCGGCCCGATCCCCCACCACCCCGAGGGCGATGTCCCCGAGGATCGAAGTGGTGGCGACGACGACGGGTCCGTCGGATCCCGACGATCCCGTGCCGCATGCGGCCGCCAGCAACCACCAAACGGCCAGCAACCCAACCGTCCCCCGTCTCGACAATGCAGCTATAATGAGAATCATTATCGGATCAGTGTACCCGGCCGTCGACACACAGATCGAGCGCACCCTGTACGACCAGGACGTACGCTATACGGAGGGGCGCCGCCAGGTGGTCGCCGCCCTCTCAGCGGCTGACGGGCCACGCTCGGCCGGTGAGCTGGTCGCCGAGCTGGCTGCGCCGCTGCCTCTCTCGTCGATCTATCGCACACTCGCGGTGCTGGCCGCGGCGGGCGTGGTCGTCCCCCACTATTCGACCAAGGGTCTCACCCGCTACGAGCTGGCCGAGTGGTTGACCGGTCATCACCATCATCTGGTCTGCGCCGAGTGCGGTACGGTCGAAGACGTCGAAATCCCCGACGCATTCGAGCGAGAGCTCCGCGCACTCGTCTCCGGCATCGGCGAGCATGCCGGCTTTTCTCCAACGAGTCACGCTCTGGAGATCGAAGGCCGATGCGAAGGTTGCTCATGAACGAGGCGGGAGGTCACGCCACCCACGAGCGTTCCGCCCTGGCCGACGATCCGATGGTCGTCGCCGACCGGATCACGCTGGCGCACGGCAGCCGGGTGGCTCTCGGCGAGTCGAGCTTCACCATTCCCCGGGGCAAGGTGACCGCGGTGATCGGCCCGAATGGCTCGGGCAAGTCCACGATCCTCAACGCCATCGCCGGGTTGCATGCTCCCAGCACAGGATCCATCCGAGTGGACGCGCCTGCCGAGCGGATTGCGTATGTGCTCCAGACCACCAAGGTCAACGAGAACCTCCCGATCTCGGTCCGTGAGGTCGTTGCGATGGGCCGCTACACCGGCACAGGGCCCTACCGCTTCTTGACGACTCACGACCGGGAGGCGGTCGATGCAGCGATGGCACGCACGGACATCGGCGGGCTGGCCACCCGCCATCTACAAGATCTCTCCGGCGGGCAGCGCCAGCGCGTGTTCGTCGCGCAAGGTCTGGCTCAGGAGCACGATCTCCTGCTGCTGGATGAGCCTCTGACGGGGATCGATCTGATCACCGCCCAAGCCATCGACGAGGTCATCCATGATGAGCTGGCTCGCGGATGCACCGTGGCCATGACCACCCATGACCTGTCGGAAGCGCGCGTCGCGGGCCATGTGCTGCTCCTGGCCGGCCGGGTCGTCGCCTCCGGTCCCCCCGGTGACGTTCTCACCACCGAGAATCTCACCGCCGCTTACGGACCGTCGCTCCTCCACATGGCTCACGACGAGCTGTTTGTCGACGACCCCGCCCACGCCCCGGTCCCGGGCCGCCACGTACATCGAGACCGGACCATTCACACCGAGACGTCCCACCAACCACCACCACCGAGCGACTGAGGATCAGGTCGACTCGTTCGGGTCGTGGTTGACCATCCAGTGGACGCCGTATTTGTCGGTGCACATTCCGAAGTCGGCCCCCCAGAACGCTCGCTCGTAGGGCATTGTGATCGCCCCGCCTTGGGCCAGACCGTTGAAGATCCTGCGACTCTCGTCCCCATCGGTGGGGTTGATGCTGATCTGTACGTTGTCGCCTGGGCTGGTTGGTCCGAGGGCATCGGGTCGGTCGGAACCCATCAGAACCTGGCCGTCACCCACCGGAAGGGCGATGTGCATGATCTTGTGCGGATCCATCGAGGGGACGTTGGGATCGTCTGGCATCTCGTCGTATCGGCTGACGTCCGAGAACTCTCCGCCGAATACCGATCGATAGAACTCGAACGCTTCCTCGCAGTCACCGCTGAAGTTGAGATACGGGTTGACGCGGATCACGGTGGCCTCCTTGGTCGTGACGGCGTCCACGCTACGCCCAAGCCCGGGGCGACGCCGCTGGTCTGCGACCTCGAATCCGCTGCAACTTCGAGGTTCAGTCCGCCAATGGTTCCCCACGCCCGGTCCGGCGGTCCCGAGACCGTTCGGCGATCGCAGCGAAGTCGGGATCGATCCGATAGTGATAGTCGTCCCACCAGCCGTCGCGCTCGGGCTCGAACCGCCGCGCCGGAACAACGCTCGCCATCGCCTCCGCCTTCATCGTCCGTTCGAGGTCGCGGTACACCTTTTCGGTGAGATCGTCGGGCTGGACGGGAGAGAAGACTTTCATCGTCATCGGTTGGCCAAAACGCAACCTCGGCGAGAAAGGGTGCTCCCACACCCGGTGGCCGCCCGTGAGCACGACCGGCAACAAGGGTCGGTTCCAGCGCTGCGCCACGCGCAACGCGCTGCGCTGAAACCCGATCTCGATACCGAGGACCGAGCCCTGTGGGAAGATCACGAGGCTGTCGCCTTCCTCGAACACTCGCTCGACGTCGTCGACGAAACGACGCAGCGCGCCGATGTTCGGGCGGGTGGCGACTTTGGGATGGCGCATGGCGGTGAGGTACCGGCCAACCGCGGGCCACTCGAAGAGTTCGTCCCTGGCTACGAACCGCAGTCCGAGCGGGAGGGACAACAGCGGCACCGGATCAACGAGACTCTCGTGCAGCGCGACCACGACGTACTGCTCGACGGGATCGACGTTCTGCAGTCCCGACTGGTCAATGTCGAGTCGCAAGTAACGAGTCGCGATCCGGCCCCAAAGCCGTTCGAGCGAGTGCGCTCGACGGTTCCCGCCCAGCCGTCGCCCCCACACAACCATGCGGGCGCCGGCAGAGACGAGGGCAGGAGCGCCTAGACCTCGGATCGGGTGGCCGGGCGAACGGAACCGCAAAGGCGAGCCAGGCTCGACTCCTTCATTGCGTCCACGCGGCCGCCGTCCGGCCGCCCACGGCTCCTTCACATCGAGAACAATGGCACAGTCGGTCCGGTAACCCGCTCATGACGCGGCCCACGACCCCGGTGAATGTCCCTCACCGACGGGGACGTCGCCGCCTCGCCGTTTGACCATGCCCCCGCAGTTGCGGTGTAGGTTCGGAGGCCGTGGCCGAGAGCACGTCATCGTGACCGCGATCAACGCAACGGTTCGGGGGGTTGTGCAAGGGGTGGGGTTCCGGTATTTCGTCCTTCGCGAAGCGCAGCGGCTGGGTCTTACCGGCTGGGTGCACAACCGGACCGATGGATCCGTCGGACTCTGGGTTCAGGGTGGGGCTGCTGAGATTGCGGAGTTCAAGGAGTGCCTTGCGGTTGGCCCTCGTCACGCCTCGATCTCGTCCTTACAGATCGAGGAGGCCCAACCGAACCCGTCCGTGCAGGGGTTCGAGGTCAGATGACGTGACTCGTACTGACCGATTGCTACCCGAGGAGCCGCTGCTCGACCTCGCGTCCTACCTGGCGGCGGGTGGAGGGTCGGGTCTGCGACACGCTGCCGAGCTGGGCGGCGAGTCGGTGATACGGCTGGTCCGGGAGTCCGGCCTGCGGGGACGGGGCGGCGCCGGGTTTCCCACCGGCCTCAAATGGCATGGTGCCGCCCAGGCAGAAGGCCCGGCGGTCGTCGTCGCCAACGCTGCCGAGGGAGAGCCCGGGACCATGAAGGACCGGGCGATCATGGAGTACAACCCGTACCTGCTGCTGGAGGGGATGGCGATCGCTGCCGAAGCGATCCGCGCAACCACAGCGATCATTGGCATCAAGGCGCGTTTCGAGCCTCACATCGCCCGTTTGGAATCCGCTGCTTCGGAGATGGCAGCGGCCGGACTGCTGGATGGGATCGATTTCCGCATCACCGAAGGACCCGACGACTACCTGTTGGGGGTCGAGACGGCACTCCTGGAGGTGATCGAGGGGCGTGACCCTCTCCCCCGCGTGCTCCCTCCCTATCTGCACGGGCTGGCCGGAGCAGGTGACAATGAGCTGCGTACGGTCGTCAACAATGTCGAGACCCTTGCCAACGTGCCTGGCATCGTGGCCAACGGCTCTGATTGGTTCAGAGAGAACGGCACCGGAGAGTCACCCGGCACGATGGTCTTCACCGTCTCAGGCGATGTTCGCAGACCGGCAGTGGTCGAACTGCCGTTGGGCACACCCCTCTCGCTGCTCATCTACGGCCCAGGCGGAGGATTGCACGACGGTCGAAAACCAAAGCTCGTCATCTCGGGTGTGTCGAACCGCCCTTTGGCCGAGCACGAGCTGGATGTGCCGATGTCGTACGAGGCGATGAGCCGGATCGGGAGCGGGCTGGGCGCGGGTGGATTCATCGTGTACGACGACACGACATGTGCGGTCGAGGTCGCTACGGCGCTCTCGGGGTTTCTGGCGCGCAGCTCGTGCGGGCAGTGCCCACCTTGCAAGCTCGGCACCAGTGCGTTCGCCGACGGGTTTGCATCGGTGCTCGATGGGGATTCCGACTTCGATGACGTCGCGGCAATGACCGCGTGGATCTCTCGCGTCACCGACGCCAATCGCTGTGGACTCGGTGCCGGCCAACGGGCCTTGGCGGAGGGCATCTTGGACGTGTTCGCCGACGACGTGGTGGCGTGTGTCGAGCGGCGGTGTCCCGGGCACCGGGGGCTGCTGCCTCCGGCTCCGATCGATCATGACCCCGCTGCCCAACGGCCGTTGATCGTCTTCATGCCCGGCGACGAACTCTGAAACGCCATGCGAGTGCTCAACGAACTGGGCGGGTTTCGCGCATCAGAGCTGCGACGGCCAAGCCCGAGATCATGGTGAGGGCGGCGACCAGCCAGATCGCCGATCCGATCGAGCTCAGATCGGCGACGACGCCGGTGACCACCGCGCCGATTGCGAATCCGGCGTCGCGCCACAGCCGGTAGACGCCGACTGCGGATGCACGCCACTCGGGGTGCGCCACGTCGCCGACGGCAGCCAGCAAGGTGGGGTACACCATCGCCGTCCCCGCACCGAGCACCACGGATGCAGCCACCCACGACCGGAAGGACGTCGAAGAGGCGATCAGGCCGATCGCCACGGCCTGTACCACCATTCCGGCGACGATCAGCCTCTTGCGGCCGATCCGGTCGGACAGCGCGCCCGTCCCCAACTGCCCCAGGCCCCACACGGCCGGGTAGACGGCAGCGAGGAGGCCGATGTCACCGACGCCCAGGCCCGCTGCCGCGTAGAAGATCGGGAGCAGACCCCACGCCATACCATCGTTCAGGTTGTTGACCAGACCGGCCTGGCTGATGGCGGCCAGGGTCCGGTTCCGAAATGTGGCTTCCGCCAGCACCTCGGACGCACGCATGCCGGCCCCGGCCTCATGGCGGCGGTCCCCCGCCTCGAGGCGGGCGTGGTCGTGCGTCTCGCGTACGAACAACGTGGACAGGCCCAGGCCCAGTCCGGCAAAAGCGATCCCCATGAAGAACGGCTCGGGGCGGAGTCCGTATCGGGCGGCCACCAGTCCTGTGGCCAGCGCAGTGCCGGCCACCGCCAAGTAGCCGGCCGCCTCGTTCAGGCCCATGGCGAGGCCCCTCCGGGCGGGGCCCGCCAAGTCGATCTTCATGATGACGGTCGTCGACCAGGTGAGGCCCTGATTGACGCCGAGAAGCACGTTGGCGGCCACCACCCATCCCCAGTTGGGAGCCCAGATCAGGATGAGCGGCACCGGCAGCCCCGCGAGCCAGCCTGCGATGAGGACGGGCTTGCGGCCCACTCGGTCGGCCAGAGTCCCTGCCAGCAGGTTGGTCACCGCCTTCACCAGTCCGAACGCGACGATGAAGGTGAGCGTCAGCGTGACGCCGGTCAGACCGAACTCGCCCTCGGCAAGCAGAGGAAGTACCGTGCGTTCCTGACCGAGCATCGCTCCCACGAGCGCATTGACCCCGACGAGCAACGTGAATTGAGCAAGGTTGGGGCCGATTCCGAGTCTTACCTCCGACGTCACTCGGTCAACCCTTCAACGGGCGGCCGCACGGCATCGAGTCGAGCGCGAACCGCTGGGCATCTGGAGTCCGTAGTGTTCGGTTCCGGAGGAAGGATTTCTATGAACCGCTCGGTCGTCATCGCATTCATCATCGCATCTGCCACGGCGCTGTCTGCGCCGGTGTTGGCTGGACCACCGGTGTTTCCCGACGTGATAGCCCTCCCCGGGGGCTTCTTCCCCGAAGGCATCGCCATCGGGCAAGGCACGACTGCCTACGTCGGGTCGCTGGTCGACGGCGCCATCTGGAAAGGCGACGTACGAACCGGCGAGGGTGCCGTGCTCGTCGCCGGCGTTCCCGGCCGGATTGCCGTCGGGATGGATCACGACGCTCGCAGCGGACACCTGTGGGTTGCCGGCGGCCCTGACGGGAACGCCTACGTGTACGACGGCAACTCCGGATCGTTGGTCGATGTCCTCGACCTCGTCCCCGGCGGGTTCGTGAACGATGTCATCGTCACGAGACGCGCCGCCTACCTGACGGACAGCTTCGCACCGCAGCTGTACGAGGTGCCGCTCACAGCAAATGGGACCGTGAGCGGACCTCCCCGAACGATCCCTCTGACCGGTTCCTTCCAGTTCCAGCCTGGCCAGTTCAACGCCAATGGCATCGAAGCATCGCCGGACGGTGGAACGCTGATCGTCGTCAACAGTTTCTTCGGTGAGCTGTACACGGTCCCGGCGGGTTCGGGGGCAGCGACGACCATCGAACTCGGCGGAGCCGTGGTCAACGGCGACGGCTTGGTGTTGGTCGGCCGCACGCTGTACGCCGTCGAGGGCGGCAAGAACCAAATCACGGAGATCGCTCTGGCGGCCGGTTATGGCGCTGGAACCGTCACCGACACGATCTCTAGCCCATCGTTCGACGTGCCGACGACGGCGGCCCGGCATGGTCGAAGCCTCTACGCCGTCAACGCCAAGTTCGGCACTCCGCCGCTTCCGACCACGCCCTACGAAATCGTGCGAGTCGACCGCTGACGACCGCAACCGGCACATCGGCCGATACCCTGACCCGATGAAGCGAAGGGCACTGCTGGCGACGGTACTGGTGGCTGCTGCTTGCAGCGGTTCGACCAACAGCGCCGACGTCCGACCGTTCTCGGACATCGCCCTCACCGAGCCGCAGATCGTGTTCGATCCGAGCGGCACGGCCGCCACCCTCACGGTGGCGACCGCCATCGATGCGGTCTGCGCGGTGTCATATGGAATCGGCAGCCCGTCGGGAGCCATCGCCACCGACCAAGACATGGGTGGCGGCGCCGGCCACGATGACCACAGCGCGCTGATGACCGGCCTGATGCCCGAGACCGAGTATCAGTACCGTCTCCAGGGAGTCGACGCTGACGGGTCGCTGTACCGCAGCGAGATCATGACCTTCACGACTCCCGCAGCGGCGGAGGGGACGGGCACCAACGTGGCGATCGGAGCCACGGTCGTGGAGGTCAGTAGTGAGTTCTCGAGCCGGTTCGCGGCCGAGCTGGCGATCGATGGAGACCTGGCAACGGAGTGGTCGTCCCGTGGCGATGGCGACGACGCCTTCATCACGATCGATCTCGGCACCGAGGTCGATGCCACGGCAGTGGCTTTCCGGACTCGTTCGATGAGCGACGGCTCGGCGACCACCGAGACGTACACGGTGGATGTCGATGGAGTGGTGTTCGGGCCGTTCCGGGCCGGCTCGGATCCGGCGCCGGTGACGTTCCGTGCCCGAGAGGTGACCTTTCGGGTGGAATCGTCCACGGGTGGCAACACGGGAGCGGCCGAAGTCGAGGTCTATGCGGGCTGACGCATTCTCACCAGGTCGAAACGGCGCCGGCCGCCGGCTACTTGCGGTCGGCCCGCTTGTATTGACGAACCGATAGCGGCGCGAATACGGCGATGATGATGACGACCCAAATGAGGGTGTAAAGCACCGGATTCTGCAGCGGCCACGACGCCGGTTCGGGCGCGGCGAACGGCACGTTGCCGAACTGCTCGCGGGCGGCCTGTGTCACGGCCGACACTGGATTCCATTCGGCAAATGTCTTCAGCACGCCAGGAAGATTCTCGGCAGGGACAAACGTGTTGGCGACGAACGTGACGGGGAAGATCACCATGAACGATGCGTTGTTGATCACTTCGACACTGGGGACGATCAGCCCTACAAACGCCATCACCCATGAGAAGGCGTAGGAGAACAGCAGCAGCATGGCGAACCCAACCAAGGCGTCGAGCACGGACGTTCTGATCCGCCAACCGACGATCAGGCCGGTCAGGGACATGATGGCGATCGAAAGGAAGTTGTAGATGATGTCGCTCCCGGTTCGCCCGATGAGCACGGCTGCTCGTGACATGGGGAGCGACCGAAACCTGTCGATGATGCCCTTCTGCATGTCCTCGGCCAGGCCGACGCCGGTGAACGTCGAACCGAACACGACGGTCTGGGCGAGGATCCCGGCGATGAGGAACTCCCGGTAGGAACCACCGGAGACGTCGATCGAGCTGCCGAACACGTAGGCGAAGAGCAGCACGAACATGATCGGGGACAACAGCACGAATACGAGGACTTCAGGGACCCGCTTGATCTTGATCACATTGCGCTTTGCGATCACGGCACCGTCGATCAGGGCGGATGCGAGCCCGTTCATGCCGACCCGTCCGTCGAAGCGGCCGCCGCCTGATCAAGGGCCTCCGCCACATGGCCAGTGAGCGTCAGGAACACATCGTCGAGCGTCGGACGCCGCAAGCCCACGTCCTGCACTTCGATCGCGGCGGCGTCGAGGTCGCGCAGCGCCTGCGTGAGCACGGGCGCGCCCCCACTGATCGGAACGGTGAGACCGCGCGCCCGCTCGTCGACCTGGATGTCGCCGACCGCGAACCGCCCCAGCAGGCCGCGAGCCCGTTCCACCTCGGTCGGGTGCACGACCGTCACCGCGATCCGTTCGCCGCCCACCAGCGTCTTCAGCTCGTCGGCCGTGCCGTGGGCGATCTCGCGGCCATGGTCGATGACCACAATGTCGTCGGCGAGATGATCCGCCTCTTCGAGGTACTGCGTCGTCAACAACAACGTCGTCCCTCGCGCTACGAGCTCGCGGATGACCTGCCACAGGTCGGTACGGCTGCGCGGGTCGAGCCCGGAGGTTGGCTCGTCGAGGAAGAGCACGGGTGGCTCCGCAACGAGCGCACCGGCCAGGTCCAGCCTGCGCCTCATGCCGCCCGAGTAGGTCTTCACCGGACGTCCCCCTGCCTCGACGAGGTCGAACCGCTCCAGGAGCTCGTGCGCCCGCCTGCGGGCATTCGTCCGGCCCAGGTGATAGAGCCGGCCGATCATGTCGAGGTTCTCGAACCCTGTCAGGTGCTCGTCGACCGCCGCATATTGCCCGGAGAGACCGATCCGCTCCCTCACCAGCTCCGCCTCGGCGAGGACATCCGCACCCGCTACCCGGGCAGATCCGGCGTCGGGCTGCAGCAGAGTGGCGAGGATCGAGACCGCGGTCGTCTTGCCCGCGCCGTTGGGGCCCAACAGGCCCAGCACGATGCCTTCGTCGACTGCCAGGTCCAGCCCGGCGAGCGCCGTCACGTCTTTGTATCTCTTGACGAGGCCGACCGCCTCGATGACGGGCGCCATCTAGTCCCGTTCTCTCGCTCGCATCGAAGAGACTCTAGGAGCTGGGTTGGCGGATGCGCGAAGTCGATTGCTCGCCTCAGGCGGTCTACCGACCCTCGGCTGAGCTAGGGTCGTTGCGTGATCGATGCTGGCGAACGCGACGGCCTCGGCCGGGCGGTGACGCTACGACCCGTGGCGGATGATTGGCGGGCCATCGCCGACGTTGCCCCCCTCGACCGGCAGCGCGACTTCGTCCCCGCCCTGGCGGCCCGCTACATGCTGCTTTCCACGCTGGAGGGCGAATGGACATCGATGGGCATCTACGTTGAAGACCAGCCGGTGGGACACGTCATGTGGGGCACCGACGACGAGGGCGCCTGCTGGATCGGCGGGCTGATGGTCGATGCCGCCCATCAAGGGCGCGGGATCGGGACGGCAGCAACGGCAACCCTCATCGGCTGGCTGCGCGCCCAACATGGCAACGCTCCCATCCGGCTGTCCTATCACCCCAACAACTCGGCGGCGGCGGCGCTCTACGACAAGCTCGGATTCGAGCTGACCGGGGCAATCGATGAAGGCGAGATCGTCGCCGAGCACCGGGCGGCCGGGCGAGGCCACCTCACCCTGCGAATCGACGTCTGACAGCGCCTCCGGAAGCTCCTAGCAGGCGACTGGCGTTCTCCAAGGCGCGGCTGGCATGGTTCGCCCAGCATCGACGAGGAGACAGAGTTGGCTACCCTCAGCCACCGCGGCGCACCATCCGCCGACCCACGGGAAGCAACCGCCGCCCTGGTGATGATGGTGGTGCTGGCTGTGTACGTGGCGTGGCGCATCGCAGGCGCGTTGCCGAGCCCGCCCGACCTCGGCACGGCTGCTCCCGCCCCGATCCCCGATGGAAACGCGTTCGTGTTCGTCGAAGCTGCAACGATTGACGGGTTGGTGGTCGACGTGGCGACCGTCTATTCGGGTGACGCCGCGCGCACGGCGGCGCTGGCAGACGGAGCCATCGAAACGCATGAGATGCCGGCAAACGGCGTGTACATACGCAACCCCGATCACACCAGCGTGACGATTGCCGTCGCCGACGACGCAACGTTCACGGTTCTGTCGCAGGAGCACGACGGATCACTCTCGGAACGCCAGCTCACGTTCGAAGAGCTTGCCGAGTCGCTGTCCGGCGACGGGCCTGACATCTTCGGGATGCAACCAGACCGCCTACCTGCCACCGTCTTCGTCAAGAACGGGATCGTGACAGGCCTGGTCCAGCACTACCTGCCATGACGGGCAACGAGCACCTACCGACCAACAGCCGTCTCACCCGGGTGCTGTTGCCCGGTTGGCGCTCGTTGTGGATGCGCGCCAGCGCGTATGCACTCTCCTCCGCCCCCCGTCCTCGACCGGACCAACTCGAGTCCCGCCAGCGGCGCTCGGCACCTATCACTTTTGTCGACAGGGCGGCGTAAACACAGCGATTTTTTTTCGCAACCCCTATTGCAGCAATGCGCATTGCGATATGATCCGACCATGGGCAATTCCTCGTTGCCGGCCGCCCGGGACGGTGTCCTCGAGGCACTCGACAAACTCGTCGCCGCTCTGGAAGAGAACATCGCAGCCAGCCAGGTCGCCATCGAACGCGCCAGACAGATCCACGAGCTACGAGACCAGGGGCTCCGATACCGAGATATCGCTGACGAGACAGGACAGCCGCTCGTGGTTGCCGTCGTCTCGCAGAACCTGACCCGCCTCAGGGAAGGAGGAGCTTCGCTTCGCCGGGCCCACGCTCAGGCGCTCCACGACGAGGGCCTCACGATGGACAAGATCGCCGCACTGTTCGGTGTCACTCGTCAACGAATCTCGGCGATCCTCAGGAGCGGACGAACGTGACGATTCGCTTCGGCATTCTCGGCCCGCTGTCGGTCCACTGCGGCGAAGATCCGGTCAACCTTGGCAGCCCGAAGCAGAGGGCGGTCCTGGCATTGCTCTTGATCAACGCCAACCGGCCACTGGCACCCGATGTGATGATCGATGCGCTTTGGGGCGACCGTCCGCCCGATAGTGCAGTCGCCACCCTCCAGGCCTACATTTCCAACCTTCGCCGAGCGCTCGAACCTGATCGCCCTGCAAGGTCACCGGCCCGGCTTCTCCAGAAGAACGGCGGCGGCTACCAACTGACGATCGATTCCGACAACCTCGACTCTCTCCGCTTCGAACGTCTCGTCACCGAAGCCACCGGCCTCCTCGCCCACGAGCCATCCCGGGCGAGGGCGCTCGTCGATGAAGCACTGACGAGCTGGCGGGGACCGGCACTGGCGGACTTCCGGTACGACACGTTCACCCAGGCCGAGATCATTCGCCTCGAAGAGATGCGTGTCGGAGCGCTGGAACTGCGCGGCTCCGCCGACTTGGCACTGGGTCGCGGCGATGGGTTGATCGCCGAGCTCGAAGCGCTCACCGCCGAGCACCCGCTACGCGAGCGGTTGTGGGGCCAGCTGATGCTGGCACTGTACCGAGCGGGCCGCCAGGCCGAAGCGCTGCGCGCCTACCGTCGATGCGAGGAGCTGCTCAGCGAAGAGCTCGGGATCGTCCCCGGTGAAGAGCTGCGGGAGCTGGAAATGGCCATCCTCAACCAGGATGTAGCCCTCAAGCCGCCAGCGCGGAGCCGAGGCCTCCACCCGCCGCCGCCCCCTATCCCGGCGGCCGGTGGTTCCCGACTGATCGGGCGTGTCTTCGAACGCCGGCTCTTCGCCGGAACCCTGGGAGAAGTTTCCTCCGGTTCCGGCGCCATTTGGCTGATCGAAGGTGAACCAGGAATCGGAAAGACGAGATTGATCGAATGTCTCGCGCGGGACGCAGTCGATGCGGGATTCACGACGGCGATCGCTCGGTGTGTGGAAGTGGGCGGCACCCCACCGTTTTGGCCGTGGATTCAACTCGCCAGGCAATTGGGGATCGAGCGCATCTCCGCCGCTGCAGGCGAATACGCGTCCTATCTCGCCCCGCTGACTCCCTATGCCCAGCTCGCCGATGTCACTCCCGGACCACCGCTGTTCCGGCTGGCAGAAGGGCTGGGCGTTGCGTTGCGGACCCTCGCCCAAGAACAGCCGCTGCTCCTCATCATCGACGACCTCTACTCGGCCGACCCCGACTCTCTCTCGATGCTGTCGGTGCTCGCCGCCGATCTCGAGCGAGTCCCTTTGATGATCGTTGGATCGCATCGCGGCCAGGAACTTCCACCCGACCACCCCCTGTCCGACACACTGGCACAGCTCATCCGGTTCGACTGGGTGAGACGCGTTCCGCTGTCGCGGTTCGACCTGGCCGAGGTGGCTGAACTGGTTGAAGAGCTCACCGGCAGCCCGGTAGAACCGACCACTATCAGGGCCATCCACCAGCGGACCGAGGGAAATGCGTTCTTCACCGCAGAGCTGACAAAGCTCCTCCAGGCCGAAACCGACCTCGATCCCGGCCGCGTCGTGACCGCGGTCCCTGGCACGATTCTCGAGGTGATCGGTAAACGGTTGGCCGGATTCTCGGATGAAGCGCTGAAGCTGGTTCGAACGGGGGCCGTTGCGGGACGAGAATTCGAGCTCTCAATCGCCGCCGAGACGCTCGGGCTCGAGCTGGAAGGGTCATTGTCGGCGGTGGAAGAAGCTCTCAAGTCGGGCTTCCTACTCGAGACGGATCAGCCCGGGGTCTACCGCTTCTCGCACATGATCGTCGTGAACTGTGTCACCCAGGCGCTCGGTGCGGTCCGCCGTGCCCACCTCCACCATGATCTCGCCCAAGCGATGGAGCGCCGCGATCGCGACGATCCGTCTCGTTTGGTGGAGATCGCCCACCACCGGGTCCAAGCGGCGCCGGTGATGGGAACGCGACCGGCGATCGCCGCACTGTCGCGGGCAGGCGAACACGCCATGCAGTCCACAGCATTGGAGCTGTCCGAGGAGCTGTTCCAGCAGCGCTACGACATGGTGATGTCCATGCCGCCCTCACCCAAGCGGGACCGGGCGGAAGTTGCCGCGTTGTTCGATCTGGCCCGGCTGTGGACGTGGAAAGAGGGGTACCACTCCGAGAACCTCGGCCGCGCCACTCAGCGCCTCTGGGAGCTGACGGGGGTTCCGTCTGAGGCGGTCGAGTTCGACCCGGACCAGCCGATCACCTCGTCGAACCCCGTGCTTTCAACACTGCAAGCGCGGTTCTCGTTCGAGATCGTGTCCGGCGACGTCGACGGTTCTCGCAAGGTCGTCGATCGCTTGTTGCAGCTCGCGTCGAAGTACCCAGACCCGATGGTGCGGTTCGCGGCCAACCTGTCCGCGGCAGTCGAGCGCATCCACAGCGGCGACGTCGCCGGGGCAGTTGCAGCGGTGGAGCGCACCGCCGAAGCGCTCGAGCGGCTCGATCCCACCCACACCGACCCGTTGATGCTTCCTCTCGGACAACAATCTGGCTGGGTCACCCATCACTCATTCGCGGCCTGGGTCTACTGGGAGGCGGGTGACCGGCATCGGGCCAAGCAAGAAGCGGCTCGTTCGCGTTTGTTGTGCGACCGTTTTGGGCACGCCTTCACCCGCGCGTTCTGCGGCGCCGTGGAATCGATCGTCGCCGCCATGGACCGCGACCCTGAGTGGGCCGCCGAGGCGATCCGGTGGGTGAGGCTCACCGAGGATGACGGGATCTTCTCCCTGATGGACCTCTGGGTCGCGGTCATGGGCGCCTGGGCCGACGGAATGCGCGACGTGATTCCGGTCGAGTCAGCGCTGCAGCAGATGCACGCCATCGTGGGGGCGTTGGAGCAGGAGGGCGCTCTCATCATCCACACCTTGTTCTTGGGTCTCATCGCCGAACTCGAGCTGAAACGTGATCGGCCCGACCTCGCTCGAGAAGCGGCACAACGGGGCATCGAGAGAACTCGCGTTGCCGGTGAGCGATTCTGGTACCCCGAGTTGGAGCGGCTCGCCAGCGTCGCCGCAGGGCGGCTCGGCTACCAGAACGAGCAGCGCAACGCCTTCCGCCGGGCGGAAGGCGCGGCTCGCGAGATGGGAATGGTGCCGATCATCGACCGACTCACGCCTCGAATGGCCTCGGGCTGATCCTGGCGGGCCACTAGCGGTTTCCAAGAGCAACGACCCATCGTCGGGCCTGGAATCGCCGACGAGGAGACCGTTTCGCCATGACCACCACTCTGCCCGTCGCAGGCTCGACTGCTCAACTGCAGACTCGTCTCGCAGGTCGGGTTCTGACCCCCGGCGACGAGGCCTACGAGTCGCACTCCAAAGCCTGGAATCTCACGTACGCTCATCGACCCGACTTGATCGTGATCCCGGAATCGACCGCTGACGTCGCGACAGCGGTTCGGCATGCTGCGGTGTCAAGGCAACCTGTGGCCGTCCAGGCCACCGGACACGGCGTGGCGCGGGTCGCCCGTGGCGGGATGCTGATTCTGACCCATCGCCTGGATGATGTGATCATCGATGCCGACGCATGGACTGCGCGCCTCGGCGGTGGGGTCAAGTGGCAGAAAGTGCTTGGGCCTGCTGCCGCGGTGGGCCTTGCCCCTCTCCTCGGCTCGACGCCTGATGTCAGTGCCGTTGGCTACACCTTGGGCGGCGGTATGGGATGGATGGCACGCAAGTACGGCCTGTCAGCGGACCAGGTCCGTTCCATCGAGCTCGTGACTGCTGACGGGGAGATACGCCTCGCCACGCCCCATTCCGACGCCGACCTGTTCTGGGCGCTACGCGGCGGTGGAGCGGGCTCGTTTGGTGTGGTCACCGCTCTCGAGATAGATCTGGTGCCCGTCGCCTCGCTCTATGCCGGCAACCTGCTGTATCCCGCCGAAATGGCTCGCGAGGTCGCCGCTCGCTATCGGGCATGGATCGCCGATGCGCCCGACGAGCTGACGTCTTCGATCGTCTTCATGAACTATCCACCAGTAGACGACGTGCCTGAACCGATCCGAGGTCGCTCGTTCGCCATCATCCGAGGAGCGCTCATCGGCTCTGATGCCGACGGCGAAGCCCTTCTTTCGTTCTGGCGTCGGTGGCAAGTGCCGGCCGTGGACTTGTGGGACCGGATCCCTTTCACGGAGATTGCAACGGTCAGCAACGACCCGGTCGAGCCGACGGCCGGAATGGCCACCTCGGAATGGTTCGATGCCTTGGACGACTCGATGATCGACATCCTGGTCAGAGCAGTCTTCGAACAAGATGGCGCAAGCCCGCTCACCCTCGCAGAGCTACGGCACGCCGGCGGAGCAATCGCCCGGCCACCCCGCCATGCCAACGCCTACGGCAACCGCGCTCGGCGCCATCTCCTCGAGATGATCGGTGTCACCGACAGCGAGAGCGACCGCGTCCAGCTCGAGACCTTCCTGGACATCGTGCGAGCCGAGCTTGCCCCATTCATCTCCCCCGGCGTGTACCTCAACTTCTTGGAGGGTGAAGAGAAGGTGCGCCGCACCAGGGAAGGATTCGAACCAGAGTCGTGGGAGCGCCTACGCAAGATCAAGGAGCGCTTCGACCCGACCAACATGTTCAGCCACGGTTTGGCGATCTCCTGACGCTCGATCCTCCGCGAGCGAGCAGGTGGGGGCTTCCCGGCCGCCTCGGGAAGCCCCCTTCTCCAACCCATCACTGAGAGCCGGCGCCGAGCGACAGGCGAACCAGCGGGCGTTCATTGACGCGGGCGACTTCCCGAAACCCGGCCGATTCGAACATGGTCAGCGAGCCCACGAACAGCTCGGCGGAGCTGGGCGAATCACGCCGGTCATCCCTCGGATAGGCCTCGAGGATCGTCCCGCCGTTCTTTCGGGTGTGGTCGACGGCAGCATCGAGCAGCGCTCGTGCCAATCCCCGGCCTCGCATTTCACGGCGCACGAAGAAGCAGTTGACCACCCAGGTCTCCTCCTCGTCGATCGTCTTGAACACCCGGGCACGGGGCGACATGAGCCGTTCGTAGCGTCGACGCGGGCTCACCGCACACCAAGCAGCCGGGGCTTCGTCTACATAGCCGAGGAGGCCAGGCGGGAGGTCAGCGGCCACCTCGGCCTCCAAGCGTGCGCGCCTCTCGGCCGGAGTCGCCCGATTCCACTCGGCCGACGACAGGAGCCACCACGTGCACCAGCAGTTGGAGTAGCCACCGTTGTCCCCGAACAGCTCCACCAGGTGCCTCCACCGCTGGATGGTCACAGGGGCGATCGTGAGCACTCCGTCGGCTGGTGTCATTCTCGCTCCGCGCTCGACGAGGAACCGAGCCTAGGAGGACTGCGGATCAGCCGCGCAAGGTCGTCGGACGGATCGCCGGGCTTGCCAATCGCGACCGCACGACCAGCCAATCCCGCCCTCCAGGCACCATGCGCCGAGGCATTCGCACGTCCATGGATCGCAGAAGACACCAGGATATGGCGACCAACGAGCGTGGCTGGCAGGTCGTCGGTCCGGGGCGCCCCGATTCGGTGGCAGTGCAAGCTACCTCGGCCGGGGAAACGACGGAGGCAGGCCTCCTGCCAGACGAGCCGCCCTCTCCCTTACCGGCGCTGCCCATTCCGGCGGCATGATGACGAAACGACCGGCGTCGACCGCCTCCAGCGCCAGCGTGGCGAGCTCATCGGGATCGGCACCGACCTCCGACATTCCGCTCCTCACCAGCGAGGGGCACAGCACGCTCACCGACACGGGGGTCTCGTCCAACGCAAGAGACGCTTGCTCGGCGAGACCCACTACTGCGTGCTTGGTGGCGCCGTAGGCGCCGCCTGTCGGAAAGGCAACGAGGCCTGCCAGGGAGGCGGTGATCAGAATCTGCGCCGGTTTGCCCGACGCCAGCAGCCGAGGCACGAACGCCCTCAGTCCGTTCACGACCCCCAAGAGGTTGACTTCGAGCAAGCGACGCCACTCCTCGTCGGAGGCCTCCCATGGGGCTCCGAGCTGGGCCCCGACGATGCCCGCGTTGAGGCACACCAAACGGGCGTCGGATGCGCGCTCGGCCAGCTCCAGCATCTGAGCGGGATCGGACACATCGATTGACAAAGCGAGCCCACCTGTCGCTCTCGCGACGAGGTCGAGCGACGCAACGTCTGCCAACACCACGGAGGCGCCTCGGCGCGCTGCCGCCCGCGCCAGCGCTGCCCCAATCCCACTCGCAGCTCCGGTGACCACCGCTGAATACATCGACTTGACCTCCTCCCATGCGTTGCCAACCCCCTGTCTTCAACATGATGGCCGATTCGACTGTTGGCTCACTTGCAGGTGACTAGCAGTCTCCAAGTAGCCGGAGCGAGGCTCTCCACAACCACATCCGGAGACCAACCGTGCCACCCATCGACGCACCACGCCCCAGTAATCCGCACGATGCATCGGCATATCGGCTTGCCGCCGGCGCAGGCATCGGCAACCAGCAGGCGCCGTCCGCCGGCGCCTTGAAAAGGCGTCTGGCGCTGCGCAGGACAAACACCCCCGCTAGCGCCAGAGGTCCGCGATGGCGCCATCTCGCTATCGCAAGTGTGGCGGTGGGGTTGATGTCCGCCGTGTGCTTCCTCGGCGTGGCCCCCGCCGTCGGCACGGTCGCCGAAGACGGCTGCAATGATCGGGTTCTCGTCGTGGGAAACACCGCGCTCGGGTCTGGCGTTGCGGTGGCGTCGCCCAATCCGGGCGAGATGAATGTGTATCCGGCCACGATCGTTGACGGCACAGTCAGCCTGCTGGTTCCGGTGCCGAACGAATCGGCGTGCCAACCCATCAGCCGCCGCTGAATTCGTGTGCCAGCCATTGGGCCGCAATCGATTGCAGCTACCGTGTGACTCGTGACGGAATCAACACACGCCCGGCCGCGCAGTCGGGGGGACCACCGTAGGCACGTCGTAGGCGAGGGGCGGTTCGCGGGCGACCAGCTTCCCGATGGCACACTGCACGCCGCCTTCGTGCGAAGCCACGAAGCAAATGGGCGAATCCTCGAGATTTCCTCGGCAACCGCACGCCATGCCCCTGGCGTCGTGGCGTTGTACGGGGGTGATGGGCTCGATTTGCGACCACTTCCGGCCCCAACCGTCGCCGGCCACCAGCCCAGCGGGATGGACATGCCGATGCTCGCCACCCACCGCGTTGCGTTCGTTGGGCAGGCGATCGCCGTCGTGATCGCCGAGTCCCCGCAAACTGCGGTGGATGCGCTCGACCACGTCGACGTGGTCATCGAGCCGGAGACGCCGGTGACGGCGGTCGACTCGGCTCGATCTCACGATTCGCTGGTTCACCCCGACGCAGGAACGAACCTCGTGCTCACGGACACGACGCAATCCGGTCCCGTACCGACCGGGGACCTCGTTGAGAGCACGGTGGTCGTGGAGCATGCCCGTTTGGCGCCCTCTGCCCTGGAGCCGCTCTCGATCTTGGTGACGCCGGCCAACGGGAGCCTGCACGCCGTGGTCGGCGTGCAGTCGCCTCATCTCCTTTGCCAGCAGCTCGCGACGGTCCTTGGGATGCCGCCTCACCAAATCCGGGTGACGGTTCCCGACGTGGGAGGAGCCTTTGGACTCAAGCGGTTCTACCCGGAGTACGCCGTGGTCGCTGCGGCAGCGCGCATGTTGGGCCGTCCGGTGGCATGGACACAATCGCGCCGTGAGGCCTTTCTGATGGGCACCCATGGGCGTAGCCAACGGCATGAAGTGACGTTGCACGCAACGACCGACGGCCGGATTGGGTCCGCTCGTATACGGCTGGAGACTGACGCCGGCGCCTATCCACACCGAGGGGCCCAGATCGGTCTCTTCTCGCGGCTCGTGGCCAGCGGGCTCTACGACATCCCCCGTCTCGAGTTCGACCTCACCGTGGCCGTGACCAACACCCCTCCCATGGGCCCGTATCGAGGCGCCGGCCGCCCTGAGGCCGCCTTGGCGATGGAAAGGGCGGTTGATGCGCTTGCCCGTCGGCTCGAAATGGACCCGGCCGAACTCCGGCGGATCAACCTGATCCGGCGGCTTCCTCATACGACACCAACCGGGGCGTCGTACGACTCCGGCGACTATGTCCAAGCGTTCGATCGAGCACTGGCGCTCGCCGATTACGACGGCGTGCGCCGCGAGCAAGCTGAACGTCGCCTCGACGAAACGGGCCCTGCCCTGGGGATCGGCTTGGGTGCATTCGTGGAGCGGGCGGGAGGCGCTCCCGATTCGTGGGAGTTCGGATCGGTCGAGGTCGCCGAAGACGGGCGGATCATTGCCCGAAGCGGCTCGACGTCGGCCGGTCAAGGTCATGCCGACACTTGGTGCCGAGTCGTGGGAGACAGGCTCGGGGTCGACCCCGACGCCGTCACGCTGTACACCGGCGACACCGAAGACGTCCCTGATTCCACGGGCAGCTTCGCCTCTCGCTCAGTCCAGATCGGGGCGGCGGCCTTGTGGAGGTGCGCCGATGCCGTCCGTGAGGCCGCGGTCGACGTTGCGGCAGATGTCCTCGGTGCCGACCCGGGCCAGATCGAACTCCACGACGGATTCTTCTGGTCGGAGGGCCGGCCAAGTATGAGTTGGGGGGAAGTCGCTCAGCACGCGCGTGCATCGGGCGTCGAGCTTGCTGCTTCAGAACGATTTTCGCCCGGCGTGCAGACATTCCCATATGGGGTCCACGTGGCCATCGTCGAGGTGGACCTCGACACGGGTTGGGTGAATCCTCGACGGCTGATCGCCGTCGACGACGTAGGGGTGGTGCTCGACGAGCAGGGCGTGGCCGGCCAGGCTCACGGCTCTGCGGCGCAGGGATTGGGAGCCGCGCTGCTCGAGCACATGCGATACGACGACAGGGCGCAGCCGCTCACAACGACCTTCGTGGATTATCTGCTTCCCACCGCCGTGAACATGCCGCCGCTCACGACCAGCCACCTGGTGCACCCTGCGCCTTCGAACCCGCTCGGCGCAAAGGGGGCGGGCGAAGGAGGGTGCATCGGGATGCCGGCCGCGTTACTGAACGCCACGATCGATGCGTTGGCTCCATGGGGTGTCACCGAACTCCAGCTCCCGCTGCGACCGGAACGAGTGTGGACGGCGCTCCAACGAGCCCGACACTGAAGCCACGGTCGACGCTCGGTCGCCGGCTTGCGCCTACGAGTTCAATCCCAGTCGAGAAAGGCCGGCAGGTTTCCTCGTTCGCGCAGCGTGCCGACCAAGCCGAGCGGAAAGAACAACAAGACGCCCAGTAGCAGGACGCCGGCGATCACGAGGTTCAACTCGGACGAGCCGAATTGGGTGAGGGTGATCTCGTTGATGGCGATGATGAGGACGGTTCCCACCACGGGACCCGACACCGTGCCCCGACCGCCGATGATGGCCATGAGCACCATCTGCGCCGACACTCCGATGATGAAGAACACGGTGGGCCGCAGGTAGGAAAGTGAGTAGCCCCAGATTGCGCCGGCGGCGCCGACGAAGAAGGCGCTCAGCGCGAACGCAGCGATCTTGTATGACCGGGTGGGCACCCCAGCCACTTCGGCCTTCGTTTCGTCCTGGGCGATGGCCCGGAGCCCCAGACCGAACTTCGAGTGGGCCACTCGATACGACAACCACACTGCGCCTACCGCCACCACCAGCATCCCGTAGTAGAAGGGCGCTCGAAGCCACTCAGGCGAGAAAGGCGGGAGGGGAAGGGCGAGCCCGTTCGATCCGCCCAGCAGGTCCCAGTTGTCGAACCACAGGAGGAACATGAGCAGCAGAGCGATGGTGGAAATGATGAACGCAGGGCCGCGGGTGCGAAGGGTGATGAGACCACCCAAAGCACCAACCGCCACCGCCGCCAGCCCACCGAGCGCGGCAGTGGCGAACGGCGAGTACCCGTAATGGACCAGCATCAGCCCGCTGACGTAGCCGCCCACCCCCATGAACACCCCGTGGCCGAGTGAGATGTACGACGCATACCCGCCGATGATGTTCCAGCTCGATGTCATCGCCACCCACATCAGGGTGACCGTCAGCAGCTGCAGGACGTAGTTGAACGGACCGATGATCGACCTGGCGAGCGGAACAACGAGGAGGAGCAGCAGCAGAGCCACGAGCGCCACCCACCGGGACCGGGACGTCTGCTGAAGCGCCTCTGGACTCTGATCGGACGGCGTCCCCGACGTGAGCGACCGATCCTCGATCAAATCGTCACCTCCTTGCCGAAGAGGCCCTGCGGGCGCACCAGGAGGATGAGGAAGAGTGCCAGGTAGAACGTCATGGGCCCCCAAATCGGCCCGGCTTGGTCAACGACGAACGAACTAGCCACCGCCAGCACGATTGCTCCGACGACGGCCCCTTTCAGGCTTCCCATTCCTCCGAGCACGATCAGCGCCAGCAGCAACGCCACCCATTGCCAGTGCCGGGCGGGAAAGAACGGGAAGAGATAACTGACCAGCGCGCCCGACGCGCCTGCCAGGGCGGTGCTGATGCCGAAGGCGATCGAGGAGGTGCGGCGAACGTTGACGCCCACGATCTGGGCAGCCGATCGATTCTGCATCGTGGCTCTCACGCCGTACCCGATCCTGGTGTACCGCAAGAAGCCCCACAGGCCGAGCAGGAGGGCGACGCTGACGCCGCTTGCGTAAAGCTGGCCTTTGGGGATGAACCAGTCACCAACGAAGAAGGCGTCGGTGGCATAGGTCGGATCGGTCGTGCGGAAGATCCCCGTGAAGAAGAATGCCAGCAGCCCTTCCACGACGATGGCAACGGCGAAGGTGAGCAGCACCGTCATCTCGACGTACCGGGCGCTGCCTTCGATCCTGCGAAACAGTGTGGTGTAGATCGCGACGCCGACGAGGTACATCACCGGCATGAGCAACGCAGCCGACACGAGGGGGTCGACTCCGAGATTCTGGAACGCGAAATACGCGGCGTAGGCGGAGCCGACGATGACGACGGCGTGGGCGAGGTTGACGATACGCATGACCCCGAATGCCAGCGTGAGGCCCGCTGCCATCAAGGCGTAGACGCCTCCGAGCAGCAATCCGAGAATGAGCACCTGGACGGCGTTGGTCACTTGGGGCCCTCCCCTGCCACTGCTCGTCCGAGGTAGAGCTCGCGGATCCTCGGGTCGGCCAGGATCTCATCGGAGGGGGCTTCGAAGCGGAGAATGCCCAGGTCTAGCACGAGTCCCCACTCGGCACATGCCAAGCCGCGCTCAGCGTTCTGCTCGACGAGGATGAAGGTGATCCCCAGCGCCTTGAGCTCGTCGATGCTCGTGAAGATCTGTTCGGCGATCGCCGGGGCGAGGCCGAGGCTGGGCTCGTCGAGCATCAGCACCTCAGGATCGATCATCAGCGCCCGCCCCAGAGCAAGCATTTGTTGCTGACCTCCGGACAGGGTTCCGGCGTCCTGTCCAGCGCGTTCCCCGAGGATCGGGAACATCTCGAACGTGCGATCCATCCGTTCTCGGATCGCGTTGCGATCGCGCTCCAGGTAGGCGCCCATCGTCAGGTTCTCGCGCACTGTCATCTCCGGGAACAGGGCATGGTCCTGAGGGACGTAGCAGATGCCCGCTGCCAGCACCTGATCTGCTCTGAGGTCGTCGAGGCGGTTGCCTTGGTAGGTGATGGAGCCGGCCCGCGGTTTCAGGAGACCGGCGATGACCTTGAGCAACGTCGATTTGCCGGCGCCGTTGGGACCGATGATGCAGTAGCTGCGACCGGCTTCGACGTCGAACGACATGCCCGTGAGGATGTCGGGCCCTGGCCCGTAACCAGCCCTGACTTCGCGGATCTCGAGCAGGGCCATCAGGCTCTTCCAAGGTATGCATCGAGCACCCGCCCGTCGCGTTGAACGTCTTCGGGAGAGCCCTGCGTGAGTACCTCTCCGTGGGCCATGACCACTACGGCGTCGCTGAGCGACATCACCATGTTCATGTTGTGCTCGACGATGAGAAAGGTGACCCCGCCATCGTTGAGGAGTCGGATGCGTTCCACGATCTGCTCGAGCAACGCCGGATTCACCCCGCCGGCCGGCTCGTCGAGCATCACGAGTCTGGGCTCCGACATGAGCACAGAAGCGAATTCGAGCAGCTTGTGTTGGCCATACGAGAGGGTGTTGGCGCGGGCGTGGGCGAGCTTGGCGATGCCGACGAAAGCGAGCAGCTCCATGGCCCGCTCGATCTCGTGATCGAGCATGCGCGATCCGATCGCCGCCCGCCAGCCCGTGGCGGGCGATCCGACGATCATGTTCTCGAGCACCGTCATCTGACCCAACGCCCGGGTGATCTGAAACGTCCGGCCGATCCCTCGCCGAGTGAGGAGATGCGGCATCCTGCCCGTGACCTGTTCGCCGTCGAACCACACCGAACCGGCGTCAGCGCGGAGGATCCCGTTGATGAGATTGAAGACGGTCGTCTTCCCGGCTCCGTTCGGCCCGATCAGTGACGTCACGGTCCCGGCCTCGACGCCGAATGACGCTCCCTCGACGGCACGGATCCCTCCGAATGACTTGCGTAAGCCCTTCACCTCGAGCAGGACCGAGTGGCCTTGGTCGAGATCCATCATCTTGGAAGGCGAGAATTCATGTGAGGAGCCCTGTCCGCGCATGGTGGTGCAAACGATTGTGGCGAGCCTACCGGCCCGGTTGGCGCCCGGCCACCGACGCGGTGGAGGGAGCTCCACGACGTAGGAGCTCCCTCACCAGCCGACGAATGACCTAGAACTCGGGCTTGGGGTACACGAGATCGACCGTCCCCTCGAATTCGCCTATCGGGAACACGAACTCGAGTGAATCGCCCTGCCACTGCGTCATGATCGGCACTCGATCGATCGGCAGGCCTCGCTCGTCCCACGAGAACGGCCCCATGATCGTCTGCACCGGGTCTTCCGGCGTTCGCTCGTGCAGCCACTCGCGCAGTGCGGCGTTGTCCGTCGTCCCGGCTCCGATGATTGCCTGCTCCATGCCCTGGCACACCGCGAACGGGATGGCTTCGTCCTCGTCGGGTGCCCGCCCGAACGACTCGGTGAACCCAGCGATGAAGTCCTCGTTGGTGTACTCCTCTCCGCCGAGTGAACCGGTGAAGTTCGCCAGCGGATGCCAGGCCGAGTGGATCGAGATGCCGTCGGCCGCTTCTTGGAGATTGTCGTAGAACTCCGACTGGGTCCCCTGCGACATGTAGAGCAGGGTGGGCTGATAGTCGGCGGTGCGCAGGGCGTTCACAAGTGAGATCGCCTCATCGGGCGAGGCGGTCGCCGCCATCACGATGTCGGCGCCGCTGTTCTTTATCGAGTTGGCAAGCGTCAGCCAGTCGGTGAACCCCACCGGCCATGTCTCCTCCAGAACCGGTTCGATCCCGCTCTCGGCCAAGAATCCCGGGTCGAGCACGGCCACGACCTCGTCACTGCCTGGGAGCGTCACCTCGCCCCCCAGCAGGCCCTTCGCGATCGCGTCGGCGAAGAAGTCGTCGGCCCAAACGATCGCTGCGGTGGAGATGGCGGGGTCGATCACACCGTCGTCGGTGTAGTGATCGATCATCGCGATCGGGGCCGCTCCGATCTCCTCTGCCGCAGTCTGCTGGAAGTAGAAGATGTTCTCGAATCCACGAGACCAGATCCGCAGCGCACCGCCCGATGGGATGGGGTACACCATGCCCGCCTGTTCCGCTGCCGCCGAGGTGGGGAACGTCAACAAGCTGGAGAAGGTGCCGAACAACACATCGACGTTCTCGACGTCGATGAAGCGCTGCACCTGGGTCACACCGACCTCGGTGTCCGAACGATTGTCTTCGATCAACAGCTCGACCTGGCGGTCGAGGATCCCACCCCGGGCGTTGATCTCCTCGACACAGAACCGGTAACCGTCGGCGTGCTTCGATCCGGGAACCGAGAACTCCCCCGTGAGCGGTAAAGAAGCGCCGATCTTGATGGCATCACCTTCGGCGGCTCCTGTGGTACCCGGGCTGGTGGTCGTCGCAGGGGCCTCATCACCGCCCAGAGTGGTAGCCGGTGCCTCGCCGCCTTCTGTCGTCGTTGTGTCGGTGCCGCAGGCGGCCAGGACCAGCACGAGCGCCACCAACAGCAAAGTGATTTTGGGTCTCATCGAAATGCCCTCCGGTCTCTTCACCCCGAGATTCTGCAAACGATTGTAATGATCGACGCCGTGGCGCGACGCTGATTGGATGGCAGCCTGAGAAGGACGAGCGATCAGGCGAACCGATCGACCCACGCCCGGATCTGGGCCTGCACTGCTGCGGCGTCGAACCACGCGTTTTCGTACGCGATGAGCCCGTCACGCAGCTCGAAGATGTGAAGGATCCGCACCTCGACCGAAGCCCCCTGACCTTCCATCCCCGACCACTCACCCTCCACGTGGCCGGTGAGAATCGACTCATCCACGACGTAGCGGCCACCCTCTCCGCTGAACCGGCGAACAGACCGCAGGTCCACATCGGGAATGGCGTCGATGATGCTCGCGTACACTCGGCCGACCTCCTCCTTGCCGTGAAACGGTGCATCCGGGTGAGTGACATCGTCCCAGACGATGTCCTCCGTGTAGGTGGCAAGTGTGGCTTCGACATCGTGCGCGTTCTCTGCTGCGAAATGCCGGTCGATGATGTCCACGTCGTCCTCCCGGTAGTCGCCCTCTCTACGCTACGCCGCAAGGCGCAGAGCTCGGCGGGGGAGAAGGCGAGCGAAGGGTGAGTGACGACACACTGGTGACGAACCGCCCTTGCCTCCGGCTCGCGGTGATTGGGTAGCAATTCGGTATGCCCGGCGCTCGGCGGCGACGCGGAGTGCCATCGGTCACCCAGGTGCGCTAGAGCCGCATCCAGGCCGACAGATCGAGGCCCGTCAGTGAAGCGGTCTCGGCGATATCCGGTGCGTAGAGCCGCCGCAGATGATCGAGATCCTCCCCAGATGCCGCGGGCACGGGAACACGCTCGCGCGGCAGAATGAATGCGGCATCCGGGTAGCGGGCGAAGCGCTCGACGCCCAGAAACCCGCAAATGCGGTCGAGGGTCATGGAATGCTCCTCGCGCAGATCTTCCGTTCTCACGTAGAGCAACTGCTCGGGCGGAAAGAACGACCGCAGCCGCGCAACCTGTTCGGCGTAGAAACCGCGCTCGACGTAGCTGTATGTCCGATGCAGGGCGCCTGCCAAGCGCCCTCGCCCATCACGTATGGCTGTCGAGAAGTCGAGATCGTCCTTCTTTCGCGCGAATTCCATGGACCAGTGGGAAAAGGCCCGTTCCACGGGATCGCGCAGCAGGACGATCAGCTTCATTGCGGGGTTGTAGCGGCAGATACGCCCGGCAGCCGGAGCCCAATAGCTGTAGATGGGCGTCGCCTCGCCGACGATCTGGCCGGCATCAGCGTCCTCGAGGATCCCGGCCAGTCGTGAATAATCGGGGGAGCTCCAGTTCATTGACTCGTCATCAAAGAAGTGGAGCTCCTTCCTCGCCGGCATACCTATGCCCGGATGACTCGAGAGGAAGTGATGAAGCGCCGTCGTACCCCCTTTCTGAACGCCAGCGATCAGGAAGTCGAATCGCTCACGTTTGCTGTGCGGCTCGCGGGTCATACGGCAATTATCGCTGACTCGAATAGGGAAAAAATGGCGGCGGGCTTTCGCCCGCCGCCTATCGGACTTGGATCCACGCTCGACTAGAAGTCCATCGTGATGCTGAGCTGACCGCGTCGACCCAGCGGATCAGACGTCGCAGCACTGCCGGCACCGGTTCCACCACTGCGTGTGCGCGGCGCAGGGACCGGCGTCGCTTCCGGGTTGCCGCCTGTGCACGGGGATCCACGTCGAAGCGATCATCGACACCTACCCGCCGCGTGTAGCGGTCGCGGGAACGAATGGCTACCCGAGAGTGCGATACGCCGCCAAGCGTCGAGCTCGGCCCGGTCGGGCGTTCAGCCGGCTTCGGTGACTTCCCGCGCCCGCTCGACGAGCTCGACGAGTTTGCCGA
>JBFHAT010000009.1:0-84825 GCA_041586155.1 Acidimicrobiia bacterium
CGTCATCGGTGTCGTGCTGGGAGCAGGATCGTCCCGGCGCCTGGGGCGACCAAAGCAGACGCTGCCGATCGGTGACGATACGGTCTTGGGTCGGGCGGTGGCCGTCGCAGCCGGGTCTCGACTGCACAGGGTGATCCTCGTCGTGGGTGGAGCGGCCGACGAGGCTCTGGCCGGCCTAGAACCAAGCCGGGTCGAGGTCGCCTACAACGAGGCGTACCGCTCGGGTTGTGCCTCGTCGCTCTTGGCCGGACTCGATACGGCAGGAGCATGCGACGGCATCGTGCTGTTGCTCGGTGACATGCCCACCATCGACGTCGAGGTGATCGACCAAATCGTAGAACACGCCGATCGGAGCCGCCCGTGGGCCGCGGCAGCCTCCTACCGAGGCACCATCGGGCATCCGTTCTATTTCTCGGCGGCCTCGTTCCCCGATCTGCGGGCACTCCACGGCGACAAAGCAGTGTGGAAGATCATCGACCGCGAACCGCCCGACCGGGTGCACCGGGTGGCGATCGACCGGCCTCTGCCGCCCGACATCGACACGTGGGACGACTATCGGGCCGTCTTGACGACCCTCGGCCTCGACCCCCCTCTCGTGGCCGAATAGCCACCACGACGGTCCGGGTGAGACTCAAATGAGCAACCACGCTCCGATGGCGGCTACCAACAGTGCGACGCCGGGTCCAATCGTCGCGACAAAGGTGCGTAGCCAGTCGGAAGTGAGCAAGTAGCGTCCGACCAGCCAAGCCCCGATGATGCCCAGCGTCCACACGACGACGATCGCGATACCGATCAAGCCGGCCAAGGCGCTGACCGGGTCGTCGATAGAACCGACGCCCAGCGCATACCCCAGCGCCAGTATGGCCCCGGCGACGTGCAGTCCGAGAATGATCCAGTGATGGACGAGCAGAGAAGGCCGAGGGCCGGACCGGGACACGAGAGTAGTAAAACGGGCTGGACCCGGCCCGGCAACCGAACGCGAGCTCGCCGAGCCGGCACGGTCAGGACGGAAAGGCGGACGGCTCCTTTTCGAAGGCGGCCAGGCATCCCGGGCAGCAGAAGTAGACGGTTGCGCCGTCATGCTCGAGGGTGAAGCGAGCGGCGACCGTGTCGACGGCCATTCCGCACACCGGATCGACGGCCGTGATCATCGCGCCGGTCTCTGCCGCCACTCCTTCGATGGCGCCCGCTGCCCGCAGTTGGATCAGGCGAGCCATGATCGCTACCGCGATCTCGCGATGCTCGATCTGCCCTAGGTCCAGACCGGCCGGTGACTCGATCCGGTCGATGTCCTCGTTGGTGAATCCCCGGTCGCGCAGGTAGCCGACGACCGTTTCGGCGCGGGTGGCGCTGGCGACGAGGCCGATGTAGGTCGCAGGCGATTGCAGTGCCAACTCGAGCGCCGGTTCGTCGAAGTGGCCTTGGGTGGCGACGACCACCGGCGTGTACTCGTCGACGGCCAACTCGTCCCAATGTTCGAGCGAGCGCACTTCCACGCCGGCCGGTGCATCAGGAAGGTCCCCGAGGATCGTGACCCGCCAGTCGAGTGCGCTGGCCAGCCTGGCCAGGGTGCGCACGGCCGGCGATGTCCCGGCCACGACGACGTGCGGCTGCGGTAACACGGGTTCCATGAACACCTCCAATGATCCCTCGGAAGCGCACGCGATGGGGACGGTGACGACGCCGGGCCGCTGATGGCCATCCAGCTCCTCGGGTGGCCCGAGATACATGATCCTGGCCTCGCCGTCGTTGAGCACCCGGCGAGCCTCCCGCAGCACGGCAGGCTCGGCGCATGCGCCACCGATCCAACCGTGGATGGTGCCGTCTGGTTCGATCAGCGCCGACCCGCCCGCCTTGCCGGACGTGGGTGATCGAGCCCACACCACCGTGGCTCGAACGAATGGCCGGTGACGCCGGTGGAGATCGGCGGCGAGTTCGAGCAGGTGCCGGTCGCTCATTGCTGCTCTTGCAGGGCCTCCCACACACGGTCCGGCAGCACCGGCATGTCGATGTTGCGCACCCCGCGGTGGGACAGGGCGTCGATGACGGCATTCACGTATGCGGCAGGCGATCCGACCGTGGCCGACTCGCCGACTCCCTTGGCGCCGATGGGATGGTGGGGCGACGGCGTGACCGTTTCTCCCAGCTCGAACCGTGGCGTCTCCCAGGCGGTGGGGATGAGGTAGTCCATGAAGTTGGAGCCGATACAGTTTCCGACGTCGTCGAAGGTGATCCACTGCATCGACGACATGGCGTAACCCTCGGCCAGACCTCCGTGGATCTGTCCGTCCACGATCATCGGGTTGATGCGCACCCCGCAGTCGTCGACTGCGACCATCCGCCGTACCTTCCACTGGCCGGTGCCGGCGTCGATGTCCACCACCACGATGTAACTGCCGAACGGATAGGTCATGTTGGGCGGGTCGTAGTAGTGGACCGCCTCCAGCCCCGCCTCCATTCCCTCGGGGTGGTTGGTGTATGCCGCGAACGCCACGTCCTGGATCGTGACCGCCGACTCGGGCGAGCCTTTGACGAAGAACTTGCCGATCTCCCAGTCGAGGTCGTCCTCCGACGCCTCCATGAGGTGGGCGGCCAGCTTCTTGGCCTTCTCGCGCAGCTTGCGTGCCACCATCGATGTGGCCGCTCCGGCAGTAGGGGTCGACCGGGACGCGTAGGTGCCCAGTCCGTATGGCGTGTTGTCGGTGTCACCTTCGACCACTTTGACGTCGGTGACGGGGATCCCGAGCTCTTCGGCGACGATCTGAGCGAAGGTCGTCTCGTGCCCTTGACCTTGTGTCTTCACGCCCAGCTTGAGAATCGCTTTGCCCGTCGGGTGGATCCTGAGCTCCGCCGAGTCGAACATCTTCAGGCCGAGGATGTCGAAGTCGCGAGAGTTGCCGGCCCCGACGACCTCGGTGAACGAGGCGATCCCGATGCCCATGAGGCGGCCTTCCTCGCGGGCTTGGGCCTGCTCCGCCCGGAGCTCGTCGTATCCCGCCATTTCCATCGCCAGGCGAAGCGCCGTCTCGTACTCGCCCGAGTCGTAGACGAAGCCCGTCGCCGAACGGTACGGGAACTGGTCTGGCTTGATGAAGTTCTTGATGCGGAACTCCGCAGGATCCATCCCCAATTCGTAGGCGGCGTTCTGGACCAGTCTCTCGATGAGGTACGACGCCTCGGTCACGCGAAACGAACAGCGGTAGGCGACACCGCCGGGAGCCTTGTTGGTGTAGACGCCCTTCGTGACGATGTGGGCCGCCTGGAAGTCGTACGAGCCGGTCACGATGTGGAACAGGCCCGCCTTGAATTTCGTCGGCTGTGCATCTGCGAAGAAGGCGCCCTGGTCGGACAGCATGTCCACTTTGAGGCCGAGGATCTTGCCTTCGCTCGTCAGCGCCAGTTGCCCTTTCATGTGGTAGTCGCGCCCGAACCCGGTCGAGATCAGGTTGCCGGTGCGGTCCTCGATCCATTTCACCGGCTTGCCGATGACGAGCGACGCGGCGGTGGCCACGACATATCCCGGGTACACCGGGACCTTGTTTCCGAATCCACCGCCGATGTCGGGTGAGATGATGCGGATGTTCTGTTCGGGGAGCCCGGCGACGAGCGCGAAGACCGTCCGGTGGGCGTGCGGGGCCTGCGACGTCATGTAGATCGTCACTTGACCTGTGGCCGGGTTGACATCGGCCACGCATCCGCATGTCTCGAGTGGTGACGGGTGTGAACGCGGGTAGTGCGTCTCCAGGGTCACGACGTGATCGGCCCGAGCAAACGCATCCTCGGTGAGGGCAGCGTCGCCCGATTCCCACGTGTACGCGATGTTGTCGGTCTTGTCTTCCAGGTCGCTGCGGATGATGGGTGCATCGGGCTCGAGTCCCTGCTGGGGGGTGACGATCGGGTCGAGTGGCTCGTAGTCGACGTCGACCAAGTCGGCGGCGTCCCGGGCGATGTAGGGGTCGGTGGCGATGACGGCTGCCACCTCTTGCCCTTGGAACCGAACCTTGTCAGTGGCGAGCACCGCCTGGGTGTCACCCGACAGCGTCGGCATCCACGCCAGGTTGTACTGGGCGAGCAACTCGCCTGTCACGACCGCCACGACGCCCTCGACGGCAGCAGCCGCCTCGGTGTCGATCGAGTTGATGATGGCGTGCGCGAAGGGGCTGCGCACCAGCGCCATGTGGAGCATGCCGGGCAGCACGACATCGTCGACGTAGGTGCCTGCGCCCTGGATGAAGCGGTCGTCCTCGACTCGCTTGACCCGATGGCCGATCCCGCCCACCTCGGGAGAGGTGGCCGGATTGTGGTGATCTGCAAAGGTGGTCATGCGGTCTCCTATGCCTCGGTCGCCGCGCCGGCCTTCTCGGCGGCGAGCTGGATGGCGTCGACGATGTTCATGTACCCGGTGCAACGGCACAGGTTGCCCGATATCGCCCAACGAACGTCCTCGTCGGACGGTTGGGGGTTGTGTTCGATGAGGTGAGAACCGACGAGCATCATGGCCGGCGTGCAATACCCACACTGGAGGCCGTGCGCTTCTTTGAACGCCTCCTGGATGGGATGGAGTTGCCCATTCTGCTTGAGGCCCTCGACCGTCGTGACCGACCTGTCGTCAACCTGAACTCCGAAGACGGTGCACGACTTGACGGGGGTGCCGTCGACGAGAACCGTGCACACTCCGCAACTGGTGGTGTCACACCCGATGTGAGTTCCGGTCAAGCCCAGCGTGGTCCGAATGAAGTCGACCAGCAGCATGCGGGGCTCGATGTCGGCGGTTTGCTCTGCTCCGTTGATGGTGACAGTGACCTTCATGATTCCCTCCCGCTACTGCGCCGCAGATTGGGCTTGCGCCAACGATGCGGCCAGGCCCCGCTCGACGAACACCCGGACGACTTCTCGTTTGTACGCCGCCGATCCGCGAACGTCGTCGACCGGCTCACACGCATCTCGTGCGATGCGCCCCGCTTCGGCGAACAACTCGTCTGACGGCTGGTTACCGACGAGTACCTCGGCTGCTGCGGTGACTTCGAGGTTGTGGTGATAGACCGACGTCAGCGCTACCCCGGCCTTCGAGATGGCTCCGGCTCCGTCCAGTTCGAGGTGCGTGGCGGCGCCGACGGTGGCGTAGTCGCCAACCTTGCGCTCGAGTTTTTGATAGTCGCCGCCTCCTTGGTCGTAAGTGGGCACTCGGATCTCGGTGACCATCTCAGTGGGCTGGCAGTCGGTCGCGAACATGTCGACGAGAAACTGGCTGGCCGGCACGACTCGTTCGCCGCCGTCGCGGCTCTCGACGACCACTTCCCCTCCGACCGCCAACAGAACAGAAGCCCAGTCACCCTCGGGATCGTGGTGAGCGATGGATCCGCACATCGTCCCGAGATTGCGGATGATCGGGTCGGCGATCCATGGCGCGGCGCTCGCCATGGCGCCATTCCGTTGCGATATCAGGTCGGATCCAACGATGTCATTGTGGCGAACCAGCGCCTGCACCCGCACGTGTCCGTTGACCTCCTCGATGGCGTCGAGCCCGGGAATGCGGTTGATGTCCATCAGGGTGGGTGGACTGGCGAAGCGAAGCTTCATCATCGGGATCAAGCTCTGGCCACCGGCGAGGATCTTCACCTCGTCGCCGCGCTCCGCCAGGATCTCGAGCGCCTCCTCCTTGGTCGCCGGTCGAAGGTAGTCGAACGCCCGTGGATACATCGCGGCCTCCCAGAGCCTGAGGGGGTTGGCCTCTCCGACGCTAGCCCGATGCCGTGTAGCGCGTGGCCGAAATGCAAACCTTTGCCGCGAGATTGGGGTGGGGGGCAGTTCGCCGCGAAGGGATAGGCAGGGGGCGTCGATAAGCTGGCAGGATGCGAACGATCATCTCGGTCGCCTGCGCCTTCTTCCTCATCGCAGCCTGCGGGGGCGACGGCGAAGCAGAGGGAGTCGCCTCCCTCGAGTCCACCACGACGACCACGGTCTCGCCATTGCCCACTGCGCAAGATGAGGTCGATCAGGAAGCCGCAGCCATTGCGCTGGTCGAGTGCGTGCGCGGGGAGGGTATCGACGTGGCCGACCCGATCGTGGATTCCGACGGGAACGTGCAGTTCCCGCCTCCCGATCCGGATGATCCGATCGATCCCGACCAGCTCCGAGCCGCGTTGGATGCCTGCGACGAGGAGCTGCAGGCCGTCGTGATCGGTTTCACGCAGGATCTCGATTTCACGGCAGTCCAGGACACGCTCCTCGAGTACGCGCAATGTATGCGGAGCGAAGGCTTCGACCTGCCTGACCCCGACTTCTCGAATCTCGCGCTCGGAGGCGAAGGCCCGCCGACAGGGCCGTTCGGCGAGGTCGACTTCAACGACCCCGACTTCGCCGTTGCCGACGAAGCGTGCAACCACATCCTCGCCGATTTTGGTTTTGGTGGATGACGAATCACGACTTCGAGTTCATCTACGTCGGCGATCCCATGTGTTCTTGGTGTTGGGGATTCGCCCCAGCGGTCGAGCAGCTGCGTGACGGATTCAACATCCCGATACGAGTCGTGGTCGGCGGGCTGCGGGCCGGAGATGGCGCAGAAAAGCTCGACGATCGGATGCGCCAGTACCTCACCAAGACCTGGGCGCGTGTCGGGGAGAAGAGCGGCCAGCCCTTCGACGCCTCGTTTCTCGATCGCGCCAACGGCTGGGTGTACGACACCGAACTGCCGGCGATGGCGGTGGTGACGATGCGCAAGCTCCGTGCCGATGCCGAGTTGGCGTTCTTCACCCACCTGCAGAAGGCCTTCTACGCCGAGGGTGTTGACGTCACGGACCCAGGGAGGTATCCGGAGCTGATCGAGCCCTTCCTCGACATCGAGGCGCCGAAGTTCCTCGACGAGTTCACCGGCGATGACGCACGCTGGGCGGCCTGGAACGACTTCTCGACGGCTCGATCGTGGGGCATCGCCGGCTTTCCGGCCCTGCTCTTGCGCGAAGGCGACACGTTGAGCTTGGTCTCGAACGGGTTCCAGCCGGCGGAGGCGCTGGTTCCGGCCGTCGCCGACTACTTGGTGAACCGGCGGGCGGCAGAAGGTGTCGTGTGCACGATCGACGGCTACTGCTGAGCGGTGCGACTGGTGCAGAGCATGGACGAACTGGCCACCACCGCTGAGCACGAGACGCAAGCCGAACGGTCTCGACGCAGCTGGTGGTGGACGGCCGGTGTCCTCGTCGTGCTCGGTGTCGCTTCGGTCGTGGCGTTGGTCATCTCCCGCAACGCTGACACGGTCGCGACAGAGCCACAAGGCCCCACCAACACGGCCGAGGTGGTGAGAACCGATCTCGTGGACGAGACGGTGTATGACGGGACGCTGGGCACGACCGAAGACGACACGCTCGTTGCCCCGAGCGCCGGAGTGGTGAGCTTCTCGCGCGCAGCCGGGGACACCGTCTCCCCGGGAGAGGTGGCGTTCGCCATCGATGGCGAGCCGATTTTGCTGCTGAGCGGCGCCAACGCTGCACATCGTGACTTCCGGCTCGGCGCCGACACGACCACGATCGCCGCACGAACCATGGGTACGTTGACCGAGATCGTCGAGCCCGGCGCAATCCTCGAGCAGGGCGCCGTGATCGCCCGCATCGACGACGAACCCATCGTTCTTCTCTACGGAGAGGTGCCGATGTACCGGACGCTCGAGGATCTCTCGGAGAACCTGACCGGCGTCGATGTGCGCCAGCTCGAACAAGCGCTCACCGACCTCGGCCACAACAACGGTGACGTGACCGTCGACGAGGAGTTCACCCAAGCCACCGAGGAGATGGTCGAACGCTGGCAAGCCGAGCTGGGAGTCGAAGAGGACGGCATCGTGACCGTCGCCGACGTCGTGTTCTCCCCCGGCCCTGCCCAGGCCGTGAATCTCGCCGCATCCGTTGGCGACCGGATGGCCGACGGCACCGTGCTGGCGACCTTGTCAACGGGTGAGCCATTGGCGGGCGCAGACGTCCGCCAGCTCGAACAAGCACTGGTCGACCTCGGCTACGACGCCGGTGATCAGCTCACGGTCGACGATGTATTCGACGCGTCGACGGCGAAAGCCATCGGCGAATTGGAAGCTGCCGTCGGCGCGAAGGCCGATGGAATGCTCGCCGCAGGAGATGTCCGCTTCGCCGAGGGCCCGGTGAAGGTCACAGAGGTGGCCGCCGATGTAGGCACGACGGTGGCGGCAGGCGCACCGGTCCTCATGCTGGCCAGCCCAGACAAGATCGTCACCTTCGATCTGCCTGCAGCCGACCAAGGTCTGGTCTCCGTCGGTGACGGCGTCACGGTCGAGCTTCCCGACGGTGTCGACGTGCCCGGTACCGTCTCGCTCGTCGCTGAGACCGCAACAACGGCAGCCGATCAACAGGCTGCCGTATTCGAGGTCGAGGTGACCCTCGACGACCCGACGGTGGCCGGCGACCTCGAACAGGCGCCGGTCGACGTGGCAGTCGTGTCCGAGTCGGTCCGTGACGTGATCGCTGTGCCGGTGGCGGCACTGCTGGCCTTGGCGGAGGGTGGCTACGCCGTCGAGGTCGTAGACGATGACGGAACCACTCGCCTGGTTGGTGTCGAGCCCGGGTTCTTCGCCGCCGGACTGGTAGAGATCGAGTCAGGGTCGCTCGATCCCGGCACGAGGGTCGTTGTTCCATGACGCAAGTGCTCGCGGTCGACAATGTGACGAAGTCGTATCCGATGACTCCGCCGGTCCATGCACTGCGCGGTGTCACGTTGAATATCGACGAGGGCGAGCTGGTTGCGGTCGTAGGCCCGTCCGGTTCCGGCAAGTCCACCCTTCTCCATGTGATGGGCACCCTCGACCGACCGACCACGGGAGACGTCGCGGTGGCTGGGTACCGGGTGTCCGAGCTGTCGGATGCCGAGTTGTCGACGCTTCGGGCTCAGCGGATCGGCTTCGTGTTCCAGCAGTTCCACCTGTTGAACGGCTACACGGCCCTCGACAATGTCGCCGACGGCATGTTGTACACGGGCTCCCCTGTGGATCGGCGCCGGGCCATGGCGAGAACCGCGCTCGAGCGGGTGGGGCTGTCGCATCGAGTTCATCACGTCGCAACCGAGCTTTCGGGCGGTGAGCGCCAACGAGTGGCGATCGCCCGGGCGCTGATCGGGTCGCCGGCGCTGGTGCTCGCCGACGAGCCGACGGGCAATCTCGATTCCCAGACCAGTGCCGGCATCGTCGAGCTGATCGAGGAGCTGCACGCCGGAGGCTCGACGATCGTGGTGATCACGCACGATGTGGCAATAGCTGAGCATTTCCCCCGCATCGTGCGTCTGCGGGATGGGGCCGTCGAGTCCGACAGCCGGGCCGCGTGATGCAGCCCCTCGGACGCCGTCGGATGTCATTCGGCGACGTGCTCAGGACCGCCACGGTGGGGGCTCGCACGCGGCCGATGCGGGTGGTCCTGTCGGCGCTCGGTGTGTCGATCGGGATCGCGGCGATGGTGGGCGTGTTGGGCTTGTCGGAATCGTCCAAGTCCGACCTGCTGGCCGCGTTGGATCGACTCGGCACCAACCTCGTGACGGTCCAGGCGGGTCAGGGCATCGGACTCGGAAGCGGCGAGCTGCCCAACGAGGCGGCCGGGATGGTGGCGCGCATCGGGCCCGTCGAGCGAACGGCGGCGGTCAGCCAGGTCGACGCAAGCGTCTATCGCACCGACTTCGTCCCGCCGGCTCAAACCGGGGGCATCACGGTGCAGGCCGTCGGGATCGACCTGTTGGACGTGCTGGCCGGCGACATCTCCGATGGTGCATGGTTCAACACCGCCACGGCGCAGTATCCGACGACCGTGCTCGGCTCCGTGGCGGCCGAGCGGCTCGGCGTGGGAGAGGTCACCGGCATCCAGCAGGTGTGGTTGGGCGATCAGTGGTTCACAGTGATCGGCGTTCTCGAGACGTTCGAGCTGGCTCCGGATCTCGATCGGGCCGCGCTGATCGGGGCTCCCGCGGCGGAGACCTACCTCGACAACGACGGAGCCCCATCTCGAATCCTCGTTCGGGTGCAGCCTGCCTTCGTCGACGATGTGATCGATGTGATGGCTGCGACGGTGAACCCGGAGAACCCCGAAGAGGTGGAGGTCGATCGACCAAGCGATGCGCTCGAAGCCCGCGAGGCCGCTGATGACGCCCTCACCGCCTTGTTCCTGGGTTTGGGCGCCGTGGCGCTCATCGTGGGAGGTGTGGGTATCGCCAACGTGATGGTCATCTCAGTGCTGGAGCGTCGAGCGGAGATCGGTCTGCGCCGTGCACTTGGCGCCACCCGACGGCAGGTTGCGACCCAGTTCCTGGTCGAGAGTCTGCTGCTCGCTGCCGCCGGTGGCCTCACCGGCGTGCTTCTCGGTGCGGGAGTGACCTACGGGTATGCGTGGTGGCGCAGGTGGGAACCGCTGATCCCGGCTAGTGCCATCGCCGGCGGTGTGGCGGTGGCGTTGGCCATCGGTGTGATCGCCGGGGTGTACCCGGCTATGCGTGCGGCGCGGCTGTCGCCGACCGAGGCGCTGCGATCGGCCTGACAACCCGCCGGTGGTACCTTGGCCGTCCAAGTCGCGACGAGGTGGCCGGTGTTTGGTGCAGTAGAGGCGGGAGGGACCAAATTTCGGGTGGCATTGCTCGACGATGCGCTCGACGTTGTCGATGAGACTCGTGTGGACACCACCGACCCGGAACCGACGATCGCCGCATCGATCGACTTTCTGCGCGGACATGACGTGGTCGCGGTCGGGATCGCGGCGTTCGGTCCATTGGACCTGCGAGCAGGTTCGCCAACCCACGGGTTCATCACCGAAACCCCCAAGCCGGATTGGTCGCACACGCCGCTGGCCGGTCCGTTCGCCGAGGCATTGGGAGTTCCGGTCGGGATCCAGACCGACGTCGAGGGCGCCGCGATGGCCGAATACGACCGCGGCGCCGGTCAGGGCTGCGGAACGCTCGCCTACATGACAGTTGGCACCGGGATCGGAGCGGCTTACACGGTCGACGGTGTTCCTCATTCCGGGCACGGGCACAGCGAGATCGGCCATATCCCGGTTGTGCCGAGGGCCGGAGACATCTTCGCCGGAGTCTGCCCCTACCACGGCAACTGCTTGGAGGGGATGGCATCGGGAACCGCCATCGCCGAACGTTGGCAGGCGCCGGCCGAGGAGCTGCTAGACGACCGGGAGGTATGGGAGACGGAGGCCGGCTATTTGGCCCAGGCTGTTCGCACCCTCACATACACGGTGGCGCCTGATCGATTCATCCTCGGCGGCGGCGTGTCCCAAGTACCTGGACTCCTACCTCTCATTCGTGATGGGCTGATGACCGAGCTGGCCGGCTACGTGACCGACGATGCGGTGCTCGAAGACGTTGAGGGCTATGTAGTCGCTGCCGGCTTGGCGCAGGACGCCGGCCTCATCGGAGCCGGCCTGATCGCCCGACGAGCGGCCGCCTGAGGGGGCCGGGACCTTCGGCCCCTTGCCAGGATGGGGTTGATCAGGCACGATGACCTCATGTCGACGCTGTCGCCTGCGGTGGTCGCCTTCGAGCGGTGGCTCAACCCGCTACTCGCTCGGATCCTGGCGTCACCGCTGCACTGGCTCGTGAGCCGCTGGCTACTCGAGCTGCGTTACACGGGTCGCCGGTCGGGAAGGACCTTCGCCGTGCCCCTGATGTACGCCCGACACGACCACCGGACCTTCGCGATGTTGGTCGGTGTGCCAGAAGCCAAGACCTACTGGCGCAACTTCACGGGAGATCCCCAGACAGTCGAGCTCTACCTGAGAGGCAAAGGAGTGTGGGCCGAAGCACAGGCCGTCACCGACGGCGGCCCCACCGCCGGGGCGTTGCTCCGCTCGTGGGCTGCGCGCTTCCCCAGAGCCGCCCGCAGGGCTGGAGTGCCTCGGGCAACCAAGCCCGACTCGGAGTTCGAGACCGCGGCCAAGGCGCGTGTGCTGATGCGGGTCGATGTCCCGTGACCTCAGCTCGTTTCGAACGAGGGGGGAATGAACGTCACGCGGCCAGGCGTGTCGGCGCCGAATCTCTCCAGCTCTCTCGCCAGGTCCAGTGGTTGGACGACCGGCGAGGCATCGGCCGGTAGGAATTCGGGTGGGACTGCCCAGAACAGCTCGAACTCGAGGCCGTCAGGATCCACGCAGTAGAGACTCTTGGACGTGATGTGGTCGCTGGCGCCCTTGAGGGCGCCGATCTCACTCATCGCCTCGGCGAGCTCCGCCAGCTCCCCCAGGGTGGGCACCTCCCAGGCCAGGTGATAGAGCCCAACTGTCTGTCGACCGGCCGAGGACGGGCCGGCGTCGCCACCGACCGAGAACAGGCCCAGGTCGTGATCGTTGGCCGACCCGGCGCACGAGATGAAGACCGCGCCGGGGAGGTGGGCCGTCACCTCGAAACCCAGGTGGTCGGTGAAGAAGGTGGCGGTCCGCTCGGCGTCGCGAACGTAGAGAACGGCGTGGTTGAGTCGGGTCGGTGGCATTCCGCCAGCGTAGCGATCCCCACGCGAACGACCCCCCGGTGGTCGCCGGGGGGTCGCTGCAAGCGCCGTTCAGAATCTCGTCTGGTAGTTCATGAACGAAGTCTCCGCCAAGCTGTGCCAGTTGCGGATGCTCGATCGGAACGCCGTCCAGTTGTCGAGAACCGATTGGAAGTCGGTGTCGGCGGCGGCGAACTCGTCGTACATCTCGAAGGCCGCCTCCTCCGCCCCAGCCATCACGTCGTCCGGGAACGGCAGCAACGTCACGTCCGAGTTGTTGAGGATGAACTCCTCGAGAGCGGGCGGGTTGAGCGCGTCGTAGCGGGACATCATGTCGACGTTGGCCTGTTTCGCCGCCGTCTGAATGACCGCCTTGTACTCCTCCGGAAGGCCGTCGTACTCGTCGACCGGGAACTGCACCTCCAACGAGGGGCCCGGTTCCCACCAACCAGGGAAGTAGTAGAAGCTCGCCACGGTGTGGAAATCGAGGTTGGTGTCGTCGTACGGCCCGACCCACTCGGCAGCGTCCACTGCGCCCGTTTGGAGCGATTGGAAGATCTCACCACCTGGAATGACCTGCACCGTGACCCCGAGCCGCTCCATGACGGCGCCGCCCAGACCGGGGATCCGCATCTTCAGTCCCTGCAGGTCGGCCAAGGAGTTGATCTCCTTGTTGAACCATCCACCCATCTGCACGCCGGTGTTGCCTGCCGGGAACTGGATGACGCCGAACCGATCCCGGTAGATCTCCTGCAACATCTCCAAGCCGCCGCCGTCGTAGAGCCAGGCGTTCTGCTGGCGGTCGGTCAGGCCAAACGGCATGGCGGTGCCGAACGCCACCACCTCGCCGAGGCCGCGGTAGTAGTACGAGGCCGTGTGTCCGCCTGCCACCGACTTGGCTTGGACCGACTGCAGGATTTCCAGTGCCGGAACCAGCTCGCCGCCCGCTCGGGCCGTCATCGTGAATCGTCCGCCGGTCATCGCGGTGACGCGTTCGGCGAAGATCTGGGCTCCGCCGAAGAGCGTGTCGAGAGACGTAGGCCAGCTGGTGGCGATCTCCCAGTTCAATTCGGGGAGGTCGCCGGCCTGAAGCGCCTCATCGAGCCCTGAATCACCGGTGCTGCAGGCGGCCAACGCGACACCACCCACGGCTGCGGTGCCTGCGTATCTGAGGAATTCTCTTCTCTCCACGGTGTGCTCCTCCTGTCGAAATGCAGTCGATCGAGCCGACCGGCGCGTTGCGACCCGTGACGGGACCGACTCGAAAGACGATACCTCGAACTCTGGGACCGGGCCGAGCAACCGGGCCTTTTCGTCAGACGGCCACCGAGCGGCGGTTGTAACGCCCGCGCGTCACGATCGCCCACAAGACGGCGATGCCGGCCACTGCTGCGAGGCTGATGCCCAGTCGTGACGCGAACGGCCCGGGGACTCCCGCTACGACGGTGTCCGGGCTGAACTCGAAGACTTTGAGCAGCCAAGTGACGGTCTCGGGGAGGAACATCACGAGCAGGAGCCCGATGGTCTGCAGGGCCATGAAGGGCAACGCGCCCCGATGGATGTCGGACGTCTTGACTTCGTCGGGCTTCACCGATTGCAGATAGAACAGCGAGAACCCGACCGGCGGCGAGATGAACGCCATGTTCAAGTTGATGGCCATCATCACTGCGAACCAGACCAGATCGACATCGAGCGCAATCGCGGCGGGCACGAACAGCGGCATGACGATGAAGGAGATCTCGAGGAATTCGAGATTGATCCCCAGGAGAAAAACGATGATGTTGGCGGCGATCACGAATCCCCAGAAACCTCCGGGGATCTCGGTGAGCCATTCCGTGATCAAACGCTGACCCCCCAATCGGTCGAAGACCAAAGCAAAGAACGTCGACGCAAAGAGGATCTGCAAGACGAGGCTGGTGATGTTGGCGGTCGACCGAGCCGCGTCGGTCAACAGCTTCCAGCTGAAGTTGCGATACAAGACCGCCAGCACGATTGCGCCGAACGCGCCCACCGCACCGGCTTCGGAGGCGGTGGCGATACCGAAGAAGATCGAGCCCAGCACCGCGAAGACCAACACCAGCGGCGGCAGCACCGACACGGCCGTCTCTCTTGCGAGCTGTGCGCCGCTCAACGTCCGCTCTGCCTTGGGGATGGCCGGGGCGGTTCCCGGGCGCACGTAGGCCAGCGCCACCGCGTAGATCGCGAAGATTCCGGCGAGCATCACGCCGGGCACCAGAGCGCCGGCGAACAGTTCGCCGACCGACACGGGAATGAACTGCGACAGCACGATCAGAACCAGGCTGGGCGGGATCAGCTGTGCCAAGGTGCCCGATCCGACGATGACACCCGTGGCCAGCCGATGGTCGTAGTTGTACTTGACCATCACGGGGAGGGCGAGGATGCCCATGACGATGACCGTGGCGGCCACCACGCCGGTTGCGGCAGCCAAGAGGGTCCCCACGAACACCACCGCTACGGCCATGCCGCCTCGCAGGGGCCCCATCAGCATCCCGATGGTGGTCAGCAGGCGTTCGGCCAGACCTGATTTCTCGAACACGGCGCCCATGAACACGAAGAACGGAATCGCCAAAAACACGAAGTTGGACACCGAGTCGGCGAACCACTTGGAGAACAACCCGTTGAGCACGTTGAGGTCCACAGCATCCGAGAAGAAGCCGATCACGAAGAAGACGATGGCCGTGCCGGCGAACGAGAACGCAACCGGGTACCCGGACAGGATGAGCCCGAGAAACACGACGAACATGACGATGGCGAGCGCTTCGGGGCTCATCACTCGATCCGGATGAATTCGCTCGGCTCATCGGAGAGTTGCTCGATGCCGCGCAGTACCGCGATCAGCTTGATCACCTCGGCGATGGCCTGGATGAGCAGAATGGCGAACGCAACGATGATCATCGTCTTGATCGGCGCGCGAGGAAGGCCGCTGGGATCAGGCGATTGCTCGTTCAGCCTCCACGAGGTCTGCACCTGAGGGATCGACAGCCAGATCCCCATCGCCGCGAACGGCACCAGCGAGATGAGATGCCCCACGAGATCGATCCACGCCTTGCGGCGAGGCGGCTGGTTGGCGAACCAGAAATCGACCCGAACGTTGATCTGATGTTTGAGGATGTACCCGAATCCGAACAGGAAGATGAGCGAGTAGAGGTACCACTGCGCCTCGATGAGGCCGTTGTTGGTGAGGCGAACGCCCACAAGCTGGCCGAAATAGCGCAGGACCACGTTGAGGAATCCGACAGCGACGGTCGCCAACACCACGTACTGGCTGATCTTGCCGGTCCACTCGGACAGTGTGTCGGCCCAGCGCTCGTAGCGGAGCGCCAGCTTCATGAGCGGTCCCGGTGGACTCAACTCGTCGACGGTGTCCACTTCGGCGCTCATGGACGAGACACTAACGGGCCGGTCGATCCCCGGCCCTCCCGATCCGTCAGTTCGTCGCTGCTCGATCAATCCTCGGCCGGCTTCGATCGCCGGCGCCGGCGTAGGCCAAGGCCGCCGAACCCTGAGATCACGGCGATGTAGAAGCCCACGTCGTACCAGATGCCGGTGTTGTCGACCTCATAGATGCGAACGTCACCGTCGAACAGGTGGGCGATCAGGGCGAACGGGGCAATCCAGCCATGCCAGATACCGAAGAAGAACCCGGCCGGATCGGCATCGTTGAACGTCTCCGTGCCTGCCGCACACGCCGACAGCAGCACCAGCGCGGCTGCGACGAGCAGCAATGTTCGTCGTCGCACCGAGTCGACTCTACGGTGTCGGTGCGGCCGCCGTCGACCAACCGGCATGGAGCTAGTGCCAGACGCTCACCTCGCCGAGCGCCTTGCGGTGCAGCGTGGGGACCTTCACTCCGGGTAGCGGGTGGCCGACCGGGAACAGGATCGACGGGCGTTCATTGTCGGGTCGCTCCAGGAGTCTCGAGAGAAAAGCCATTGGTGAGGGCGTGTGGGGAAGGGTGCACAGGCCCATGTGATGGATCGCTGCGACGAACAGCCCGGCGGCGATGCCGCAGCTTTCCTTCACGTAGTAATGGTGCCGGCGCTTACCGGCGTCGTCGTAACCGAAGCGCTGCTCGAACAGCACCACGATCCACGGAACGAACTCCAGGTACTCCTTGTGCCAGTCGGTCCCGATTGGGGCGAGCGCCGACTGCCACTCATCGTTCATCCGATTCTCGAGGTAGTTGACTCGTTCTTCGTCCTCGGCGGCGTGGCGGATCTGTCGCTTGAGGTGAGGGTCGCCGATCGCGACGAACGTCCAGGGTTGGAGGTGGGCGCCTGAAGGAGCAGTCGATGCGGTGCGGATTGCCGTCTCGATGAGATGGCGGGGGACAGACCGGTCGGAGAACATCCGCACGCTGCGACGCCGGTCCATCTCTGCGAAGAACTCGTCCGCTCTGTCGCTCATCTCATCCAGCGAGCGCTCCACGTGCTTGTACGTGTGAAAGGGATACTGGCGCTCCAGCTCGGGGCTCGGATAGGGATGCTCGTATGTCATCACGCTCCAAGCCGGTGAGGTGTACCGGCAAGGCCCATCGTGTCAGTACCGCGGCGGCACGAACGTCTGCTCGTGCATCGGCGGCCGTACGTAAGGGACGTCTTTGCGCTCCGGGAGCGCAACAGGCTCGGGCAGGACATCCCCGTAATCGAACTGCGAGAGAATGTGGCTGATGCAGTTGAGGCGGGCGGTCCGCTTGTCGTCGGACGGCACGACATACCAGGGCGCCTGCTTGATGTCCGTGAATTGGAACGTGGTGTCTTTCGCCATCGAGTAACGGACATAGAGACGGTGCTCCTCGAGATCCATGTCAGACAGCTTCCAGCGCTTCAGAGGTTCTTCGTTACGCGACTCGAACCGGCGGCGCTGCTCATCCCAACTCACCGAGAACCAGTATTTGAGCAGCTTGATGCCCGACCGGACCAGCATGCGCTCGAACTCGGGACAGCTGCGCAGGAACTCCTGGTGCTGTTCCTCGGTGCAGAACCCCATCACCCACTCGACGTTCGAGCGGTTGTACCAGCTCCGGTCGAACAGCACGATCTCGCCCGCGGCCGGGAGGTGGGCAACGTATCGCTGGAAATACCACTGGGACTGTTCGCGCTCGGTGGGGGTGGGCAACGCCACGACCTTGACGATCCGCGGGCTCGTGCGTTCCGTGATCCGCTTGATCACGCCCCCTTTGCCCGCCGAGCCGCGCCCTTCGAAGATGATCAGCACCTTCAGTCCCTGTTGCTGCACCCAGTACTGGAGCTTGACGAGCTCTTCCTGCATGCGGGCCAGCTCGGCCTCGTAGTAGGACTTCTTGAGCCGACCGCTCTTGGTGTAGTTGTCATCTCCGGCCGGGAAGGCCGCCGTGTCGACGGCGTCGTCTGCGCCGGCCGGCAAGCCGGATGGGCTCATGTGGTGGTCCGTCACGGTTGCTCCATCCACATCAGCGTAGGTGAAGCGACCTGGCGAAGCGGCCGGCCAACTGCGCAGCGAGGTTCGATGTCCGGTCAAGAACCCGGCGCGGCTCCGGTACCATCGGCAAACCTCGAGCCTGGAGTTCTGGTCAGCGCCTCCGAACCACAGCCGCACCCTGTTGCGCCGCCTTCAGAGAAGCCCACCCGGATTGAACTACTTGCGGCCCTGGCCGCAGCGACGGCCAGTGCGGTATTCGTCGGGTTGCTGAGCCGACGGTTGTGGTTCACGGTCGATGCCTGGGATTTCATCACACAACGTGTTCTTCGAGTCGATTCGCTGCTCGTACCCCACCAGGATCATCTGGCCCCATGGCCCGGCGTTTGGTTCCAATTCGTCTACCCGCGAGTCGGTCTCGACTACTGGCCGTGGTATCCGCTCGTCCGCTACGTGGCTTATCCCACCCTCGCCATCGTGGTGTGGTGGGTGGTTCGGCGGCGCGGAACCGGCCCCGGCACCGCAGGTGCGGCTCTGGCCGTCTTGCTCGTCTTGGCTTCTCAGGCGTGGATGGGTGACGCGCACTTTGGCAACGCCGTCGCATTGGCTGCGATCATCGGCTCCGCGCACCTCGTCACGCTTGTCGATCCCCAACCACGACGAATCGTGGGGGTCACGCTGCTTCTTCTCATCGCCGTCTCCGCTTGCAGCGTGGGCGTGATCGGCGCAGCCGGGATTGCGACCGTGTTGATTGCGACGCGGGAGTGGAGGTGGTGGCCTGTCGCGATTCCGCTGGCGATGTACGCCGCTTGGTTCGCGTCGTGGCGTGGCTCCAATCCCGCTGCGGATTGGACCTGGGAGTCCCCGATCCAACTCGCAGTTCACGCCGCAACGATTCTCGGTCATGGGTTCACGGAATTCTTGGGAATGCCGGATGTGTTGGTCGCCCCCCTCTTTGTTCTCGGTGGCGGCTGGATGATCTTCCTCGTCGTCACAAAGCGTTTCGGTCGATTCGACTGGATGCTCATCCTCACGCTCGGGGCCTATTTGGGTGCCGTCATCCTGAGCCGGATCGTCAACGGGCTGTCAGAGCCGCTGAATCCTCGATTCGGCCATCACGTGGTGATCCTCCTGACGCCAGTGTTGCTGCCTCACGTGCCGAACCTCTTGACGCTCCGGCCACAACTTCGCCGCCTGGCAGGAGTCGGCACAGTGGTCGCGGTGTCGCTGAACATCGCAAATCTCGCCAGTCGCTTGAACGAGGCCGGCCCCCTGTTTCAAGAGCGATCGGCGACGGTACGAACCGCCGGGGCCCTCGTGGCTGCCGGCGAGCCGGTATTCGAAGGACGCCGGTTGTTCTACGTCACCGGTAACACCTTCTCGGCGGATACCGTGCGATGGCTGCTCGACGACGGCTGGGAGCCACAGCCGGAGGCCGAATACACAGAGCGAGTCCGGGCGCAGCTCCGAGTAAATGTGTGGCCGGCGGGCTCACCGGCGGGAGACGCACCCGTCGTTGGGCTACCAGTGGTCGACGGGTGCGTCGAGGCAGCCGGTGTCATCTCGGCGACCGTATTTGGACCAGGCAGCGTCACCGTCGAAGCAACGCCCGAGTCGATCGTCGAGGTACGTTGGTCCGACGAATATGGATTCGGCCGCGCTGAGGTGCCCCCCGAGATCATGCAACATCCCTCGCGTCCCGGCCTGGTATCGCTCTCCTTCGTCGACCCGCCGACGGAGGCGGCGCTCGAGGTCCGGGCGGGTCCGAACGAGCTGCTCCGGATGTGCGGCGTATCGAGCGAGAGGGATCCCACTGAGTTCGAGGGGCCGCCTTGAGCTCGGCTTCATCCTCCGCTCTCGCCGGGGACGGCTGGAGGTACTGCCCGGCCCCTCCGCCAGCGCAACGCGACCCATGCAAGCAGTGGCACCCATGCAAACGGCAACACCAAACCTGCGACCAGCACGATCAGGCCCCACAGCGTCTGGATGGCTGACCAACTGGTGGCCAGGCCGTCTCCGAACCCGGGGAGGCCCTCGGGTGTCGTCGCTTCGAGGAGGGCCGACCCGATCGCCGAGGTGTCACGGCCCGGCAACGGCTCGCCGTCGGTATTGAGCGGCGTGGCCGAGACCTTTGTCTGCGTGCGGATGGTGCGTTCGGGCTGCAACTCCGTCGAAGCGATGAGGAATTCGCCGGGCTCCAAAGTGCCGTCCAGTTCGCCGAACACGGCCACGAAATCCTCGGTGTCCAGGTCGAGCACGGGATCGCGGATCTCGAAAGCGGCGAGCGCAGTGTCGCCCACGTTCGTGACCTCCACGCACAACGTCGCCGGGTCGCCTTGCGTCAGCGCCAACTCCGCGTCCCCTGGGCACGACTGTCCTCCGTCCCCCTCGCCCGGATAGGCGGTGATGATGACGTTGACGGCAGGCCGGCTGGCTGCCTCGGTCAGTGACACGGCGATCGTGGCCAGCGCTACTTGGTCTTCCACGGTGCGGAGCTGTCCGCGCAGGGTCTCCAACAAGGTCTCCCGCTCGAGGAGTTGCGTTTCGAGGTCGGTGATCGTCTCGAGATCGGCGGCTTGCTCGATGAGGCCGCGCAGGCGGACAACACTGGCTTCGGCGGTCGTGATGCGGCTTTCGAGGTCGACCACCCGCTCGGTGACGTCTTCGGCTGACACTGTCTGGTTGCGGACTTCTCCGAGTTCCCCGACCGCATCGAGGGCGTCCTGGAACCGGTCGGGGACGATCCGGAACACGAGGACACTGCGGGGCTCGGGCAATCCGACGGTGTCTTGACCGAAGAGGATTCCGCCCATGCGGCTCATCAGGCCGACGACCTCTCGGCCCGCTACGGCAACGTCCGGGACCGCGAGCGTCATGTCGGCAGAGAAGACGATGCTCCGCCCGAGGCCTTGGGCGATCTGCGTTTGATCGGCGCCGACCGAGCGCGCCAGTTGGTCCGCCTCCCCTGCGACGGGAGGTTCCGCTATACCTCCGTCGGATCCCTCCCCGGCGAGGGTTTCCTGCGGCGTCGTCGCTTCGATTGCCGGTGCTCCTTCATCGCCGCCGGTCTCGCTGGCCGTCGGGTTTGAGGTACAGGCGGCCAGTGCCAGCATCAGAGCCGCCGCCCAGGCCATCATCAGTCGGTGTCCGGTCGGCATGTTGGTCCTTCCCACTCGCTTCCAGCTTGGGACGGGCGCGCCGCACCTTCGGTTCCCGCACTGTTCGACGTGGCATAGGGTGATGGCGTGCAGGCGAGCAACCCAGACCGTCTGATCTATCCCGACGACGGCATCACCAAGGGAAGCGTGGTCGACTATTACGCCGCCAACGCCGACCTTCTCTTTCCTTTCGTCACCGAGCGGCCATTGACGCTCGAGCGGTATCCACGTGGGATCGGGGCGAAGGGATTCATGCAGAAGAACGCCGCCAACCATTTCCCGGCATCGATCGAGAGGTTCGAGGTTCCGAAAGCGGAGGGAGGCGTCACTCGGTATCCGGTGGTGACCCAACATGATGACGTGCCTTACCTCGCCAATCAGGGGACCATCACCTTTCACGTCTGGACCGCGAGGATCCAGCAGATCGATCGTCCGGACCATCTCGTCATCGACCTCGATCCCGAAGAGGGCGACCTGGAAGGCGTCCGTACGGTCACCGCGACCGCCGGGCGGGTGCTGGAATCGTTCGGCGTCCGCAGCCTTCCGGTGGCGACGGGATCGAAGGGATATCACGTGTGGGTGCCGCTCGACGGCACCGTCTCCTACGCCGACTGCGCCAAGGTCGCCAGGGCCGTGGCCGGGCTCATCGTGGCGGTGTCACCGGCAGCGACGACCGAGTTCCTCAAACGCGAGCGGCGAGGACGGGTGTTCGTGGATTGGCTGCGCAACGCTCCTGGAGCCACGGTGGTGGCGCCGTTCTCGCTACGCCCGCGCCCTGGCGCCCCTGTGGCGATGCCCCTGACCTGGGAAGAGCTCTTCGAGTTCCGGCCCGATACCTTCCGGCTTGACACTGTGCAGGCCCGGCGGCCGAATCTGCCGGATTGGCCGCCGCCGGAGTCGCTGCCCGTCGACGACATCGCCGCGGCGGCTCGCGCTGCCGGCGTCGACCTGGACACTCCATTCGACCGGTTCGGGCGATGACCGGCGAGTCGCTCGCTCTCGGCCGAGCTCTGCGTCGCCACGGCGAAACCGAAACGCTCCTTTGCAGGCTGTCCACCGTTGATTCTTCTCGAGGGGCAGCCGGGAGATCGATGACGATTCGGCCGGGGTGTTGATCGAACAACGCACTGGTCAAGGGGGCTTCGCAGACTGCCGATATTGAGGCGTGGCCGATCCGAGTCGCCGAGCTGGTTCCGACTTCATCGCGCGCCTCCTCCGGGGGCGGCTGGTCGTGTACGTCACCCTCATGCTCGTGTTGGCGACGACGGAGGGAGTGGGCCTGGAGAAGCGGCTGATTGCCATCGCCCTGATGGCGCTGGCGTCCGCAGCGCCCTGGGCGGCCGATCTGTACGAGACGCGTATGGCGCGAGCAGCCGCAGCAGATCTCGCCTCGGCGTTCGTCGTGTGGATCGTCACCGGCGACACGCTCGTGAGTGTTCTGGTCACACTGGTCGGGCTAATGGCGCTTGCTTTCATGGAGCGAAGCGCCATCCAGACTCGCCTCCTTGCCGTGGCTCTTGGCAGCGAGATCGTCAAGCTGCCGCTGCTGGTTGCCGGGCTCACCTTCGGCGCAGACCACATCCTCGGCAACGACTCGGTCTCTCACGGCTTCGGCGAGCTGGCCGTGCAGAGTCTGGGTCGAGTGGGGATCGTGGCGGCCGGCTTCACGTTCCTCAGGCAGGTGGCCGACAGCCGTTTCGAGTCGCTGGCCCGCATTCGCGCCTCAGAGGAGCGGCACCTGGAGCTCTTGCGCAGGACTCCCTCGGCACTGCTGGTGCTCGATTATGGCCAGGTGGTCTACGCGAATCCGGCGGCGGCGTCACTGCTGGGGTATCCCGACGCCGGTGCGCTGGTCGGATCGTCCTTTCCCAAGCTGATCGACGCCAACCACCGGCGGGCTGTGAGCAACCTCTTCAAGGCGACGGTCGAGACGGGTCAGGCGCAGGAACTTCGCGACCTGCCCATGACGGGCCTGGACAAGGTACGGCGCACCATCGATGTCGCAGCGACCACCGTGACGTTCGACGGCGCCCAGCGGCTGCAGGTGGCACTGAAGGATGTCACCGAGCAACACGCAGCCCGAGAAGCACTCGCCGAACGCGAGATCTGGTTCCGATCCGCCTTCGTCGATTCCGCCACACCATTCGCCATCGCAGATCTCGACACCCGCTTGATCGCCGTAAACCGAGCACTCGAGGGCCTGCTCGGGGCAGAAGAGGGCACGTTGTTGAGCTGCTCGTGGGCGGACCTGGTCCATGAGGACGATCGAGACAAGATGAACGAGTTTCTCGTCGACGCTCTGAAGGGAGCGACCGACCGGGTCAGCTCCGAGCTGCGTCTCTCGTCGAGTGATGGGCGGGTGATGTGGGTTCTGGCCAACGTGAATGTGATCCGCGACGTCAACGGACGACCAGTCCGCTTCTTCGCTCAGCTGTTCGACATCACCAAGCGCATCGCTGCCGAGCATGCTCAAGCCGAGAGCGAAGCCCGCTACGAGAGCCTCTTCGAGGGGCTTCCGGTTCCGCTGTACCGCACCACCGCCGATGGCGAGTTCGTCGACGCCAACCCGGCGATGGCATCGCTGCTGGGCGTCGACCGGCATGAGTTGTTCGACCGCCACGTTGGCGAGTTCTATGCAGATCCGGCGCAGCGAGATCGGTTCGTGTCCGAGATGACGCTGCACGGGTACGGCGGGGATCCCGAGGCCCGCCTCGTGACGGCGGCGGGCAGAGAGATCGTGGTTCAGAACTCCGCTCGCACCGTCGAGGTGGGCGGTCGATCGGTGTTCGAAGGGGCGTTGGTGGAGGTCACCGACCGAGTGGACGCGCAGCAGCAGCTGCGTCGGCGTGTAGCCCAGCAGGAGATCGTCGCCGAGCTGGGCGAACTGGCTCTGCGCAGCGATCTCAAGCAGGTGTTCGAGGCGGCGGCGGGTGCGATGGCGACCCACCTCGGCGGTTTTCTCACGGGCGTGTTCTGCACGACAGACGATTCCGACCTGGCACTGCACGCCGGCCACGGCTGGCCCGAGGAGATGATGGACGGCTACGTCATCGCGCAGGGCACATCAGACCAGATGCGCTATATCTTGTCAGCCGAGGCGCCGGTCATCACCGATTCGCTTCCGGACGAGACCCGGTTCCGACCCTCGGAATTCTTGCTGGAGAGAGGTGCTCGGGCCGGTGTCAGTGCAGTGATCCATGGCACCTCGTCCCCGCTGGGCGTCGTGGGCGTGTGGAGCGACCTCGACCGCAGCTTCGACGAGGCCGACGTGCACTTCGTCGAGTCGGTGGCCAACCTCCTGGCCGCCGCCATCGAACGACAGCAAGCTCAGGATCGGCTCGAGGGCCTCGTGCGATCCAAGGACGAGTTCGTCGCGTCGGTGAGCCACGAGCTGCGTACTCCGCTGACGGTGGTCAACGGCATGGCGCACGAGCTGCGTGAACGCTGGGCGGAATTCACAGGAGACGAGATCGTCGAGTTTGTACGCCTCATCGCCGATCAGTCGGCGGACATGGCCAACCTCATCGAGGATCTGCTGGTCGCGGCGCGAGCGGAGATCGGAACCGTCGTCATCAAGAACCGTCCCTTCGAGATGCGCAAGGAGGTCGAAGCGGTTCTGGCGGGGTTCAAGGAGAGCGAGCAGATCACGCTCGACGTGCGTCCGGTGCCGGCGGTCGGCGATGCCGCCCGGGTGCGCCAGGTCCTTCGCAACCTGATCTCGAATGCGTTCCGCTACGGCGGAACCGAGATCACCGTGAGCGCCAGCCATGTGGGTGACCGAGCGTTGGTCGTCGTCTCAGACAACGGCGAAGGCGTCGCTCCTGAAGACGAGGATGCGATCTTCGAGCCATACCACCGTGCGCACCATCATGCCGGACTCCCCGCCTCGGTTGGTCTCGGACTTTCGGTGTCGAAGACCCTGTCAGAGCTCATGGGCGGCACGCTGGAGTATCACCGGCGGGAAGGTCACAGCTACTTCGAGTTCTGGTTGCCGGCCACCCACACTGCCACCGCGCTGCGCGAGGTGGCGAGCTGACGGGCGGGGGCCGTCAGGGCCTCCCGCCCGTCTACTGCCTCAGTCCGCGACGATGCGCCAGAGTTTGCCTGTGGCACCCGTCGGGGTCACGTTGTCCGAGGTCATCAAGTACACCTCACCCCGCCGGTCCTGCCCGAAGGCAATCACGAACACGTCGAGAGCTGCGAGCTCGGCGATGCTTCCGGAGTCGGTCAGGTGGAACACCCGTCCTTGGGGGCCGGCGAAGCTCCGTGTCAGGTCACCGAACACGTAGCTGCCCGACAGGGCGGGCACGGCCCTTCCCCGGTAGACGAAACCGCCGGCAACCGACACGCCTTCGTCGTGGTCGTATTGAGCGATCGGGTCGATCATCCGGCTCGGAACGCCAGGGCTGTTGGTCGTGGTGAAGCCGGGTCCGCCTCTATTGGCGTCGAAGAGAAACGTGCCTTCCTTGACCGGCCAGCCGTAGTTGCCTCCGGCCACGACGACGTCTACTTCTTCGATGTCGTTTTGCCCGACATCTGCGGCGATCAGCGTGTCTCCGTCGAACGACATGCGGAACGGGTTTCGGAACCCGAACGCGAAGATCTCGTCCGCACCCGGCCCGTCGACGAACGGGTTGTCGGCCGGGATTCCGTACTGGCCGTTGGCCGAGCTCGATCCGGTGGGGTCGATGCGGAGGATCTTGCCCAGCACGTTGCCTTCGGAGCGATCCTGACCGTTGCCGCGACCTGCGTGGCCGACGCCTTGATCGTCGGCGGCGCCGCCGTCGCCAAGAGCGATGTAGAGCATCCCGTCGGGCCCGAACGTCAACGCGCCGGCGTTGTGGTTGAACTGGGGCTGATCGATCGTGAGCAACACCCGGCTCGATGTCGGGTCAACCGCCGCATTGGCTCGATTCGGATTGGGCACATGCCATTCGCGGATGACCGACTCGTGGTTGGCCGGCACTCCCGACGGCATGGTGGAGAAGTCGGCCGTCCCGTCCGCGGGCTCCGACGTATACGTGTAGACGAGGCCGTTGGTGCGATAGTCCGGGTGAAAGGCGAGTCCGAGCAGCCCGCGCTCGTCGAAGGTTCCCGGGCCGAACGCGCCGAGGGGGACGAGCAGATCGAGACCGTCTACTCCAACGTCGAGAAACAGCGAGCGCAGCGCCGGGTTGCGGACGTGCACCGTCCACACCTTTCCGACTTGGTCGACGACGAAGAGCCGGTTGTTGCTGTTGGGAGCGTGGATCGCCCACAGCGGCGTCGTGAACCCGTCGGCAACGAGCTCAAAGTCGACCTGAACTTCACTGGCCGGTATTGGCTCTGGAATGACATCCCCGTGGGTTGCGCCGGCGGACAGCCCCGCCAGCGCGGTGACGGCCGTGACGACCGACACGAGCAGAATGCGCCTCGTGCGCATGAGTTCCCCTCTCGATTGGTCCCAGCCGTGACGCCGTAATTCGGCGCCTACCCGTGTCCTGTACGCATCGACTGGGGAACGCGGTTCGCGAGCCCGCGCGAATCCTCTTGGGATCGGGACCGTCGACCCTGGTTGTGAGAGCCCACCTGGCCCAGACTTCGCGTGAGCAAGGAGGATCGATGCAACAGGTGTTCGTGCGCCAGCTGCCTCGCCAACCGACGTTTGTCGTACGGGGGCGCGTTGCCGTAGAGGACATCGGACAGTGGTTGGGACCCGTCTTCCATCGCACAGCCGCAGCCGCCGGCAGTTCGATCGTAGGGCCACCATTCGCCCGCTATCACATGGTGGGCGAAGCGCCTACGGAGTTCGAAGTCGAAGCCGGCTTTCCGGTCGCCGTGGCGGGGACCGCCGAGAACGGAGTGGAAACTTCCGAGCTCCCCGGCGGGCCTGCGCTGGTGGTGACGCACATTGGGCCGTTCGATGAGATCGCATCGGCCTACGAGGCGGTGACCGAGTGGTTGGCAGAGCACGGCGACGAGACGGCCGGGGCACCGTGGGAGGTCTATCTGACCGACCCCGCGCAGGAGCCGGATCCGGCTCGATGGCGCACGGAGATCGTACAGCCGTACCGTCCCAAAGAAGCGGGCTCCTAGCGGGTAGATTCGAGCGTCACGGCTCGTAGGGGCCTGAGAGGAGGAGCGACGGTGGAGGGCGCGCGCGTCGTGAGGGCGCCGAGAGGTGTCTCGCTTTCCTGCAAGGGCTGGGAACAAGAAGCGGCTCTGCGCATGCTCATGAACAACCTCGACGCAGAGGTTGCCGAGCGACCCGACGACCTGGTGGTGTACGGCGGCACCGGCCGTGCCGCCCGAAGTTGGGCGGCATTCGACGGCATCGTGGCCGCCCTACGGGACCTCGAGGACGATGAGACTCTGCTCGTCCAGTCGGGGAAGCCGGTAGGTGTCTTCCGGACCCACGAGTTCGCCCCGAGAGTGCTCATCGCCAACTCCCATCTCGTCCCCGAATGGGCCACCTGGGAAGAGTTCCGTCGGCTGGAAGCGTTGGGTCTCACGATGTACGGCCAGATGACGGCTGGGTCGTGGATCTACATCGGCACACAGGGCATCCTGCAGGGAACCTACGAGTGTTTCGCCGAGATCGCTCGCCGGCGATTCGACGGGAGCTTGAAAGGAACGGTCACTCTGACCGCCGGCTTGGGGGGAATGGGCGGCGCACAACCTCTGGCCGTCACCATGAACGAGGGAGTGGCTCTCGTCGTCGAGGTCGATCCTCATCGGATCCGACGACGGCTCGAGACGCGCTATCTCGACGAGGCGACCGACGACCTCGCGGAAGCCGTGGACCTCTGTCGCGCCGCCAAGCGAGAAGGTGTGGCGACCTCGGTGGGTTTGCTGGGGAACGCCGCCGACGTGCTGCCCCGCCTGCTAGCGGCCGGCTTCGAGGCGGACATCGTCACGGATCAGACGTCGGCCCACGACCCGCTCTCGTACATCCCCGACGATCTCACCGCCGAGGCGGCGGATCGCCTCCGCCGCGAGGATCCCGATACCTATACCCGTCGGTCCCGATCCGCCATGGCGCGTCACTGCGAGGCGATGGTCGGGTTCCTCGATAGGGGCGCTGAGGTCTTCGATTACGGCAACAGTCTCCGAGCCGAGGCGGAGCTCGGTGGATTCGACCGAGCGTTCGCCTTTCCCGGCTTTCTGCCGGCCTACATTCGTCCCCTCTTCTGTGAGGGCAAGGGCCCCTTCCGCTGGGTGGCGCTGTCTGGCGACCCGGCCGACATCGAAGCAACCGACCAGGCTGTGCTGAGAACGTTTCCAGAAGACGAAGCCCTCGCCAGGTGGATCCGTCTGGCCGCCGAGAAGGTTGCGTTTCAGGGTCTGCCTGCGCGCATCTGCTGGTTGGGCTATGGAGAGCGGGCGAAGCTGGGCCTGGAGTTCAATGCCATGGTTGCGTCGGGGGAGGTGAGCGCGCCGATCGTCATCGGTCGGGACCATCTCGACTCGGGCTCGGTGGCCTCGCCGTATCGCGAGACAGAAGCGATGGTCGACGGCAGCGACGCCATCGCCGACTGGCCGCTCCTCAATGCGCTCGTCAACACTGCAGCAGGCGCGTCATGGGTGAGCATCCACCACGGCGGAGGCGTGGGGATCGGACGCTCGATCCACGCCGGGATGGTGGTCGTCGCCGACGGGAGTGCACGCGCTGCGACCCGCCTCGAGCGGGTGTTGACCACCGATCCTGGGACCGGCGTCATGCGTCATGCAGACGCGGGATACGACGAGGCAATCGAAGTAGCACGAGCGCGCGGGCTGTCCCTGCCCATGGTCGAATGACGCACACCTATTGGGCACCGGCGGCCTGGACCGGCACGGAGTGGGTCACGGGACTGGAATTCGAGGTCGACGCCGGGACCGTGACCAGTTCGGCACGCACCTCGCGGCCATCGCCCGCGGCGTCCCGGCTGGACGGTCCGGTGCTGCCCGGCTTGGTCAACACGCACTCCCACGCCTTCCACCGCGCACTGCGCGGACGCGTCCACGGGCCTGGCGACTTCTGGGGCTGGCGGCGCGACATGTATGCGGTAGCGAGCGCGCTCGACCCGGACCGCTATGAACTGCTGGCGACCGCCGTCTTCGGAGAGATGGTCGCCGCCGGGATCACCATGGTTGGGGAGTTTCACTACCTCCATCGGGGACCAGACGGAGTGGCGTACTCACAGCCGAACGAGATGGGCCAGGCGCTCGTTCGAGCGGCGAACGCCGCCGGCATTCGGTTGTGTCTCATCGACGCCTGCTACCTGGCGTCGGATGCCGACGGGTCACCGCCCGAGGGAGCCCAGCTTCGTTTCTCGGACGGCAGCTCCGAGGCATGGACTGAGCGCCATGCTGCCCTCACGGCTGCGCTTGCGCAGTCGCCCAACGTGACGGTCGCCGCCGCGGTCCATTCGATCCGTGCGGTGCCGTCGGCCGATCTGCCCACCGTGGCGGCGGGAGCAGGCGATCAGCCGCTGCATGTCCACGTCTCCGAGCAGGCCGCCGAGAACGAGCGCTGCATCGAGCTGTACGGGCAGACGCCCACCGAGCTCCTGTACGAGCACGGCGTGCTCGGCCCGGGGACCACCGCGGTGCATGCGACTCATCTCGAGGCCGGCGACATCGCCCGACTCGCCACCACCGGCACCGGCGTGTGCATGTGCCCCACCACGGAACGCGACCTCGGCGATGGGTTGGGGCCGGCCATCGAACTGGCCAAGGCCGGCGTCGAGCTGTCCGTCGGGACGGACTCCCACGCGCAGCTCGACATGTTCGAGGAGATCCGTGGCGTCGAGATGAACGACCGAGCCCGGCTCCGACGCCGGGGGCTGCACTCGCCGAGCGACCTCGTGGCGGCCGCCACCAGCAATGGCGCCGCAGCGTTGGGTCAAAACGTGTGGGGCATCATCGCAGGCGCTCCGGCCGACTTCGTCGTGGTGGACGATGCTTCGGTCAGGACGGCGGGCGGCGAAGGCATCGACGCGATGCTTTTCACGGCCACGTCTGCAGACGTGCGCGAGACGTACGTAGGTGGCGAACAGGTGTGGGGAAACGGCGAGCATGCCTCGCTCGGCGGGCTTGCTTTCCTGCTCGAGGAGGCGGTCCGGTCGGTGGCGCCATGATCGACCTCGCCATCACCGGGGGGGTGGTCGCGACGATGCAGAACGACCCCCTCGCGGCCGAGCATGTGGCGGTGGGAGTCTCCGGGGGGAGAATCGTCTTCTTGGGTTCCGAGCAGGACGTCCCGAACGCCGCCGAGACGCTCGAGGCGGATGGGCGGCTCGTGACGCCGGGGCTCGTCGACTGTCACACCCACTTGGTGTACGGAGGGGATCGCCTGGCCGACTTCTCGCGACGGCTCGGAGGGGAGACCTATACCGCTCTCGCCGAGTCCGGCATGGGCATCCTGTCCACCGTAGGCGCAACGCGGTCGGCTTCGTACGAGGATCTCTTGGCCGGCGCGACGCGCAGAGCTCGCTGGCTGGCCCGCAACGGCGTGACCACCGTCGAGATCAAGTCCGGATACGGGCTGACCGTGGAGGACGAGCTGCGGATGCTCCACGTCGGGCGACAAGCGGCTGCCAATGCGGGTTTGCGTGTGTCACTGACGTTGCTCGCAGCCCACGTCGTCCCCCAAGACGAACGCCGCTCCGACTATGTCGAGATGGTGTGCCGGGAGATGATTCCCGCTGCAGTCGGATCCGCCGAAGCGGTCGACGTCTTCGTCGAGAAGATCGCATTCACCACAGCCGAGGCAGAAACCATCTTCGCGTCCGCCGTCGAGCACGGATTCTCCGTCAAAGCCCACGTGGGACAGCTGACCGACCTGGGTGGGGCGCAGGTCGCCGCCCGATACGGGGCCACCAGTGTCGATCATTGCGAGCATCTGGGAGAGCCGGCCGTCGAAGCCCTCGCCGTGTCCGGGACGGTGGCGGTGCTCGCCCCGGGCGCCAACATGTTCCTCGACGAGTCACGGCGCCCGCCGATCGATGCGCTGCGCCGGCACGGGGTGCCGATGGCGGTGACCACCGACCTCAACCCTGGCTCGTCACCGCTCGCTTCGCTGCCGCTGGCGGCGGCGCTTGCCGTGCATCGATTCGGGTTGACCGCCGCCGAGGCGCTCGCCGCCATGACCGTCAACGGGGCGCGCGCCCTGGGGCGAGCCGACAGGGCCGGCATGCTCGCCGTCGGCCGACCCGCCGACATCGTCGTATGGGACCTCCAGCACCCCATCGAGCTGACGTATTGGCTGGGCGCGCCTGCGTGCTACGCCACCGTGGTGGGTGGCCTGGTCAGTGGGTGGGACGACGCATGACGGTTCGAGCGATCACCAAGCTCGGAGATCCGATACTGCGCGCACCGACCAGGCACGTCACCTCATCCGAGCTGGTAACAGCCGACTGCCAAGCGTTGATCGACGATCTCATCGAGACGATGCGGGCTGCCAACGGTGCCGGGATCGCCGCCAACCAGATCGGCGACCCGCGTCGCATTTGCGTCATCGAGGTCCGCCCGGGCAACCCTCGATACCCGTACAAGCCTCCGCATCCGCTGACGGTGCTGGTCAATCCCGTGCTGGAATGGCAGAGCGAAGCCCGATACGACAACAACGAAGGATGTCTGTCGGTGCCTGATCTGCGGGGCGACCTGACACGATCGGTGGAGGTGGTCGTGTCCGGCTACGACCGCGACGGCGGTCCCGTGGAGCACCACCTGCGAGGCCTCACTGCGGGGACGGCGCAGCACGAGGTCGACCATCTGGACGGTATCGTCTTCGTCGACCGCGTCGACGACCCTCGTTCGTTGTCGACGTGGGAAGAATTCCAGAAGCATCGGGCCGGGCCGTTCGAGGCTCGGATCCGGAAGATGGTCGAGGAGATGACGTGAGTCGAGGTGTAGTCATCGACGGCGGACCTCTCCGTCGGGACGAAGTTGTGGCCGTGGCCGGCGGCGGCGTGGGTGTGACCCTCGACGAGGCGGCTGTCGGTTCGATGGAAGCCGCACGGACAACCGTCGAGAGCGCCATCGCCGAAGAGCGGGTCGTGTACGGCATCACCACCGGTTTCGGTGCCCTGGCGACCACCCACATCGGGCGCGACGACGTCGATCGACTTCAGCACGAGCTGTTGCGGTCGCATGCGGCCGGGGTCGGGCCGCCGCTGCCCGATCCGGTGGTCAGGGCGATGCTGTTGCTGCGGGCGCGCACACTGGCACAGGGGCATTCCGGTGTGAGGACTGCAGTAGTCGAGCGCATCCTCGATCTTCTGGAGGCCGATATCCTGCCGGTCGTGCCGGCGCAAGGATCGGTGGGCGCCAGTGGCGACCTGGCCCCGTTCGCCCATCTGGCATTGCCGCTGATCGGCGAGGGGACGGTTCGGCTCGACGGTGAAGAGATGGCCGCCTCTGATGCCCTCGCCCAGTCGGGACTCGAGTCGCTCAGCCTTCGAGCCAAGGAAGGTCTCAGCCTCCTCAACGGAACCGAGGGGATGCTAGCGATGGGAGTGCTTGCACTCGAGGAAGCGGAGCGGCTGGCGATGGTCGCCGACCAGGCCTGCGCGCTGACCGTTGAGGCGGTGCTCGGCTCGAATACGCCGTACGATCCCCGGCTCCACGCGCTCCGCCCCCATCCCGGTCAGGTGACGTCGGCGCAACACATCGCCGCGCTGCTCGAGGGATCCGAGATCGTCGAGAGCCACCGTGAGGACCTGACCCACGCGGTCCAGGACGCCTACTCGCTTCGCTGTGCCCCGCAGGTGCACGGGGCGGTGCGCGACACGCTCTCCCACGCCGCCCGGGTCTTCGAGACGGAGTTGGGTTCGGTGGTGGACAACCCGATCGTGTTTCCCGACACCGGCGATGTGCTCTCCGGCGGGAACTTCCACGGGCAGCCACTGGCGTTCGCCTTGGACTTCATGGCGGTGGCGCTCGAGGAGCTGGCCTCGATTTCGGAGCGGCGGACGGACCGGATGCTCGACCCTGATCGGTCGTCAGGGCTCACTCCGTTCCTGGCGACCCGGCCGGGACTGCACTCAGGTCTGATGCTCGCCCAATACACCGCGGCGGCGCTCGTGGCCGAGACGAGGATCTTGGCGCATCCGGCATCGATCGATTCGATACCCACCTCGGGGCTGCAGGAGGATCATGTGTCGATGGGCTTCGGTGCAGCCCGCAAGCTGTGGGATGTGATAGGCGATGTCCGGCTGGTGCTGGCCATCGAATTGGTTTGTGGCGCCGAGGGGATCGATCAACGGGCCCCGCTCCGGCCCGGTGCGGGCAGCAGTCGTGTCCACGACGTCGTTCGTTCGGCGGTGCCGGTGCTGGAAGGGGATCGCCCGATCGGCGTGGACATCGAAGCGGTGGCCGGCCTCATCGCCTCCGGTGCATTCGACTCGCTCTGATCAGGAGAGCAGCTGCGCCATACGGTTGATGGCGCGCTCGATGTTCTCGGGGGCAGCCGCATAGCTGAGCCGCAGGAAGCCCTCACCGAATGCACCGAAACTGGTGCCGGCGATGACGGCCACTCCCGCCTCGGTCAGCAGCCGCTCCTCCATCTCTGCGGAGCCGATGCCTGTTCCGGTGATGTTGGCAAACGCGTAGAACGCTCCGCCTGGCATCACGCACGTGACTCCTGGAAGCGAGTTGAGCCCGTCCACGATGAGCTGCCTGCGCCTCTCGAAGGCTTCCACCATTGTCTCCACATCGTCTTGTGGTCCGCGTAGCGCGGCCGCTCCGGCCACCTGGACCGCTGCCGACGCGCACGAGTTCGAATTGATCTGGAGGCGTTCCGCATCGTCGATGAAGGCTGCCGGCCAGATTCCGTAACCGAGTCGCCAGCCTGTCATCGAATATGTCTTGGACCACCCGTCGAGCATGATCAGACGGTCGCGCAACTCGGGATGTGCCAACAGGCTGGCGTGCAGCACACCGTCGTACACGACGCGGCTATAGATCTCGTCGGAGAGAATGGCGACATGCGGATGGTCAGCCAGGCCCTTCGCCAGCTGTCGGAGTGAGGGCTCGTCGATCACGCCTCCGGTCGGGTTCGCCGGCGAGTTGACGATCAACAGCCTGGTTCGATCGGTGATCTGGCCAAGGACCCGCTCAGCGTCGAACCCGAAGGCGTGGTCTTCGCGCAGTTCGACCGGCACCGGGGTGGCGCCGGTATAGCTGATCATCGATTCGTAGATGGGAAAGCCCGGGTTGGGATACATGATCTCCGCCCCCGGTTCACCGAACATCTGGATCGCGAAGAACATCGTTGGCTTGCCGCCAGGTACGAGCATGATGGTCTCGACGTCCACTACCACGCCGCGGCGCATGGCCACGTCGTCGCGGACGGCTTCGCGTACGTCGAGCAGACCTTTGGCGGGCGTGTAGAAGTGATAGCCGTCGGCCAGGGCCTTTTGGCCGGCTGCGACGATGTGGTGCGGCGTTCGAAAGTCGGGCGCGCCGATTCCCAGGTTGATGATGTCGTGCCCGGCGCGGCGTAACGCCTCAGCCCGTGCCAAGACCGCGAATGCGGATTCGGTGCCGAGGCGGGCCATCGCCGCGGCCATGGTTGGGGAAGTCACAGCGTGTAGCTCTCGCCCCAATCGAGCGGGACGAGCTCGATGTCCGACTCGGCGAGGACACCGGCTGCCATCGCCACGACGAACCTCCGCCCGGCGGCGCTCAGATAGAAGTCGTGAATGGGTATCACCTGCTTGGGGGCGAGCCGGCGGGCGAACTCGACCGACTTGGTGGTGGTGCCCCAGGGTGTCATGAGCGGAAGGGCGAGAACGGGGGCGGAGTAGGTCGGCTGATAGCTGTCGCCAGGATGGGTGATCGCCCCCTCCACGGTGTAGCTGCGGTTGGGCGGTGTCGCGCCGGTGGGGATGATCTCATGCGCGACGTCCTCGGAGGTGATGCCGCCGGGGTCGGTCGTGGCGACCTCGATGCCATGGCGCTCGAGCAGCGTCGCCACGGCCTGGTTCGCATGCACCCGGACGTCGTCGCCGCGGTCGAGGATCCACCGCACGAAATCGGGTTTGACGTGATCTCTGTGCTCGTGGGTGATCAGCACGCGGTGCACGTCGCCAATCGAGGCCAGGTCGATTGCGGCGTCGTCGAAAGTGAAGAATCCGGGGTCGACGATCGTGACGAGCCCGTCGACGGTCACCAGTAGGCATGAATCGGCGAGCCGCCGGATGGTGGTCATGGTGCGAGCGTAGCTGTCCTGCACAGGGTGCCATGGGGACAAGGTGCCACGGGTCTCGGCTGGCTACCCTCGGGGCCGTGACCATCTCGGAGCGTCGTCACCTGTGGCTGATCGGGATCACGGCGGTGGGCAAGACGTCGACCGGCCGCAGGCTCGCCAGGGCGCTGGATGTTCCCTTCTTCGACACCGACGCCGAGGTGTCGCGACGAACCCATCGTTCGATCGAAGATCTGTGGCGAGAGGCGGGGGAGGCGGCCTTTCGAGCCGAGGAGCGAATCGCGGTGCGGACTGCGGCGTCGCAGCCATCGCCGACGGTCATCGCCACCGGAGGCGGGGTGGTGCTCGCGCCCGAGTCGGTGGAGCTGATGCGCGCCACCGGCTGGGTCGTGCTCCTCACGCACGACTTGGACACATTGGCCGCCCGCCTGGCGGCGATGAGTGGGCGGCCGATCCTGGGGAGCGACCCAGCCGTTGCGCTGGCGCGCCTGTGGTCCGAACGGGAGGAGCGGTACCGGTCCGCGGCAGATCACGTGGTTGACACAACCGGCCGGGCGTCGACCGACGTCGTGTCGGAGATCGCCGTGCTGTGGCCGCGGGGGTGACCCGGCACTCGCGCGCCTACGGTCGTATCCTCTTGACATGTTCGATTCGATCCGCTCGCTGATCCGGTTGCAGGAGATCGAATGGGATGCCACCGAGCGGCGGCTCTCGCGAGCCGCCAACATCGCCGATCTGCGGAACATCGCCCGACGGCGTCTTCCCGGTGGCGTATTCGACTACATCGACGGCGCTGCCGAGGACGAGCGCAGCGCCCGGCGCAACGTCGCTGCATTCGGCGACTACGAGTTCCGTCCGGCGGTCCTGCGTGACATCTCTCACATCGACACGTCTGCCACGCTCTTCGGTGCCCACCTGTCGATGCCGCTGGTGGTCGCACCGATGGGATTCATGCGCATCGCCCACCCGTTGGGGGAGCTGGCGGTGGCCGAAGAGGCCGCTCGGGCCGGTGTTCCGTTCACGCTTTCGACGTTCGGCACGAGATCGATCGAAGAGGTGGCAGCCGCCGGTGAGGGCACCAAATGGTTCCAGGTCTACGTGTGGAGAGACCGAGGGTTGGTCCGGGAGCTGCTCGATCGTGCCGGTCAAGCCGGATATCAGGCAATCGCCATCACCGTCGACACTGCAGTGCTCGGACGGCGCGAGCGTGATGTTCGCCGTGGCTTCACACTTCCTCCGCGAGTCGGTCCGGCCACGTTGGTGGAGGGTGCACTTCGCCCCGGCTGGACGTGGGAGCTCGTCCGAGCCGATCCGATCCGTTTTGCCAACCTCATCCACCGCGATCAAGGTGATGGGGTCGATCCGGTGAGTCTGGCCGCCCATGCCAATCGGCACTTCGACGGCTCGCTGTCGTGGTCGGACATCGACTGGTTCCGGGAAGTGTGGCCGGGCCCGATCATCGTCAAGGGCGTCCAGTCGGTGGCGGATGCCGTCCGATGCGTCGACGCCGGCGTGGAGGCGGTGTGCCTGTCCAATCACGGTGGCCGCCAGCTCGACGGGTCACCGGCGCCGGTCGAGCTCATCGAGCCTGTGGTTGAGGCCGTCGAGGGCAAGGCTGCCGTCATCAGCGACGGCGGTGTTCGCCGCGGATCCGACATCGTCAAAGCTCTGGCGCTCGGAGCCGACGCAGTGATGGCAGGACGGGCGTTCTACTACGGGTTGGGAGCAGCCGGGCAAAGGGGTGTCGAATTTGCCCTGGCGACGCTTCGGGAAGAGATGGAGCGAGTCATGGCGCTGATCGGTGTCACTTCGGTGAAGGAACTCGACCGGGCACGGATTCGGCACCTGCCTACCGAGCCCATCTGATCAGTCCGAGACCCACCGATGCAGGTCATCTGCGATGACGATCTCGCCCCCATAGCCACCAGCCCGAACGTCGTCGACGAACACCATGCGCTGCTCGGGTACGGACGGCGGCGGAATGAGGTGGGTGAGCACCAACATGGGCACCGAGGACCGGGCCGCCATCGCGCCCAACTCGACGGTGTCGGCGTGGTACTCGGCCAGAGCGGCAGGGTCGCTCAACAGTCCCGGCGTGATCGCCCTTGCGGCGAACGCCTCGTGCACCAGCAGATCCGCCCCGGTGGCAAGCCGCTCCACTTCGTCGCAGACCCTCGTATCGCCCGACACAACGACTGCGTTTCCGCCCGGCGCCGTCACTCGGTACGCCACGGCGGGCTCGATCGGCTCGTGGTGTACGGCAACCGCCTCGACCCGAAGGTGGTCACCCTCCCACACGGTGACGGGCCGCTCGGTGGGTGCGAACGGCCTCACGTCAGGCGTGGGATCGTCGGGGCGTTGCTGCATCTGTGCTCGCTGCCGGTATTCCGCCTCCCACGGGTCGAGCAGATGCCGGACGAGATCGGCCGCAGGACCCTCCGGAGCGATCACGGGTAGCGACGGCCGGCCTACGCGGCCGAGATCCTCCAACCACCTTGTGAACAGGAGATCCGCAAGGCCTACCAGGTGGTCACTGTGATGGTGCGTGATGAGGACCGCCTCCAGGTCGGCCAGGTCGAAGTCTGCTTCGGCCATGCGCAGCGTGGTCGCCCTGCCTGCGTCGATCTGAACGGCCGAGCGCTGGTAGCGAACCAGCACGCCCGGGCCTGCACGACCCGGCTGATACATCGGAGTGCCGGTGCCCGTGATCACTACTTCCATGCCACCCACCAGCGCGACTGTACCCGACGCAGCTCGGTGACTAGTCACAACATGTTTTTCCAATCTGTGCCTGTAGTCACTCTGCGTGGTTGGCCGATAGAAGGAACATGCGGTTGATCAACGCGACATCGGGCAACGTACGGCAGGCGGCGGCACTACTGGCATTCCTGCTACTCCTCTCACTGACGGCCACGGCCGTCCCCCGCTCGCCCGGGGCCGGCATCACCAACATCATCCTCAGGGCGATGCCGGGCCACGATGCTGCGGCTTTGATCGAATCGGCCGGCGGCTCGGTCGACTTGGACCTCGACATCATCAATGGGGCATCCGGTGTGGTGCCCACCGGCGCCATAGACGACCTAGCCACCAATCCGGACGTGCACTCCGTGGTGCGCGATGCTTCGTTGGCGCTGGCCGGCAAGAACGACAACGTGATCCCCGAGTACACGACGATGTACGACGTGGCCGAGATCATGGGCATCGATCAGGTGTGGAAGGACGGCATCACCGGGCAGGGCGTCGGAGTGGCGCTCATCGACTCGGGTGTGGCGGTCGTCAACGGATTGACCAAGTCGGGCAAAGTCATCAACGGGGTCGACCTGTCGTTCGAGTCGCAGGACCCCGGTCGCCGGTTCATCGACACGTACGGGCACGGCACCCACATGGCCGGCATCATCGCCGCCCGCGACGACAACAATGCCGCTCCCGGACATCTTCACAACGCCAACCGCTACAACGGCATCGCCCCCGACGCCAACATCATCAACGTCAAGGTCGCCTCGTACAACGGCGCCACCGATGTGTCACAGGTCATCGCCGGCATCGACTGGGTGGTCGATCACAAAGACAACCACAACATCCGTGTGCTCAACCTGTCGTTCGGGACGGACGGTGTTCAGGACTACCTGATCGATCCGCTCACCTATGCGGTCGAGGTCGCCTGGCACAACGGCATCGTCGTGGTGGTGGCAGCCGGCAACGGCGGCAACAACAAGTTCCTGACGAACCCCGCCTACGACCCGTTCGTGATCGCCGTGGGCTCCGTCGACACGAACGTCGTGTCGAACTCCAACGACGACGTCGTGTCCGACTTCTCGCAGTGCGGCAATGCCCTCCGAGGCGTCGACGTGGTGGCGCCCGGTCGCTCCATCCTCAGCTTGCGGGCCCCGGGCTCGTACAGCGATGTGCAGAACCAGTCGGCCGTCGTTGATCAGCGCTTCTTCAAGGGTTCGGGCACGTCGCAGGCGACGGCCGTGGTGTCGGGCCTGGCAGCGTTGATGATCCAGCGGGATCCGTCGCTGACCCCCGATCAGGTCAAGTGGATGATCGAAGAGACTGCAGCGCCGGTCGCCGGTTCGGACGCATGTCAAGGCGACGGACGGGCCTCGGCGGCGGCGGTCACCACCAAGCTCACCAAGCTCGGCACCCCCTACGTGCAGATGTTCCCCAAGGCAACCGGCCTCGGATCGCTCGAAGCCTCCCGCGGATCGGTGCACTTGGAACTCGATGGTGTCGCCCTCGAAGGCGAGATCGACATCTTCGGCAACGCCTGGGAAGGCGTCACCTGGAGCACAACTCCATGGAGTGGTGTCACCTGGAGTGGTGTCACCTGGAGTGGCGTGACCTGGAGTGGTGTCACCTGGAGTGGTGTCACCTGGAGTGGCGTGACCTGGAGTGGCGTGACCTGGTCCGGCACCGGTTGGGCCACTCTGGCGGGCTGATTCGGCCTTCCCACCCCCGCCGCCCAGCGCGCGAAATCCTCCTTCCACTCGGCCTGAGACTCGCGTAGATTTCGTGAGAACCGATCGGTCGCGTGAGGCCGTATTGGGGGGAAATTGGTGCGTTCTCAAGGGAGGAACACATGCGACGTACTTTGATCGTGGCCGTGGTTGTGGGGATGACTGCCCTGGCGGTGCCGGCGATGGCCCGCACGCTGCCGCAGTATGCGGTTCTCAAGGCGACCAACGAGGTCGGCGGCGGAGACGGCAACGCCACGGGGCACGCCTCGCTGTCGGTGGACCCGCGAGCCGGAATCGTTTGCTTCGAGATCCGCACGCAGGGTCTCACCACCGACCCAGTGGCGGCACACATCCACTACGGGGCGGCCGGAGTCAACGGCCCCGTCGTCGTGGACCTCGATTGGGCGACAAACGGCAGCGGTGCCAATGCGTCGGGCTGTGTGAGCGGGGACCGGCCGACCCTCTCGGCCATCCAGCGGTATCCGTGGAACTACTACGTCAACGTGCACAACCCGACGGTGCCATCCGGTGCGGTTCGGGGCCAGGTCCAAAACGGGCAGATCTGACGCCGAACCCGAGTAACTGACTGAACGAGCCACCGGATATCCGGTGGCTCGTTCGCGTCGGCCCGACATCCGGTGGTTGTGAGGGGTAGGTTCTCTCCGAGAACAGGGAAGGGGTTCGATGATGAGGCGTTCGTTCGCCGTGCTCTTGGCCACATTCGCGTTGATCGCAGCAGGAGCGACACCCGCACTCGGGGGCAACTCGGATGATGACGTGCGCTTCGCGACGTTCAACGCTTCGTTGAATCGTTTCAGCGCCGGTTCACTCGGCGCAGAACTCGCCGCGCCCGGAAGCCCCCAGCCCGATGCAGTCGCCGAGATCATTCAGCGGGTTCGACCGGATGTGCTCCTGATCAACGAGTTCGATTTCGACCCGGCAGCCTTGGCCGCCTTCCAGGCCAACTATCTGTCGGTTCCTCACGGAAGCGCCGCACCCATCGTGTATCCGTACACGTTCATCGCTCCGTCGAACACCGGGATTCCGTCGGGCTTCGATCTCGACAACAACGACGTTGTCGGAGGTCCCAACGACGCGTTTGGCTTCGGGTTCTTCCCTGGCCAATTCGGCATGGCCGTCCTGTCCATGTACCCGATCGACACGGCCAGCGTACGTACGTTCCAGAACTTCCTGTGGAAGGACATGCCTGGGGCGCTGCTGCCCGACGACCCCAACACGGCGGCACCGGCCGACTGGTATTCGCCCGACGAGCTCGGTGTGTTCCGGCTGTCCTCGAAGAGCCACTGGGACGTCCCCATCGAGATCGGCAAGAAGACCGTCCACTTCCTGGTGAGCCATCCGACTCCGCCTGTGTTCGATGGGCCGGAGGATCGCAACGGCACTCGCAACCACGACGAGATCCGCTTCTGGGCCGACTACATCCATCCGGCCCGCAGCGGCTACATCTACGACGACAACGGCGTCACCGGGGGCTTGGCCGCCAACGCCCTGTTCGTGATCGCCGGTGATCAGAACTCGGACCCGCTCGACGGAGACAGTATCCCCGGGTCGATCCAGCAGCTGCTCGATCACCCGAAGGTCAACACGAAGGTCACCCCGGCGAGCCCGGGTGGGACCGAGCAAGCGGAGCTGCAGGGCAACGCCAACACGCTGCACCTCAGCGACCCGGCGTTCGACACTGCCGACTTCTTCGACGGCTTCCCGCCGCCTCCCTTTGGAGGAGCGCCGGGGAACCTGCGGGCCGATTACGTGTTGCCGCGTAAGAACATGCCGATCACCGATGCAGGGGTCTTCTGGCCGCTCAGCACCGACCCGCTGTTCCCGTTGGTGGGGACCTTCCCATTCCCCAGCTCCGATCACCGGCTCGTGTGGATCGACGTGCAGATCCGGCCTCGGTGATAGCCCAGCGGCGGGACGGGCCCCGCCGGTCTGTCATTGACCTGCAGCGGGGCCGTCCGCGACGGCGAGCTCGAGCCTGACGGCGGGGTCCTCGCCAGGAGCGGCGTTGGTCGGCCTTGCCAAAGAGGCGAAGGCCTTGGGCGACGGCCGCGTGCTGCTCGGCGTTGCCGGTCCGCCTGGCGCCGGCAAGAGCACGTTCGCCGCCCGTCTGGCCGCCACGATCGGACCGGAAGCCGTCGTGGCGCCCATGGACGGATTCCATCGGTCGCACGAGGACCTCGAGCGCTGTGGGCTCCATTCGCTGAAAGGCATTCCCGAGTCGTTCAATGCCGAAGCGTTCGTGGGCGCTGTCGAAGAGGTGCGCAGTCCCGGCGAACATTCGTGGCCGGCCTACGACCGGTCGGTGGAGAAGACGGCGCCGGGAGCGATCAGCATCAACGCCGGGCACAGGTTGGTGATCGTCGAAGGGAACTACCTGTTACTGCCTACCCAGCCGTGGGTGCGATTGCAGGACGTCTTCGACGCCGTCTGGTACCTCGACGTGGATCTCGCGACGATCCGGGAGCGCCTCATCGAGCGTCAGCAGGCCGATCGCAGCTTGGAGGACGCCCTGGCCAAGGTGGAGTCGACCGACTTGCCGAATGCCCGACTCGTCGCCGGCACGAAGCATCGAGCGCACCGAATCATCGACGAGTGGTAAGCACAGCGTCTCGGAGACTGCTGCAAGAATGACCCGATGAGACCCAACCCTCTTCGACGCGCCTGGGCCGATGGCGAGGTGGCCCTCGGCGGCTGGCTGGCCATGCCGACCTCGATAGCGGCGGAGGCGATGGCCGCCCTCGACCTCGACTACGTATGCGTTGACACGCAGCACGGGCTGGTCGGATACGACGCATCGGTTCCCATGCTCCAAGCGATCACCCTCGGCACGGCAACCCCGGTCGTCCGGGTGCCGTGGAACGAGCCCGGCAGCATCGGCAAAGCGCTCGACGCCGGGGCGATGGCGGTGATCGTCCCCATGATCAACGACGCCGACGAAGCCGGCGCCGCGCTGAGCGCCACCCGCTACCCGCCTGCCGGCGGTCGCAGCTTTGGGCCGGGACGGGCCCAGCCGGTCGAAGGCGACGACTACTTCGAACGCGCCAACATCGACGTGGCTTGCATCCCCATGATCGAGACCTCCAGAGGAGTCGAACGTATCGACGACATCCTGACCATCGAAGGCGTCGATGCGATCTACGTCGGGCCCGCCGACTTGGCGGTGAGCCTCGGAGAGGTCCCTCGCACCAACGGTCCCGCCCTCAACGAGGCGCTGGATCGCATCGTGGCCGCATGCCGCCAACACGGGGTCGTTCCGGGTATCCACGGGAGCGCCGATCTACTACCTCAGCGAGTCGAGCAGGGCTTTCGGATGGTGACCGTGGTGTCGGATCTGGTGGCTCTCCGTGTCAAGCTGGCGGCGGATGTGGCACAGGCGCGTGGCCTGGACGCCGAGGCTTCGAATTCGCTCTACTGATCGGGCGCTTCCGGTCGGAGAAGCCAACCCGGAAGCCATTCCGATCAGCCGCCGAGTGCCACGTGGGCGGCGGCGAGGCGAGCGATCGGCACGCGAAATGGAGAGCAGCTCACGTAGTCGAGGCCCGTTTCGTGAAAGAAGGCGATCGATGCCGGGTCGCCTCCTTGCTCGCCGCATACCCCGACCTTGAGATCGGGCCTTGCGGCCCGGCCCCGGGTGACGCCGATCTGGACGAGTTCGCCGACACCTTCGCGATCGATCGAGCGGAATGGATCGTCGTCGATGAGGCCGCGACGGATGTAGCCGGGTAGGAAACGTCCGGCGTCATCACGTGACAGCCCGACGGTGCTCTGCGTCAGATCGTTGGTGCCGAACGAGAAGAACTCAGCGCGCTCGGCAATCTGTCCGGCCGCCAGCGCCGCCCGTGGCAGCTCGATCATGGTGCCCACCGTGAATTCGATGGTGATGCCGTGTTCGTCAAAGACTTTCTGGGCCGTCTCGCGGACGATCTTCTCCTGCGACGCGAACTCCGAAGCGAACGCCACCAGCGGAACCATCACTTCCGGTTGCACTGTCACTCCTCGATCGGCACAGTTCACCGCAGCGGTGAACAGCGCCCGCGCCTGCATCTCGGTGATCTCCGGGTAGGCGATACCCAGCCTGCAACCGCGATGTCCGAGCATCGGATTGGCCTCGGCCAACCGTTCGATCCTGTCCAGGACCGTTTCCAGCTCGTTGATCTCGTTGAGCAAGGAGTTGATCGTGTCCAGGTCGCCTGCCTCCCTCAGCTTCAGCTTCAGGTTGGTGATCTGGATGATCGTTTCGGTGCGATCGGGCAAGAACTCGTGGAGGGGAGGATCCAACAACCGGATGGTCACCGGATAGCCGTCCATGGCCTCGAAGATTCCCTCGAAATCCTTTGTCTGGAGCGGCAGGAGATGGCCAAGCGCATCGGCGCGTGCGACGGCATTGGGTGCCATGATCATCTCTCGCATCGCGGCGGTGCGGTCTTCGCCGAAGAACATGTGCTCGGTTCGGCAGAGGCCGATGCCCTCGGCGCCGAACCCGCGGGCGACGCCGGCGTCGTGCGGGGTGTCGGCATTGGTGCGAACCCGGAGGGTGCGGAACTGGTCCGCCCACGACATGAGCGTCGCATAGTCCTCGTCGAGTTCAGGGCTGGCCGTGTCGACCTTGCCGAGGTACACCTGGCCCGTTGTGCCGTCGACGGTGATCCAGTCTCCCTTGGTGACCTCCAGGGTGCTCGTGCGGAAGAGCTGTTCGCCGTAGTCGACCTCGATGTCCCCACAGCCCACCACGCAGCTCTTGCCCATGCCCCGGGCCACCACCGCAGCATGGGACGTGACACCCCCACGCGTCGTCACGATCGCCTGAGCGGCGACCATACCGTGGAAGTCGTCGGGACTCGTCTCATGCCTGACGAGGACCACTTGTGCTCCCGTCTCGGCCAATTCCTCCGCCTCGTCGGGGTCGAACACGACGATGCCGGCTGCACCGCCGGGAGACGCCGGCAATCCCGTGGCCAGCACGACATCATCGTCGGACGGCTTCACGACCGGATGAAGGAGCTCGTCGAGCCGGTCGGGTGTCACCCGCAGCACCGCCTCCTCTCGGTTGATGATTCCTTCTCGCTCGAAATCCACCGTGATGCGCACGGCCGAGCGTGCGGTGCGCTTCCCGGTACGGGTTTGCAGCATCCAGAGCTTCCCCTGCTCGACGGTGAATTCGATGTCCTGCATGTCGCGGTAGTGCGACTCGAGTCTGCCGGCGATTTCGGTCAACTGGCGGTGGGCGTCGGGGATCTGCTCGGCCATCACGTCGAGGGACAGCGGGGTGCGGATCCCGGCGACGACGTCTTCGCCTTGGGCGTTGGGAAGATACTCTCCATATAGACGGCGCTCTCCGGTGGTGGGGTCCCGAGTGAATGCCACCCCGGTGCCGGAGTGTTCTCCGGAATTGCCGAAGACCATGGTTTGCACGTTCACCGCAGTCCCGAGATCATCGGGGATGCCGTTGGCTCGTCGGTAGTCGACCGCCCGGCGCCCCATCCACGAGTCGAACACCGCAGCGATGGCCAGCTGCAGCTGTTCGCGAGGATCGTCCGGAATGGGTCGCCTGGCGTGGCCGAAGATGATGTGCTGAAGCCGGTCGATGGCGGTTCGTTCCGTCTCGGTCGTCACCTCACCCGAACCGTGCACGGAGGCGACAGCCGCTGCCAGACGGTCGTGGGGGACGTGAAAGACGATGTCGCCGAACATCTGGACGAACCGCCGGTAGGACTGCCAGGCGAAGCGTTCGTTGCCCGTCTGGGCGGCGAGCGCTTCGACCGTGGTGTCGTTGAGCCCGAGATTGAGCACCGTGTCCATCATCCCCGGCATCGAGATCTTGGCCCCCGACCGAACCGACAGGAGGAGAGGAGACTCGGTGCCGCCGAACTTCTTGCCGGTCGTTTGTTCCAGCTCTTCGAGCGCCCGGTCGACTTCTTTCCACATCCCGTCGGGGAAGACCTTGTGGCTGTCGTTGTACTGGCGGCACGCGTCGGTGGTGATCACGAATCCAGGCGGTACGGGAAATCCGGCGCGACACATGTCGACCAAGCCTGCCCCTTTGCCTCCCACCAGATCCTTGGTGACAGGCTCGGATGTGCTGAACGCGTATACCCAGCTCACGAGGCGATGCCCTCCCTTCGATGTTCGCATGGCGGCCGCAGGGGCGACCTCGTTTCTAGTCGTTCGGTCACGGGTTGGCTCCCAGCGCTCCCAGAACCATGAGATCGTTCACCGGCTCGGAGATGTTGCACGTGCCGACCGCATGGAATATCCGTCGGACGGCGGCAGGTGGGACATTCTCGCCGTGCGCCCTCCATGTGGCCGTCGCAGCTTCGAACTCCGCGGGATCCTCCGCCGAGAGAATGGGGATGAGATCCACGGCAGGGTCGGCCAACCGCGCCCGCGTCGCGGCGAGCAGATTCATGAACCCGTGCTCGGTGGCACCTTCGACGGTCGAGGGGTGACGGAAGGGGTTATGGAGACCGGCGGTGGCCTTGTATGGGACGTCATGTGCGATGCAGTCGGCGATGAAACGGGCAACGTCTTCCACCGAAGGAAACGCAGATGGCTCCTCGCCGCCCGTCCGAATCTTCGCCCTCACGTCGAACCCTGCTTGGCGAGCGTGGGCGATACGGTTCACCATCTCATGGTCGGGAGCGAACGCCGCCTCATAGAACGCAGCCACGCCCGCCGGGGGGAGTCGAATCGGTTCATCCGGAGAGACCCGAGCCTCCACTTGGATCGGATCACGGGCGAACGCACCCATCTCGACGTCGAGGATCACTCCGAAAGGGATCGTGGCGTCGCTGAAGTCGTCGAGTTGCGACGCCCGCAGAAGGAAGGGGCCGAGCAGCCAGCCGTTCTCGCCAGATCGAGCTGCTCGGTAGTCGACCAGAGCGCTGTCCAGGGGCAACGAGGCAGGCGGGAACACGCCTGCGTAGTCGAAGAACTGCTTGAACAAGTCGTTGGCCACGCTTCTCGCGAAGCCTAGGCGGGGAGGGCGAGGGAGCACCCCATCAGGACAGGACACGCCGTGCTACGCTCCCACCACTCTCACAGCATCTGTGAAGCGTCACGAGATCAGCGAAGCCGGTGCGAATCCGGCGCTGTCCCGCAACTGTGTTGCCCGCAAGGCTGAGCCAGGTCGCCTGATTCGAGACGGTGGAACGTGCCTCCGGAGGAGGGGCCCAACCACGGTCGCGGTCTCCTCCACCAAACGAGGAGGACGCCGATGACACGAACTGCCCGCTGGCTGCTCCTGGTGGTCCTGCTCGCCGCATGCGGCGTGGAGGCATCCCCGGAGGGCCCGGCTCCCACCGACCCGCCCCCGGCGAGCGAACCGGCTGCGACGAGCACGGTCGCAACGACATCACCGTCCGCAACGAGTGATCCGACCACCACGACCACCACACCCGCAGCGTTCCCCGTCATCGTGGCGACGAGCGCCGGGGACGTAGAGGTCCCGGCCCGGCCCGTCGCGATCGTGTCGTTGTCTCCGACGGCCACCGAGATGCTGTTCGCCGTCGGCGCCGGCGATCAAGTGGTGGCGGCAGACTCGTTCTCCAACTTCCCCCCTGAAGCGCCGACCACCGACCTGGCTGCCATCACCCCGAACATCGAAGCGATCCTCGCGTTCAATCCCGACCTGGTCGTCGCCTCATTCGATCCTGGCGATCTGGTGTCGGGGCTCGCTGCGGCCGGAGTGCCCGTCATCATCCAAGACGCAGCAGTGGTGCTGGACGACGTCTACGTCCAGATGGAACAGCTGGGTCTCGCCACCGGAAACCCCGAACCGGCCGACGATGCGATTGCGGAGATCCGTTCCCGGATCGATCGAGCGGTGGCGTCGGTCCCCGACCTCGACCAGCCTCTGACCTACTACCACGAGTTGGACTCGTCGTTCTTCACTGCGACCTCACAAACGTTCATCGGCGAGATCTACGGACTGCTCGGTCTCGAGAACATCGCCGATGCGGCCGATGCCGACGGGACCGCCTTCGGCTTCCCACAGTTGTCGGAGGAGTTCATCATCGAAGCGGATCCCGACCTGATCTTCTTGGCCGACACCATATGCTGTGGCCAGACATCGGAGACGGTCGCCTCCCGACCTGGCTGGGAGAGTCTCACCGCAGTAGTGGAGGGACAGGTGATCGAGCTCGACGACGACATCGCATCGCGTTGGGGTCCCCGCATCGTCGACTATCTCGAGATCGTCGCCGCAGCGGTGGCGGAGGCGGCGGGCTGACCGTGACCTCGCACCCCTCCCGTCTCCCGGCGCGTTGGGTGGTGACGGCGTCGGCCTTGGTGGCGATTGCCGCTGCCGTGGGGGTCATGGTGGGGCCTGCCTCGTTGACGGTCGGCAACATCATCGGCGCCGTCGGGGATCGATGGTTGGGGATCGAGGCGACTGTGCCCCTCACTCCGGCACAGGACGCGATCTTGTGGGACATCCGCCTCCCGCGGGTCGTGCTTGGCATGATCGTCGGCGGAGGGCTGGCGGTCTCCGGAGCGGCATATCAGGGCGTCTTCCGCAACCCTCTTGCCGACCCCTTCCTCTTGGGAGTGGCGGCCGGTGCCGGCCTCGGGGCCACGATCGGAATCGTGTTCGGCCTGGATCGAGCGCTCCTACCGCTGCTCGCATTCGTCGGAGCGGTCGCCGGGGTGAGCGCCGCCTATCTCCTGGGATTCTCGCTTCGCACCGGCCGCTCGGCCGGGGCGCTTCTCCTCGCCGGTGTGGCGGTGGCCGCCTTCCTGACGGCGGTCCAGACATACCTGCAGCAGCTCAATTCGGATGCATTGCGCGACGTGTATTCGTGGATCCTCGGTCGCCTCTCGACGACCGGCTGGAGAGAAGTGGTGTTGGTGCTCCCGTACGTCGCCATCGGCATCGCCGTGTTGCTCGCTTCACGGCGCTGGCTCGACGTACTCGCTTTGGGCGACGAGGAGGCGTCCGCACTCGGTCTTGATGTGGGCAAGACCCGAACGGTGGTCATCGCGGCCGCCACCCTCGTGACGGCGGCATCCGTTGCCGTGTCCGGGTTGATCGCCTTCGTTGGGATCATCGTGCCCCACATCCTCCGGCTGCTGGTAGGGACGAGCTACCGGCGGCTCATTCCTCTGTCCATCCTCGGCGGCGGGGCGTTTCTGGCGCTGGCAGACGTGCTGGCGCGGTCGATCCAGCAGCCGGCCGAGTTGCCGATCGGAGTGGTCACTGCGTTCATCGGCGCGCCGTTCTTCGCCCTGGTGCTCCGCACGTCGGGGCGACAGCCATGAGCCACTTGAGTGCCCAGGGCATCACCGTCGAGGTGGATGGCCGGGTCCTGGTCGACTCCTTTGCGTTTGACGCACCGACCGGCTCATGGACGACGATCATCGGACCCAATGGGGCGGGCAAGACCACGCTGATTCGAGCGATGCTCGGTCTCGTCCGCTATTCCGGCGGTGTCCTACTCGACGGGCGATCAGTGAACGGCCGTGCGCTGGCGCGAAGGGTCGCCTACGTGCCTCAAAGGCCGGAGCGGCCGCCCGGAATGAGGGTGGTCGATTACGTGACGTTGGGGCGTACGCCACACCTCGGCTATTTCGGCCGAGAATCGGAGCGGGACTGGGCGGCTGTCAACGAAGCGCTCGCCGTGATGGATCTCGGTGAGCTCGCCGCCCGCGACGTCGCCAGCCTGTCGGGTGGCGAGGCGCAGCGGGTGGCGCTGGCCCGCGCGGTCGCTCAGGAGGCCACGTTGTTGATTCTCGACGAGCCCACGACGGGGCTCGATATCGGCCGCCAGCAGGAAGTGATGGCGCTGATCGACGGCCTGCGGCGGGCACGCTCACTCACGGTGATCGCGACGATGCACGATCTGACCATCGCTGCGCAGGTGTCGGATGTCGTCATGCTCATGAACGGCGGCCGTCTCATCCATCGGGGATCGGCGGGCGACGTGGTCACACCCGACCTCATCGGAGAGCACTACGGTGCGGAGGTGGCAGTGATCACCGACGAGGACGGACACCTCCATGTCATCCCCAAGCGTTCGGGGACGGCGGGAAGATCGATGATGGAGCAACGATGACCGAGGTTCCTCCCACCGAGATCGAACGCACGCCGTTGCGCACCGTCCCCTCGCTCGTGCTGGTCAACACGGGCGACGGGAAGGGGAAGACGTCGGCGGCGATAGGCGTCATGATCCGGGCGGTCGCACTGGGCTGGAAGGTGGCGGTGGTTCAGTTCCTCAAGTCGGGCGACTGGCACTCCGGCGAGGAGGAGGTCGCCCGCCGGCTAGGGGTCGATTGGTGGAGTCTCGGAGATGGCTTCACGTGGGATTCGGATGACCTCGACGAGTCGGAGGCTGTCGCTCGGGAGGCGTGGAAGCACAGTCAGCAATTGATCAGAGCGGGCCAGCACCGGCTGGTGATCCTGGACGAAATCACTTATCCGGTGACTTGGGGCTGGATCGAGGTATCCGAGGTCGTGGACTCCGTGGCCCACCGTCCGCCCAAAGTGAACGTCATGGTCACGGGTCGAGACTGCCCAAACGAGCTGATCGATCTGGCCGACACTGTGACGGAGATGGTCTCTGTGAAGCACGCTTTCGATGAAGGAATCGCTGCCAAGAAGGGCATCGACTACTGATCCGACGTCTTCGGGGAGCGCCCCATCCGCTTGGCGCCCCACACGAGCCGGGGATGAGCGTCGCGCGGCGGCCAGTAGCCATCACGCAGGTAAGCCCAGAACTCGAATGGGTTGTTGAAATAGGCAGCCGTTTCGATCAGCTTGCCGAGTTGCTCGCGATCCCGGAGCCACGCCAGCAGACCCCAAGCCAACCCGACGACCATCCAGCCCAGGTAGGAGAGCTGAAACAGCGGCCCGAAGGCTCGGTTCTGGAAGACGTGAAGGAATTCGTGGTTGCGAATGAACCGGAGCCGCCGTGCGGGGGCGCCGTCTCCGTCGAGGCCCACTCGGCCGCCCGCATTCGATACGACATTGCCGACAGAGAAGGCATAGGCGGGCTTCATAGCGAAACCCCCTTCATAGACGTGGACGTTGGAGCGGTTCGACAGGTCGAACCGGTACCCGGAATCGCGTCTGGCCGCTTGCACACCGTGCAGGGCGAGGGCGACCGTCGTTCCCACGAGTGCCCAGGTCGAATCGAGCACGAAGGCGGTCCATCCGCGCCAGGAACGCCAGTGGTAGATCCCCGTGAGACCGGAGATCGCGCCGTTGATCGCAGCCACGGGGATCAGCAACCACTCGAGTCCGATGAGGCCGGTCAGGGCCCATGCCAGGCCGCCGCCGCCCGCCGAAGTCAGGAGGGCCTCGACCCAGGCTGAGCTCGTCGGCCTCCTCGTCACAGCAGCCCGCGCTGGTACAGCGAGAGGAGATCCATCGAGCCCGCCACGGCGATATGTAACGCCGCGCCCCACCAGATCGAGCGAGTCTTGAGCGACAGGGTCCCCAGCGCCAGGCCGCCGCCGATCGCTCCCAACGCCTCCATGAGCGGCTTGCCGAAATGAATCATGTTGTAGGGGACGACCATCACGAAGATCGCCGCATAGCCGAGCCGCCATTTGAGCCCGTGCACGAGAAAGCCTCGGAAGAAGAACTCGAGGGCCACGAACTGAATGGCGTACAACAACCACCAGGCGAACATCCCCGGCCACAACGCCTCTCCCGAAGCCAGATCGTAGAAGGGGTACTTGGACTGAAACGAGGGAGCGAACGACGCCGCCACCACCAACGGCGTGACCGCCACCAGCATGATCGTGTAGACCGGCCAGTGTGAGCCGATGCCTCGAACCCTGAGGCCGAAGTCGGCGATGGGCTGATCGAAGGCAACGCGGATGGCGATCAGAGGGATGGCGACGTAGGCACCGACCTGCACCGCGGTCCAGATGCCCAGCCGCGTCAGCTGGCTGTCACCGATCAAGCCGGCCACCGAGTCGGGATCAGCGCCCAGGCCCGCCGCCAGGCCGGGGACCCATCCCACCCGCTTGGCGTAGAAGTTGATGATGGTCAGCGACAGCGCTGCCACGACCAACACCACGACCATCTGGCGGTCGGCTTTGGGTCTGCCCACCCGCAACCGATGGCTGGCGGCCAGCTCCTCCGCATCGCCGGCCACCTCTGTCACGTACGAGCGCCAGAGTCCTGTCGGGCGGGCCCGCTCGACCACGGGGATGTCCATCGGTCGACGTTACCAAGCAGTGGTGAGAAGACGACGGCGGGCCGGTAGCGGCCCGCCGTCGTCAGTGGCGGAGGAGGCTAATTGCCTGTGCGCAATCACTACATTGCGACGGTCGGACCCTAGAACGACTTGATGAACGGATCCTGAATCCGGCCGTCCGGTGAATTTGCGACGACGCGTCGGCCGGCCGGATGCTTGACTCGGGTACGACCGCCCCCGCGGTGACCGGCAGGACGGCATCGGCTGGCTCTCCTCATCGGTTGGACACTGCCCTTCGTCGGTCGCGCAGCCAGTCGCCGCAGGTCGCCGCTGCCGGGTCGCTGCCGGCGGGGCTCGGAGGGAAAAGGAGACGTGAATGGGTGAAATCGTCCGGTTCGCCAGCAATGCGAAGACCGCCGAAGGCTATCTGGCGCTACCACCTCTGGGGGCGGGTCCGGCGGTGGTGGTCATCCAGGAATGGTGGGGCCTGGTTCCGCACATCAGGGACGTTGCCGACCGGCTCGCGGCCGAGGGCTTCGTTGCGTTGGCGCCCGACCTCTACCACGGGAAGACGACCACCGAGCCCGACGAAGCCGGCAAGATGATGATGAACCTCCAGCTCGAGACAGCGGCCAAGGACATGGCAGGGGCGATCGACTATCTACTCGGGCTCGACGCCACCACGGGCGCCGCTGCCGGAGCCATCGGATTCTGTATGGGCGGGGGACTGGTGTTGTGGCTTTCCACACTCGAGCCCCGTGTCGCCGCCTGCGTCCCCTTCTACGGAGCCATACCGTGGGATCAGGTCCAGCCCGACTATGAGCAAGCCGGAGCTGCGTATCTGGGTCACTACGCCGTCAATGACGCGTGGGCGACCATCGACGGTGCCCGTCGCCTCGAGCAGCATCTCACCGCGATCGGCAAGGAGGTCGAGATGCATTACTACGAAGGAACCGACCACGCCTTCTTCAACGACGACCGGCCCGAGGTGTACGATCCGAGCGCTGCCGCGCTTGCTTGGGAACGCACGCTCGCCTTCCTCCGTGGCCGTTTGTGAGTGATCCGGGCCCTGACGCATGGTCGAGACGGTATGCCCAGGCCAACACGCCGTGGGATCTGGGTGCGGCCCACCCCGAGCTGGAGCGTCGACTCGAGATCGACCCCGCCCTGGGCGTGGGAGAGCTGGGCCACGCCTACGTGCCCGGGTGCGGCCGAGGCCACGACGCACTCGCCCTGGCGCTCGCAGGGTGGATGGTGGTCGCCGCCGATTTTGCTGAAATTCTCGCCAGCATCGTCACGGCCGCCTTGGCGCCGCACGGTGGGCTGTTCGTCGATGGCGATGCACTCGCCGTGGACCTCGAGGTCGATCTCTGGTTCGACCACACCTTCTTCTGTGCGCTTCCGCCCCAACGGCGCGCAGAACACGGCCGGCGGGCGAGTGAAGTCGTCCGGCCGGGCGGCTGCTTGGTTGCGATCGTGTTCCCCATCGGCATGCATCCTCAGCACGGCCCGCCCTATCCGATGACGGTCGCCGCACTCGGCGACGTCTTGGGTGACACGTTCACCCTCGAGGTCGACGAGCCCATCGTGCACGGTCGAGCGCGGAGTGCATCCGAGCGTTGGGCGATGTGGCGGCGGGTGTGATGTCGGCCTACATTCCGTCTGTGACGGCAACACCGGAGAGAGGGCGAGCCATCCCCAATCGTGACGTGGCGCGCGCCCTGCCGTCGTCGCTCCTTTGGTCGTATGCCAGCATCTTGGCCGCAGCCGTGCTACTCGCCGCCGTCGGCATCCTCGCATTTGCCATGTACGGGGGCTTGTGGATCTTCGATCGGGGCAGACCGGTCGCCGTCCCCGCCTGGGAAGCACTGTCGGTGGCGGCATGGGTGGCCGGGCCAGTGGCGCTGGCCGGAGCGGTTTGGGGTGCGGCTTACGCGTCGACACTCGACCGCTCGGTACCTCGAACGATGGTCGGCACAGTCGTCGCGTTGATGGTTGGCGCCGGCCTCCTGGCGTTGGGATCCAGCGGATTCGCAGTGGCATCGCTGGCCATGGGCTGGGCCATCGCCATTCCGTCCGATTCATTCGGCCGGGTGGGAGCGCGCGGCCTCGTGCCGGTGTTCGCAGCGTTGGCGCTGCTGGCCGCTGAATTCGGCCGGATTCGAGAGTTGAGATTGTGGCAGGTGATGGTGGCGGTGGGGCTGTCCCCGCTCCTCGCTGCGCTCTGGGTGTGGGTTTCCGACGCCTTGTGGACCGCTGCGGCCGCCGCACGGAGCGGCGGCGACTGAGCCCGAAACCGTGGAACCCACTCGTTGCTACCGTGGTTTACCCGAGAGAGCACGGAGGGTGAGATGACGAGCGCATACATCTTTGCAGCTGCCATCGGTTGGCCGCTTCTCGCCATCATGCTGTTCTTCGGCGGCGACTCCGATTTCGATCTCGATGCAGACGTCGATCTCGACCTCGACCTCGACATGGACGCCGACCTCGACACGGACCTCGATCTGGCCCACGGCGGCTTCGGCGACGTCTTTACCTCGATGCTCTCGATCCGCTCACTGATCTTCTTCGCCGCCTTCTTCGGCGCAGCCGGCCTGCTGTTCGGGATCGGCAGCGACTCGGATCTCGCCGTCTTGATCCTGGCGCTCGGATTTGGCGTTCTCGGAGCGTTCGCCAACGGATGGCTCACCACATGGTTGAAGAGGTCGACGACGTCGAGCATTCGCACTCGGCGAGACATCGAGGGTCAGGCCGCCCGGGTGACCGTGCCGCTCGGAGCGGATCACAAAGGACAAGTGGCGGTGATGATCGAGGGCCAGCCCGTTCGCATGACGGCGGCACCTTTTCGGGCGAGGGACGTGTTCGAGGTCGGAGATCAGGTCGTCGTCGTCGAGCTCGACGAGCGTGGTACGGCGCTCATCGCTCGACTCGATGAGCTTGCCCACGGAGATGGCTGAAAACGGGTAAAGAAAGGAAGAGTTCATGTGGTTTCTGATCGGCGGGTTACTGGTCGTCGTGTTGATCGTGATGGTGATCGCGGTAGCCAGCAACTTGGTCGTCGTCGTCCCGCCGAACCGGGTTGCGGTGATCTCGGGTAAGGGAGCGAAGGGCTACCGAATCATCAGAGGTGGTCGGGCATATCGCATCCCGATCTTCGAGCAGATCGAGTGGATGGATCTCAGCACGCTGGCGATCGATGTCTCGGTGCACAACGCCTACTCGAAGGGAACGATCCCTCTCAACGTGCAGGGCATCGCCAACGTCAAGGTATCCAGCCAGCCGGGAGTGCTCGAGAACGCCATCGAGCGGTTCTTGGGTCGTCCTACCGACATCGTTGCCCAGATTGCCAAAGAGACCTTGGAAGCCAATCTGCGCGGTGTCTTGGCGACCCTCACGCCCGAAGAGGTCAACCAAGATCGGCTCAAGTTCGCCAGCACGCTGATCGATGAGGCCGACGACGATGTCCGGACGCTCGGACTGGATCTCGACGTGCTCAAGATCCAGAACGTGACGGACGAGGTGGGTTACCTCGAGTCGGTCGGGCGCAAGCAGACGGCCGCCGTCATCAAGGACGCCCGTGTGGCCGAAGCCGAGCGAAAGGCCGAAGCTGAGGAGAACGAGGCGGATGCTCGACGCCGCGCCGAGACGGCACGGGTAGGGGCCGACCTGGCCATCGTGGAGAAGGAGAACCTGCTCCGGGTCCGGACGGCCGAGCTCGAAGCAGAGGCGATCGTGAAGGAGGAGCAGGCCAAAGTTGCCGGTGAGAAGGCCCGTGCAGTCGCAGAGCAAGAACTCGAGACCGAGCGGATCGAGCTGCAACGCCGGAGACTCGAAGCAGACGTGATCACTCCTGCGCGGGCCCGCAAAGAAGCGGCCGAGCTGGATGCCAAGGGACAGGCCGCCAAGATCATCGAGGATGGAAGCGCACAGATCGAGGTGTTCAACCGACTCGTCCAGCAGTACCGGGCGGCAGGTGCAAATGCCGAGAAGATCTTCGTGCTGAACATGTTGCCTGAGCTGCTCGGCCAGATCACGGAAACGGTCAAGGGCGTGAAGATCGACCGCGTCTCGGTGATCGACAGTGGCGGGAACGGTGGCTCCGAAGGGATTCCGTCGCTGATGGCCCAACTGCCGGCCTCTGTGATCAAGATCACAGAGCAGATCGAGAACGCTACTGGCATCAACATCCTGTCGGCGCTGAATCGTTCGACACCGACCGAGGTCGAGCCGTCCGCTGCACAGGAGTCCGCTGCACAGGAAGCGGTCGAGGAAGAGCAAGGGTCGCCACCACCGCCGCCTGCGGAGTGACGTGATTGTTCGGGTGGGCCGCCGGGATCCGGCGGCCCACCGCTCGAGAGGCATGTTGCCCGCACTTCGACAACTATCCTCCGCTCCCTGATGGCCCGATTACGTCTCTTCGCCAACCTGCGCGAGCTCGCAGGCGTCGCCGCGGTTGAGATGGCAGGCGACACGGTGGGGGAAGTGCTGCGAGCTGCCACCGAGACCTTTGGGCCGGCCTTTGCCAACGGGGTGGCCCATTCCAAGATCTGGCTGAACGGCGAGCCGGCGCACGAGGCCGATCCCGTCACTGACGATGACGAGCTGGCGATCATCCCGCCGGTTTCCGGGGGGGTGCTGGCCGGCGTCGAGCCTTCGACGATCGTGTGGGTGGTGGCGGCGACGATAGTCGTGGCGGTGGCAAACGCCTTCTCTTCGGCTGCGGTGTTCGCTGCGGCGCTGATCGGAGTCACTGCTTTCTGGGCAGTGGACCTGTGGAGAGAGACCGGAGAAGGAGGCCTCGATCTTCAATTGGGGCCGATCCTGGCCACTGCACTGATCGGCGCCATCGCGGCGCTGGGGGCGCCGGGCGTGGGCGACCGATTCAGCGGATTTGGCATCGTTCTCGTGTTCGCCGTGTTCACCATGCTCGCCTGGGCGGTCGTCGTGCCGGAGGCTCGCGATCTCACCGTCGTCGGCGTCACGCTGACCGTGCAACTGGTCGTGGGCTTCGCGGCAGCCTCGATGATCACCATCCGCATAGGAGAGGGCGGCGCCCGCATCGTGGGGGTGTTCCTCATCCAGGTGGTCGTCGCCACCCTGGCGACGTGGCTCGCCACCCGACTGGCGATTCCCTACCTCGACCCGTATGTGGCAGGTGCCGCCGGGGCAGTGGTGGCCGGTCTCGCCGCCGCCGCGGTCTGGGACCTGTCGTTGGTGGCGTACCTGCTGGTTGGTGCGGTGGTGGCCCTGGCACTGATCGGCGGGCGAGGCTTCGGAGCGATGTGCCGGACTGGCGAGGTGTATCTGGTGGATCGCCCTCCAGGCCTGCTGTCCGATCTCGATGGCCCTATCGTCGCTGCCGCCGCGTTCCTGCCCGTGCTGCTGCTGGTCAGCTGAGCGCTCGACCGACCGCCAGACCGAGCGCCGCCAGTGCCAGGCCGGCGATCGTCGACACGAACACGTTGAGCGTCGCCCATTGCGGCCGACCGGCCTCCCACAACTCCACTGACTGGAGCGCGTACGTGCTGAACGTCGTGAATCCCCCGAGCAGCCCGACGGTGACGCCGTTGCGCAACGCCGGATCCACCGACCTAGCCGCCAGGTAACCGACGACTCCTCCCAGCAGGAACGAGCCGGCGAGATTCACCGCCCACGTCCCACCGGCGCGTTGGTCGTCGTCCACTGGCCCAGGTACCAGCGGGCGATCGAGCCGAGTGCGCCGCCCAGTGCGATGAACGTTGTCATCGCATCGGGCGACGTTAGCGACGCGATCGTTTCAATCCGGGTAACCGGTGAGTACCCTACGGCCCGATGCGTCGAGCATCTCCACGACTCGTTCTGGCCCTCACGATGCTCTTTCTCGTTGTCGTCGCGGCACCTGCCTCGTCGGTCACCGAGGACGAGGTCAAGTCGGCGTGTGCTGACAGCGAAGCCGCGCTCGCGCTGTTCGACGACGCTCAGCATCGGTTCGACTCCGCCACCGCCGCTTACAACGAGGTTTCCTCGGAGTTGGAGGACGTGGCGTACCGACAGCTCGGCCTCCGCGCCCTGATCGACGAGAGGGAGGGCGAAGTGCATGAGACGCGCCAGGCCGTCAAGGAGAGGGCGGTCGAGGTGTACATGGCCGGCGGGCTCCCGGGGACCGAGGTCATCTTCGCCACGGAAAATGTCTCAGAGTTCTTGATCGCGGCAGAGCTGCTCGACGCGGTCACCAATCGTGATCTCGCTTCGGCCAGCCAACTGACTGCCCTCGCCAACGATGCGCAGCGTCTGCGAGACGAGCTACTGGTGTCGCAGACGCTCCTGGCCGAGCTACGGGCCGAGGCCGAGGACTTCCAGGTGGAGATGGAACAAGCGCTCGTGCAGGCGTCGAACTCCTACCAGGACCTGTCGGCTGAGTGTTCTCGCAAGCGGGAGGAGTACCAGCAGCAGCTCGCGCGGGAGCGAGCAGCTGCGGCGGCCCGCGCCGCCGGAGCCGCCGGTGGGCTGCCACCTGAGGCGACCCCGGGTTTCATTTGCCCGATGGCGCCCCCGATCTCGTTCATCAACGACTGGGGGTTCCCCCGCTCGGGTGGTCGCACCCACAAAGGCACCGACGTGTTCGCCGCGATGGGTCATCCTCAGGTGGCCGTGGCCGACGGCGTGGTCGAGCTGCGCAGCGGCGGGTTGGGGGGTGTGGCCGTCTGGATACGGTCTGATTACGGTGTCAAGTACTATTACGCCCACCTGAGCGCATATGCGCAGGGTCTGAGCAACGGTCAGCGCGTCGCCAAGGGTGACGTGGTCGGATACAACGGCAACACCGGGAATGCGCGCGGCGGAGCCCCGCATTTGCATTTCGGGATCGAACCGGTCGGTGGCGGCTGGGTCAATCCGTATCCGACGCTGGCCCGCAACTGCTAGGAGCATGGACTTGGAACAACATCGACGCCGTCTCGATCAGATTCTCGACCCGTCGTTCGTGGAGGGGCTCGAAGACCTCCCCCTCGACGAGTTGCGTCATCGCCGAGCGATGGCCAACGACGTCGAAACCGAGCTGTCGTTCTACCGCCGCATGCTGCACGGGAGAATGGACCTGCTCAACTTCGAGCTGAGCAGGCGCCGCGGCGACGAGACGAGATCCCTCATCGAAGCCCTGCCTGAGATCCTCGCAGCCGGAGAGACGACCGGCGGCAACGTGGGAAGGGTACGGGGTGACTTCTTTCCCTTCCTCCCCGACGAGCGTCGCCGGCCCATCGACGACGTACTGGAGGACGACTTCCTGACGCGAATGGCCGAGTTCTCAGACTCGGAGCTGTCAGAGATCCAGTCGACGTTGGCCGACACCGAAGCCGAGATCTCAACGAGCCGGCGCCAAGTCCAAGACGTCTTCGATCATCTTCACGCCCACATCACCGGCCGCTATCGGGAAGACCTGGACGACAAGCTGCCCCAGTCTTGACGGTCCTGGCCGAAGTACGCCGAAACGGCGTCCTTGAAGCCGAACACCGCGGCGCGGCCATGTTCCGATCAGTGGACGGCCTCGACCCGGTAGCGATCGGCGACGTCGATCGGCCGTTCTTCGTTCGATCGGCCGCCAAGCCCTTTCAGGCATTGGTGGCACTCGACGTGGGGGCATCGCTCACCGATCAGCAGCTGGCGGTGGCTTGTTCCAGCCATGGTGGTTTTCCTGCGCACGTTGCGTACGTGAGGTCCATCTTGGAGGAGGCGGGCCTGCATGAGGACATGCTCCGAACCCCTCCCGATTGGCCGCTCGATCGTGAGGCGCGAGACCACTGGGTTGTTCGCGGCAAGCGTCCGGCGCCCATCTTCCACAACTGCTCTGGCAAGCATGCTGCGATGCTCGCCGCCTGTCGGGCGGCGGGATGGGAGGTCGCCACCTACACCGACCAGGAGCATCCTCTGCAGCTCCGGATACGGGAGCTGTGGGAGGATCTGACCAAGGCTCCGGTTGACGCGGTCGGTGTTGATGGCTGTGGAGCTCCTGTCTTCACGACCACCGTTCGCCAGCTGGCCGGCCTGTATGCACGCCTCGCTGCAGAGCCTCGTTTCGAACGGGTGTGGTGGGCAATGCACCGCTACCCGGCGCTGGCAGCCAGTAACGGCCGGATCGACGAGCGGATCGGCAAGACGATCGATGCGGCCGCCAAGATCGGGGCGGAAGGATGTATCGGCGTTGCGATCCGGCATCACGGCGGTGCGGTGGTGAAATCTTGGGACGGGACGGATCGTGGCATGCAGGCGGGAATCATCGGCCTGCTTCGGCTGTTGGGGATGGCGGTCGGCGCGGCCGCGGATCGTTTGGTGCCCGGCCCGGCGGTGCTGGGTGGGGGCACGGCGCAAGGATCGATCGAACTGAAGGGTTTCGATGTCCACACCTGAGCTGCATCCGGTCGCTCCGGCCATCGGGCCTTTCGCATCGGCTGAGTTCCTCGAAGCCGTCGTCGGGGTGGGCCCTGATCCGGGCATCTTCGTTCTCCGGACGTCACCGACGGGCATGGTTGGTTTCGAGCGACGGCCCGAGCTCCTCAGCCTGGCCGGCCACGAGGACCTGGTCGACTACCGCTCGCCGCGAGGCGCCGGCAGCCCCGAACTCGTGGAGGTCGAGATGGCAGGGCTCGAGCCCGGAACGCGGTATGTCTTCGACTCCCTCCCTTCCGAGGCGGCTGATGTCTTCTGCCGGACGTTGCGCGCGCTCGGGCTGGAATTCCTCGAAGAGATACACGCGGCGACCGCAGTCCTCGAGCTTCCGCCGACCTACGACGAGTACCTGGCTCGCCTCAGCAAGAAAGAACGGCATGAACTGAGGCGAAAAAGCCGCCGTTACATCGAAGCGATCGGCGAGACCACATTCGTACACGCCGCAGAGGCGGGAGAGCTGTTTGAGCAATTCATCCGATTCCACCGTCGGTCACCTGGCGAAAAAGGCAAGTTCATGACGCCAGGAATGGAGTCGTTCTTTGGCGAGCTGTTGGCGATGCCGGGATGGGGCATCGATGCCCTCGTCGACGATCGTGGGGCTGTCACGGCCGCCGGCTTCGGGTACCAGGACGACGACGGTTACTTCCTCTACAACTCGGCGTATGATCCCGATCACGCCGACGCGTCACCGGGGGTGGTCCTCCTCGCCAGGCTGATCGAGCTGACCATCGAGCGAGGTTCGGCCATCTTCGATTTCCTGAAGGGGGACGAACCGTACAAACAACGGCTCGGGGCCCGGCCGCGGCCTCTGCATAGGATCAGTGGTGTCACATGATCGAGCGGGTCGCCTACCTCAGTTTTCACACGTCTCCCCTGTCGCAGCCGGGCACCGGCAACGCCGGCGGAATGAACGTGTACGTCGACGAACTGGCCCGGACGATGGCCGAGCGAGGCGTCGAGGTCGATGTGTTCACTCGACGCGAAGATGCGGAGGCGCCCGAGGTCGTGGAGGTGGCGCCCGGCTACCGAGTGGTCCATCTCGAAGCGGGCCCGATGAACCCACTGTCGATCGTCGAGCTTTCCGACCACGTCTTCGGGTTCGCCGAGCGAGTCGTGGAGTGGAGCCGGCGGCACAACCTCCGTTACGACCTCGTCCACAGCCATTACTGGCTCAGCGGCTGGGCAGGCCTGATGATCAAGCGGCTCTTGGGCATCCCTCTCGCCAACTCCTTCCACACCCTCGGCCGGGTCAAGGACGCCACGCGCCGGGCCGACCAACCTCCGACGGGCCTCATGCGTATCGCCGCCGAGCTCGACGTCATCGCCGGGTCTGATTGCGTCGTGGCAGCGACACCGATCGAGATGGAGGATCTGCTCGAACACTATGGCGCCGACCCTGCCCGGCTTTGCCTCAATCCCCCGGGCATCAACCATGACTGGTTCTCGCCGGGCGATCAGGAGGCGGCGCGACGTCGAATCGGTGTCGATCCGACGCGTCGCCATGTTCTGTTCGTCGGGCGCATTCAGGCGATCAAGGGTCTGGACGTGACGCTCGATGCGTTCGAGCATGTGGTGGGCGACGTCGCCGACGCAGACCTCCTGATCGTCGGCGGTGCCAGCGGGTCGAAGGGACCCGCCGAGCTGCGGGCGCTACGAGATCGGATCTCCGGCACGCGACTGTCCGATCGGGTGGAGCTGCGGACGCCGCAGCCGCATCGTGACCTCGCCGATTACTACCGGGCTGCTGACGTCTTGGTACTTCCGTCCCGGAGCGAGAGCTTCGGGCTGGTCGCCGTCGAAGCTCAAGCGTGCGGCGTGCCCGTCGTCGCTGCGGCCATCGGAGGCTTGAACCACGTCGTGGTCGACGGCATGTCGGGTTTCCTCGTGGACGGCTGGGAACCAGCCGACTACGCCAAGCGGATTACCGCAATTCTCTGCGACCGGAACCTCGCCGAATCCTTGTCGACAGGCGCCATTGCTCACGCCGGGGCATTCTCCTGGGACCTCACCGCGAGCAGGTTGCTCGAGCTGTATGACGGCATCACCAGCTGACCTCCCCGAACTGGTCGCCGAATGGACCGAAGACCCCGACAACCCGGTCGTCTATTGGGAGGTGGTCGACGGGCGGATCGCCGTACGGATGCGGCAGGAGACCCGTGATTTCACGACGGTGTGGTTCGAGGTTGGCGATCGATCCGTCCGGGTCGAGGCCTACGTTCTTCCGGCCGGCGACTCGCCTCCCGACCTCCTCCGCCAGTGTTTGGTTCGAAATCGGCGCACCTGGCGCACCCGTTATTGCATCGACGAGGAAAACGGCATCGTGTTGCGGGCCCGGGTGGCCACAGCACGGGCCGACCGGGACGAGCTCGAGTACGTGATGGCCGAGATCTACGAGCAGGTCGAAGAAGCGTTTCGGCCGCTCGTCGCAGCGCTTCGCACGGCCCGCTCCACGCGTGCATGAGGGACGCCGAGATGGCGCCTGGAGGTGCGCCAAAGAGGCGGAAAAGTTTCTTTGGAAAGTTGTCTACAGCGTTTGTGCACAACCCCCTGGGGAAACCGGCGAATCCTGTGGACAACCGCTCGGTGAGCCCCAACTGAAGCGCCAATTGACTCGAAAAGACACTTGTTGAGATGAATAACGTTGGCAGTCGTACGGGTTGACGACCGCCTGCAGAGTTCGTACATTCGGCGAGGGGCTGAGATCCGAGGTGCCGACCGCACGACGCCTTGTTCGGGGAAGTGCGGGGACTGAAGTGTTGGCCGGGTATGTCGGATGTTCAACCCGCGAGAACGGCGGCCTCTGGCCGCCGTTTCTCATTGCCCCGGCGGCGGCTCGAGACCGACCAGCGACCAGGCGAGGCCGGTGGCGTAGGGCTGTCTGGAATCGATCACCTCTTGCCCAGGCAGGGCGGTCTGCATGAACAGCACCGTGACGTAGATCGCCCCGTCTTGGGAGGTGTCGGCTCCGACCCCCACGCGATCGAATTCGTCGAGCACGTTCTTGCGATGTGACGGCGAGGCCATGAACGCGTCGTGCAGCTTCACCACCGACGGCCCGAATCCGACATTCTCACCCAGCAGCGACCATCCGGTGGCGTAGCCGCCCAGCCGGTCGGAATGGAACAGGTCGCCGGACGCGATCATGCGGGCAGTATGAGCTCGAGCGTCGTCGGTGAGGTCGACGTATGGGCGCAGGGCTCCCAATCCCGCCTCGGCGCGGGCATCATTGATCGCCCCTACGAACCTGGATTCGAGACCGGCGTCTTGACGTAGCCGGACATGGTGGGGGACTGCGGCGCTCGGCGAGGCCACGACACACACTGCCAGGACCGCGGCCACAGGCAGCACTCGGCGCATCACAAGTCGACGCCGAACATCACCTGTCGCAGGTTGACCGGGGTGGTGGCGTACGTCTCCGGCTCGATTCGCATCGATCCGAGTCGCAAGCCCTGCATTCCCTCGCCGACGTTGGTCCGGACCCGCAGGATCTCGTGTTCGTCGAACGACAAGGTGCCCAAGCCGAGGCAACGGCCGGTGCCGTCGTGGACACCCACCAGCATCCTGTCGAGCCGGCTGAGGTCGAGGCCTGCGGGGAGCGTGGGCGCGAAGACAGTCGGGCGCACTCGCCACGAGTCGAGCGGCTCGGCCATCGCCATGGCAAGCTGCTTCGCCCGCAGGGCCGCCCGTGCATCAGCCGACTCGGGCACCAGGTCGGGCTCCACGCCCGTAGTGGTCACCTCGGCTGAGAAGAACCTTCTCAACATGCCAATGATGGGCTCCATCTCTGAACCCCGCTGAAGGCAAAGCACATGATCGGGCCGGGCGAGCTCCACCTTGTGATACTTGAGCGTTTGTCCGGTGACGCCTGACACGACGCCAGTGGTGTCGACGACGACGAGATCGGCTTCTGTGCGTGCGGCGGAAACCAAGGTGGCGGTGGCGGTGACCATCTGCAGGACGAGGCGCGAGGGGTCGGTGGCCCCCACGAATCTGAGATCGTCGGCTTGCCACAGGCTCTGCAGGTCGGCCGTCGAACGCACCCAGCGCAGGCCGACACATGTCGGCGGCCCGACCGTCGACTGAGCGACGTCGGCGTCGACGTAGGCCGCCTTCATGCCCAGCTCCACCGCGGCGGCGAGCATCTTCTTGGCGAGAGTCGTCTTGCCCGTGTCGGGACCCCCCACCAGCATCGTCACGCCCCCGGCGGTCACGGTCCGATCGACGAATTGGTCGTGCGTCGCGTCGGCCATCGGCGCCATGGTAGTTCTGTGCGATCTCGCACCGACCTAGCATGCGTCGATGTCGCAGCCGATCAGCTTTCTGTCCGACTTCGGTCACGATGACGAGTTCGTGGGTGTCGTGCATGGCGTGATTGCACGCATCGCCCCAGAGGTGGCCGTGATCGATGTCAATCACGGGGTGGCTCGCGGAAATGTCAGGGCGGGGGCGCTGTCGCTGATGCGGGCTATCCAGTATCTCCCGAACGGTGTAGCCCTCGCCGTCGTCGATCCGGGCGTCGGAACCGCCCGGCGTGCGGTTGCGGTGGAAACCGACTGGGGTTACTTCGTCGGCCCCGACAACGGGCTCCTCGCACCGGCGGTGGCCCTCATCGGAGGAGCGGGTCGGGCTCATCTCATCGCCAACGAAGAGCTGGTCATCCCGAGCGCCGGCGCCACCTTCGATGGTCGGGACCGGTTCGGCCCGGCTGCAGCGGTGTTGGCTTCGGGTCAGGCCGGCATCGAGGACATCGGCCCGGCGGTCCCCGTCGGGTCGTTGACGCCGAGCATGCTGCCCTTGCCGGCGGTCGAGACGGAGCGGGTGTCGGGAGTGGCATGGTGGGTGGATCGTTTTGGCAACGTCCAGACCAACGTCGGTCCCGACGAGCTTGCCTCCCTCGGCATCGGAATCGGCACCGAAATGACGGTGCGGATCGGCCCTGCCGAGCACGTGCTGCCGCTTGTCGCCGCATTCGGCGATGTGGAACCAGGGGAGGGGATGGTCGTGATCGACTCGCAAGGCCTTGCTGCTCTGGCGGTTCGAGATGGTCGAGCCGACGAGAAGCTCCGTCTCGGCGAAGGGCGCTCGGTGGTGTTCGAACCGATACGTCGGTGATGGCGTCAGGCGGACAACAGCTGGAAGAGGAACACCGCTCCGGCGATCGTCAACGCTCCCAGAAGGGCGATGAGCACGATGGTGGTCGCCGGCCGCATCGTTCGATTGTAGGAAGCACCCCCTGTGTGCTCTGCGGGCTGATGCGATTTTCCAAAAAGTCTCTAAAGACATTCCGGGCCGATGCCGATACGATGGAACAAGGCGAACTCATTGACATCGAACCTATGCCTTGGGCACGTTCAGTACCCATGGTGTATCGGAAGCCTCCCAGCCCGCCCCGATGTCAACTGGGAGAGCCTGTTGAAGGGCGGACCCTCGGGTCCGCCCTTCTAGGTTTCTGAGGAGGATGCCCGCCGCTCACTCGTTCAGGGATGCCGCCGCGGCCGGTGCGGTGGTTTCGGTGGGGGTTGATCCGCCGGGGGCGGTCCCGTCCGGTGCCGTCCCATCGGGCGCAGTCCCATCAGGCGTGGTCCCATCTGGCGCCTCACCGGCCGCAAGGCCGCAATCGACGAGGGCCTCCTCGGCGCTGGCGCCACCAAACACGACCCGCTCGTAGAGGACGACCTGGGCGAGTTGATCCGCACTCAGGGCTTGACCGAAGCCGGGCATGTTCCCGAATCCCCCGGTGGGCTTGGCCGTGTCGCCGTACGTGGACCCGATCTGGGCGGTCCAACCGGCCGTACCCAACTCCACCCATGTGATGTGATCGCCACACCCGCTGAAGGTCGCGAGCACCGAGCCGCCGCTCAGCTGCGGTCCGGCTGCGCCTCCGGCGCCGTTCGGCATGTGGCATGAGGCGCAATTGGCTGCGTACACGTCGGCTCCGGCCGCCACGAGGTTCCCGCCCCCGCCGCCGCCTGGTCCGCCGGCGCCCTCGTAGGCGGTCAAATCACAGTTGACGAGCTCGTTGCGGAAGTTCACCGCCAGCTGACCTGCTTCGCCGCACTCGGGCCCCGCCGATCCGACAGTGATATAGCCCACGGCCATGATGGGGATGACGACGAAGAACGCCATGAGCCAGCTGGGCACGACCCCGTTCGTGCGCTCTTTGATGCCCACCGACGGGACCGTGGTGACCACTTCCCACTCCGCGGCCTCCTCCAATGAGACCGTCTCCGGTGGCGGCGGACCCTGAACCACCTGAACACCGCCAGCGCCGGCGCCGGCCGCCGCCGGTACCGGGGCGGCCTCGGCAGGCGTGGGGGCAGCCTCGGTGGGGGCATCCTCGATGGTTGCCTCTTCGGCGGCGGCAGGAGCACTTTCCGCCGATTCCACGGCCGGGGCCGCTGCCGTTGCCGCAGGGGCGGCTCCACCTCCGGCCCATGCCTGCAGGATGTCATCGACCGATCCGCCGGTGGCTGCGGCGCGGGCTTTCGCCGACCGCTCTACCAGCGACTCCGGTACGCCCAGTGTTGCTGCAGCCGCCGCCAGGGTCTCGCTCATTGCGACTCCACCAGGTATTGGACCAGGGCATCGAGGTCTTCGTCCGATAGGTATGCAACTGCCGGTTGCTGTGTGTCGGGATTCACGCTCGAGGGGTCGACGAGGAACGAACGCAGATAGGCCGGGTCGCTGGTCGGCTCACGGCTCCCGACGTGGGTGAGGTCGGGGCCGATTCGCTGGTGACCGAACGTGTCGCCCGCAAGCGCAGCAGACGTGCCCGGTTCGGTCACGGTGCCCAGGCCCACATCCGTGACAGCCGACCGCACCATCTGCGTATGGCAGTAGAAACAACCTTCCTGCACGTACACCTGACGGCCCCGTTCGGCGAGATCGGTGAGCACCGGGGTGGTGCCCGGCAGTTGGTCGGCTGCGACGCTTTGCGCATCCTGGGCGGGGAGCACGACCGCGACCAACACCCCCAGCAAGAACAGCAGCACGATACCGACGACGTAGAGCTCCGGCCTGTCGACTCTCCCGGTGAGCACCGGCGCGGCGCCGGCACGGCGGTCGACGACGACGACGCCGCCGGGGTTCGGCGGCACCTGAGCCGATTGTGTCGAGGCTGCAGCGGTGGTCGCCGGCGCGTCGGCAGGAGCCTGGGCGGGCTGGGCGGACTCGACGGCCGGAGCCGGAGTCTCGCTCGCCGCTGCGATCTCGGCTTGGGCAGCCGCTTCGACCTGCGGAGCTGCGGCGGCGCTCCCCGAAGGAGCGGAGCCTCCGGCTGCCCAGGCCGCCAAGATATCCTCTACTGGAACGCCGGCCGCCTGCGCCCGCGCCTTCGCCGACCTGAGCACCAGCTCCTCAGGTCCTCCCATTGCGGCAGCGGCGGCAGCGAGGTCGCTCATGCGGCCTCCACGAGCACCTCTTGAGGGGCTGCCGCCCCGCTGGTAACGGTCCTCCACAGGTTGAGCACCATGATGATCTGGGCGGTGGCGACCACCAGCACGGCCAACAGCGCGAGGATGCCCAATGTCCGTGTGGAAGAGAGGGTGTGAGCGAATCCCTCGCCGACGCTGGCGAAAGCACCGGTATACGCCCCGGCCAGCCAGGTGTAGCCCGCCGCCAGCCCGGCGAGCCATGTGAATATCGTCACGCCGCCGACGCCCCAGAACATGAGTTGCAGCTGGCGACGGCCGGCCGTCTCGGAGTAGAGCTGGCGGCCGAACGCCTGCGGCAGTGCGTAGTAGAGGAACGCGGCGGCCAGCATCGACGCAGCTCCGTACAGGAGCCCATAGCGCGTGCCGGTGGAAAACTGTGTGAGGCCCACAACGGAGGCGACAGACCGGAAGCCTTCGGCGCTGCTCACGAATGAGAGGAACACCAGCACCACCGCGCCCGCAACGGCAAACCTCAAATCGGAGCGCTCGCGCACCAGCGACCACTTGCCTTGCAGGGTGCCGATGAAGTTGGCGAGCACCGCCAGGCCGGGCACGATCATGCCCATGGTGAAGATGATGGCCACCGACTCGATCCAGTTGGCGGCAGGCCCGTAGATCATCGCCGCCGGACCCGTCCAGACCTGTGCGAACGCCAGCGACCAAAAGCCGGCCAGGGCGAGTGGACGGCTGAAGAGCGGGTTGTCGGTGACACGGGGGATGAGGTAGTAGGCGGCTCCGATACCGACTCCCACCGACCACAGACCGACCATCCCGACGGTATAGAACGAGGTGGTCAACGCCGAACCGACACCGCCGATCCACGGGTTGGCCCCCACCGCCGTCAACCCGACCAGCCAGATCAGGCCACCGACCACGTACCAGACGGAGATGTAGATACTCTCCACCTTGCGTTTGGCGATCGTCCTCAGTGCCACCGTCAGTGGCACCAGGTAGAACACGAGCAGCGCAAGGTCGAACCCCCAGTGGAACTCGCCCAGGAGCCGACCCTGGTTCGGCGAAGCGCCGGATGCGGTCAGTACGAGCGCGAGGACGGTGACCACCGCACCGGCCGCACCTGCCAGGCGAGCCAGGCCTTCCCCCCACATCTCAGTTGCGGTCAGCCTCGGCAGCAAGAAGTAGGCGGCGGCGAGATTGGTGAACGTCAGGAACCCGAACACGAGGGAATTGGTCGCCAGCGGAGCGAGCCGACCATACGAGAACAGGGGACTCGCCGCGCCGAATGTCGGGAACGCTGCTTTCAGTGCGGCCAGCACACCGACCACGGCGGCAACGGCGAGGAATGCCAGGGCGATGAGCATGTGGGTACGCGCGGCGGAATCGAACTCGGCCACTCGGGTCGGATGCGATGTGGCAGCCAAGCCGCGCTCCTGTCGTCCGTCGTTCCGCGCTGAGACGCGCGGCTCCAGCTCGCGCCCCCGCCTTCATCCTGGGTGCGCTGCGGTCGGCATCATACTGGCTCGATCGTCGCCGCCGTCGGTTGCATCGCTCGATCGGCAACACCCACGCTGGCGATTCAGCGCTCACCCCCGATTGTGCTACTAATCTCCTGCACGTGGGGCCCGCTACGGCCGTGCCCCCTTGTGAGAGGCGGACGAGAACAGACAGTAGGGCCTCGCGGTCCCCGACGAATCTGAGAGCATGAACCGACTGGCGCACCTCGACGAATCGAAACGAAGAATCGGCGGTCTTGCGTTATTGGCCATGGGCATCGTCGCAGTGGCGTTCGGCGTCATCTGGGCGCATTTCGCGCTGTTCCCACAGACCGAGTTTGTCGACGGGGTAGAGATCCCGGTCGAGGTCGACACGTTCCTCGGAAACATTCCCCGGCACTGGCTCTCTGTCACCTTCGGCCAGATCGTCGCCACGGCCGGATCGCAGTTCATCGTCGCCGGAGCCCTCATGGCGTGGGTGATCGGCAAGACGATGACGTGGGCCAGGGCCGGCATTACAGCATTCATCGCGTGGTTCGAGCTGGTGCTCTACTTCGGCATCATTCCGTCCGAGTGGCTCAACCTGGCGCAAGGCCCCCTCGCCTGGACTTCACAGAAGCAGTTCGTGGTGATCCCCGAGTCGCTGTCGTGGATCGTCCTCAACAACGAGGTGGCCGTGAGCATGGCCGCCCTGAAGGACGCCATCTCCGGGGGTTATCACATGGTGGCGTTGGGAGCTGCCATCCTGTTTGCCTACAAGATCCAGGACTTTGGCAAGCAAGACAAGGTGGCCACGCCCGAAGCCAAGCTGTCGCCGTACGGAAGGCCTCTCACGAAAGGCAGCCGCTGATGGCCGGAGGACGAGACGTCTGGTTCGAGACGCCCCCCATCCGCGACGACTATCAGCTGGCGGTGGTCGACGGCGATTACCTCAAAGCCCAGGTCAAGCCGAAGCAATTTCTCCACATCGACCAATCCGAGTGCATCCTCTGTGAAGGTTGCGTAGACATCTGCCCGTGGAAGTGCATCCACTACCTCTCGCTCGACGCAATCCATGAGGCCAAAGGCGTCGTCGACCCCAATTCCGACCCCGATGCCATGGGGTTCTTCCTCGTCGATGAGAACGAGTGCACCCGCTGTGCGCTGTGTATCGACCGCTGTCCGACGGGCGTGATCACCCTCGGCAAGTTCGAAGGGTCGTTGTCGGATGAAGCGGCGCAGGCCGATCTGATCGCGCCCTGGGACATCGACACCGGCCAGCGCGACTACAAGAACGGGTACGTCTACGGATTGCGGATGTAGAGGCGGAGGAACAGTTGGCCAACGGAAACGACAACACCACATTGCTGGAGCGAGCCAAGGGGCTCGCCACCGAAACGTGGGAACGCCTTCATGGCAGCCAGGTGATGGAGTCGATTCTCCGGCCTGGCTCGCCTTTCAAGAAGGGCTACTCCGACTCACCTCGCAACCGTTCCTACGTGGTCATGAACAACGTGCTGTATCACCTCCACCCGGTGAAGGTGAAACGCCATGGCGTCCGCCTTTCCTACACACTGTGTCTGGGTGGATTGAGCTTCTTCCTTTTCATCCTCCTGACGATCACGGGCATCTTCTTGATGTTCTATTACGCCCCCACCGCCGAGGCGGCGTACGCCGATGTGCAGGAGCTCTCGACCTCGGTTGCATTCGGCTCGCTGGTCCGCAACATGCACCGATGGGGAGCTCACTTCATGGTGCTCACGGTGTTCCTCCACATGTCGCGGGTCTTCTACCACGGCGCCTACAAGCCACCACGCGAGTTCAACTGGGTCGTCGGAGTCATCTTGTTGCTGCTGACGCTGCTGCTTTCGTTCACCGGTTACCTGCTGCCGTGGGATCAGCTGGCGCTGTGGGCTGTGACCGTTGGCACCAACATGGCCGGGTTCGTGCCTGTCTTCGGCGAACAGGTCAAGTTCGTCCTGTTGGGCTCGTTGGAGGTGTCCGCCGACACCATCCTCAGGTGGTACGTTGGCCACGTGCTGTTCTTGCCGTTCATCATTGTGATCTTCATGGCCGTTCACTTTTGGAGGGTGCGCAAGGACGGCGGCATCTCGGGGCCCCTGTAGGAGACTGAGATGGCTGAGATTCCCGAACATCTACTTCGCAGATCGGCCGAAGCCAAGGCCAAAGCTCTGGGCCTGCCGGTCGAGCAGGTGCTTGCCGAGATGAAAGGCGAAGCGCCGCCCACCCCGACAACCGAGCCCTCGGTTGCGGAGGCGTCGGCTCAGGCTGCGCCGGTTGCGGAGGCGTCGGCTCAGGCTGCGGATGCGCCAGTTGCGGAAGCGTCGGCTCAGGCTGCGGATGCGCCGGTTGTCGAGCCGGTGGCCGACACGGCAGCGGAGCCCGCCGCCCCGGCGGCTGTGGAGCAAGCGGTGCCCGCACCGGTGGCTACCGCCGTCACCGAACCTGCACCCGAACTTCCCGCAGGTGATGTGGAGCCGCCTTCGGGCAACGGTGGGCCAGCCGGCAACGGAGGCCGGGTCGCCACGTCCGTATCGCCCCGTCCGGTGGCTCCCGCGGAGAGCGGGCCGGAAGGCGTCCGGACCCAGCGACTGCTGACCGTCGTCAAGGCCAAAGCGATCCAGCAGGTCAAGGCCGAGCCCACCGACAAGGTCAGCACCTGGCCTCATCTGATGATCGCCGAATTCGCCTCGCTCCTGGCGGTGACTGCGGTACTGCTCGTGCTTTCGGTGATTCTGCAGGCGCCGCTCCTCGAGGCGGCCAACTTCAACGCCACGCCCAACCCCTCCAAGGCACCCTGGTATTTCCTCGGTCTGCAGGAGCTGCTGTCGTACTTCGATCCGCAGATCGCCGGTGTCACCGTGCCGACCATCGTCGGGTTGATCGGATTCATGGCGATTCCGTACGTCGACCGAAACCCGTCCATCAAGCCCTCCGATCGCAAGTTCGCCATCTTCATGTACACCTTCTTCTTCATGGGCTCGAGCGTCTTGACGATCCTCGGTGTGCTCTTCCGGGGCCCCGGCTTCAACTTCACCTACCCGTGGGCCGACGGGATCTTCTTCGACGACCTCAAAGACTGGGTGAACTTCGAATGACCACGAACCAGCTGATCTTCGTCGTGATTGCCGCAGTCCTGCTGTTCGCAGCGCTGGCTGCGTTCGGCATTGCCTTCCGCCAGTCGAAACGAGACGATGAATGGCGTCGAAATCTCGAAGAGGACGCCCGCCGCAGTGACGCCGGCGTACCAGCAGGGGTGATTGCGGCCACGCGAGCATCCGCCGGAGCCGCCGACGCATCGGCCGAGGCATTGGCAGTGGAAGCGCCGGATGTCGAGGAGCCGGTCGAAGCGGTTCCCGCGTATCAGACCGTAGAAGCGCAGCGCGTCCTCGAGGTCAGCCCCGAAGAGGCGGGCATACTTCGGCGCCAGTTCCTCAACCGGGCGATGGCCGGCACGTTCTTCTCGGTGTTGGGGATCTTCGGCCTGGCCAGCTTTGGCTTCATGTGGCCCCGCGTGAAGGGCGGGTTCGGCGCCGACATCGACGCCGGGGATGCGGATGAGATTCGTAACGCTGTCTTCAACGCCGACGGCTCGGTGACACCGTTGTTCTGGCCGGAAGCAAAGTCGTGGATCGTGCCCATCTCCGACTCGCAAGAGGCAGGGTCGCAGTTCTCGGACAACGCGACGGTGGCGGGGGGCCTCGCGGCCCTATGGCAGAAGTGCGTTCACCTCGGTTGCCGGGTGCCGTGGTGTCAGACCTCGCAGGGTTTCGAGTGTCCGTGCCACGGCTCGAAGTACAACGTCCTCGGGGAGTACGAGGCCGGACCGGCGCCGCGCAACCTCGACCGGTTCGTGGTCGAGATCGACGAGAGCAATAGGTTCATCGTTCGCACCAGCCAGGTGATCCCCACCGAACGTGCTCCGGCCAAGAACGCCCGGTACCCGCTGGGACCGAGCTGCATCACGATCAGCGCGACCCAAGAGGAAGCCTGACCAGGTGAGCAGCATCGTCATCGTCATCGTGGCGTTGGGCGCCCTCGGCTGGCTCGCCGTGCTCGTTGCATCGGGACTGCGCGGCCGCAACAAGGACGAGGTTCCTCCCAACCTCGATCCGTTCAAAACGGACGCCGAGTTGGAAGGTCGGCGCCTCGACCGTGTCATGTCGGTGGCGGTGATCTTGTCAGGGTTGCTGGCGATCTCTCTGCCGGTGTATTGGCTGGGCGAGATCGGGCGCCAGGAGGGCTTCGAAGAGCAATTCCACGAGGAGTCGGTCGAGCGCGGCCACGAGCATGTCGAAGAGTTCCAATGTGGCGCATGCCATGGTGCCGCTCTCGACGGGGGCGTGGCCGGGTTCGTGGACAAGCGCAGCGGGGTGGCCGTGTCGTGGGCGGCTCCGGCGCTCAACGACATCTTCTACCGCTACGACGAGGATGAGGTTCGCTTCTGGATCGTCTACGGGCGTCCGGGGAGCCCGATGCCTCCTTGGGGCCTCGACGGTGGTGGGCCCATGAACGAACAGCAGGTCCAAGAAGTCATCGATTACCTGAAGACGGTCCAGATCCCTCAGGCCGAGGCGGTGGCGGCAGTCGACACTCGCGTCGACCTGGCGCTGAGCAGCCTCGACGGCGCCGATGCCAGCGTGGACGCCCAGATCGCATCGCAACAAGAGCTGATCGCCGAGATCGAAGCAGCTCCCGGCCAGCTGGCGGCGTTGCGCCCCCTCGCCGAAGCCGCTGCGGCCATTCTCGCCGGCGCATCCGGGGTGGACGTCGACGAGGACGGTGTCACCGACCGAGTCGAGGCCGAGCTCTCCGCAGTTTCCGAAGACGCAGCCGCCATCGTCGCCGACCTGGCCCCGATCGTGCTCGACCCTCGAAACCCGGCTACGTCACCCGACGGGACGTCTGACCTGCGGGCCGCCGAGACATACGTCGCTGCGCTCGAGTCGGAGGTGTCGGCTCTGCAGCTCACGGTCGACCGCCAAGACGACCTGCTGGCCACCGCTGAGGAGGGCCTCGAGTTTCTCCAACAGGCGGGTGAGCAACGCAAGTACGCCGTCGATTTCCAGTCGGTGGCCGATGCCACGTTCGGCGGTGACGTCGACCAGGCACGAAGGGCCGTTGGCGTGTATCAGGCCTACTGTGCCCGCTGCCACACGTCAGGGTATTCGGAAGGCCCGGCCTTCACGCAGGAGGTCGGATCGGGAGCCCTGGGACCTGCCCTGTGGGAGGGTCGAGCCAACGTTCAATTCCTCGATGCGGAATCGATGAAGAATTTCATCGCCAACGGCTCGGAGCTGGGAGTCGGGTACGGAGTGAATGGTGTCGGGCGCGGGTACATGCCCGGATTCGGACAGGTCCTGCCCGAAGAGGACCTCGACCTGCTCATCCAGTACTTGCGAGGGGAGGTGCTTCGCTGATGCGTGAGCTGATGCGAGACATCCTGTCTCAGAATCTGTTGTTCACGGGGATCTTCCTGTTCGTGGTGTCGATGCTGACGTTCTTCGGCACCGGCTACCTCATCACCGCCACCAACCTGGGCAAACGGCTCGCGTTCCTCGTGACGGGCGCCGGGATCTTCGGCTGGGGGGTTCTGAACTCTCTGCTGTTCGTGCTCTATGCGCCTCGCGGACCGAGGCCCGAGAACTTCGAGGGGCTGAACGCCTTCGAGATTCGGATCCTCCCGCTCACGTTCATGCTGGCATCCGCCATCCTGTTCGCCATGTTCCTGGTCGCCCTCAACCGCTACGAAGCCGACCAGAACCGTCAGCTCGAGTCCTGACGATTCCCTGCATCTCGGGAGCGGCGCTATCGTGCGCTTGTGAAAAAGGGCACAATCCCGAAAGCGACGGTGGCCCGGCTGCCGATGTACCTCCAGTGCCTCGAATCGCTCCCTGACTCGGCCACCACCGTCTCCTCCGAAGCGCTGGCTGAGATCGCGGCAGTGACTTCCGCCAAGGTCCGCAAAGACCTGTCCTGTCTCGGCTCGAATGGGGTGCGTGGTGTGGGCTACGACAAAGAGCAGCTCTGCGTCCTCATCCGCCGTGAGCTCGGTCTGACGCAGGATTGGCCCGTCGTCATCGTCGGGGCGGGAAATCTGGGCACGGCGCTGGCCAACTACGGGGGATTTGCCACCTCCGGCTACCGGATCGTGGCGATCTACGACGCCGACCCCGACAAGATCGGCACCTTCGTCGACGGCCTGGCCATCCGCCCCGTCGACACCCTCGACGCCGACATCACAGCGGAAAAAGTCGCGATCGGCATCATCACCACCCCGGTCGGAGCCGCGCAAGAAACGGCGAGTCGCTTGGCGGCGGCAGGGGTCCGGTCCATCCTCAACTTCGCACCCGTCGTGGTTCGTGTTCCATCCTCGGTGCAGGTTCGTCACGTCGACCTTGCCACCGAGCTCCAGATCCTCAGCTACTACTCGCTGCGGTCGGCAGGCTGAGCCGAGCGGTAACGTGTGGCGATGAGCGACTACGACGTGGTAGTGGTCGGAGGCGGCCCGGCCGGAGCGGCTGCCGCATACTGGCTGGCCCGGGGGGGCCGGTCCGTGCTGATGGCGGAGAAGTCCCGTTACCCGCGAGAGAAGACATGCGGTGACGGACTGACCCCGCGCTCCATCTACGAGCTGAGTCAGATGGGCTTCGACTTCTCGGCGGGGGAGTTTCACCAGATCGTCGGGCTACGCTCGTATGCGGGCGAGACCCTGCATCTGGAGATGCCGTGGCCGGACCACTCCCGGTACCCGAACTGGGGTGGGGTCATCCGCCGCCTGGACTTGGATCAGGCCGTCGCCCGCCTCGCCGAGAAAGAAGGGGCGGTGATACGGCAAGGCGTCACCGCAGTACCGCACGTCGTCGACGGCCGGCTCGCCGGGATCGAGATGACGAATGGCGAAGACTCCGATGTGATCACGTCGACAGTGGTGGTCATCGCCGATGGATCGACCAGCCGATTCGGGCGTGCCCTCGGCACCGTCCGCGACAAGGACTATCCGCTCGGCCTCGCGGCCCGCGGCTACTACTCATCGCCACGATCGACCGACGCGTTCATGGAGAGTCAACTCGACATCCGTGACGAGCGGGGCGCGTCGATGCCCGGGTACGGCTGGGTGTTTCCGCTGGGCGACGGGACCGTCAACGTGGGCGTTGGCCTGCTTTCCACCTTCCGGCATTGGAAGGAGGTCAACACCACCAAGATGATGGGCGATTACGTCCGCTCGGCGCCCCGACATTGGGACCTGTCAGAAGCGCGCAAGCTGTCGGAGCCCCGCGGCGGCAAGCTATTGATGAGCTTCTCCAAAGGACCACGCGTTGGCCCGAACTGGGTGACCGTCGGCGATGCCATGGGAGCCATCAACCCCTGGAACGGCGAGGGCATCGCATACGGCTACGAGACCGGACGGATGGCGGCAGAGCACATCGCGGCCGCGCTCGACGCCGACGACCTCGGACTGCTCCACCGGTACGCCGACCACCTCGACGAGGTATATGGCGACTATTACCGGATGGCGCGAGTCTTCGTGAAGGCCATCGGGTACCCATGGGTGATGCGAACCCTCGCTCATACGGGCCTGCATTCCAAGCCGCTCATGGAATGGGTGCTCAAGGTCATGGCCAACCTCCTCGAGGAGGAGGATCGGGGAGTGGGCAGGCGTGCCTATGACCTCCTCGAGGGTCTGGTTCGGGTAGCGCCGCTCCGCGTCTGACGTCATCGCGCCCTCAAGGCCCACTCGTCTCCAGTTCCCACAGCTGATCGGCAACCAGATCGCGCGCGGTCGCGACGTACCGGCGGAACGTGCTGTACGACATGTGCGCCTGACGAGCGGCCGCCTCGTGATTGGGCGCCGGGTTGAGGAATCCGTGATACAAAGCCGGGTAGAGCTTGGCGGTGTCCTCGGAGCTGGTCGCCTTCTCGGCCGCCTCCTTGATCAACTGCCGCAAGCTCTCCACCGGCTCCCCGCCCGCCAGTCGGCGGACGACCAGCGACGAGCGCAGCAACGGGCTGGCCCGCAGCGCAGCTTCTCTCCCATAGTTGCGCAGTGCGTCATGAACGGCGCTCCGGAACTCCTTCTCGGCGAGGACCACCAGGTCCATCGCCGGTTCTTCGACGACGAAGACCGGCTCCTCCGCAACCTCGCGAGCTGCCAGCAGGTCGAGCCACGCCACCGGCGGACGCGCTCGCCAGTCGTGCCCGAAGACGCCGTAGCCCGGCCCTTCGAACATGGTGTGGCGGGGCATGTCTGCGTAGGCGAAGAGCGCCTCCCAGAACAGGGGCTCGGCGCAGATCAGGTAGGACTGGACAAGGCGGGGGGTTGTCAGGTAGCGATGCACCATTTCGATGAATATCCGGCTCTGAACCGGTGAGATGCCCTGATACTCGCTGCCAGACATCCAATAGCGAAACAACAGTGCACTCTCGCCGTCGCGCAGGGCAACCGAGGTCGCTTCCACTATGGGGGCGGCAACCGGGTCGAACGCCACCTCGTGCGGCGTCAGCTCATGCAGGGGCAGCTGCAGGAAGAAGCCGGCCATCGAGGCCAGCGGCGCCCGCACGATGGTGAACCAAGACGGCGCGCGCTCGAGCCACCGCTGGGCGATTGCGGCGCTCTGACCGCCTTCGTGGGCTCGCACCATGGCGAGGATTGTTTCGGCGTCGTCGGGATGGAACACATCCATGTGCGCCTCGCCTTCGCCCGAAAAGTCCATGTAAGGCCCGACGAACGGGCTGTCACGATGCAGATAGACGTAGTCCATCAGCGTTTGGACATGATCCGTCGGCACCGTCTCGAGCCGGATGCGGTAGTGGGCGCGGGCTCGGTCGTGCAACTCGACGAACCGGTTCGGGTTCCGCCACTTGAGGTCACGAGCCAGCGCCTCGCGCGCAAGGTCGTGTGGGGCGACTCCGCGGGGATGAGTCTCGATGAACGACAAATCGGCCAGCCAGCTGAACAAGCGCACCGGGTCGTCGATGCCAAGCGCAGTCGCCAGGAGCTCTTCCGTCGTGGTGCGGACGAGTGCCGAGAGTTCGATGGCGGCGCGCCGCTCAGGATCTGCCACGCTGTCCAGGAGGGTCTCGACCAGCCGATGAACGACGGCTGGTGCTTCCACGGGGTCGAAGCGGAGATCGGGATCCTGTTGGAAGAGTTCGGCCACCAGGCTCAGCGCGAGCGGGTGCCCGTGAGTGAAGTCGAGGATTGCGGCGTGCTCGCGATCGGGGACCTGGCGCCGCCGCAGTATCTCTCTGGAACTGGCGCGGTCGAGATTGCGGACCTGCAGCGAGTGGTGGAGGCCGGCGAGGCTGGGGCTGGTGAGCCACTCCAACGTCGGCTTGCTCCGCCCAGACAGCACGACGCGTGTGCTGCCGGGCAACAACGGAGTGAACCGCTCTCTGATCCACGGATCGAGGACGGACAAGGCCTCGTACGTGTCGACCATGATCACCGTCGGACGGTCCATCAGCATGTGGTCGAATGCATCGAAGTCGTCTACTCCGGCGGATGCGCACAGAGCCCGTACCAGGCCCGGTGGGGTCGCGTCGACGTCGCGACCGTCGACGGCCACGACCGCGAATCCCCTGTCCAGGGCACTGTCGGCGAACAGACCCAGCAGCGTGGACTTCCCCACTCCCGGGGACCCGTGCACGTGCAATGCGGCAGCCGACGGCGGGTCGCACAACACACGGTCGCGAAAGAGGTTGAGCTCGGCACGGCGCCCCACGATGAACTGGCGCCTGGCTTTGGACATCATCTCGCCGAGACGATCAGCCGTTGCCGCCTCCTAGCCGGCCCGCCCGATTCTATGGGACCGGTGACCGGTGCGGAGGATGAACAGTCGCTGAGCTTGAACGTGAGCAATCCGAGCGGATAGAAGTACCGGCTGGAGCCGAATGGCGGCTCGGAATGGAAGGGATCCATGGGAAGCGACCTGAAGTCCATCGCCAAGCAGCTGTACGAGTCATTCAACGACCGCGACTGGGAAGGTGCGTTGCGGGACGTGCGGGACGATGTGCATGTCACCATCGTCCCCTTCGGCATGAGCGTGAAGGGGCGCGAAGGTTTCACCCAGTTCATGCAGAACTGGGTCGCCATGTCGTCCGACCTGAAGGTCGAAGTGGTAGACCAGCACGAGAGCGACCGGGGCATCGTCAACGAGATCATCGCCACGGGCACTCACGACGGCCCGTTCGCGACTCCCGAAGGGGAGCTGGCATCCACCGGCCGCAGCCTCGAGATCCCTGCTGCGGAGATCTGGGAGTTCCGCGACGGCAAGGTCGCAACGCTCCGCAACTATGTGGATGCAGCGGCGATCTGGAAGCAGATCGTAGACGCCCCTCGGGTGGAGGCACGGATCCGTGCGTTCTACGACGAAGTCGCCAATCGGGGCAAGATCGATCTGATCCCCGAATACGCCACCGACAACTGGGTCGATCACGAAGCGTTTGCAGGCCTGTCGCCCGGCCGAGAAGGCATCGGCGAGTTCCTTGCGCTGATCAGGTCGGCGTTTCCCGATGTGAGGTTCACCGTTGACGAGGTCCTGGTGGCCGGCGACCGGGCGGTCTGCAGGGTTCGCATCTCAGGGACCCACCTCGGTGAGTTCATGGGAGCTCCACCGACTGGGAACAGCTTCGAGGTGCAGACGATCGACATCCTGCGCATGGAAGGCGATCGCGCCGCCGAGCATTGGGGGGTCACCGACATGATGTCGATGATGGAGCAGCTCGGGCTCGCTGAGCCCGCCGAGACCATCGGCTGATCGCGCTGCGAACGGCGGCCGGGGCGAGACCGTCTCGTGCTGGCCGCCATCACGGACTCGGAACCATCCTCGGCTCGACGTCGTTAGCCTGCAGAGTCGGATCGGGGAGGGTTGGCAATGTCCATGAAGGCGGTCGTCCCGCCACCGCTGCCGGCCGCGGCACGAGAGGTCTCCACGCCCGCGACGGTGGCGATCGCCAGCGTTGGGCTGGGGATCGCAGTGGACACATTGGCGTTGCGGCGGCCGCCCGGTGTCGGAGCGTCGCTGGCGATGGTCCTCGGCCTCGTCGCCGTGGTGATGGCTCGGCCCCCCGACCAACCGTTCCCCGTAGCCTTTGCCGGATTCGTGCCGGCGGTGCTTGTCGTAGCCGCCACCCCTGCTGTTCGGGCTTCGCAGGTGCTGGTGGCGATCTCCATCTCGGTGTACGCGATGTCGATCGCCATCATGCTGCGGCTGTACGACGGGCGTCCACTACGTACCTGGACATTGTCGGACTACGTGTGGCGCGGCAGCGGAGCTGCGGCTGGAATCGCGCTCGAAGGGGCCCGGTTCGTCCTTCACGACGTCTCGCGGATCGGATGGTCCGGGCTCGGTCGCTACCGACCCCACGTGATCGGGGTCCTGGCGGTGCTTCCGCTGCTTGCGCTGTTTGCGGTCCTGTTCGCATCGGCCGACGCCGTGTTCGCCGCTCGCGCCGCCGACGTGTTGAGCATCGACGCCGAATTCGCCCGACTGCTCGGTAGGTTCGTCAGCTCGGCGCTGGTCGCCTTGGCAGCGGCAGGAACCTGGCGTGCGATGCGCACGGGTTTCACGGCGGATCTGGCCGGGCCCGCCAAGTCTCCAGTCGCGGCTGCATCGGTGGCGTCCGCCCTGGCAGCGCTGGTGGTCCTGTTCGGGGCGTTCGTTGCGGTTCAGATCACTTACTTGTTCGGTGGGCGGGACGCGATGGCGCTGACCGGCCTCACCCGCGCCCAGTACGCACGTCGAGGATTCTTCGAAATGGTCACGGTCGCCGCACTCGTCTTGATCGTTGTCACGGCGGCGGACTGGCTGGCGCATCGGGCCGGTGGCCGCTCGCGGGTGGTCGACGCCCTGTCAGCCGCGCTGGTGGGGCTCACGCTCGTCATCGTTGCGTCGGCGGCGCTGCGGATGCGCCTCTACACGGCAGCGTTCGGTCTCACGGAGCTTCGGTTCTACTCCTCGGTGTTCATGGCGTGGACCGCGATGGTGTTGATCTTGCACCCGGTGACGATCCTCCGGGGGTCGCGGGCCGGTCTGGCATTCGGCATGCTCGTGTCGGGCCTGGTGCTCGTCATCGGCGTGACCGCCGCCAATCCCGACGCGGTCGTCGCCGGCGTCAACATCGACCGGCACCTACGGGGAGCCGAACTCGACTACGACTACACGGGGGGGCTGGGGGTAGACGCCATTCCCGTCTTGGCCAACTCCGTCGACGACGTCGGCGACTCTTGTGTGCTGGCGCGCCGGGTCCGAGCCTCATACGAGGCGGACGAGCGGACGTCATGGGGGTGGCGAAGCGCAACGTGGGCGCACAAACGGGCTGCGGCCTCGATGGCAAAGCTCCCTTCCTGCTGAGGGCCGCGATGCCTCCCACCGGGTCGGGACGGATCGGCTAAGTTGCTCGGCATGCCGCTGCACCCGGTGATGGAGTCGACGCTCGATGAGCTTTTGAGACGGTGGCGCCACCACGACACGCTCCGCAGCAGAAAGGCTGCGCTGACGGAGCTCGCAGCGAGCCGCCGAAGCCTCGATCAGATCCGGACAGAAGCTCAGCGGCTCAGACAGGTGCTCTATCCGACCGGCATCGAAATGGAATCGGTAGCGGTCACCGCTCACTGCGACACCCTCGACACACTCGTCTTCTTTCAGTACCACGAGGCCAGACCGGGCCGGAACGGCATCGAGTATCGGTGCCCATGCGGCGAGATGGTGGGTTGATCCTCCCATCTCGGCCGACGGCGGCCGTTTTGGTTGTTCGTCTTTTACGTTCCTAATCTGGCGGCCGAGTAGAGAGGATTACGGGTGGACCTGCCGGCGTACCTGCCGATCGCGATCATGTTCCTCTTGGCGCTGGGCTTCGTCGTTGCGGCGCTCTCGATTTCGTGGCTGGTTTCGCCCAAGAAACCAACTCCGGAGAAGCTCGCGCCGTACGAATGCGGGATCGTCCCAGAGGTGGATCCCAACCACCGGTTTCCGATCCAGTTCTATCTGATCGCCATGCTCTTCGTCATCTTCGACGTCGAGATCATCTTCCTCTTTGCCTGGGCAGTGCTCTTTCCCGACCCGTCGTTCGGCTGGAAAGGCGTGCTCGAAATCGCCATTTTCACGGGCCTGATCGCCGGCACGCTTCTCTACGTATGGGGGAGGGGTGCGCTCGACTGGAACGTGCCGCTACGCGAGCGCCGAATCCAGCAGAGCATCGAACCCGAGGCGCCGTCTGTCCCTCAAGAGGCGGCCTGATGGCACAGCCCGAGCGGGTGCCAGGAGTGCTGACGGCATCGATCGGCAAAGTGGCGCGCTGGGCGCAGACACGCTCGATGTTTCCGGCCACGTTCGGTCTCGCATGCTGTGCCATCGAGATGATGGCAACCGGCACCGCCCACTACGACCTGGCTCGGTTCGGTATGGAGGTGTTTCGCGCCTCGCCCCGCCAGGCCGACCTGATGATCGTGGCGGGGCGAGTCTCCCAGAAGATGGCTCCGGTTCTCCGCCAGGTGTACGACCAGATGCCCGAACCCAAATGGGTCATCTCGATGGGCGCTTGTGCTTCCACGGGCGGGATGTTCAACAACTATGCGCTCGTGCAGGGCGTCGATCAGATCGTGCCGGTCGACATCTACGTACCCGGCTGCCCGCCGGGCCCGCAGTCGTTGATGCACGGCATCCTCACCCTCCACGACAAGATCATGAGCGGAGAACTGGCCCGTGTCTGACCCGATCGAGCCCACCGAAGCGGTCGACGACGATGCGTCGGACGTCGCCGCCGAAGCGAGCCAGGTCCTCCCCGAGGTGCCGCTCATGGCCGAGCTGGCGGCCGGGTTTCCGGAATCGGTATGGGGCACCGCCGTAGGACAGACGATCGTCGAGCTCCCGGCCGCACAACTGCGCGCCTTTGGCGAAGCAGCCCGCGCTGCCGGATTCGAGATGCTGGCCGACCTCACCGCGGTCGACTACCTGGGGCACCGGCGCACCCGATTCGAAGTCGTCGCCAACTTCCTCAGCGTGGAGCACGGCCTTCGTATCCGGGTCCGTTGTCCGCTCCCGGCCGACGACCCCACGATTCCGTCGTTGGTGCCGGTGTACCCGGGCGCCAACTTCTTCGAGCGCGAGGTGTACGACATGTTCGGCATCACGTTTGAAGGGCATCCCGACCTCACCCGCATCCTGATGCCCGACGACTGGCAGGGTCACCCCCTGCGCAAAGACTTCGGCGTCGGCGACGTTCCCGTGCAATTCAAAGCAGCCAACAAGGTGACCTGATGACGGACATGAAAGACCGCCGCAGCGCCGATGTCTGGCTGACCGGCACCGAAGAACCCGATCCCGAATGGATGATCCGAGGCACCGCCGAGGGCAGCCAGCTGATGCGCCCCGAGGAGACGGCCGAGCGGCTCACCGAACAGCTCGGGACCCGAGTCGTCGACGACGTGCTCTACGAAGAGCAGATCGAGGACGACCGCATGATCATCAACATGGGCCCTCAGCATCCCTCCACCCACGGCGTGTTGCGGCTGCACATGGAGCTCGAAGGCGAGATGGTGCGCCGCGTCAAGCCCATCATCGGTTATCTCCACACCGGTATGGAGAAGACCGCGGAGACCCTCACCTACCTGCAGGGCCCCACCAACGTGACCCGGATGGACTACCTCGCTCCGTTCCACAACGAGTTGTGTTTCTCGCTGGCGGTCGAGCGGCTGCTCGCAATCGAAATCCCGCCCCGCGCAGATGCGATCCGCGTCCTGCTCACCGAGCTGAACCGTGTGTCCAGTCATCTGGTTGCACTCGCCACCAACGGCATGGATGTCGGGGCACTGTCGATGATGCTCTACGGGTTTCGGGAGCGAGAAATGATCCTCGAATTCTTCGAGAAGACCACCGGTCTCCGTATGAACCACAACTTCATCCGCCCCGGTGGCGTCGCCGCCGACCTTCCCCCCGGAGGGGAAGACGACGTCGCCGAGATCCTCGACACGATGCCGTCCAAGCTGCAGGACTACGACGACCTGCTCAAAGCCAACCCCATATGGCTGCGCCGAACCCGTGACATCGGGGTGATCAGCGCGGAGGAGTGCCTCGCCTACTCGATCACCGGCCCCACCCTCCGCTCCACCGGGTTCGCCCACGACCTGCGCAAGACCGAGCCTTACTCCGGCATCGACAACTACGAGTTCGACGTGGCCGTCGGTGAGCGAGGCGACGCCTACGACCGCTACCGGGTGAAGGTCAACGAGATCGAACAGTCGTTGCGCATCGTCCGTCAGGTCGCCGAAGCCATGCCTTCAGGCGACTACAAGACCGAAGACCGCAAAGTCGTCCCCCCGCCCCGCAAACGCATCGACGAGTCGATGGAAGCGCTCATCCACCACTTCAAGATCTACACCGAGGGATTCAAAGTGCCCGAGGGGGAGACCTATGTGGCGGTCGAATCACCCCGCGGTGAGCTGGGCTGCTATTTGGTATCCGACGGAGGCAGCAAACCGCTACGCATGCACACCCGGGCGCCGTCATTCGCCAACCTCCAGGCGATTCCCATCCTCCTCGCCGACTCGCTCGTCGCTGACACGATCGCCTCCCTCGCCAGCCTCGATCCCGTGATGGGGGACGTCGACCGATGATGCGCCACGACGAAGTCGTGGCGTTCGAGTTCGGCTCTGCCGAACTCGGC
>JBFHAT010000010.1:0-81489 GCA_041586155.1 Acidimicrobiia bacterium
ATGTCGACATCGAGAAGCGTGGTGCTGAGCGTGCTGGGGCTAGTGCTCCTGCCGGTCACCGTCGTCCTCCTCGTCGGCGCAGCGACGGGTGTCCTGACCGGTGGGATCATCACCGTCACGCGCGGCGACGTCGTGAGCGGCTACGACCTCGACGCACTCCTCAGGACCGAGGCGGCAACGCTGGTACCTCCCGCCGACACGCCGCGGGCGAGGTACGACGTCGAAGGCTCTTCGCTCGTGTTCGGCCCCGACCGCGCTCCGATCGCAGGACAACGCATTCTCACCGATGGCACCTACCAGACGGTTCAGCGCTTCTACGACCGCGCACTCGAAGACTTGGGCTACGAGCAGATCCCCACCCCAACGCCGATGATCCCCCAGGCAGGTGAGCGGTGGGCCTACGTCTGGCGAGCCGACAACATGTACGCACGTCTTGTCTTGAGAACCGATCCTCGTGAACTGGTCGAGCTGGGGGGCGTGCGAGGTCAGCTCCTCTACCAGTTCACGGTCAGCCCTCTCGGCGACGAAGTCCAATAGGCGGCAGCCCTGACGCATCCCGCCGGGTATGTTCAGAGTGTGAAGGTAACGCTCGCACGCCGAGATGACTTGAACCACATCGGAACCATCGGCGAGCGCGCCATCCGCGAGGCATACGCTCAGCTGCTGCGCCCCGCCACCATCGAAGCCGTGATCCGGCATGCCTACTCTCAACAGGCGCTTGAAAGGCGATGGGAGGACCACCCCATCCTCATCGCAGTCCTCGACGGCCGGCCACGTGCGTTCGCCGATGCCATCGTCGAGCAGGATCGTGTGGTTGTCGCTGCGCTCTACACGGAGCCGGCATCGCGTCGCTTGGGCGCCGGCACTCAGCTCATCGGGCGCATCCGCCAACTCGCTGAGCGGCTACCCACCACGGTGGACGTGATACTCGGGAACACCGAGGCCGAACAGTTCATTGAGCGCTGTGGGTTCGTGCCGGGCGAGTCGCTGGAAACGACGATGTTCGGCGAACCGGTCGTCGAGCGGCGGTGGTATCTGGGCTCACTCGTGGAGGCGGACGCCGAACCGGCGATCAACCGGTGAGAGTTGCGCGCAGCCAGTCGATCACGTCGCCAACCACCTCGGGGCCCTCCGGCTCGTTGAACATCTCATGGCGGAGGTTGTGGTAGAGCTTGCGGGTGACACCGGGTTGGTCGCCCAGCGGAGCCGAGAACCGGGCAGGGACGTACGTGTCGGCGCCCCCATGGATGACCAGCGTCGGTATGCCAGGAGCTGGCTGCCCCTTTGAGGCTTCCATGGCCTTGAACGACTCGACCGCCAGCGCGGCCGTCGACTTCGGGTAGACCAGCGGGTCGGAGAAATACGCCTCGCCCACGGCTGGGTCGCGCGAGAGCTGCTCGCCGGTGATGCCGTATCCCATCGCAAGTTTCGGCGCTACCTTGGCGATCCAGGGCGCCGCCGCCCGCTTCAGTGCTGGGAGCTCAGCATCGAATCCGGGGGCACTGAGCACCAGTGCATCCGGTTGCTCGTAGTCGGAAAACGCATAGCGGTAGCTGATCAGGGCTCCCAGGCTGTGACCGAGGAGCGCCGTGGGCGTGTCGGGTTCCCGACTCAACACCAGCTCCTCGGCGACCGCTTGCAGATAATCATCGAACGACGACACATAGGCACGTACGCCCGCCGATTCACCGAATCCGGGGAGATCGAACGAGCGCACGGCAATGCCGGCCTCGGCCATCTGGGCACCGACATGCTCATAGCGGCCGGAGTACTCGCCAATACCGTGGACGAGCAACAATGTGGCCCACACCGGTCGATCGACCGGCCAGACGCGTACGAGCCTGCCCGCCGTCGTGACGGTGGCCTCACTCACGCCGGCAGCTCGGAAGCGTCCGAACCATCGGCGTCCAGCCGGACGATCTGCGGACGGCCGGGCATCCTGGTCGGGGGTGCGCCCTCGTCGAGCTGGTCGGGCTCCTCCAATCCGTATTTCTGGACGAGGTGGAGATAGTCCCGCTGGTACAAGATCTTGCAATGCACCCCGGGATGGAGTTGATGCAGCAACCGGATCTTGCGGTTCTTCTTCGTGACGAGCTTCTGGTTCATCGTCGTGATCTCGATGAACACGGCTTCATCAGGGAGAAAGAAGTCAGGGGTGAACCAGCGGGTCGGCTCGCCCTCGGCACCCCACGCGAGCGGGAACGACTCGGGCTCGTACGCCCAGCTGATGCCGTAGAAGTCGAGCAGTCGGGCAAACTGGCGCTCACTGTTGTGCGCAAACGTGATGTCGTCGGCGCTGGTGGGGGCGTCGTCGTCGGTCAGGTCGCCTCTGCTTCCAAGAGATCTGATGGCGCCGTCACGATGTCCGGAAACAAACGATGGACGTCGCCCTCCAGCTCCTCCTGCACCGGGCCGACCGCGATTCCGAACACGCCCTGGCCGCGGCGGAAGACATCGACGACCTCGTCTGCGCTGTGGGCGGCGTAGATCGAAGCGCCGTCGGAAAGCAACGTCACGTCAACGAGGGGCTGATCGCTCGAAAGCTGCTCTCGCAGGATTTCGGTGGCTTGACGGATCCTCTTGAGGCTCATCCCGGCGTCCAGCAGGCGCTTGATCACCTTGAGCTGTACGACGTCGGTGAACGAATAGAGGCGCTGGGAGCCCGAACCGTGTGCGTGTTGCAACGATGGGCGTATGAGGTCGGTACGTGCCCAATAGTCGAGTTGCCGGTAGGTGATCCCCACCAACTTGCATACTTGGGGTGCCCGAAAACCGTTGTCCGACACTGCAATGTCCTCCTGCGTGGAACTTCAAGGTTACACGCCCGTAATTACCCCGTTGCGAGACGCTACCGCGGGGTGGCGGCGGTGTCAACGTCTTGACCGGACGATCCCGTTGCGAGTGCGGTCAGTGCTTCGAGCTGATCGTTGCGGCCCATGGCGACCAGGGTGTCACCTTCGCTCAGGATGGTCAACGGATCGGGGTTGAGCTCAACGGTGCCGTCCGGGCGCTCGATCGCCAGGACCTGCGCACCCGTGGCGTCACGAATGTTCGATTGGCGAAGTGTCTTCAGCCGGAACGACGAGCCCTCGTCGATCACGATGCGCGCAACCTTGAACTCGACGTGGTGACCGTGGATCACCAGATCGACGAAATCGGCCAGATCAGGCTGCAGAGCCATGGCGGCCATGCGCCTGGCTCCCACCAACTGGGGGGCGACCACCTTGTCCGCCCCCGCCAGCTTCAGCTTCGTTTCCGACTCGACGAACTTGGCGCGGGACACGATGAGGATGTCGGGGTTCATCGAACGTGCCGACAGCACCACCACCAGGTTGTCGCTGTCGGTGTCGACCGAGGCGACGATTCCCTTGGCGCGATGGATGCCTGCCTCGATGAGCACGTCGTTGTGCGTGGCGTCGCCTTCGACCACGAGCGCCCCCTGCTCGCGAGCCGTCTCGGCTTTCTCGGGATCGGCTTCCACGACCACGACCTTGGCGCCATGTCCCAGCATGTCACGCCAGGTGGCCGAGCCGACGCGACCGAACCCGCAGACGATCTGGTGCCCGCTCAGCCGGTCGACGTCTCGCTGCATCCGTGCCTTCTTTCCGCCTTCGCTCACCTGCTCGATGAACAACTCCAGAGCCGCCGTCGCCGTGTAGAACGCGGTCCCGACCCCGACGATGATCAGCGCGGCCGTGAAGAATCTACCTGGCTCGCTGAGCTGGATCGTTTCGGAGTAGCCGACCGTCGACACGGTGATGACCACCATGTACAGCGCATCGAACCACGAGACGGACTCGATCAACCGGTATCCGACGGTGCCCACGCCGATGACGCCGAGCAGGACTCCCGCTGCCCGCCGCAACCGAACACCCGATGTCATGAGTTTCCGGTGTCTTGAAAATCCTCCGGCGAGATGTCGTCCAGGAACTCGCGGAACCGCTCGATTTCTTCTTCTTCCTCCTCCACTTCGATCTCGATGCCGGCATCGTCGAGCACCTCGGGGGAAGCGAAGAGGGCCGCGCCGGTGCGGGCCGCCAGAGCGATCGCGTCGGAGGGCCGCGACGATACGACGACTTCTCCGTCCGGTTTGCGAAACACCAGGTCGGCGAAGTAGATAGAATCTCGCATCTCGGTGACCACGACCCGTTCGACGGCCGCGCCGAGTGCCTCGGTGGCCGTTTTCAGCAGGTCATGAGTCATGGGGCGTGCCGTGTGGACCCCTTCGAGGGCGTAGGCGATGGCGGTGGCCTCGACGGCCCCGATCCAGATCGGCAGGTAGCGAGTCCCATTCACCTCACGGAGCAGCACGATTGGCTGGTTGCTGGGGAACTGGATGCGAACCCCCACCAATTCGAGCGGCACCATGTCACTCATGTGAGCAGCCTATCAGCCGAAGAACCGAATACTTCCCGTGCGAGCACGCCCGGATCGGCGGCAAACTCGGCGAGATCCATCACCGCCCAGATGCTGCGCAGGTTGCGGTACTGGCCCTCCCAGTCCAGGCCATAACCGAGCAGAAACTCGTCCCCCACCTCGAATCCGCGATACGCGAGCGGTGCCTCGACGAGACGTCGCGGGACCTTGTCGAGCAGCGTGACGACCGCCAGGCTCGCGGGCTGCCGCTCTCCCAAGAGCCCGAGCAGTGCGGTGAGGGTGAGACCGGTGTCGACGATGTCCTCCACCACGATGACGTGTCGGTCGGAGAGCGGGGTGGCCACGTCGATTGCCAGGCCCACCCGGCCGCCCTCCCCAAATCGAGTGAGCGCCAAGAAGTCGACCTCGAGCTCGATCGGGGTCGCACGCACGAGGTCCGTCAAGAACGGAAGCGCACCCTTGAGGACCCCCACCATGATGGGGACTCGGCCGTCGTATTCGTCCGCAAGCGCCTCCCCGAGCTCAGCGACCCGAGTGGCAATGGCTCGAGCCGTGATCACCTCGGCAAGCGCATTCACGGTTGCGCCCACAGCATCGACCAATACTCCAGCGGCCACGACAACGCATCCGCCCATCCAGGTGGGGAGTCACCGCCGCCGGCGCCGGCCGACGGCCCGGTCACGACCACCCGCCCGGCTGCCGGTTGGCTGGCTGCGCGCTGCACGGTGGCCGGCCCGGTGAAGCTCATGCTGGCAGTCTGCAGGGTCGCCGACACGACCGCCGGGCCGGATTCGATGAGCTGGTAGAGCAGATGAGCGTCGAAACCGTAGTCGAGCAGCGCAATCGAGTCTGCGAAGTGATCCTCACTGTTCATGACCACGGCATAGAGAGTGCGGTCCGAGCGGGTCGCCGCCGAGGCCAAGACCAGACCGGCTTCGTCGGTGAACCCTGTCTTGATGCCGATCGCTCCGTCGTAGCTGCCGATCAACTCATTTCGGTTGGTGGCGACGCGCACCGCACCGTTCGGGGCGGGGGTCAGCGTCACCTCGCTCAGCGCGACCAACCTCGCGAAATCGGGGTGCGTCATCGCCTCCTGCGCCAACGTGAGCAGATCTCGGGCACTGCTGTAGTGGCCTGGCGTGTCCAGGCCATGCGGATTGACGAAGGCGGTGTTGTCCATGCCGAGTGCGACTGCGCGGCCGTTCATCTCCTCGACGAACCGGGATTCGGAGCCGGCGACGTGCTCGGCGATGGCGATTGCGGCATCGTTCGCCGATTGCAGCAACAGGGCCGCGAGCAGATCGTCGAGCACGATCTGCTCGCCTGCCACCAACCCGATCTGGGCGCCTCCAATGGAAGCGGAAGCGTCGGACACCGTCACGAGGTCCGATGCCGAGCCTCCTTCGAGCGCCAGGAGTGCGGTCATCATCTTCGTGGTCGATGCCATCGGGCGGCGCTCGTCGGGATTGTGAGTCCCGAGGATCCGATCGGCGGTGGCGTCGTAGAGAATCCACGCCGATGCCGTGACCTCGGGGACGAGAGCTTGGTCTTCGACGGCTCCGGCTTGGGCACTCGCTGCCGGCGGCGCGACCAGGGCAGCGCACAGAAGCGCCGCCAATGCTCCCATGGCAATACGGCGGCTCATTCGTCGAGGATTGCTTGCATCTCCTGGCGGAGCAGGCCGAGGTGCAACACTTCGAACGACTTGGCGGCGGTGGTGAGCATCTCACGAGCCTTCGCCCGTCCCTCAGGGCTGGTGGTGCGCCGCTGCGGTGCTGACAGCTGGCGAAGAATGTCCGCTTCGCGGTCAACGCTGAGGCGAAGCACCCGGAGATGTCGAGGCTCGAGACCGAGGTCCAACAGCACGCGCGCCTCTCGGCCGATCGCCACGGACGATGCCAGGAGCCCGCCGTCCGACATGCGGCGGATCAGACCCTGGTCGACCAGCTCGTTCAGCTCCTTCACCGTGAGACCGGCCAGCCGTCTGAACTCTTTGTCATCGAGGTGTCGATTGTCGGGATCGAAGAGATCACTGTCCGTATCGGGGGGTGCGGCAGAGTCGTGGTCCCTGTCCCAGTCCGCCAGCTTGGACTTGATCACCTTGAGGGGCAGAAAGTGGTCACGTTGTTGCTCGAGGATGAATCGGAGGCGGTCGACATCGCCGGGTGTGAACTGCCGGTATCCCGACTCGGTTCGCGCCGGTGCCAGCAGCCCCTGGTTCTCGAGGAATCGGACCTTCGACACGCTCACCTCGGGGAAGTCCGATTTGAGGAGGTTGATGACTTCGCCGATGCTCCAGGACGGATCGTCAGGCATCGCCCAGCGCGACGAGGAGGTGATATTTGCCGATGATCACCTCGTCGCCAGGTTTGAGAGGAGCTCGTTCGATCGCCACGTCCCTCACGTAGGTGCCGTTGGTCGATCCGGAATCCTCAACGACGAGGGCGTTGTCCTCGAAGAGGAATCGGCAGTGGTGTCGGCTCACGGTGACGTCGTCGAGGAAGATGTCGCTGTCGGGGTGGCGCCCGACCGTCGTGGTCCCCTCATTGAGCACGAAGGTCATCCCTGCGGTGGGACCCCGCTCCACGACGAGAGCGAACCCGTGGACCCCCTGCACGTGTGACGCCTCCTCGGCCGAAAACGCCGGGTGCTCAGACACCGGAACGTACATGATCGTCGGCTCGCCGGCGCCGCCGTCGGCGCAGTTGGGGCAGACGCCGGTTTGCTCCGGTATCGGCTCGTGACAGGTCGGGCAGATCACGATCCGTATCGTAGCCGTAGCGCTCGGGCCGCTAGTCGGCCTCGGTGAAGGCCGAGTAGGCGGCCGCGTCGAGCAGCGCGGCGAGCCCGTTGTCGGTCGGCTCCACCTCGACGATCCACCCTGCGCTGTAGGGATCACTGTTGATGAGTTCCGGATGGTCGTCGAGATCGGTGTTCACAGCAACGATGGTGCCGGCCAGAGGCGCATACACCTCCCCCACCGACTTCGTCGACTCGACCTCGGCGAGCGTGTCCCCTGCGCTCACCGCTGTTCCCACGTCGGGGAGATCCACGTAGACGATGTCGCCGAGCGCGTCTTGAGCAAAATCGGTGATTCCGATGCGGATCCGCCCCTCGGCGGCTTCCAACGCCCACTCGTGCGCCTCGGTGTAGCGGCGGTCGTCGGGAACGTGCATGCCTCTCCTCGCTCGGGTGCTGCGAGGCTACCGACTCGGCGGTGGGTCTGCGCTCATGGCCCGCCGAGCGTCGCCGGCGTATTGAATTGCCGTCACCCAGTACAGCGTCACGCCGATCACACCTGCCGTCCAGCCAAGCGCTTGGAAGACGTTGGGAAGGACGCCTGCTGCGGCGAGGTAGAAGGACGGGATCGACCCGTACACCGCCGCAGTCGCCAATTTGCCCAGGTAGCGGACGTGGAGAGTGCCCCATCCCCCCGCCACGAGCCGTGCGGTGAGCGCAGTCATGAGCAGTTCCCTGACGAGAAGCGGCGCGGCGATGAGCGCCGGTACCACGCCTGCGATCCATCCTCCGACGATGGCTGCGACGATGGCGAGCCTATCGGCGATCGGGTCGAGCTTGCGACCCAGCTCGGATTGCTGATCGAGCAGGCGGGCCAGGGTTCCATCCACCCAGTCGGTGGCGCCGATGCCGATCAACACCAGGCCGGCCGTGCGAGCGTCATCTTGGGCGAGCAGCAGCCATAGGAAGTAAGGGACCGCCAGCATTCGGGCGAAGGAGACGGCATTGGGGATGGTCCATACCCGGTGCGGGAGTGAATGCGCCTCGGGCATCGGCGGGACGTACCGAGGTCAGGTCGACCGGTCGGAATGACCGTTGGCTTGGTGGAAGATCTCGGTGGTGCCTGCGAAATAGCATGCCGCCAGCGCTCCACCGGCTCGGATCATCGGCGGCTCCTCCCCGGCGCAGATGTCCTGGGCTTTCCAGCAGCGGGTCCGAAAGCGGCAGCCGGACGGCGGGTTGGTTGGCGACGGCACATCCCCTGTGAGGAGGATCCGCTGTTTGAGGCCCGGGGTCGGATCGGGCACCGGCACGGCGCTGAGGAGCGCCTGTGTGTAAGGATGCGAAGGCCGGTCGTAGATCTCCGACTCGGTGCCGATCTCGACGATCTTGCCCAGGTACATCACCGCGACCCGATCGGAGATGTGCCGGACGACCGACAAGTCGTGGGCGATGAAGATGTAGGCCAAGCCCAGCTCGTCCTGCAGGTCCTCCAGCAGATTCACGACCTGCGCCTGCACCGACACGTCGAGCGCCGAGACCGGCTCGTCGGCGATGATGATCTTCGGTCGCAGCGCCAGCGCCCGGGCAACGCCCACCCGCTGCCGCTGCCCACCGGAGAACTGATGGGGATAACGATTGCTGTGGTCGGGGTTGAGGCCCACCAGCTCCAGCAGCTCCTTCACCCTGTCCCGTCGCTGGTCTTTGGGAACAATGCCCGAATGGATCTCCCACGGCTCGGCGATGATGTCGCCCACCGTCATTCGAGGGTTGAGCGAGGCGTACGGGTCCTGGAAGATGATCTGGATCTCGCGGCGCAGCTCGCGAAGCTCGCCCTTGTCGAGACTGAAGATGTCTCGCCCTTTGTAGATGGCCTTGCCGCCGGTTGAGTCGACCAGCCGAAGCAGGGTCTTGGCGACGGTGGACTTGCCGCAACCCGATTCGCCGACCAACCCCAGCGTCTCACCGTCATGGACATCGAAACTGACGCCGTCCACGGCTCTGATCTCCCCGACCTGACGCTGGAAGACACCCGCCCTGATCGGGTAGGCGGTCTCCAGGTTCTGGACCGACAGCAGCGGCTCACTCATCGAGGATCTCTCTGGCGAAATGGCAGGCCGAGCTGCGTCCTTCGCCGATGTCGATGAGTGGCGGATCCTCTTCCGTGCACAGCGGCTGGGCATAGCGACAGCGCGGATGGAATGAGCATCCCGACGGCCGGTGGAGCAGGTCGGGGGGCGACCCTTGGATGGGGCGTAGCCGGCCGCCCTTGTCGTCGGGTCGAGCCAACGACTCCATCAAGCCCTTCGTGTAGGGGTGTCCGGGGCGCGGATAGAGATCGGCGGCGTCGGCATTCTCGACGATCCTCCCGGCATACATCACCGAAACACGGTCCGCGACTTCGGCCACGACCCCCAAATCGTGCGTGATGAGGATGAGACCCATGCCGAGGTCTTCCCGAAGCCGGGCCAGTAGATCCATGATCTGGGCTTGGACCGTGACGTCGAGGGCGGTCGTGGGCTCGTCGGCGATGAGCACGTCCGGGTCGAGGGCGAGGGCCATGGCAATCATCGCTCGTTGCCGCATGCCGCCGGAGAACTCATGCGGGTAGGCGTCCACCCGTTGCTTGGCCGATGGGATCCCCACCATCTCCAACAGCTCGACGGCACGGAGCTTGGCCATCGACTTCGAGGTTCCCCGGTGCTTGCGGAACATCTCGGCGATCTGCCAACCAACGGTGAAGACGGGGTTGAGGGCCGTCAGGGCATCTTGGAAGATCATCGAGACGTTCTCGCCGCGGATCTTGCGCCGTGACCGCTCGTCCATCTTCAAGAGGTCGCGACCGCGGTAGAGGATCTCGCCACCCGTCACGAATCCGGGCGGCGTGTCGATGATCCCCATGATCGCCTGGGCCGAGACGGTCTTGCCTGAACCCGATTCCCCCACGATCGCCAGCGTCTCACCGGCATCGACGTGGTAGCTCACCCTGTCGGACGCTTTGACGGTTCCCATCCTCATCCGGAACTCGACCTCGAGGTCACGAACTTCGAGCAGATGCTGGCCGGCCGGCCCGGCCTCCTCGGGACTTGCTTGCGTCTGGGTCATCGCAGCTTCGGATCCAACGCGTCGCGGAGGGCGTCGCCCATGAGGATGAACGAGAACACGGTGACACTGAGGAAGATCCCGGGGAAGAACAACAGATGTGGGGCGGTGAGAATGCGGTTCTGAGCAGTGGAGATCATCAGCCCCCACGAGATGGCCGGGAGCTGCAGTCCCACGCCCAGGAACGACAGAGTCGCCTCCGCGGCAATGACGACCCCGACCGAGATGGTTCCGTAGACGATCACAGGGGTGATGCCGTTGGGAAGGATGTGACGGGTGATGATCCGGAAGTCACTGGCGCCGAGTGCCCGCGCCGCCTGCACGAAGTCGGCTTCTTTCACCGACAACACCGACGAGCGCATGAGGCGCAACATGGTGGGCCAGCCGAACACGATCAGCACCAACGCCACTTGCCAGAAACCCCGCTCACCGAGAGCGTTGAGAAACACGATGCCGGCCAAGATGATCGGAATGGCGAACCAGATGTCGGCAAGGCGGGCGATGATCGCGTCGATCCACCCGCCGTAGTAGCCGGCGATCGAACCGAGGGTCACGGCGATGATCGAGGCGAACAGCATGACCACGATGCCCATGGACACCGAGGTTCGAGCGCCGTAGATGGTCCTGGAGTAGTAGTCGCAGCCCTGCAGGTCATAGCCGAACCAGTTCTCGGCCGACGGCGTCCCGAGGGAGTTCCCCAAGGTGCACGTGCCTGGGGCGAACGGGTCGATCGACGTGAACAACTGTGGGGCAATCGCCATCACGATCATGAGCAGGATGAGCGCCGCCGAGATGAGGAAGATCGGCTTTTTGCGCAGCTCCTTCCACGCATCCGACCACAAGCTGGCTGGCTTGGCCGCTCTTGCGGTCGGAGAAGGAAGCTCGTCGTCGTGCTCGGTGGGCGGAAGCTCGTGCTCGCGAAGGCGCTCCAGCTCGCGCTGCCTCTCCGTGAGCGTCTCGTCAGTCATATCGGATCCTCGGGTCCAGCACTGCGTACAGGACGTCGACGATGAGATTGGACACTGCATAGATGATCACCAGCAGTGTGACGATCCCCACTACGACAGCCCCCTCCTGGCTGCGGGTCGCTTCGAAGACCGCCCGACCGATACCGGGAATGTTGAAGATCGTTTCGGTGACGATAGCCCCACCCATGAGGCTGCCCAGGTCGATGCCCAAGTAGGTCACGACCGGGATCAGTGAGTTGCGGAACGTGTGGACGCCGATGACCCGCGACCGGCTCAGACCCTTCGCTCGAGCGGTGCGCACGTAGTCGGCACGCAAGTTCTCGACCACGCTGGTGCGGGTGAGCCGAGCGACATATGCCAGCGACACGGAGGCCAGCACGATCGACGGGAGTAGATAGCCCCGGAACGTGGGGGGATTGCCTGCTGTGACGGGCAGCCAGCCGAGATCGACCCCGACCCACAGCTGGGCGATGAAGCCCAGCACGAAGATCGGTATCGAGATCACCGCCACCGTGCTCACTTTGACGAGGGTGTCCAGGAACTTGTCCTTGCGGATCCCGGCGATCACGCCGGCGATGATGCCCAAGATCACCTCGATCACGAACGCATAGATGGCGAGCCGGGCGGTGCGCGGAAACCGCTCCTTGATGATCTCGGTGACCTCCCGGCCGTTGAAGCTCTGGCCGAGATCGCCCTGGAACACGCCCTGCATGTACAGGAAGTACTGCTCCGGCAGTGGTTTGTCGAGGTTGTATCGCTGGACCAGCTCCTGGCGGACGGTCTCGGGCATGGGCCGCTCTCCGGCCAGCGCCCGGATCGGATCGCCCGGAATTGCGAACACCATCGCAAAGATGAGAGCGGTAGCGCCAAAGAACACCAACACGAACTGCAATGCGCGCCGGATGATGTAAGCGGTCAACGCCGAACCCTCATCGCTGGAGTCTCCTCTCCCTCACTCCTCGAGTCCCATGCGGGGACTGTACTGCGCCTCGCGACCGTCTACAACGCGCTGCGGGCGGCACCGGAGTGCCGCCCGCAGCCTAGCCGTCGAGGCCCCAGATCCGGACCTCAGACTCGTTTCCTGATCAACCGCCGGCCGTCAGCGCGCCGTAGTCGAGACGCCCGAAGGCATCGACGTACACGCCGTCGACGTTGTCGGTCCATGCGAACACGTTCTGGCCGTAGAACATCGGGATCAACGGCACGTCTTCACAAGCGATCGCCGCCGCCTCTTGATAGAGCGGGATGGCGTCGTTGATGTCGGCTTCGGCGTTGGCTTCGTCGATCTTGGCGTCGAAGTCCGAGTTGCTGTAGCCGGTGTTGTTGGAACCACCATTGGCAGGCGTGAACCTGGAGTCCAGCAGCAGCTGCCAGTAGTTCTGCGGATGCGGGTAGTCCATACCCCAACCCAGACGGAACGGACCGGTGATCTCCTGCGCATCGAGGATGGGCAGGTAGTCGGCGAACTGGCGCGTCTCGAACGAGACGAGCGACGGGTCGAGACCCAGGTTGTTCGCCCACTGGTTCACGACAGCCTGCACCCAGTCGTCGTGACCGGCGCCCTCGTTGAACCACACGGTGATCGGTTCGGTGATACCACCCACCGAGTCGTACAGCTCTTTGGCCGCAGCCGGGTCGAAGCCCCAGTTGTCACAGACGTTGGCCTCGTAACCGGGGATCACCGGCGACTGCAGGTTGAAAGCAGGCTCCCGGGTCCCGTTGAAGATCACGGTCGTGATCTCCTCCTGGTCGATCGCCATCGACAGCGCCGCCCGCAGGGTGGGGTCACTCCAGTTGGGATCGTAGGTCGGGAAGCCCAGGTAGTTGATCGACGAGCTGGGCGACGTGCCGTTGTTGGACACGGATGCCGCCACCTCATCGGCTCTCTCGGGCGTCACCGAGTCGACGATGTCGAGGTTGCCGGCCAGCAGCTCGTTTATGGCCGTGTCCACGTCGGCGAAGATGCGGAACTCGAGGCCGTCGATCTGGGCTGGGGCGCCACCTGCATAGTTGGGGTTCGCCACGGTGTTGATCCGAACATCGTGCTCCCACACGCCGTCGATCATGAACGGCCCGTTGCCCACGGGAGCCTCCTCGAACCCTGCGGGGTCGTCGAAGAACGCCTGGGGCGCCGGGTAGTAGGCCGTGTAGCCAAGACGGGTCATGAAGAACGTCTCAGGTACCTCGAGCTCGATCGTGAAGTTGAGGTCGTCGACCGCGGTGAGACCGCTCAGGGTCTCCGAGGCCGGAGGCTGGTTCTCACAGTCAGCCACCTCGACGTCTTCGCCTTCCTCATCCTGCTCGGTGACCGTGCCGCACTGCAGATCGGCGTAACCGGCGATGTTGCTGAAGAACCCGGCAACCTGGGCGGCGTTGGGGCCGTAGGCGGCGTAGTTCCACGCGTTGATGAACGACTCCGACGTCACGGGCGAGCCGTCGTGGAACGTCCACCCGTCGTTGAGGACGACGTTCCACGTCTGGCCACCGTCATCTGACGTGATCGACTCCGCAACACCGGTGAACACCGGATCGGAGGAGACGGCGTCGTACTCGATCAGGCCCGTGAACAGGGCATCGAGCACGGCCGAACCCTCGGATTCGTTCGTGTTGGCCGGTGACAGGTGCTCGGGCTCGCCGATGTACGTCGAGATCGCACCCATGGGCTCCTCTGACGGCGGTTCGGTTGCGGGCGGCTCGGTCTCGGCCGTCGTCTCATCCGTACCGCCGTCTGCTGTCGTCGCCGGGGCTTCGTCAGGGGCGGCGGTCGTGTCGCTGGTACCGCTGCTGCAGGCCGCAATGACAAGCAACAACGCAGCGAGGAACGCCACGTGACGAACCCGCGAGTTCAGTAGTCGCATTCGTAGATTCCTCTCATTTGGAACAGGTGTCCAATCCACAGGTTGGAGACCCGACGGGCGATTCTAATGGGTTTGCGGCTACCGCAAATCGTTTCGGGCTCATTCGTGGCTGGAGCGCTCCACCACCCAGTGAGACGGGCCGCAACGCTCGGTGACCGAGTTCGCCGTCAACCTTGCCGCGGACCGGATCACGCTCGGCTGAGGTACCGCACATCGGTACGTCTCACACACGGGAGTGTGAGACATGCGGACATTGCTCACACCATTGCCATCATGATCATGTTGGCACTGTTGTTGAAGGTGCCGGCGGCGCTAGCATCCGCGTCGTCGATCGAGCCCAGGCCGGCCGCGTGCAATCTCCGTCGGAGCGCATCGTTCGTGGAACCAGGGCACCGGAACAGCGTGAACTGACGGTCCCCCTCACTCGTTCCTCACAGGACTGGTCGGGCTGGCCGGATTTGAACCGACGACCTCTTGACCCCCAGTCAAGCGCGCTACCAAGCTGCGCCACAGCCCGTCGCCGGAAGTGTAGACCGGCCGGGCCGGCCCCGAACTCAGTTGGCGAGCTTGAAGTCGACCACGTTCACCAGGGGGCCGCCGATGTCGATGTCCGGCGCAGCAGCCGCTGCGGAGAGAAGCTCGTTGTTGTACACATAGAAGTCGGGCCGCTGCGTGATGGGGAACACGAACATTCCTCCATCGCCTGAGAGACCATCCAAGGTGGTCGCGGCGAGGTCAAGCTCGTTGTAGCAACGATTCCGTTCGGCCTCGTCGATGGTGGCGTCGCACTCGTCGGCCCTGGCGTTGAAGTCACCGTTGACGTGGCCGTACGGCATGAACCCCGAGTCGCTGCGGTATGCGTCGGACTGGGCGCCCGGCCACGGGCCGCCCACCCAGGCGAACTGGGTGATGTCCCAGACGGTCGAGTCGCCCTCGGCCCCACCAGACAGGGAAGCCGACAAGGCGGGCTCGGAAAACGGGCCTCGCGCAAAGTAATCCGATCCGGCGACGTTGTCGATCACGATGTCGAACCCCGCAGCGGCGAGCTGCTGCTGGATGATCGTCTGCTGCAGTTCGCGGATGGGGTCCCCTCCGGTCGTGCCCACTCGCAACGACAAGGGTCCCCGATCGGGGTGGACCATGACCCCGGCGTCGCCGGGTTCATACCCTGCCTCCGTCAGCTTGGTCCGGGCTGCCTCGACGTTCGGCCCGGTGTAGTCGAGGCCGTGCGGCTCGTAGGCGGGCTGGGTGGGCATGAAGTAACTGTTGTACAGGCCGTCCGCAGGAAGCGTGTCACCGAAGATGGGCCGATACAGGACCGACACGACCTGCTCCTTGTCGAGGGCGAAGGCCAGCGCCTCCCGCACCAGGGGATCCGCCAGGTGCGGGTTGAGGAGGTTCACCCCCCAGTGGTCGTAGGTGGCGCCGGGGGTGACCGCCACCGTGAACCGCTCGTTCTGGGAGAGCTCGTCATAGGGAAGCTGAGGTTGCCCGTACAGCACGTGCGCACCGCCATCCCGCATCGCGGCGAGACGGTCGGCGAGTCGCGGCTCGAAGTCGATGCGGACTGATTCGATGCAGGCCGCTCCTCGGTTGGCCGCGTCGGGGCTCACCGATCCGTGGTAGCCGGGATTGCGCTCCAGCTCGAGGTGGTCGCCGGGGTCGTAGGCGCCGAACGCGAGTGGCCCTGATGAAGGAAGCCGCTCACCCGCCGGATCGGTCCACGTCCGCATACCGACGTCGAGCTCGGCTGCGGCCTGGGGGGGATCGGCCGAAAAGCGATGGGCGGGAAACACGATGTCGAACGCGGAGAGCCAGCCGGGGTGAAACGCGGTCCACGTGATCTCGAACTCCGTCTCCGAGCGTACATCGAGCTCGGCGATGGATTCGTAGAGTTCGCGATCATCGGTCTGGTAGGGATGGCCCTCATCGGTGACGCCGTCGCCATTCGCATCGATCGGGTTGCCCTGCCGGTCTGTCAAAGGGCCTATCGCCATGATCGCCTCGTAGGTGAATTCGACATCGCGCGCCGTGAGCGGCTGGCCATCGGACCAGACCAACCCCGGACGGAGCTCGAACCGTGCGCGAACGGCTCCATCCTCCTGGTCGATCGATGGCAGCCTGTCGAGTAGCTCGGGTATGTACTCCAACCCGGTCGACACTCCGGTGAGGCCTTCCAACGCGCCCTGGGCAACCCAGCCTGTGACGGGCAGCACCGTTTGCGGATCGTGAGGGTGGAAGTCGATCGGCTCCTCTCCCGTCACCAGCACCAGCTGGCCTCCCACGCTTCCAGCGCAATACTCGTTGCCCATCGTCAGTGTGGTCGTTGTCGTGACAGGGGCGGTAGACGGCGCTGCGATGGTTGTGCTCGGAGGCGACGCCGTGCATGCCACGGCCACCACCGTCACCAGCACGACGGCGAAGTGCAGCCAGCTGCGGCTGGTTTGACGGGGCACGAATCCTCCTGCTGGCGACGACGCGGGACCGGCTCGCCGGGCCGAGACCTTAGTCGGCACAGTCTCAGCCGCCAGCGATCTCCCGCGTGCGGAGCCGGGGTTCGCTCATCCGGCCAGACGACCAAGAAGCCAGAGCAGGCCTTGTATGAGGCGCCAGCCGAGATAGATCACGGCGAGCACCACGATCAGCCAGAAGCCCCACGGATGTGGCAGCTCTTCCGGTTCGTTTTCGTTCATCGTCGATCGCCGGGCTTGCGACGCTGCTTGCGGCGGGCCCGGATGTGGATCGGCGTGCCTTCGAAGTCGAATGTGTCGCGCAGCCGATTCTCCAGATAGCGGAGGTAGTCGTCCCCGAGCTCGCCGCCGGACACGAAGAGCACGATCGTCGGCGGGGCCGACCCGGCCTGGACGGCGTACTGCACCTTCGGGCGCCGCCCTTTGCGCACCGGTGGCGGGTGGGCACCCGTCCAGGCTCTGACGAGCCGGTTCAGCTCGCCAGTCGAGATCCGGCGATCGCGCGCATCGAGGACTCGCAACAGCGTCTTGGGGAGCCGGTGGAGCCGAGCGCCGGTCTTGGCCGAGATGCGGAGAACCGGGGCCCACGAGACGAACGACAGCCGGTCGGCGGCTGAATCCTCGGTCACTGCCCTCGCCTCCGCATCGGCCTCATCCCACTTGTTGAGCAGGACGATCAATCCGGCGCCCGCTTCGGCGACTTCTTCGGCCAGCCGCTGCTCTTGCTGGGTGACGCCCTCATTGGCGTCGACCATCAACAGCGCAACGTCGGCATCGGCGAGGACCTTGCGGGCCCTGATGACGGCGAACGCCTCCGCTCGTTCGGTCACCTTCGGAGCCCGTCGAATTCCGGCGGTGTCGATGATCACGTACCGGTGACCGTCCAGCTCGACCTCGACGTCGATCGGGTCTCGCGTCGTCCCCGGGGTGGGCGAGACCAACACCCGCTCCTCGCCGGTGAGCTTGTTGAGCAGTGTCGATTTGCCGACGTTGGGACGACCGATGATCGCCAGTCGAGTGATCGACTGCTCTCGACCTGGCGCCTCGCCCGTGGGCAGCACATCGACAACCAGATCGAGGAGATCGCCCACTCCCCGACCGTGGAGCGCCGAAATCGCATGCGGCTCGCCGAGCCCCAACTTCCACCATTCCGCCAGCGAATCCTGCTGGCCATCGGAGTCCACCTTGTTGGCGGCGAGCACAACGTGTTCGGCATCCCTGACGATCTTGGCGATTCCCACGTCGTCGTCGGTGGGCGAGGTCGTCGCATCAACCACGAAGAGCACCACGTCTGCCATCGCCGCTGCCGCCTCCGCCTGTGCACTGATGTCGGCGGTTAGCTGCTCGTCCGGCGTGACCTGCCAACCTCCCGTGTCGACGAGGAGGAAGTCGCGTCCAGCCCATTCGGCCCGGAACTCGCGGCGATCGCGCGTCACCCCCGGCATCTCCTCGACGACAGCAACCCGGCGCCCCACCACCCGATTGACGAGCGTCGACTTCCCGATGTTGGGACGCCCGACGACGGCCACGACTGGAACCCGGCTCATAGCTGGTCAAGCGTAGTGCGGGGGGACGGCCGTCTCGTTCGGTGCCGTGCGGCTCCCTCGACTTCGGCGGGAGGCTTCCTCGACTTCGGACAGTTCTCGACGCGCCCTACCATGTTCGGCATGGCTGAGAAGGTCCTGCTCGCCGAGCCGCGAGGATTCTGCGCCGGCGTCGAGATGGCCATCAAGGCGCTGACATGGATGGTGCGCATCTTCGACGCCCCGGTGTATTGCTACCACGACATCGTGCACAATCGCTGGGTCGTCGAAGCGTTCGAGCGGTCTGGAGTGGTGTTCGTCGACTCGATCGAAGAGGTGCCAGACGGGGCTCCCGTGATGCTGTCGGCACACGGGTCGGCTCCTCGAGTCGTCGCCGACGCCCAGCGTGTCGCCGGCTTGGTCGTCGACGCGGTGTGTCCCCTCGTCACCAAGGTGCATCACGAGGTCAAGACGATGGCCGACGCCGGCTACGACATCATCTACGTGGGACATGAGGGACACGATGAGGCCGTCGGCACGGTCGCCGAGGCTCCCAACCACATCACGTTGGTCGAACCGGAGACCGGTCTGTCCGACTTCCATCCGCGCGATCCATCGAAGGTGGCGCTGCTCGCCCAGACGACACTCGGCATGTTCGAATGGCAGCAGGTGCTGGATGAGGCGAGCGAAGCGTTTCCGGCCCTCCGCACCGCCCGGAAGAGCGACCTGTGCTACGCAACGACCAACCGCCAGGAGGCAGTCGAGCAGCTCGCTTCGATCTGCGACCTGATCCTGGTCGTTGGAAGCGATTCTTCTTCCAACACTCGGGCGCTCGTGCGAGTTGCCCACGAGTTGGGGACCCTCGCCTACCGGATCGACGGTGCCACCGACATCGAGGACGGCTGGCTTACCGGTTCGACCACGGTCGGCGTAACGGCGGGGGCTTCGGCCCCCGACCATCTGGTGGCCGAGGTCATCGATCGCATCGACCCTTCTCAGGGTGTCGAACTGTTTCAGGTCACCACCGAAGGCGAGTATTTCCCGCTGCCCCCTCAGCTCCGTCAGCTTCTGGCCGCCCTGCAGGCAGTCGTCGAAGCCGGCTTCTGCGCGCGTCGACCCGGAGAGCCCGGACCCCTGCAAGAAGATCGGAGCTGGACGGCGACCTCCGCCCTCGAGCTGATCAGCTGAACCTGGCGGCGACCGCCTGAGCGGTCGCCGTGATGCGATCCACGACTTGTTCGATCGTGAGGTCGCTCGTGTCGATCTCCCAGGCATCCGATGCCCGCTGGAGCGGCGATGCTGCCCTCTTCGAATCGGCTTGATCTCTCCTGCGCAGCCGGTCTGCCACGTCATCGATCGACCTGCCGACCTCCTGCGCTCGGCGTGCGGCGCGCACCTGTTCCGACGCGGTGAGGAACACCTTCACTGCCGCTTCCGGAAATACCACCGACCCAATGTCCCGACCTTCGACGACTGCGCCGCCTGCTCCGGCGCCGACCCACTCCCGTTGCCGCTCGACCATCAGGGCTCTCACTGCGGGCACCGCCGACACTGCGGACGCGGCGGCCGTGACCGATGCAGATCGAATGTCGGTCGACACGTTGCGACCGTCGACGTACATGGTTCCGTTGTCGTAACGGAACTCGACGTCTCGGAGGTGGTCGGCAAGCGCCTGGAGATCGGCGGCGCCAGCGCGTTCCGCCACCAAAGTGGCCGCCCGGTAGAAGGCGCCGGTATCGAGGTGGCGCAGACCCAGACGCTCAGCCACCCGACGGCTCACCGTCGTCTTGCCTGAGCCCCCCGGCCCGTCGATGGCGACGACGAGGCGACGTTCTTCGACGAGCCGGGCAAAGTCGTCAAAGAACGTTGGCCACGTCTTGGCCACGCACCCTGCGTCACGGATGGTGACCCCGGGTACGGCCAATCCGATCACGCCGAAGGCCATGGCGATCCGATGATCGTCGTAGGTGTCGATGGCGGCGCCATGCACTTGTCCAGGTTCGATCCTGATGGAGTCTTCCCTCACCGACGCCGTCGCCCCCAGTTTGGCCAGCTCGGCAGCCAAAGCGGCGAGCCGGTCGCTCTCTTTGACTCGCAGGCTGGCCACGTTCTCGATGACGGTCGATCCGTCCGCCAGCGCGGCTGCTGCGGCCACGGCGAGCACTGCGTCCGGGCTCTCGTTCATGTCGACCCTGACACCGGAGAGCAGCTCGGGCCCGCGCACCGTGATGCCGGACGGTCCGTCCAGCACGGTGCACCCCATCTGCTCCAGCACTCGTAGCGCACCGATGTCGGCTTGCGTCGAGCTTCGACTGATCCCCTCCACCCGGATCGCCCCGCCGGTCACGGCCGCCGCCGCCCACGGGTACATCGCCGCTGACGCATCGACTTCGACTGCCAAGCGGCTGGGTCGGTAAGGGCGCCGCTCGACGCGGATGGTGGTGTCCGATAGCTCGGTGGCGACTCCGAATGCCGCCATCACCTCGGCGGTCGTCGTCAGGTAGGGCCGGGAGATCGCCCGGCCCCCGATGAGCTCGATGGTCACGGGCTCGTCGGCGTAGGGCGCAATCAGCATGACCGCCGACACGAACTGACTCGACGCACGTCCGTCTACGGCGATGACGCCTCCCGCGATCGATCCGCTTCCCGTCACCTGTACCGGCGGTGTCTCATCCGGTGATGCTTGGAGGTCTACCCCCATGCGACCGAGCGCCTCGACCAGATGCCCGATCGGTCGCAGCCGCATTCGCGGGCTCCCATCGACGGTGACCGGGCCGTCGACCAGCGCCGCCAGTGCAGTGACGAACCGGGCGGTGGTTCCCGACCCCCGTACGTCGACACCACCGTCCGCAGGAGGACTCAGCACGGAACGCCCGCCGTGGATCGTCCAACTGCCCTCGCTCCGCTCGATGCGCACGCCCATGCTGATCAGCGCTTCGGCCATTGCGTCGGTGTCGTCGGACCTCAGCGGATCCTGCAACACCGACACTCCTTCGGCCAGCGCCGCCACGAGCAGCGCCCGGTTCGTGATGCTCTTCGAGCCAGGCGGCCGCATCGATCCGAAGAGTGGCCCTCGCGGCTTCATCCGACGGTCGCTCATCGTGGCGGTTCGGTCGCCGAGTAGAGCGTCCGGACCTCGGCGGGAGTGAGCGCCCTGTACTCCCCCGCCTCCAAGTCGGGGTCGGTGAGCGGGCCGATCGCATTCCGAAAGAGGTGGGTCACCGGATGTCCGACTGCCTCGCACAAGCGCCGCACTTCGCGGTTGCGGCCCTCGGTCATCGTGATCTCCAGCAGCGTCGCGTCCCCCGACCGGTCAACGATACGGGCAGCCGCCGCCCGCGCCGGGCCATCTTCCAGGTCCACACCAGCCCGGAGTCTCCCGAGGGCGCCTGAAGACACAAGACCCTCTACCAGGACCGAGTAGACCTTCTCCACGCCGTAGCGGGGGTGAGTGAGGCGCAGGGTCAGATCGCCGTCGTTGGTGAGGATCAGCAACCCGGCTGAGTCCCGGTCGAGGCGCCCCACCGGGTACACCCGGGGTTCGGCAGGGACCAAGTCGACGACTGAGTGTCTGCCCGCTTCGTCCGCAGCGGTGCTGACGACTCCTTTGGGCTTGTTGAGCAGGTAGTACACGAGACCCGGGCGGACCGGAAGGGGCACTCCATCGACCGCGACGGACGCGCGGCCGGGATCCACCCTTTCTCCCATGCGGGCCGGGCGCCCGTCGATCGTGACACGGCCTTGCTCGATGAGGCGTTCTGCCCGGCGCCGGGAGCCCACCCCGTGGTGCGCCAGCAACTTATTGATCCGGACCGGTTCCATCGGGGCGGAACGTCTCCTCGAACGTCTCGACGACCGTTGCCGGGGGGACATGATCGGCCAGCGGAGGAAGTTCGGAGAGCTGTTGGACGCCGATCTTCTCGAGGAAGAGTTGGGTGGTTCCGTACACCGCCGGGTTTCCGGGCAAAGGCAGACGTTCCAATTCCCGCACGAGCCCCCGTCGCTCCAGCGTGCGCAAGCTGGAGTCGGAGTCGACGCCCCTGATCTCTGAGACCTGCGCACGAGACACCGGCTGCTTGTAAGCCACCACGGCCAGCGTCTCCAACGCCGCGCCGGTCAGCGTGGCCGCCGAGGGCGTGGATGCGAAACGTTCGAGGTACGGATACGAAGAAGGGTGGGCGTAGAGACGCCATCCACCGGCCACATTCTGGAGCACCACTCCACGCTCCCCTGCCGCCGATTCCTCGGCGAGCTCCTCGAGCAATGTGGTCACGTCCTTGGTCGGCATCTCCAGCACCTCGGCGAGCTCCTTGGCCGGCACCGGGCGCTCGGCGACGAAGAGGATTGCTTCCAGCACGGCTCTTGGTTCCATCATCAACCCCATTCGCTCCGTAGCGCACCATCGCCGGTCACATGAGCGATCTGAATGGCGGCACCCCAGTCTTCCTGTGCCACCCGCACCATGCCCCAACGAGCCAGCTCGAGAAGCGCCAAGAAGTAGGCGACCACCTCGACCCTGCGGGTGCAGTGCGCCACGACTTCGTCAAACGTCGTTTCTGCGAGCGCTTCGACCTTCGTCTGCAGGTCATGGATGGCATCGTCGACTGACGGGAGATCGAGCTCGAGATGATCGAGATCGGGCTCGGCAGCGGCTCGGGCCAGGACCCGGGCCGCCGTTGCCGCCAGCTCGGGGGAGCCGGCGCCTATGACCACATCAGGTGTTCGGTCATCCAGCATCCCCGGCTCGAAGCCGACGCTTCGCCCCACGAATCGGGCGTGCTCCTGCAGCCTGTACTTGAGGACGGCCGCGACGTCCTTGAACGTCACACACGCCAGCAGGCGGGCCAAGAGGCGGTCTCGCTCCTCCATCAGCGCCAGCTCCTCATCGATGTCGACGCCGGCATCGTCCGGGAGCAGGTGACGCGCCTTGAGCTGAATCAGCGTGGCAGCGATGAGGAGGAACTCGCTGGCGATCTCCAAGTCCATGTCTCGCATCTCGTCGATGAAGGTCAAATACTCCGAGACGACCTCCAGCAGCGACACTTCGGAAATGTCCACCTGGTGGCGGGTGATGAGTTGCAGAAGGAGGTCGAGCGGGCCCTCGAAGACCGCTGTCTTCACTTCAAACGCCATCGTCGGTCTCCGGCCGTGCTCAGCGGTCAGTATCGATGATCGACGCCGACCAGAACGTCCCAGTCGGCGACCGTAATGTCGGGAGGTCGCCCGCTGTGGTGATGTCTGGTGAACGACACCACGAGTGGGTGGGCTCCCGCGGCCTCCAACTCATCGGCGCCTCTTGCGCCGTGGGCAGTGTAGGCCTCCATTCTCCGGCCACCGGGGATCCCAACGGAGTGAGCGACGGTGGCCAGGGTCCGGCCGATGGGACCCAGCGCGGCATGCCGCTTGCCAACGTCGTGGAGGAGTGCGGCCTGGACGACCTCAGGCGGTCGGCCCAACCCGAACACATGGCGGGCTCCGTCGTATGCGTGCCGTTGGTCTCCGATCGACTGTTCCCAGAACATATCTCGCAGTGCCGGGTTTGCCAACCAGCGGTCCACGTTGGACCGTTCCCCCTCGGTGAGCTCGGCCGCGCCCGCCACGGCGAAGAACCTTCGGACGAGATGGGCGAGATGCGTTGGCAGCGCTACGAGGCTTTCATCTTGCAGCTGACGCACCGCAGGGATTGGGGACGGAATTCGAGTCGAGCCGGCTCGATTGTCTGTCCGCATTCGATGCACAGCCCGTACTGGTCGTCGTCGATGCGCTTCAGTGCGGCGCTGACTTCCTCGAGCTGGCTGGCCAATGCCTCTGCGATGCCGAGCAGTTCCGTCCGTTCGGCGGTGGCGGCACCTGCATCGGCGAAGCTGTCGGCTGAGATCGTGTCCGAGCGCAGCTCGCCGGTTGGGGTGGCTCCCATCTCGTCGAGCTGACGCACGAGCTTGTCTCGTTCTGCTTCGAGCGCCGCTCGGGCGGCGGCGAGGTCTGCCATGTCACCCGTCCTTCCTGCGGCGGCTGCGCGGATGCGCTTCGACAAACGCCTCGTACAGGTGACGGGGCGAAACTCGCGTGTAGATCTGCGTGGTCGAGATACTAGCGTGGCCGAGGATTTCCTGGACGGTTCTCAGGTCGGCCCCTCCTTCCACCATGTGCGTTGCCGCCGAATGCCGGAGCACATGCGGTGAGAGGCGTTCGGGGGGGAGACCGGCTGCGGATCCTGCTGATTTCACCACCGACCAGATCGACTGCCTGCTGAGCCGGCCGCCACGCCGGTTGACGAAGACGGCATCGGATTTGGCGATATCGGCTCGGTCGACGAACCACACCGCCAGCGCGTCGCACGCCGGTTCGCCCAAGGGGACGAGTCGCTGACGGTCTCCCTTGCCTGTCAGCAGCGCCGTTCGTTCGGTGAGGTCGACGTCGAGGACATCGAGACCGGCAGCCTCGGAAACGCGCGCTCCGGATGCATACATGAACTCCAACAAGGCTCGATTTCGGCGACCCAGGGCTGTTTCGGTTGGCACACCCTCGATGAGCGTGATGAGCTCGTCGACGTCCAATGCCTTGGGCAACGACTGTTCCCGTCCGGGCGGTTCCACGAGGAGCGTCGGATCCGACGCGGCCATCCCTTCGACGACGAGGAACCGGTGAAACATCCGCAATGCGGCGATGCGACGAGCCCGAGTGGCGGGCGCATACCGTCCCAGGGTGACGAGATAGTCGTCCACCAACTGTGGATTCGGGGCTCGCTCGTCGAGGAACGTTCGATACCCCACCAGATCGCGCCGGTACGCCGCAAGCGTGTTCGCAGAAAGACCCCGCTCGATGTCGAGATGGCGGAGGAACAACCGGATCTGGTCGTCCAGCCCGGATTCGTGCTCAGCCGGTGCCGGCATCATTGCGCCTGGCGGCCGTCAGGAGCAGGACCCTCGTCTTGGAATCGGAGATCTCGCCAACGTCGACCGCATGCAATGCTTCGGCCAGCGACATCGTCACGATTTCGGCGTGATGCTCCTCCGGACCGTCGGGGTCGATGTCGGTTGGGATGGCATCGAACGCCAGGAACAGATGGATGATCTCGTCTGTGAACCCCGGGCTGGATTCCATGGGGCCGATGTCGATGAGCTCGCCGGGCTCGAGTCCGACCTCTTCGATGCATTCCCGGCGAGCTGCGACTTCGGGATCCTCACCGGGATTCATCTTCCCGGCCGGCGTCTCCAGGAGCCAGCGATCGAGTGGTGCACGATATTGGCGGATCAGCGTCACTTGGTCCCCGTGGATCGGAAGCACGGACACGCCTCCGGGATGGCGAATGATGTCGCGGATGACTTCTTTGCCGTCGCCGTCAGCGAACACGAGCCGTTCGAAGAGGAAGAAAAGCCCGCGGGCGATTCGCTCGCGCCGCTCGGGGACCCATTTCATCGTCAGCTCGACACGGGCTCAGACGCCTCCGCGGAGACCGTCGTGGCGGCATCGCCCGGGCGGCCAGCCGGTGCACGTGCCAGCGCCGCAGCCGCGGCGAGGAACCCGTCGAACAACGGATGGGCCTTGTCGGGCCGCGACTTGAGTTCGGGGTGAGCCTGCGTGGCAACGAAGAACGGATGCGAGGGCATCTCGATGAACTCGACGAGCTGATCATCGGGCGACAAGCCGCTCAGCATCATGCCTTGCTGCTCGAGATCTCGGCGATACCGGTTGTTGACCTCGTATCGGTGGCGGTGTCGCTCGTAGATGACTGGCTCGCCGTAGAGGCGCCGCACCGTGGAACCTTCCGCGAGCTTGGCGGCGTACAGGCCCAGTCGCATCGTGCCGCCCTTCTCGTCGACCTCCTGCTGGGATTCCATCAGGTCGATGACGGGATGGGGAGTGACCGGATCGAACTCTGAGCTGTCGGCGTTGGCCAACCCGACCACGTTGCGGGCGAATTCGATCACCGCACACTGCAGTCCGAGGCAGAGGCCCAGGAAGGGGATGCTGCGCTCACGGGCGTGGCGGATCGCTTCGATCTTGCCTTCGACGCCGCGATGACCGAACCCGCCGGGGACGAGGATCCCGTGTAACCCTTCCATGTGTGCAGATGCGTACAGGCCGGTCATCTCTTCGGCCGGTACCCAACGAAGGTCCAGCTTGAGGTCGTTCACCGCTGCCCCGTGCCGCAACGCCTCCACCACCGACAGGTACGCGTCGGGTAGGTCTACGTACTTGCCGACGACGCCGATCGTGACGACGTCGGTCGCACCGGCGGCGCGTTCGACCATGGCCCGCCAGGCGCCCAGGTCGGGTTCCGGCGCATCGAGGTGAAGCCGCTTGATGATGACATCGTCGAGCCCGCGCTCGTGGAGGAGAAGGGGAACCTCATAGATGTCCTGGGCATCGACCGCGTTGATGACCGCCTCGGCATCGACGTCACAGAAGAGCGAGATCTTGCGGCGGACCGATTCGTCGATCTCTCGATCTGAACGAACGACGATGACGTCTGGATGGATACCGCGACTGCGAAGCTCGGCGACAGAGTGCTGCGTGGGCTTCGACTTGAGCTCTTCCGACGAGGAGATGTAGGGGACGAGCGTCACATGGATGTACGCAACGTTCTCGCGACCGACGTCCTTCCCGAACTGGCGGATCGCCTCCAGGAATGGAAGCCCTTCGATGTCGCCGACGGTCCCGCCCACTTCGGAGATGACGACATCCACTTCGTCGCGGTCGCCCATCCTCTTGATGCGGGCCTTGATCTCGTTGGTGATGTGCGGGATCACCTGCACGGTGCCGCCGAGATAGTCGCCGCGCCTCTCCTTCTGGATCACGGAAAGGTAGATGGCGCCAGCCGAGACGGAAGCATCACGTCGCAGATTGACCCCGGTGAAGCGCTCATAATGCCCGAGATCCAGGTCGGTCTCTCCCCCGTCGTCGGTGACGAAGACCTCACCGTGCTGAAACGGGTTCATCGTGCCGGGGTCGACGTTGATGTACGGGTCGAGCTTCTGGAGCACGACGTTGAGGCCCCGTGCCTTGAGGAGGCGGCCCAACGACGCGGCGGTGATGCCTTTGCCGAGTGAAGAGACGACGCCGCCCGTTACGAAGATGTATTTCGTCACGGGATGTCAGCGTAGCACCTGGCAGCCGACCGACCCGGATCTCAGTTGATGCGCTTGCCGTGACCCGTCCAAGCGCGTTCACGCAACACGTATTTCTGGATCTTGCCGGTCGACGTTTTGGGCAGCGCATCGACGAACTCGACATGGTCGGGCGCCTTGTAGTGGGCAAGGCGGGCTCGAACGTGCTCGATGATGTCGTACTCCGTGGCGGCGGCGTCACTCTTCAAGACGACATATGCCTTGGGTCGCTCACCCCAATGGTCGTGGGGGATCGCCACCACTGCCGCTTCGAGCACCGCGGGATGCTCCATGATGGCCTGCTCTACTTCGATCGTCGAGATGTTCTCGCCGCCAGAGACAATCACGTCTTTCGACCTGTCCCGTAGCTCGATGTAGCCGTCCTCATGCCAGACGGCGACGTCACCGCTGTGGAACCATCCTCCCCGAAATGCGGTCGCAGTCGCCTCGGGGTCGTCGAAGTAGCCCGCCATGACGTTGTTTCCCCGCATGACGACTTCGCCCATCGTCGCACCGTCTCGGGGAACGTCGTTCATCTCCCCATCGACCACGCGAATCGGGTCGACGCCGATGAACGCCAGCCCTTGGCGGGCGAGACGGACGGCTCGCTCGTCGGGGCCGAGTTCCTGCCAGCCGTCTTGCCATTCGCAGACCGTGTGGGGCCCGTAGGTCTCGGTGAGGCCGTAGACGTGGATGATGGAAGCCCCGAGTCGCTCCATCTCGCCGATGATGGTGGGGCTGGGCGGAGCCCCGGCCGTCGTGACGGTGAGGCCGTGAGGGATCGGTGCGGCGTCGGGATGGTTGGCCAGTGAGATCAGCACGGTTGGCGCCGCATTGAGGTGGGTGACACCCAGCGTCCGGATCAGCTTCCATACCTCAGCGGGTTCCACGGCGCGCAGACCGACATGCGTGCCGCCGATTCCGGTCACCGCCCACGTGGTACACCATCCATTGCAGTGGAACATGGGCAATGTCCACAAGTACACCGAGGACGGACTGTGGCGCGAATGAATGATCTCCGTCAACGAGTTGAGATAGGCGCCCCGGTGGGTGTACACGACTCCTTTGGGTCTTCCGGTCGTCCCCGAGGTGTAGTTGATCGAGATCGCCTGGTATTCGTCGGCGACCCTCCACGGCAATGGGTCACCGGATGCTCGTGCGAGGAAATCTGGGTATCTGGTGCCGGGAAGGTCCGGTGCCGGACCTTCCTCCTCGATCAGCACGACCTCTTCCACGGTTTCGAGCTCGTCGAGAATCGGCGAGACCCGATCGGCCAAAGCCGTGTCGACGAAGAGCATTCGTGCTCCGGAGTGCGAGAGGATGTATGCGACCTCGGCGGGAGCGAGACGGGTGTTGATGGCGACCAGCACCGCCCCGATCAGCGGCACCCCGAAGTGAGCCGCCAGCATGTCGAACGTGTTCGGGGAGAGATAGGCGATGCGATCGCCCGATTCGATGCCGCTGGCGCGGAGCGCCTGCCCGATCCGCTGGGCGCGTTCGCCCAGTGCCCGGTAGTCGTGAGCGGTGCCCTTCGTGAGGAAGGCCGCTTTGGTGGGGAATGCCTCCACCGACCGCTCCAAGAACAGCAACGGCGTGAGTTGGGTGGACGACACTTCCATGAAGACCCTCCCGGCGTTGGCTGCGCGAGCATACCTCCCGAATCTTCACCGTTCGGCTCGGCTGACTGCGGCCAGCTGACGCAGCTCGGTTGCATGCCGGAGGCTCTGCTCGGACCTTTCCAATCCCGACAGCATGCGAGCCAGCTCCTCGATTCGTCCTGCTTCGTCGACCGTGCGGACGACCGCCTCGGCGCCTGCCCGCTCGACCACGATGTGTGTGTCGGCGAACGCGGCGATCTGCGGAAGGTGCGTGACGGCCAGCACCTGACGGTCGCATGCCAGCCGGGCCAGCTTCTGGCCCAGTGCCATCCCCGTTCGGCCGCCCACGCCCGCATCGATCTCGTCGAAGGCGATCACAGGAGCGCGCGCCGCTCCGGCGGCCAGCCGCACCGACAGCACGAGCCGGCTCAGCTCGCCTCCGCTCGCAACCCGCCCCACCGGGCCGGGCGTCAGGCGGGCATCCGAGGCGAACCTCAGCTCGACGTGATCGGCTCCGGCAGCGTGGGGCTCCCGCGACGACACGTCGAACTCCAGATGCGGATCGGAGAGTCCCAGCTCGGCGAGATGCCCGATGGCAGCCTGGGCAAGACGCTCGCCGGCCGCCTGGCGCGCGCCGCGCAACCTCGCTCCGACGGCGACCAGTGCATCGACAGAGGCTGCCAGGTCGGCGTCGACAGTGGCGGCTCGGTCGGCGAGGGCGGCCAGCTCGGAAGCTCGTTTGGCTGCCTGCACCCCGAACTCGAGCACCTCATCGAGGGTGGCGCCGTACTTGCGACGCAGGCTGTTGAGCTGCGCCAGGCGCTCCTCGGCCCGTTCCGATTCGGACGGGTCAACCGGAAGGGCATCGGCGCTCCCACGCACCTCTCCGCTGAGGTCGTCGAGGACCGCGGCGAGTTCGTCCAGCCCAGAGAGCGTGTCGACCAGCTCGACATCCAGTTGGGCGGCCCGCCGGAGCGCGCTCCTGGCCGCCCCGAGCGCATCCCTCGATACGTCCATGTCGCGGTGGGCGGAACCGAGGAGCTCGCGTAGCTCTGCGGCGCTACGCAGGTATCGCAGCTTCGCCTCCAGCTCGGCGTCGTCGCCCAGGGCAAACCCGGCTGCGGCGATCTCCTCCGCTTGCCATTCCGCCAGCGAGCGTTCTCTTTCGAGCCCTCGCAGGTCGCCGCCGATCTCAGCCTGGAGAGCTCGAAGGTCTCGAGACTGTGCCCATCCCTCTTCGTACTCGGTGCGGGCAGCGAGCCCTTCGTCATCGAGCGCCGTGTCAACGAGGCGACGGACCTCGTGAGCGGTTCCGAGCAACAGCTGGTCATGCTGGGCCACCACTTCGACGAGCCCGGCGACCCGCTCGCCGATCGCGCTGAGCGGTGCCATGTCGCCGTTCAAATAGGAGCGGGAGCGGCCCTCGCGTACGACACGCCGGGTGACCACCACGTCCTCGCCATCGACCAGGAACCGCCCCTCGACGCGAGCCTCGTCTCCAGCGGGTCCGACCAGATCGGAGCGGGCCGGCATGCCGAGCATCAGCTGCAGCGCTCCCAGAAGGAGGGTCTTTCCCGCTCCCGTTTCGCCGGTGACGACGATCAATCCGGGGCCGGGCTCGACCGCGCCTCGCGAGATGATCCCCAGGTTGCTGACAACCAGTTCGTCCAGCATCAGAGGCTCGCTCCGTCCAATCCCTCGTACAGGCGCAGCTTCTCTTTGACGGTCTGGGTATGCGATCGGGTACCGAAGCGAATGAACCGAACGCGTCGACTCCCCGCCGAGATGAGGACGGATCCGCCGGGCTCGACCACTCCGAGATCCCGGCCGTCGATGTTGACTCCTGCCGGTCGGTCGTGCGTCACCCGGCACTCGATGCGCACCGACGGCGGCAGCACCAGAGCCCTTCGGAATTGCGAATAGGGAGCGACGGGCGTGACCATGAGGGCGTCGACCCGTGGATCCACGATGGGCCCGCCCGCCGAGAGGTTGTAGGCCGTGGAGCCGGTGGGCCCGGCGAAGACCAATCCGTCGGCCCGATACGTGAGAAACCGTTCGTCGTCGATGAACACCTCCAACGAAACGAGGCGCTGCGACGTCACTTTTTCCACGACCACATCGTTCAGCCCCAAATGCTCGGGTCCGTCACCCACAGCAGCCGCCACGGTCATCCGCGAGGTCTCCTCCCACTGTCCCGAGGCCACCATCGCCACGACGTCGTCGATGTCGCCCGGCTCGGCCTCTGCCAGGAACCCGACCCGACCGGTGTTGATACCGATCACGGGCGCATCGCCCGCCAGGGCGTGTCGGGCGGCCTCGAGCACCGTGCCGTCTCCACCGACGGCGGCGATCACGTCGCAGCCTTCCAATGGCTCTTCCGATTGCTCGCCGACCGTTGCGACCTCCAGGCCGGATTCCTCAGCCCGTGAGATCAGCCGTTCGGCGACAGGGCCGGCCGGTTCGCTTCCGCGTCGTACCACCAAACCGAGCCTCATCGCGCCCCCTCTGCGCCGCACAGGTCATCGAGCAGCCGATCGACGTCGGCGCCCTGTTCTGCGCGGAGGTGGACCAGAAATTCCGTGTTGCCGTCGCCGCCGAGGATGGGCGACACCATCCCCGCTCGAGCGTGCCACCCTGCCTCCATCCACGACGCCAGCACTCCAGCGATCGCCCGGCGGTGCGCGGACCCCGACCGGACGAGCCCGCCTCGGCCGACGTGGGCAGGTCCGACCTCGTATTGGGGTTTGACGAGCAGGACCACGTCCGCCGACGGAGCCAGGTGGGGCGCAAGGCCGTCGACCACCTTCGTGAGGGAGATGAACGACAGGTCGGCCACCAGGACCTCGATGGGGCCGCCGACCTCGGCTGCTGTCAAATGGCGGACGTTCGTTCCCTCGAGCAGAGTGACCCGTGGATCTACTCGAAGCCGGGTCGTCATCTGATCGTGGCCGACATCGACAGCCACGACAGCCGATGCTCCTCGCTCGAGGAGCACCTCGGTGAACCCGCCGGTGGATGCGCCCGCATCGAGCGCACGGCACCCGGCGACGTCCACCTCGAAGAAGTCGAGTGCGGCGAGCAGCTTTCGGGCCGCCCGGCTCACGTGCTGACGGGCGGTCAGCTCGATTCGAGCCTGCGTGGTGGTCTTCAGTGCGGGTTTGGTGGCGGGCTTGCCGTCGACGAGCACGGTGCCATCGTCGATGGCTCTGCGGGCGGCGCTCCTGGTGGGCACCAGCCCTCGCTCGACCAACGCCTCATCGAGCCGCAGCGTCATCGTCCGGGGGCCGCTCGAGGCGGGCCCCGAGCCAGGAGGCAAGCGTCTCGGCAGCCGGGGCGGCATCCGCCGGGTCGAGGTCGACAAGGCGCTCCAACTCGGTTTCGAAGTCGAGGTTCTCTTCGGTCATCCGATGTTCGGGTTCCATCACGACCATTATGACGGCCACACCCGACGAAACACGTCTTTGGAAGGGCCCGTTGCCCTCGTCACAGCAAGCCGGCGCCGGCTGCCCACCCGAGGAGGTCGGCGGCGGTGTCGAGGCACGCGTCCGGTGGGTCGGCAGTGGGGACGTTGAATGGCACCCCGGTCTTGACGGCCACCGTGATCCAGCCGGCCCTCTTGCCCATGGCGACGTCGGTGTCGAGCCGGTCCCCGATCATGATGATGGTGTCGTGTTTCGCCGTTTCGGCGAGCAGCTCGATCATCGGCCGCTCCGGCTTGCCGGCGGGGACGGGCCGGACGCCACTGGCGGTGGCGATCGCGCTCACGATGGAGCCTGCGCCTGGGCGCAGACCCTCTTCAGCGGGATAGGAGGCATCGAGGTTGGCGGCCAGAAACGGCACTCCCCGCAAGGCAACTCCCATCGCCGCCTCCAAGGTGGCATAGGTGAACGCCTGATCGATTCCGACGATCAAGCCATCGGCCTTCTCCGGGTCGTGGCTGGGACGGCCGTGGGTGTCCAGGACGGCGGCGTGGATGCCCTCCCCGCCAACGATGAACGGATGTTTCACGGCCCGCTCGCGGGCGAGTCGGCCCACGGCCATCGCCGAGCTCACCATTTGGCTCGGCTGAGCCGGATAACCGGTCACTCGAGCCACCTTGTCGGCCAGGCCTCGGGCGGTTCGAGCCGAGTTGTTGGTTGCGAACAGCACGTCGACACCTCGCTCGGAGAGTTTCTGAAGGGTGTCGGCAACGCCGGGGACGGCTCGGTCGCCGCGATAGACGACACCGTCGAGATCGAAGATGCAGGTGATCATCCCGCCCGAGCTCCGAAGGCTTGAACGGTCGCGGACAGCAGTCGTTCTGTCCGGTTGATCGATTCGATGGACACCCGTTCGTCGTGTCCGTGGAACATGGAGAGGAACTCCCCGAATCCCACTGCCCCATCGAACCTGCCGGCACCGTACGCGACCGTGCCTCGGGTGCGCCAGAATCGGGCGTCGGTGGACGCCGGTGTGAGCACCGGCACCATGGCCCGGCTGTCGTCGAGCGATTCGTAGGCGTCGCCCAGCGCCTCCCACAGCAACCCTGCCGCCGGCGAGCTCGTTGCAGGATGGTTGCGGAACGGCTCGAAAGTCAGGCGGTCGGCGGCCGAGCCCAGCGTCTTGCGGACATGCTCAGCCAACGTCGACTCGTCCTGTCCAGGCAGCACGCGGACGTCAAACGCTCCGTGTGCGTCGCCCGGTATGACGTTCACCTTCACACCGGCGTCGAGCATGGTGGGACTGATGGTCAGGTGCGTACAAGCGTGGACGTAACGTGCGAGGAGCGGATCAGAGGCGGACAGCTCCTCGAGGGCGCTGTCGAGCGCATCCGGATCGGTGAGCCGGTCCCGAAGCGCCGGCTCGACGGGAAGATGGCCCACGAACGTCTGCCAGTCGGGCGAGATCGCTATGGGGGTGGCGGCATCCGCAAGTGAGGCGATCGCCCTGGCCATGACCGTCAGGGCGTTGGCCGTGCCGAACGGCTGGCTGGCATGGCCGGGCACCCCCGCCGTCGTCACCGCCTGGAAAAGGGGCCCCTTCTCTGCCACCTGGACCAACGGAAGGCCTCCTGGCGCGAGTGCGGGATACGCGATCTCGGTGAGCATGTAGTCGACCGCGACTTCATTCCAGTGCTGGGCGGTGATGCTGTCAGCCCCGAACTCACCGCCGGCTTCCTCGTCTGCAAGCGCGAGAAACACTAGGTCACCGGGGAGGGGCTCTCGCTCCCCGGCGAGATAGGACCGGAACACGGCGGCCATGGCCCCGGTGAGGTTGAGCATGTCGACGGCTCCCCGACCCCAGACGAATTCGTCCACCACCTCCGCCCCGAATGGGTCGCGTTTCCAACCGTCTGGATCTGCTGGCACCACGTCCAGGTGACCCATCAGCGCAAGCGAGGGACCGCCCGCGGTCCCGGGGATGCGGTAGAGCAGGCTTTGCCGGCCCGGAGCCGGTTCGAAGACCCGGCCGCCCACGCCGAAGAAGTCCTGCAGCGTGTCCACCGACCGGTATTCGTGGCCCGACTCCGCAGTGCCGTCGTTGACGCACCTGTTGCGGATCAGCTGGCGAACGAGATCGGTCGTGTCCGTCACATCGTCCCACCGGGATCAGCCGCGGTGATCGCGTCCAGCAGTTCGTGCATCGTCGGTGGCATGGGAAGCGCACGTGCCGCCTCCAGTGCGAACCATCCGGCATCGACGGCGTCGTCTCCGGCTCGCAGCTCGCCGCCTCGGACCGTTCCGTAGAAGTCGATGATGACGAACCGCCGATCGGATTCGCCGGCCGTTGCGCCCACCCAAGCGACGTCACCCACCTCGACATCCAAGCCGGTTTCTTCTCGCACCTCCCGCGCGGCGGCGGCACGGAGTGGCTCGTCTCCGGTGACCTTGCCGCCGGGGACTGCCCACTGCCCTCGGGCGGGCTCCCGGCCACGTCGGATCAGGAGAATCCGGCCACGGTCGATGATCACCACGCCGACCGCCGGGATCGGATGGTCACCGCTCGTCGTCATGGTGCATGACGATCGAGCGTGCAGAGAATCCTCCGGCTTCGAAGAAGTTCTTCGCCAACCGGTGGCCGGGCAGCACGTGGGCGTCGAACCGGACGATGCCTTGGCGACGGAACGTCTCCAGCGCCAGGTCCCGCATCGCCTCTCCCACGCCGACGCCTCTGGCTTCGAGCTGAGTGAACACGTAACGGATCGAGCCGATGATCTCGCCCGTGAGGATCGTCTCTCGTCGTGCGAGGAGGAACCCGAGCGGCACCTCGGAGAGGGTCCCGAGAATGACGATGGTCGACGGGTCGCCGATGGCAGAAGCCAGCGAAACGTCGATCGGCTGGGGCAGACCGTCGGCTTTGGGCCACATCGGGTGGAGCTCCACCATCTCGGCCTCCAAGAGCCCGTACAGGCGCGTCAACTCATCGATGTCGCCGGCCGACGCGAACCGAGCGCCGACGACCAATGCGTCGTTCACCTGGCGTGACGCCGCGTCATGAGGCGCAATCGAAACAGATGCGTTTCCGCTTGTTGGCCAGCTGCGACATCCGTTTGACCAGGAAACAGCTGTTGCAGACGAACTCGTCGGACCGCTGCTCCTCCGGCCCCTTGTTGAGCGACAGCTCCTCCCTGCGAATGGCCCGCAGCTCGGCGGCCTCGTCGACCATCAACTCGGTCTCTGCCTCTTCTTCGAGAAGCTCGAGCTCCTCCGCTTCGAGTTCTTCGAGCGCCTCGGCGTCGTCGGCCCCGGTTTCGTCGTCCTCGGCGTCGTCTTCCTCATCGTCGAGATCCTCTTCCTCGAGATCATCCTCTTCGAGGTCCTCGTCGTCGATTTCGACATCTTCGAGCTCGTCGTCGTCCAGGTCGTTCAGATCGACGTCGTCGTCCAGATCCAAGTCTTCGTCGAGTTCGACGTCATCCAGATCTTCTTCGAGCGTTTCGTCAGCCGTAACCGAACCTCCATCGCGGGGCCGGGAGTATAGACACAGCGAGCGATAACGGGCAGGGAGGCCGAACGACGGCTACAAGCGGACCGCCAGTCGACCTTGTGCCAGTCGTGCATCCACCGGAGCCTCGCCGATCAGCTCACCGTCCGCCTCGATCGGCCACGGTCGATCGGCCTCCAGCCGGACCGTGGGAGTCGAGAGCCTCCGCACGGCTCGATGGCCCAGATGAAGACCCCGCTTGAGCTTCGGAAACAGCGCCGGCGCATCCCTCACTCGTGCGTCGATGAGTTGCACATCGAGCAAGCCATCCATCGTGGCGGCACGAGGCGCGACGTTGAGCCCTCCCCCGAAGAACTGTCCGTTGGCCAGCACCACCGCGATGGCACGCGATTCGACAGTTCGCCGCGGGGTGACGAGCCTCACCTGCGCAGCACGAAACAACGGCAACGTCGCCCAAAAGGCGATCTGGTATTTGGCAGCACCGAGCCCTCGTGGCAGCCGGTCCGCGGTGCGGACACACGCCGCAGCCAAACCGGCATCTGCGATGTTGAGAAACGCACGGGTTCCCCACGATCCCTCGAGCACGCCCAGGTCGATCGGATAGTCAGTGGAGTGGTTGAGGCGCTCGACGGAGGATTCGAGATCCTGAGGCAGCCCAAACGTTCTCGCAAAGTCGGAGCCTGTGCCGGCAGGGACGATCGAAATTGTCACGGGCTCGGTCGTGGAGGCGTGGATCGCGTCTGCCACCACGTTCAACGTCCCATCGCCCCCGACGGCGGCAATGTGGCGGACACCTTCGCTGAGCAACCCCTCTACCGCCCCGCGCATCTGCCCTTCCCCCACTGGCGCAGCCACCGATGCGCTCACCTTGTGATGGGCGAGGGCATCGATCACCCTCTGCTCGAGGTCGCTACGGCCGCCCGCCGCCGGATTGACGAGCACTCCCCAATGCTCGGTCATCCGATGCCGCCGGCCGCCACTACGCCCCGATCGACCCTGCGCATCGCCTCGTCGGCAGTGTCGGCCAGTTGCGGCGCGGCGTCCCGAATCTGTCGGAGCACGTCGAGGAGCTGGCGGCTCACCCGGACGAAGTCGCCCGGCGCCATCATGGTCTCCTCGAGGATCTCTTCGAGGTTGAAACCCTGCGCCCAGTGATAGGCGAGCTCGGCGAATCCGAAGTCAGGACGTCGAGTGGGGCTCAACCCGCGCTGCGTTTCGTCGGAGACGAGCTCTTCCCACATCGCCGTGATCGAGGCGGCGGTGGGCGCCAGCCCCATAGGGGGAGGCGTTTCGTCGGATTCCAGACGAGACTCGTACACGAACCCCGACACGGCGGCAGCGAGGTCGGGCGCCGCCAGTGCATCGAGATGTCCTGCCAGCATCGTTTCGGCGATGAGCAGATCCTGTTCGGAATAGAGGTAGCGCAGGCGCTCGCCGGGCGGCCTCAGCCTCCAGCCCTCGGTGTAGCCCCGCTCCTCCAACACGGCCAGGACGGCTCGGAACTCGTCGACCAGACCGACGCCAGAGTCTGCCACTCTCACCGACCGTTCGAGCCGGCGTGCCTTGCGGACCATCCGCATATGGTCGTAGACGTCGGGGCACCCGGCGACTGGATGGTCGACGCCACCGGCATCGGGCTGGCCGTGGAACGTTCGGAGTCTCTGTACGAGCCGCTGTTGTCCCCGTCTGTCCCGAGGGTTGAGGTTCTTGGGCATGGCGATCCGGCCCAGATGCTGGGCGGCGGCCATCTCATCGATGGTGAAACGCCGAACCTTCCCGGCGGTGGAGAGCATCGCAACCGGCGACGGCGCGCTGGGGTGGACCTGGATGACGAGATACCTGGCGGGGGCTCGGCCTCCGCTCAACTCCATCACGTCGCCCGGAGCCACGTCTTCGACCAGCTCACGTCCGACTCGGTCGACGATCTCTGCATACGCCCATATGTCTCCCCGCTCGCATTCGGCTTGAGCCTTGACCGCTGCCAGCTCGCTGAGACGGTCGTTTCGCCGTCGCACAGCACGATTCACCTCAGCGTCCCTCTGGAATTCGGCGAACGAGGCCCGCAAGAGATCCTCAGCCAGTTCGCGCTCGTAGTTGGCGATGAGGTTGACCGCCATGTTGTAGGTCGGCTTGAAACTCGATTCCAGTCGGGAAGATCCGGCAGCGGCGACGGCAGCAAGCCGCTCGAATTTGGTCCATTTGGAATGCAGCGATACCCCGTAGCCGACCACGTCGATCCCCCTACGGCCGGCTCGCCCCGTGAGCTGGGTGTAGTCGGATGGACCGAGCAGCACATGGGACTCGCCGTCGAATTTGCTCATCGAATCGAGGACCACCGATCGGGCCGGCATGTTGATGCCGAGCGCCAGCGTTTCCGTCGCGAACACCACTTTGAGCAGGCCTCGTTCGAACAGCTCCTCCACGGTTTCCTTGAACGCCGGCACCATCCCGGCGTGGTGAGGCGCTACGCCTGCTTCCAGGTCGGACAGCCATTCACCGAATTGCAGGATCGACAAGTCGTCAGCTGGAAGATGATCGGTCCGCTCGAGCGCGATCCTCCTGATCTCGGATCGTTCCTCGCGAGACGTCAGCCGCAGCCCGGGTGTAGCCGCCACCCGCCGGGTGGCGGCTTCGCATCCCGCTCGCGAGAAGATGAAGTAGATCGCAGGCAGCATGCCCTCACTCGCCAGCGTCTCCACCACCTCGGGTCGGCGAGGCGTGGCGAAGCGTTTACGCCGGCCGGTCTTTGAGGCGAGCAGCCGCAGGACTCTGCGATTGGGTCGAGTCTGAGTGCCGTGCTGCTCGAACATGTCGAACATCAGGGTCTCCCCCTGCCACAGGTCGGTCACCATGAACTTCGGCTGAAGCGGCACAGGCCGGTGTGACTCGAGCACGAGTGACGTCGGACCCCGCCGCATCTGCACCCAGTGGGTGAATTCTTCAGGGTTGGCGATCGTGGCCGACAGACACACGAGCTGCACTTTCTCGGGAGCGTGGATGATGACTTCCTCCCACACCGATCCTCGGATGCGGTCGGCGAGATAATGCACCTCGTCGAGAACGGCGATTCGGAGGTTGTTCAGCGCCGACGACTGCGCGTAGATCATGTTCCGCAAGACCTCGGTGGTCATGACAACGATCGGAGCGTCCCCGTTGATCGAGTTGTCGCCGGTGAGCAAGCCAACATCGTGTTCGCCGTAGATGTCTACGAAGTCCTGGTACTTCTGGTTGGAGAGCGCCTTGATCGGTGTGGTGTAGAACGCCCGCTCGCCGGCGGCATGGGCGAGCGCGACCGCAAACTCTGCAATCAGGGTCTTGCCTGCCCCCGTGGGCGCCGTGACGACGACCGTCTCGCCCCGGGCGATCAGCTCGGCGGCTTCGCGCTGAAACGCATCGGCCTCGTACGGGAGCGCCGCGAAGTATTCGTCGACGGTCACTTGCGCAAGAGATACCGTATGAGGAGGAGGGTCACCTCGTACAGGAGGTACAGCGGGACCGACAGGAACAGCATGGTGAAGGGGTCACCCGTGGGGGTGGCCATCGCGGCGATGATTGCGATGACGAGCACTGCCCAACGGCGGCCTCGAGCGAGTTGCTCGGATTTGACCAGACCGAGCGCCCCCGCCGTGAACAGTACGACCGGGAACTCGAAGCTCAGCCCGAATACGAGCAGGAATCGGATGGCGAAGTTCAGGTACTCGGACACGGTGGTCCCTTGACCGACGTCGAGCGTGTCCTGCAGGAAGAGCAGACCCCGGGGGAGAATGTAGTAGGCGAACCCCACACCCACGAGGAACAGGCTCACGGTGGCCGCCACGATGGGCACCACCCATCGGCGCTCTTTCTTCGTCAGCGCCGGCGACACGAAGGCCCACGCCTGCCATGTGATGGGCACCGATGCGAACACGAAGCCGCCGAACAGAGCAAGGCGCATCGCGGATGAGAAGGCTTCGGCCGGCCTGATGGTCACCAACTCGGCGTCGGGGAAGGCCACTTCGAATGGACGGGTGATCCAAGCGAAGATTGGATCACGCAGCAGATAGGCCAGGATGGCGCCACCCACCAGGGCTGCCGACCCCTTCACGAGGCGCCAGCGAAGCTCTTCGAGATGCTCGAGCAGCGGCGCTCGGCCATCCTGTTTGATCATCACCCGTCGCTCTCGTCGAGGAGATCCTCCCCGGCTTCGATGCGGTGGAGGTCATCGGCGGCGTCACTCGGTTTGGGGCCCCGTTCGGTGACCGGCCCGGACCAGGTCAGCCCGCTCCGCAGGTCCTGGCCGGTGGACTTGAGGTCGTCGCCGATTCCGCTCAGTGGCTTGGAGATGTCGTCTTGTGCCGACTTGAGGTCGTCGCGGATCTCTCCCAACGGTCCGGCAATGTCGTCCTTGAGCTCCTTGAGGGGCTCTTCGATCGCCGCGACCTCTCGTTCGATACCCTGCCGAAAATCGAGGGCGACTGCTCTGATCTCACGCGAGATCTCGCCGATTCGGCGAGCCAGCTTGGGCAGGCGTTGAGGCCCGACAACGACCAGTGCGATGATGAACAGCATGACCATCTCGCCGCCGTTGATCCCGAAAAAGCCATCCATCCCCGTCCATGGTAGATGGAGCGGGGATGGATGAGGAGGTCGTGGGAATCTTGGTCAGGAGGCGAGCAAACGGACCGGATCCATCTCTCGCTCGAGCGCGATCGCGAACTCTTCGATCTCTTGCTCGGTGATCGGTGAGTTGTTCACGATCTGGTAGCGCACTCCCGTCGCCAGCAGCACGTTCACCACTCTGCTGTTTGCCGGTCGACGCTGCATGGTGAAGCAGCTCGGGCAAATGAAGCGGTAGGTGCCGCTGTCTCCGCTGATGTCGAGCTCTAGGTCCAAGTCGTTGGGTCCTAGCTCGACATCTCCGCACGCAGCGCACGTGGTCTTGATGGTGGTCATCGTGGGTATCTCCGCAAACCGTTCTTCTTGGATCATGTATCGGTCGGAGGACCAGAAAGCTGTAGAAGTTCTGCGTGCTCACTCGTAGCGCTGCAGAATCGCCTTTCTCAGGCGCGCCACGGCGGCGGCGACTTCCTCACCCTGCTGCAGCTGGGCATCGGCGCCCAGCCTGAGGAGAAGCCGGGCGATGACCATCTCGTCGGGGGCTGAGAACCGAATGGTGCCATCGTTGTCGATCTCCTCGACCGGGTAGTAGTCAGACACCCATCGGGCCTTTTCGCCTAGCCGTATGACGGCTTGAACGTCGTCTGGCGAGGGTGTATAGCGAACGTGTGGCTGGACCGCCTCAGGCGGGTCGAACGTCTCTTCGCGCATCGTGGCCTGCCTGATCCGGTCTACTCGGAACACACGCTCGTCACCGGCCCTGCGGCAGTGCGCGGTGAGATACCAGTTACCCATCGAGGAGAACACTGCGGCAGGTTCGACGGCCCGTTCGGTCGTCTCGTCGGTGGACAGGGCGGTGTAGACGAGATCCACGACATTGCCGTCCCTCGCCGCCCGCCGGAGGAGGTCGACGATCTGGGGGGCGGCGCCCAGCTCCACGGAGAGAGCGTCGTCCACGTCGGGCAGCAAAGCCCGGCTGAGCTTCTCCACGGCACGTTCGAGCGCCGGCGGGGCCTGGCCGACGCTGGTCAGCGCCATTCCCGCCGCAAGCAGCCCGAGCGCTTCCGCGGGGTTCAGCCGCAGCGGCCGGCTGAAGTACTCGGCCATGTCGACCACCACCTCGTCGTCTTCGACGTAGGCGACCATGAGCTCTCCGGGGCCGTAGCCGGGCAGACCGCACACGAACACCAGATCCAGGTCGGCGATCAGCTGCGCTCTGCTGTACCCGAACCGCTCGCAGACCTCGTCGACCGTCGCACCCGGATTGGCGATGACATACGGAATCATCGACAGGATGCGCGTGAGACGCTCGGCGGTGCGGCTCACGTTGCGCCCGCCTTCACCCGCTCGACGAGTGCAGCTCGCAGTGACGGCGGCGCCACGATTTCTGCCTTCTCGCCGAAGGTGAGGACCCACCCGATGAGGGCGTCCGGGTTGGCCACGTCGAGGGTGGCGACCAGGGACCCGTCGTCTTGCTCCTGCACGTGAGCCGAGGCGGGGAGCTGGCGCCGTGCCCACCAGGAGACGTCGGCGTCGAATGCGACCACTCCTTCGAGCGCTTCGCTGCCGCTCTCCCAGGGGGCGCTGGGAATGGCTTCGCGGACGGAGAACCCCGCAGGGCGCTCGAACGCGTCGGCTTCGCCTTCCGCTTCGAAACGGACGCCCCTGTCGACCCGGTACGCACGCATCTCTCGTTCGGGTAGCTGCTCCCCCACCACGTACCAGTGGCCCCGTTGATGACGCAAGCCCAGCGGGTTGACCCGACGCTTCCTCTCTCGATAGTCGAACGTGAGACGTCGCCGCTCCGAGATGGCGCTGAAGATGGTCGCCAGGTCATCGGCGGCCAGCCCGAGGTCGGCGGCCAGCGGTTCGCCCGCTCCGGCCAGGGGCCCACCGCCGAGCTTGAACAGAGCACTGTGCCCGGTACCTTCGCCCCCCACCCGTACCACCTGGCTCGCCAGCCACAGCGCGGCTCGTTCTTCGTCGGTCAGACCCAGGTCGGGCAGCTCGTACCGGTCGGGATCGACCACGTAACCCTGTTCCACTTCCCAGGCGTCGGTGAAGGTGAGCTCGAGGGGGATGCCCATCGACCGGAGGAGGTCCTTGTCGCGCTCGAACATGCGGTGAAACGCCTCGTCGTTGTCGGGGTCATATCCGGCCACGGTGATCCTGATCTCGTCGGCGGTGACAGGTCGACCCGCGGTCAGCAGAAACGCGAGCAGGTTCATGATCCGCTCGATGACGTTCTTCATGAATCCCAATGTAAAAGCCCCAAGCCCCGACAGGAAGCACCGAAGGGGAGCTGTACCCGCCACGGCGCCGACGCTCCAACCGAACACCCACGAGAGTCGACAGCCGTGGGGGTGCTCGAGGGGGCGGCAACCCACCTAGTGGCGGCCAGCCCGGTTGGGGGTGCCCGAGAAGGCGGCAACCCCCCTAACGGCGGCCAGCGCGGTTGGGGGTGCTCGAGGGGGCGGATCCGCCGGCCCCCTCGACCGTGACGGCGGCGACCTGCGCGTCGCCGTCACAAGACGAGCGCGGCCGAGAGGCCGCACCACCAGAACTCGACCCGAGCCTGCGAGGGTCGGAGACCGCCGCGGCCGAGAGGCCGCACTATCAACTCGGGCGAATCCCGATTCGCCCGACCTACAACCCGGCGATGAGCTTCTCGACGCGCTCGTCGACGGCTTTGAAGGGATCCTTGCAGAGGACGGTGCGCTGCGCCTGGTCGTTGAGTTTGAGGTGCACCCAATCGACGGTGAAATCCCGTTTTCGTGCCTTGGCGGCCTTGATGAACTCGCCGCGGAGTCGGGCTCTGGTGGTCTGGGGAGGGACGATCATGGCGTTGGCGATGGCTCCATCGGTGACGACCCGATCGACGTATCCACGCCTGGCGAGGATGTAGTAGAGGCCTCGCTTCTGATTGACGTCGTGGTAGCTGAGGTCGAGCATCGCCAGACGGGGGTGCGAGAGGGGGAGGTCCCACTTTTCTCGGTAGCGGTGCAGTAGGTGGAACTTGGTGACCCAGTCGACCTCTCGCTCGAGGGACAGCGGGTCCTTTTCGAGGCCGGTCAGGAGGTTCTCCCACATTTCGATCGCACGTTGCACTTCGTGTGGGAATCCGGGCGATCGGGCATATCGCATCGCCCGGTCCAGGTATTCCCATTGGATGTCGAGTGCGGACAGCTCCCGCCCGTTGGCGAGTCGAACCTTCCGCCGGCATGTCACGTCGTGGGCGATCTCGCGGATGGCGCGGATGGGGTTCTCGAGCGTGACGTCGCGGAAGACGACGTCGTCTTCGAGCATCTGGAGTAGCCCGGCGGTGGCGCCGACTTTCACGTAGTTGATGTATTCGGACATGTTGGAGTCGCCGGCGATCACGTGCAGCCGGCGGAACCGCTCCGCGTCGGCGTGCGGCTCGTCGCGAGTGTTGATGATGGGACGGCTGCGGGTGGTGGCAGATGACACGCCTTCCCAGATGTGCTCGGCTCGCTGCGCCATCGAGAACACCGTCCCTCGTGCGGTTTGCAGCAGCTTGCCCGCGCCCGACCAGATCTGGCGCGTGACGAGGAACGGGATGAGGGTGTCGACGACCCGTTGGAAGTCGCCGTGCCGGGCCACCAGGTAGTTCTCGTGACACCCGTACGAGTTGCCTGCCGAGTCGGTGTTGTTCTTGAAGAGATAGATCTCTCCGCGAATGCCCTCCTCGGCGAGCCGCTCCTCGGCCGATCCGACGAGGCTCTCGAGGACGCGTTCGCCGGCCTTGTCGTGGGCGACCAGCTCGTAGAGGGAATCGCATTCCGGAGTCGCGTACTCGGGGTGTGACCCGACGTCTAGGTATAGGCGTGCACCGTTCTCCAGGAACACGTTGGACGATCGGCCCCAGCTCACGACCCGCCGGAACAGGTAGCGGGCGACTTCGTCGGGACTAAGGCGGCGCTGACCCCTCAACGTGCAGGTGACGCCGTACTCGTTTTCGATGCCGAAGATCCGTCGGTCCACGACGGCAGCCTACCGCCCGGCTCCCGTTGCGGGACAGATCATCATTGCTCGCCGAGCGCGGCGGCGATCTCCTCGTCGGTCAGCCGGCGGAAGCTGCGGCGTTTACCGTTCCTCTCGAGCACGGCAGCTTCCCAGCCGGAGGCTTCAGGGCGATCGTCTGCGAAGGCGGATGCTCCTGCCCGGAGGGCGGCGTCGAGGCCGAGTCCGTCGTCCCACGCTCCTTCGAGTCGTTCATTCATGTCATCGGCGTGGCCACCAATGGAGGTGAAGCGACGCTCGTCGTTGAGGGTGCCGTCGTAGAGGATCCGATAGAAGCGGTTGTCCTCCGGCTGCACGCCGAGTTCTGCCACCAGCAGCTCGACTTCGTACGGCTTGATTTCGTGGGTGAAGATGTTGCCGAGGGTCTGAGCAAAGGCGTTGGCGAGGGATTTGGCGAGCACGTCTCCCCGACCGTAGAGGTAGCCCTTCATGTCGGCATGCCGGATTCCCGCAACGCGGAGCAGCTCGAACTCGTTGAACCGTCCCACTCCGCAGAATGCGATCCGGTCGTACACCTCGGAGATCTTGTGGAGCGTGCGACTGGGATTCTCCGCCAGCATCAGCAGACCATCGGCGTATTCCATGGCCACGATCGACCGTCCGCGGGCGATGCCCTTGCGGGCGAATTCAGCTCGGTCCTTGACGAGCTGTTCGGGCGGCACATAGAACGGCATCGTCATCGGATGCGCTCCAGTGCCCGCTCGGCTGCGGCGCGAACTTCGACTTCACCCAACTCGACGAAACCTTCGCCGGTGACCGCGACCACGTTGGGGAGGATGCCCCGCCTCAGATCGGGCCCGCCGGTCGCAACGTCTTCCTCAGCCGCGGCGACGAGTGCGCCAAGGGTCAGGTCGAGGGCGGCCGCCCGGTCGAGGCCGGTTTCGTATCGGTTGCGGAGAAAGGCGAGCGCCTCGCCTGCGCCGGATCCGGTGGCGGCGAATTCCTGCTCTTCGTAGGTGCCCCCGACGACATCGAACGTGAACAGGCGACCGGTGCTCGCCACTCGGTCGTATCCGGCGAACAGCGGTATCACCACTAGTCCTTGAAACGCCATAGGCAGCTGCTGGCGGACCATGCGGGCGAGGAAGTTGGCTTTGCCGTCGAGGCTCAGTCGGGTGCCTTCCAGTTTCTCATAGTGCTCGAGCTCGGTCTGGAAGAGTCGCACCATCTCGAGGGCGAGCCCGGCGGTACCCGAAATCGCCACTGCCGAGTAGTCATCGGCCGCAAACACTTTCTGGACGCGCCGATGGGCTATGGAGTAGCCGCTGGTGGCCTGGCGGTCGCCGACCATGATGACGCCTTCGGCGAACTGTGCGGCCAGCACCGTGGTGGCTTCCGGCACCGAGACGAGTCGGCCGTCGACGTCGATCGGGGCCGGTTCGAAGCCGGCGGAGCGCAATAGCGAGGAAAAACCCTCGGGACGGCCTCCGATGCCGGAGGGAAGGAGGTGCGAGATCGTGGGAGGTGAAGGCCTCTCTGCCGTCACTCTCCACCTTTTTGCACGTAGTTCTTGACGAATTCCTCGGCGTTTTCTTCGAGCACCGAGTCGATCTCGTCGAGCAGCTCGTCGATGGCCTCGGTGGTTTGGGACGCGGTGACCTCCACCTCGTCCTGGTCGTACGGCTCGTTCTCGTGCCGCCGGGACCGACGCTGTTCTTGTTCTGCCATGTCTCAGCCACCTCCAAGCGCGGCGAGCAACTCTGCGGCATCGGCCGCTTCGTCGAGCAGCTTCTCGGTCAGTTCCCGAGTGCCGCGCCTCGGTTCCATCATAGGCACCCGTTTCAACAACTCGTGTCCGGTGTCGAACACGAGCGAGTCCCAGTTGGCCGCCACCAGGCTCTCCGGATACTGCTGGACGCACCTACCCCGGAAGTAGGCCCGGGTGTCTGTGGGCGGCTGGAGCATGGCGTCGGCGACCTGGGAGTCGTCGAACAGCCGGCGGATCCTGCCAGCGCCGAGCAGCTTGTGGTACAGCGATCTCGCAGGGTCGACGTCGTGGTACTGCAGGTCGACTGCGGCGAGTTTGGCGTCCTCCCAGGCGGAACCGCGATCGACGAAGCCCCGCAGGAGCTGGTATTTGGCGACCCAGTCCAGGCGGTCGGCGGCCAGCATCGGGTCGCGTTGAAGGTCGGTGAGGAGGTCGGACCATTCGGCCAAAACCTGATCGGTCACCGCGTCATCACGCGACTTCTCGGCGTACTTGGTCAACCACTCCAGATATTGGAATTGAAGTTCGAGGGCGGTGGCTGTGCCGCCGTCGGCGAGCGGCAGCGGCATGCGGAGATCCACGTCGTGACTCACTTGCCAGCACGCAGCGACCGGATCGGCGAGGCGAAGCGGATCGGGTAGCGCCCCGTCTTCGAGGGCCGACAGAAAGAGCTCACCGATGCCCAGCTTGAGGAACGTCTGCACTTCCGACAGGTTGGCGTCGGCGATGATCACATGCAGCCGGCGGTACTGCTCGGGGTCTGCGTGGGGCTCGTCCCGGGTGTTGATGATGGGCCGCTTCAGCGTGGTTTCGAGTCCAACCTCTTCTTCGAAGAAGTCGGCGCGTTGGGTGATCTGGTAAGGCACGGCCGGCCGATCGTTCTCGCTTCCAACCTTGCCGGACCCGGTGATGATCTGGCGGGTGACGAGCATTGTGGTCATGAAGTGGATGATGTCGCCGAACGGGATCGCCCGCGAGATGAGGTAATTCTCGTGCGCACCGTACGAGTTGCCTTTGCCGTCCGAGTTGTTCTTGTAGATCCCGACCACTTCGCCGGCCGCGACCATCTGTTGGGCGGAGGCGGCGGCGGCCGCCATCACGGCTTCGCCGACCTTGTCGTAGAGGGCAGCCGTACGCGGATCGGCCGCCTCCGGAGCCGAGTACTCCGGGTGGGCATGGTCGACGTACAGTCGCGCCCCATTGGACAACACCATGTTGACCACACCCGATTCGTAGTCTCCGGCGGCGCCGGACTCGAATCCGAAGCCTCTGGCGTCGCGCCCTGGCGATTCCTCCTCGAACGACCACTGCACCCTGGCTCTTGCACCTTCGTAGGCGTTGATGACGAAACCGGAAGCCAGCGACGGGTTGAAGTCGGCTCGGTTGCGGATCGAGATCCCAAACTCGGTTTCGGTCCCGATGACCTTCGGGAGCGCCATCGGCTAGAGGTACTGGCCGGTGGTCATGGCTTCGATGGCGCGACTTTCGGTGTCACCGTCGATCAGCGTACGCACGTACACGATCCGCTCCCCCTTCTTGCCCGAGATCTTTGCCCAGTCATCTGGGTTGGTGGTGTTGGGCAGATCCTCGTGCTCTTTGAATTCTTGTGTGATGGCGTTTATGAGGTCGGACTTGCGGATCCCACCTTCGCCGCTGGTGATCTGGCGCTTGATGGCGTCCTTCTTGGCGCGCCGCACGACGTTCTCGATCATCGCGCCGCTGGAGAAGTCCTTGAAGTACAGGACCTCGCGATCCCCGTTGGCGTATGTCACTTCGAGGAATCGGTTCGTATCGTCGGTTGAGTACATGCGTGCCACGGTCTCGTCGATGAGGCGACCAATGTGGGCGGATGGATCGTCGCCGAACTCGGCGTAGGGCAGCTCCTCGGTGAGGTAGATGCCGAATATGTCACGGGCGGCTTCTTCATCGGGCCGGCTGATCTTGATCTTGACGTCGAGGCGGCCGGGCCGGAGGATCGCCGGGTCGATCAGGTCCTCGCGGTTGGACGCACCGATCACGATCACGTTCTTCAGCCCCTCGACGCCGTCGAGCTCGGACAGGAGCTGGGGGACGATCGTGGACTCGACATCGGACGAGACACCTGTGCCCCGGGTCCGGAACAGTGAGTCCATCTCGTCGAAGAACACGATGACGGGCACACCTTCCTCGGCCTTGTCCTTGGCTCGTTGGAAGATGAGCCGGATCTGGCGCTCGGTTTCGCCGACGTACTTGTTGAGCAGCTCTGGCCCTTTGATGTTCAGGAAGTACGAGCGGGCGTCGCTCCTTCCGGAGCGTTCGGCGACTGCCGTCGCCAGGCTGTTGGCCACGGCCTTGGCGATGAGCGTCTTGCCGCAGCCGGGTGGGCCGTACAACAAGATCCCCTTCGGGGCCTCGAGCCGGTACTCGTCGAAGAGCTGTTTGTGCACGTACGGCAGTTCGACTGCGTCCCGGATGGATTCGATCTGGGCGGCCAGACCGCCCACCTTCGTGTAGTCGACGTCTGGAACTTCCTCCAACACGAGATCCTCGACTTCGGGACGTGCCAGCTTTTCGAAGATCAACCCGGTCCGGGAGTCCAGTCGTACGTGATCGCCCGGTCGGAGTACCACATCGACCATTGGCTCCGCACGGTCAACGACCCGCTCATCGTCGGCGTGGACCATCACCAACAGCCGCCCGTCGGCCAGGGCCTCCTTGACGGCAACCACGTCCCCGATGTGATCGAACGTGCGGATGTCGACGATGTTGTACGCCTCGTTGAGCAGGACCTCCTGTCCGATCTGTAGCTGCTTCACCTCGATGGACGGCTGGGCCATCACTCGCAGTTTGCGTCCGGCGGTGCTGATGTCGACCGACCCATCTTCGTTCACGTCGAGGACAACACCGAACGAGTTGGGTGGGGCCGACAGCTTCTCGACCTCCTGGCGGAGCACGGCGAGCTGTTCACGCGCCTCCTCGAGCACGGTGGCGAGCTTCTCGTTCTGTTGCGACGCCTGCAACAGCTTGCCCTTCGTTTCCACGAGCTGCTCTTCGAGGATACGGATGCGACGGGGCCCGTCCTGCAGACGAGAACGCAATGTCGTGAGCTCGCCCTGGAGCTGACGGACTGTCTCCTGCAGCGCCTCGATGTTGGGTTGCTGGCTCATCTTCCCTACTCCTCGTGGAGAGGCCGAGTATACGGAAGCGGCGAAGTTGCGCCCATCCTTTCCTCGCGCCCTCCCGTGGCCGCCGTACACTACGACGTCATGCGGAATCGGAGGACCTTACAGATCATCATCTGGGTGCTGGTCATCGCCATGGTCCTGACGCTGATGGCAGCGCTCCTGGCCAATTGAGCGTGACGAGGGACCTGGCCGCCGGCGACCTTTGTCTCGTCATCGACTCGAAGGGCCGCCGGTATCTGCTCACCCTGGCCGAGGACGGCGACTTTTCGACCCATCACGGGGTGATTCCCCACACCGAAATGATCGGATGCCCCGAAGGCACCCGATTGGAGACGCCGTCCGGGGGGAAGTTCACGATCCTCCGGCCTCGGCTCACCGACTACATCTTGAAGATGAAACGGGGGGCGCAGGTGGTGTATCCGAAGGACCTGGGCCCGATCCTGGTCTACGGGGACATCGCTCCGGGTGACACCGTCGTCGAAGCGGGCACGGGAAGCGGCGCACTGACCATGGCCGTGACCCGCCTGGTGGGACCCACCGGCCGCGTGGTTTCGGTCGAGCGTCGACCCGACCACGCTGCGCACGCTCGAAAGACGCTGCGCAAGTGGTTTGGCGAGCTGCCCGGCTGGCTCGAGTTGCGAGACGGGTCGGTCGAAGACGTCATCGCCGAAGTCCGGCCAGACCGAATCGTGCTCGACCTGCCCGAGCCGTGGCACGCGGCGGCGATCGCAGCCGAGCACCTCCAACCCGGCGGGGTCTTCGTCGCCTATGTGCCGACGGTTCCGCAGATGCAGCAGACCGTGGAGGCCATGCGCGCCTCTCGATCGTTCATCGATCTGAGCGGATTCGAGGTGCTGTTGCGCACATGGAACGTCGAGGGCCGCTCGATCCGTCCGGACCATCAGATGGTGGGCCACACCGGCTTCGTCGTGGTGGGCCGCAGGGCCATGCCGGTGGGGAGACACCCCCCAACACCAGGTATGATGGCGCCCGAGTAGGCAACAGGAGAACCCCGACATGAAGGTGTGGATCGATCAGGATCTCTGCACGGGCGACGGCTTGTGCGAAGAGATCGCTCCCGACGTGTTCGTCCTGCTCGACGATGGTCTCGCCTATGTGCGCGAGGGCGCGACCATCTACGCCGAAGCCGAGGGACACCCCCAGGGCTCGCAGGGCATCGCCGCCGTCCCGGCCGGCCAGGAGGACATCACGATCGAATCGGCCGAGGAGTGCCCCGGAGAGTGCATCTTCATCGAGCCGTGAGGGGCAGGTCGCCATGATGAGCTTCGGTTTTGCCCGGCTGATGAAGGGCTTCCGCACCAGCGACCCCGCGCTCATCGCCCTCGGCGGCTTGGTCGTACTGATCGCCTGGCTCCGCCGCCCGCCATCGCGCACGTTGCTCTACTCCGAGCGCATGGACATCGACGAGAAGGTCGTGGTGGAGATGAAACGCCGTTCCTGATCCGCTGCCCGACAGGCGGCGGCGCTATTTGACCCGGTAGACCTCGACCAGCGCTCCCCCGGCCTTGCCTTTGCGACGGCCCAACAGAAACGCCACCAGCGCAAGCAACACGACCCCGACCGCGATCCATGTCATCGAGGTTTTGGCGGTCTCCTGCGTGGCTTTGACCGCATCTTCGATCTGGCGTGCTTTCTCTTCTACGTCGGCTCGTTTGACCATCAGCGTTTGATCCCTCGCGCGAGCAGCCCGGCGATCAAGGCCAGCAGCAGGAACGAGACCGCATAGCCCAGCGCGCTCCAAAGGCTGGTATCGGGGAACAGGTCGACCAGCACCCGCATGCCGGCGACGCTCAGTAGCACCGCCCCGATGGCAAAGAGCACCGCAGCCAGGGCTCCGAACGCCAATGTCCTGCCCACTCTCTTCGCCGGCTGCACCGCCTCTTCCTGCAGGTAGGCCTTGGAGATGTCGACCAGCTCGGACACCATCTGAGGCAGTTCTTGGACGTTGCTCATGGGCGGGAGGCTACCACTGCGCGTCCGGGGCGACGCCGGGGGATCGACCGGCTTGGGTAGTCTGCAGGCCAATGCTCGGAGATCCAGGCCGGGGCACGCAGGGGATCGAGCCGCGCTCTCCCGTGGGATGGCGGTTCAATCTCTTTTGGTCGGGACAGGCTGTCTCCCAGATCGGTGATTACCTCGCCCTATTCGCCATCCCTGCCTTTGTGGCGACGGAAATCACCACCGACGACCGGTTCTTGGGGTGGGTGTTCGCAGCAGAGAGTGCTCCCGCACTGCTGGTCGGTTTGGTCGGCGGCGTCATGCTCGATCGTCTGCGCTTGCGCTGGATCATCGTGGCGACCGATCTGGCGCGGGCTGCGACATTCGTGGTGTTGGGATTGATCGCCGGAGGCACGATCACGGCCGGCCCATGGCTGATCGTCGTGCTGTCCCTGCTACTGGGGACCATGGCGTCGACGTTCGCCAGCGCCCTCATCGCCATCGTGCCCGGCCTCGTGTCCGGGCGGAACCTGACGGCGGCCAACGCCCGGCTGAGCATGAGCCAGCAGTTCGCTTGGGTGCTCGGCGTATCCATCGCCGGCATCGTCATCGCCACGTCGGGGTTCCGCACCGCGTTCTTCGTCAACGCGCTGACGTTCGCCGCTTCTGCCGCTGTCACGGTGCTGATCGGACCTCATGAGCGAACACGGTTGAGCAGCAGCGAGTCGGTCGTCCAGCAGGCGATCGACGGTGTTCGGTTCGTCTTGTCGGATTCGCGCCTTCGCTGGGCGGCGACGGCCGCCGCCGCGTCCAATTTCGTGATTGCGTTCATGGAGTCGGTGATGATCCTCATCGGCCTCGAGGTGTTCGGTTTCGAAGGCGCCCAACAGCTGTCGACTCTCTACATCGCAATGGGAGTCGGAGGGCTGATCGGTGCCTCGATGTCGACCCGGCTCATCGGCGATTGGGGCCTCGGCAAGGCGATGGCCTTCGGATTGTGCATCTACGGATTCGGTTTCGCGGTGTTGACCTACCTCTCGGCCCCGATCCTCGTCTACCTGGTGCTGGTGGCGGGGTTTGCCGGGGTACCGATCGCCAATGTCGCCAGCTACTCGCTCCGTCAGCTGGCGAGCCCGCCCGAAATGCTTGGTCGGGCAACGGCCGCAATGCAAGCGATGGCATGGAGTGCGTATCCGATCGGCGCGGTGGTGTGGACCTGGGTGTCGTCTCGCGTGGGGATCGAACCGGTTGCCCGGCTCGCTCCGATTCTGATCATCGGCATCGGCGCGGCCCTCCCATTCACGGCGGTGTGGTCGACGATGACCGACTCGACGACCCAGCCGGCCTCGGCGCTCCGCTCGTAGACTCGGCACATGGCCAACCAAGCGCCGCCGCTCGTCGATTTCAACGCCGGCGAAGATCAAGTCCTGACGACCGCCCTCGAGCAGGAACGGGCGTCATGGGCGATCGGGGAGGTGACCGCCTTCGGGAAGTCGATGGGAAGCGAAGAGGCGCTGCACTCGGCGCGAGAAGCCAACCGCCATACCCCTGAGCTCCAAACCCATGACGCCGCTGGAGAGCGCCTCGACTTCGTCGAGTTTCACCCGGCTTGGCATTGGTTGATGGCATCCTCCATCGGCGCCGGGCTCCATGCGCTCCCATGGCGAACCGATCGGCCGGGAGCACACCCGGCGCGAGCGGCCAAGTTCTTCATTGCATCACAGACGGAGGCCGGGCACGGCTGTCCGGTGTCGATGACCCATGCCGCCGTCCCGGCGTTGCGCCACCACCCCGACATTGCCGAAGTATGGGTGCCGGCGGCCACCTCTGTGCGATATGACCCGACGTTCGCTCCGGTCGAACACAAGATGGGTGCGTTGATCGGCATGGGTATGACGGAACGGCAGGGTGGCTCGGATGTGCGCTCGAACACGACAAGGGCACGGCCGCTGGAGCGTGGTGGCGGACCGGGCGCGACCTACAAAGTCGACGGACACAAGTGGTTTTGTAGCGCCCCGATGAGCGACGCCTTCTTGGTGCTCGCACAGGCAGAAGGAGGGCTGTCGTGCGTGTTGCTGCCCCGTTTCCGCGCCGACGGCAGCGCCAACGGATTGCACATCGACCGCCTGAAGGACAAGTTGGGCAACCGGTCGAACGCATCGGCTGAGGTTCGGTTCGAGGCAGCCGAAGCCCGTCTCGTCGGCGAGGAAGGCGCCGGCCTCGACGTGATCCTCGAAATGGTCAATCACACTCGGCTCGACTGCGTGATCGGTTCGGCGGCGCTGATGCGCCAGTCGGTGATCCAAGCCCATCACCATGCCAGGCATCGCAAGGCCTTCGGCAAGCTGCTGATCGAACAGCCGTTGATGCGATCCGTGCTCGCTGACCTGGCACTCGAATCGGAGGGAGCGATGGTCACGATGATGCGTTTGGCGTCCCTGTTCGAGCCGGACGCCGACCCGGCGCTGCGGCGGGTGGCCACCCCCATCGCCAAATATTGGGTCTGCAAGCGGACGCCTTCGGTCGTGGCCGAGGCACTCGAATGCCTGGGCGGCAACGGGTACGTGGAGACGTCGCCGCTTCCCCGGTTGTTTCGCGAGAGCCCGTTGAACTCGATATGGGAGGGTTCCGGCAACGTGATCTGCCTCGACGTCATGAGGGCGCTACGCAGATCTCCTGGCGCTGCGGACGCCATGACCGGTGAGCTCGAGGCGGGACGAGGCTTCTCCGCCGAGATCGACCGATGGATCGACGATGCCGTGCGCCTGATCGACGAGCCCCCGGATGAGGCTTCTGCCCGATGGTTCGTCGGGCAGGTCGCGTTGGCGTGGCAGGCCGGACTTCTCGCCCGTATCGTCGACCCAGCCAGCGGCGCGGATCTGGTCGCCGCCCGGGCCGAGCGAAATGCGGGAGTGTTCGGCGGTCACCCCGGTCGAGAGGCTGCGGCGCTGGGACGGGTGCCGACCCTGTGACTCAGAATCCGTCTGCGGGGATCCGCATGAGCTGCTCGCCGTCAGCGATGACCGGTCCCAGGAGACCGTGCACTCTGGGCAGCAGCTGCGTGAGGTAGAACTCGGCGGTTGCCATCTTGCGGTCGTGGAACCCGCCGTCACCGGTGTGGGGATGGGCGGCGATCGCCGAGCGAAGCATCATCCAGCCGCCACTCACGTAGCCCATCATCATCAGGTAGGGGCTGGCGGCAGCCAGTCTGTCCACTGGTTCTGCCCCCAACAGATGTTCGGTCGCCCTGCTGGCCTCATCCACCCCGCTCTGCAACTGCTGGCCGAGGGTTTTGAGGGCAGGGTCGCCCGCTCCGACGGCCTCGGTGGCGGTGTCGGCCATCGCCGCCAGGAATGACCGCATCGCTTCGCCGCCGCGCAGATCGAGTTTGCGGCCTACGAGGTCGATGGCCTGGATGCCGTTGGTTCCTTCGTAGATGGGGGCGATCCTGAGGTCACGGTAGTGCTGGGCGACTCCGGTCTCCTCGATGTAGCCCATGCCGCCGTGGACCTGTACGGCCAGCGACACGAGCTCCATGCCGAAGTCGGTTCCCCATCCCTTGGAGATGGGGATGAGGATCTGGGCCAACTCGTCTGAGGCCTCCCGCCCAACTGTTTCGGCCGCCGATGCCAGGTCGATCGCCTGGGCGTTCAGGTACATCACGGCCCGCATTGCCTCGATCCCCGACCTCATCGTCATCAACATCCTGCGCACGTCGGGGTGATCGACGATTGGTGACTGGGTTCCGGGCGGCGTGCCGAGGGCCCGACCTTGCAGGCGCTCACGGGCGAAGGCGGCTGCCCGCTGGTAGGCCCGTTCCGCAACGGCCAAACCTTCGAGGCCGACGGCCAGCCGCGCCGTGTTCATCATCGTGAACATGTAGTGCATGCCCTGGTGCTCCTCGCCCACCAGGTATCCGATCGCTCCCTCGTTCTCCCCATAGCTGAGCACGGCGGTTGGGCTGGCGTGGATGCCCATCTTGTGTTCGATGGATACGCATCGCACGTCGTTGCGGGCGCCCAACGATCCGTCCGGTTCCACCAGGTACTTGGGAACGAGGAAGAGGCTGATCCCCTTGGTTCCGGGGGGTGCGCCGGGGGCTCGGGCCAGCACGAGGTGCACGATGTTCTCTGCCATGTCGTGCTCGCCCCAGGTGATGAAGATCTTGGTTCCGGTGATTCGATAGCTCCCGTCGCCGACCGGCTCGGCCTTAGTGGTCAGCGCTCCGACGTCAGATCCGGCGTGCGGTTCGGTCAGGTTCATCGTGCCGCTCCACCGGCCGGTGATCATGTGTTCGAGATACGTCGCCTTCTGCTCGGGCGAGCCATGAAGACTCACGGCTTCGATGGCGCCTTGGGTCAGCAACGGGCACAGCGAAAAGGACAGGCAAGCCGAGGTGGTGATCTCCTGACCGGCGAGCCCGATCAGACGGGGCAGGCCTCCTCCGCCGTACTCGGGGTCGAACTGGATGCCGCCCCAACCGGCAGCGACGTATTGGGCATACGCATTGGCGAACCCTTTGGGCGTGGTGACGCTGCCGTCGTCGTTTCGGACACTTCCTTCGAGATCACCGAGGCGGTCGAGCGGAGCGACGACCTCGGTGTGGAACCGGGCGGATTCCTCGAGCAGCGCCATCATCGTTTCGGCGTCGGCTTCGGCGAACGCCGGGATCTGCGCCGCCATGGCGTCGAGACCGAGAACCTCCTCCAACAAGAATCGGATGTCGGCCAGCGGCGGGTGGTACTCCATCGCGCCATTGTAGGTTGGCCGGAGGAGGCGCCTGAAGGCGGAGTGGTCAGTGAGGGCGCGACGTTCGATGGACCGTGCCGGTGAAGAGGCCGACGGGTTCCCCGGTAGATGTGACCTCGACCCGGTAGGTGGCGATGCGGTTGCCGAGGTACACCTGGCGGGCCGTTGCACGGAGCACCGCCCCGGCAGTCGATCCGGCGGGGAGCACCAAATGGGTGTCGATCGCGACCGCCAAGCGGCCGGGTCCGTTGGAGACGAGCGAGAAGGCGCAGTCGGCCAGGCTGAACACCACTCCCCCGTGGGTGACCCCGGCGAAGTTGAGGTGGTTGTCCTCGATGGTCATCTCGACCTGACAGGACCCATCGTCTCCGTCGACCCATCGAATCCCCAACGACTGGGCGTACGGGTCGTCGGCCAGCAGGCGTTGTTGAAGCGCAGCGCTCATCTGAACCTCCGGCCAGACCAAAACGGCACGAGTTTGACCTTGCCAAGCTCGAACGCCTCGGGGGGCCTCCACCCGAGGCGCAGTGTAAAACGGCACGAGTTTGGCCTTGCCAAACTCGAACGCCTCGGGGGGCCTCCACCCGAGGCGCGGTGTCGGAGGGGGGACTTGAACCCCCACGCCCTTGCGGGCACTAGCCCCTCAAGCTAGCGCGTCTGCCAATTCCGCCACTCCGACGAGTGCGGGCGGGCAGTATACCCCACGCCCTTCGCGGCCCGGCTGGTCAAGATTGCGGAGGGACGAGCCACGTGGCGGCATCCTCGGCCACCGGTAAGCCACCCAGGGGCATGTCGACGCCGTTGACCGCCTCTTCGTCGTAGACGGCCCCGGTCTGCACCTGGAAGAGCGGGATGACGACCATGTCCTCGGCCAGCAGCTCGTCGATCGTCAGCAACATGTCGGACAGCTCGCCGAGATCCATGGTCGTGTCGAGCTCGCCGAGCAGCGCTTCCACCTCCCCGGCGATCGGCGATGCTCCTTCGTCCCATCGGTAGAAGTTCAGCTCGCCGATCCCGTCGGGGTCGCCGAAGCGAGAGCGGAGGTCGGCGACCGCGCCGATCGGACCCGGAGTCGACTCCCACGCCCATTGCGCAAGGTCGTATTCGCCGGGGATCACGAGGTCGAGGAAGAAGAGGCCAGGATCCACGAGGCTCACGTCCACCAGGACTCCGTTGGCCGCCAGCTCCTGGGTGATCACCCCGGCTACGAGCGTGCGCAGCAGCGAGTTGGTGGTGGTCAATCGAACCTCCGGAGGCCGCTCCCCGAAGTCGTAGCCCAAATCGTCGGCGATGGTCGCGAAGGGGCTGGCCGGGGTCTCGACGTCGGCCCAGGCGTCCGAGCCGGCAGACGGCCAGGACGACCCTGTGATCGAGTAGAGCCCGTCGACGCCGTCCACCAGTTCGATGATGGCGTCTCGGTCGATGAGCGACGCAACGAATGTGCGGTACGTCGGTGAAGCGTTCATGGAACGAGGGTTGCGGTCGAAGCGCCCGTCGCCCCGTTGGAAAGCGAGATGCTCGTATTCGTTGCCAGCGGCAAGCGCGGCCACCAGGGGACCGGACTCCTCGTCGACGACCAAGCCGTAATCAATGCCCAGCTCGGCCACGTCCACGTCGCCCTCGACGACAGCTTCGGCAAGAGAAGTGGTGTCGGGATAGGCGAGCACCCTGACCGAGTCGAGGAGTGGCATCGTCAGACCCGTTTCCGGATCCAGCCTCCAGTAGCGGTCGTTGGCGGTGAGCGTCACCTCGCCGGCGGCGGTCTCGGCGACGACGAACGGACCGGCCCCAGGCCAACGGTCCGAGATCCAATCCGATCCCACGTCGGTACCGGCGACCACGTGGGCCGGCACCACAAGAGCGAACAGGTCCAGATAGTCGATGGTCGGTGCGGTGAGGGTGAACTCGACCGCGCGATGACCGACGATCCACGATTCGCTCAGGATCAGCGCGTAGGCACCATCCTCGGCGAATTGGCGAGCCGTTTCACGCAAGTCCGCCCCGGTGATCGGGGTACCGTCGCTCCATGTCGCCTCCGGGTCGATCCGGTAGCGCACCGTCACCGTGCCGTCTTCATTGGGTCGGATCCCGCCGTTGTCGAGGCTCGGCATCGCGGCCAGGACCTCCGGAGTCGGGTCGAGGGTGACCGGGTGGAGAAACCAGCCCCGGGCTTCGGTCATCGTCGCCACCGCCTTTGCGACGGCACCTTCGGCGGTCACAGGATTGAAGGTGGACGGGATGTCTCCCACCACCCCCAACCGAACCTCGCCTCCTCGCGCAATGGCCGGCTCGGTGGTCGTCGGCGCGGCTGTCGTGGTGGTGACCGTGGTGCTGGTCGTCGTGGAGGTGGTCGTGGCGGTGGTGCTCGTCGTGGGCGGCAGCGTGCTCGAAGTGGTCGTCGTGGGTGACGCCGACACGTTCGTCTCACCCGTTGCGAAGCCGATGCCGAGACCAAGCGCCACGATGCCGGCCAACCCCAATGGCAGCCAGCGTCGAAGCCGCTGCATGGGCGTCTTGTCGATCGGTGTGCTCAGCCGAGGATCCAGACGAGCACAAGGGTGGTGATCGTGAAGATGATGGAGGTGATCACCGTGTAGCGGTCGAGGTTGCGCTCCATGATCGTGGATCCGGCGCCGCCTCCACCGCCCCCGCCGAACAGGTCACTCATGCCGCCCCGGCCGGCATTGAGCAGGATGAGACCGACCAGCACGAAGCTGACGATGGTGTGAATGACGATGAGGGTTACTTCCACCGGGGATCCTCGAGTGTTGCCGCCGGAAAGTATGCCACCGGCGGGCCGCCGGTCAAGTCGAGACCAGCCTGCGGCCCTGGCTCAGCCCGCCTGCTTGGCCACCGCCTCTGCAGCTGCCGCGGCCTCTTCCACGTCTCCGAGGTACCCGCGACTGATCACCTGGAGGTCTCCGTCCAGCTCATACTGCAGCGGAATACCGGTGGGGATGTTGAGCTGCGGAATCTCTTCGTCCGATATCCCGTCGAGATGTTTGACGAGCGCACGCAGGCTGTTGCCATGTGCCCCGATCAGCACGGTGGCGCCGCGACGGAGGTCAGGAACGATGTGGTCGTGCCAATAGGGCAGCATCCGATCGACCACGTCTTTCAGGCATTCGGTGGATGGCACCACGTCGGGGGCGAGGTCGGCGTAGCGGGGGTCGAACCGGGGGTGGCGCCCGTCATCGAGTTCCAGCGGCGGCGGTGGGGTGTTGTACGACCGGCGCCATTCGAACACCTGCTCCGATCCGTGCCGTTCCGCCGTCTCTTTCTTGTTCAGGCCCTGGAGAGCGCCGTAGTGCCGCTCGTTGAGCCGCCAGTGGCGCTTCACGGGTATCCACGACTGCTCCATCACCTGCAGCGTCATGTTGACCGTGGCGATGGCCCGCTCGAGAACCGAGGTGTGAACAATGTCGAACCGAAGCGATTCCATCGCCATCAGGCGACCCGCTTCGGAGGCCTCGGCCCTGCCCTGATCGGTCAGACCGACATCGGTCCAGCCGGTGAATCGGTTTTCGAGGTTCCAAGTGCTCTGACCGTGTCTCAGGAGTACGAGTGTGTACATCGCCGATCAGATCCAATAACGAACGATCGAGGCGAATTGATCGGGATCGAGGCTGGCTCCGCCGACGAGCGCTCCGTCGACCCCGGCTTTCGCCATGATGGCGGCGATGTTGCCGGAGTTGACACTGCCGCCGTACAGCACTCGCGTTCGTTGAGCGGCGTCGTCGGTCCAAGCCGATCCGAGCACCTTTCTGATTCGATCCGCCATGTTCCCTGCATCGTCCGGCGAGGCGGTGTGGCCGGTTCCGATCGCCCATACCGGTTCATACGCCACCACGAGGGCTCCGACCTGGTCGGCCGCCAGCCCGGCCAGTGACCCTCGCAGCTGGGTTTCCACGACGGATTCGGCCTCACCACTTTCTCGTTGTTCGAGGTGCTCACCGACACAGACGACGGGGGTCATGCCCGCCGCCAACACTGCTTTGGCTTTCCGGTTGACGGTCTGGTCGGTCTCTCCGAACAAGGAGCGCCGCTCCGAATGGCCGACGATGACATAGGTGACGCTCAGTTTGGCCAGCATGGCGGCACTGACCTCTCCGGTGAAGGCGCCCGACTCTTCCCAGTGCACGTTCTGGGCCGCCAGGCGCACCAGCATGTGGTCGGCTTCGATGACAGTCTGCGCCGATCGCAGTGCGGTGAAGGGTGGCGCCACGGCAACGTCGACCCGGTCGAAGTCGCGAGGGTCGAGGCGGTACGAGAGTTTCTGGATCATCTGGATCGCCTCGAGGTGGGTGGCGTTCATTTTCCAGTTGCCGATCATCAAGTTCTTGCGTTCGGTCGTCATTGCGCCCATTTCTCCAGTGCCGCCAATCCCGGCAGCGTCTTCCCTTCGATGAACTCGAGGCCCGCCCCGCCTCCCGTCGAGACGTGGCTGATGGCGGACTCGAGCCCGAGTTGTCGCACCGCAGCGACCGAGTCACCGCCCCCGACCACTGTCAGTGCGTCGGCCGATGCGACGGCGCGAGCCACTACCGCCGTACCTTCCCGGAATGCTTTCCATTCAAACACGCCCATCGGTCCGTTCCAGAAGACCGACCGGGCTCGGCCGATTTCCTCGGCGAACCTCTCCCGACTGCGCGGTCCGATGTCCAGACCCATCTGCCCGTCAGCGATCGCGTCTGCATCCACGGTCGTGACGGGGGCGTCTTCGGCGAACTCCGGCGCCGTCACGATATCGACCGGCAGGAGGATCTTCTCGGCGTCCTTCGATGCCAGCACCTCCCGGAGCTCGTCGAGGTGCTCGAGTTCCACCATCGAGTCTCCCACCGCCATACCCCTCGCCGCCATAAGGCTGAAGCACATGCCGCCTCCGATGAGCATGCGGTCGACCCTCGGCAGCAGCGAATGGATCACTCCGAGTTTGTCGGACACCTTGGCGCCGCCCAGCACCACGACGAAGGGACGAGGCGGATCGTCCAACAGCTGGGAGAGGGCTTGGACTTCTGCGACGAGCAACGGACCTGCCACCGACGGGAGATGGTCCGTCACGCCGACCGTCGAGGCGTGAGCCCGGTGGGCGCTGCCGAAGGCGTCGAGGACGAAGAGATCGGCCAGCTCGGCGATCCGGGCCGCCAGTTGGGGATCGTTGCTGGTCTCTCCGGCTTCGAAACGCGTGTTCTCGAGCAACAGGACATCGCCCGGTTCGGCGTCTCGCAATGCGCCGAGCACCTGCCGACCACCGGTTTCCTGGAGCGCAGTGACGGCGAACCCACCCAGCTCGGCGAGCCGATCGGCCACCGGCGCCATACGGAGGGCGTCGTCATGGCCTTTGGGTCTCCCCAAGTGAGAGGCGAGCACCACCACCGCGTCGCGCTCGCGGAGCAGCTGGATCGTCGGGAGCGCGGCCCGCAGGCGGAAGTCGTCCGTGACGGTGACCTTCTCTCCGTCGGTGTCCAGCGGCACGTTGAGATCGGCGCGGACGAGGACGCGGCGCCCTGCCACATCAACGTCGTCGATGGTGCGGTAGCGGCTCATGATTTCGCCAATCCGGCCAGTGTTCGACCGAGTGCCAGCGGATCGTGCTGTGGCCAGACGGCGCCGTGGTCGGCGACGTCGGCCATGACCACCGTCCAGGCAGAAGTGTCGGGGTCGGGAGGACCGAGTCGTCGCAACCCTGACGGCACCTCCAGCGGACCTTCGTGGACGATGATGGTGCCCGCCCGCAACACCCCGCCGAATTCCTGCAGCGCCGCCACGTGGTCGGTCGCGCTGAGTTCTATGGTTTCGGCGTTCTGAGTCACGAGATTCATCACGTAGATCAAATCCGCCGACGACTCATTGATGGCATGGGCGATGCCGGGGACGATCAACGCCGCGATGAGCGATGTGAACAGGCTGCCCGCCGACAGCACGATCTGATCGGCTTCGTACAAGGCGTGTACTGCCGCAGGATTCGCAGTGAGGTTGCCGGGCTGGAGGCGTACCTCGCCGATCGCTCCGGGTGTCGTGGCGATCGCCACTTGGCCGGCCACGGCCCGTCCGGCGATCGTCGCGGTCATCCGCGCCGGCTCCAGTGCCGCCGGGTAGACGTGTCCACAGCAGTGCAAGAGCTCCTCGGCGAGGCGCAGCGCCGCCGACACGTCCCCGGTGATTTCCATCAACGCCGCCATCATCAGATTGCCGAGCGAATGGCCTCGCACGTCGCCCTTGGCGAATCGGTGGGCGAACAGCTCCGACCAGATCGTGGGCTCGGGCGCGAGGGCGAGGAGGCATTTGCGCAGGTCGCCGGGCGGCGGGATGTCCAGAGCCGGGGCGAGCCTCCCCGAAGAGCCGCCATCGTCTGCAACCGACACCACGGCCGAGACGGCGCCGGCATAGGCCTGCACCGCCTCGAGGGTTCGAGAAAGCCCAAGGCCGCCACCGACCGCGACCACGGCCGGGCCCTGAGGAGACACTCCGAGGAGTTCGAGCTCGGTCTGTGGGAGGGGTGTCGTCATTTGAGTCGATCCCGGTGGCGTATCGAGGCCTCGACGTTGTGCTGATCGGCCCACTCGGCGAGGGCCCTGGCGAACGCAACCGACCGGTGGTGGCCTCCTGTGCAGCCGATGGCCACCGTCAAGTACGACTTGCCTTCTTTCTCCATTCGCGGCATCAGGAACTCGAGGAGGCCCGTCAGGCGATCGAGGAACGCCTTGGCGTCGGGCTGGGCGAACACGTAGTCGAAGACTGCTTGATCTTCTCCGGTGAGGGGTCGCAGCTCTGGTACCCAATGCGGGTTGGGGAGGAACCGCACGTCGAAGACGAGATCAGCGTCGCGAGGAGCACCGTGCTTGAACCCGAACGACAGGAACGAGACCCGCATCCGCCGGTCGAGGTCCTCGCTCTCGAACTCCTTCATCACCCGGCCGCGCAGGTCGTGCACGTTGTAGTCGGTGGTGTCGATCACGATGTCGGCCATTGCCCGTATATCGGTGAGTGTTTCACGCTCTTGGGCGATGGATGTCTCCAGATCGCCCCCGGGCACGGGATGGGGTCGGCGGACTTCGCCGAACCGGCGGACCAGTGCCTCGTCGGTGGCGTCGAGGAAGAGAACGGCGGTGTCGAGGCCGACCCGCTCGAGCCGTCCAACCTGGTCGCGAAGGTCAAGCTCCCTGATGCCCCCGCGCACATCGACCACCACGGCCAGGCGCTCGTTTCCGTCGGAGAAATCACGGTATTTGGCGACTTCGCTGATCAGCCCGAGGGGGAGGTTGTCGATGACCGAATAGCCGAGATCTTCGAGGACGCGGGCGACCGTCGACTTACCGGCGCCGGACATCCCGGTGACGACGACGACATTCGGTTGACGCACATCGACCTTCCGCCTCGACCTGGCCGCCATGCTAGGCGGGTGTCACCTCCGCAAGGCCTCGTACACCTCCTCGGCAACCCCGGCGGGCACCACATCGGACAGGTCGTCGACACTGGCCGCTCGCAGCCGTTTGAGACTCCCGAAACGCCTCATCAGCAGCCGCTTCCGGGTCGGCCCAACCCCAGGAACGTCATCGAGGATGGAATCGATCATCCGCTTCCCGCGTAGCTGACGGTGGTAAGTGACGGCGAACCGGTGCGCCTCGTCTCTGACTCTCTGCAGTAAGTAGAGCGCCGGCTCGTCGCGGGGAATGCGCACCGTGTCGGCCCGGCCGGGCAGGTACACCTCTTCCATCCTCTTGGCGAGGCCGGCGACGGGGATGTCCAAGCCCAGTTCGTCGAGCACACGGACGGCCCGCCCCACTTGTCCGGCGCCCCCGTCGATCAGTAGGAGTGACGGCGGGTAGCTGAACCGGCCACGCTCGTCTGGCGGCAGCTCACGCTCGCGTAGGTAGGCCCCGAAACGGCGCCGCAGCACTTCTTCCATCGATGCGAAATCGTCCTGGCCTCGCACCCACTTCACCTTGAAGCGGCGGTAGTCGGAGCGGCGTGGCAGCCCGTCTTCCAGCACCACCATGGAGCCGACGGTGTGGCTTCCCTGCATCGTGGAGATGTCGAAGCATTCGATGCGGAGGGGTGGCGCTGGCAAATCCAGCGCCTGCTGCAACGACCGCAGGGCTCGTGCCCGGGCGTTGGGGTCCGATTGACGGCGTAGCCGGTGACGTCCCAGCGTCTCCTTGGCGTTGACGTGCGCCGTCTCCAGCAGCCTCCGCTTGGCTCCTCGCTGCGGAACCCGAATCTCGACCTGCCCGCCCCGCCGCTCGGTCAGCCAGCGCCGCCAGATGTCGGTGTCGTCGGGCTCTTCGTCCACCACCACCAAAGGCGGCGGAGTCTCACGCCCATACCGCTCGCGGAGCATCTGACCGATGAGCTCGGCGGTGGTGACCTCTTCTACTTTGTCGACGATGGTCGTGTACTGCCCGGTCAGCCTGCCCCGCCGGACGAGGAGCACCGCCAGCGCCGCTTCCAGCTCCCCATCTTCGACTGCAATCACATCGAAGTGCTCGGGACGGTCGGTGACCACTTCTTGGCGGGCGATGGCTTTCTCGAGGTCGCGCAGCTGGTCGCGTAGCCGGGCGGCCCGCTCGTACTCCTGTCGGTCCGACGCGGCCTGCATCTCGGCTCTCAGCTCGTTGCGGATCTCGACGTTGTCGCCGTCCAAGAATCGGGCCAGCCCGTCGACGTGCTGTCGGTATTGCTCTGCGGTCACGGCGCCGATACACGGCGCGGAGCACTTTTCGATGTCGTACAACAGACATGGGCGGCCACGAGAGGCATGGTCACGGAACTTGCCGTCGCTGCAGGTGCGAATCGGAAACGTCTTCAACAGGAGGTCGAGCGTGTTGCGTATGGCATATGCATGGGCGAACGGCCCGAAGTACTGATCTCCTTTGCGCCTCCGACCGCGGCGCACTCGGGCGGCCGGCCAGTCGTCGCGCCGGGTGATCGTGAGGAACGGATACGACTTGTCGTCACGGAGCCGGATGTTGAACCGGGGCTTGTGCTTTTGGATGAGGGAGTATTCGAGCATGAGCGCCTCGACCTCGTTGTCGGTGACGATCACGTCCACGGTGTCGGCGGCGCCCACCATGGTCCGGGTCCGGGTGGCCAGATCCTTGTTGAAGTAGCTGATCACCCGTTTGCGCAACGATTTGGCCTTGCCGACATAGAGCACCTGGCCGTGCCGATCTCGGAAGAGATACGCCCCGGGCGCATCGGGAAGCTCGGCGGTCTTTGGTCGCTTCATCCTCCGGGCGAGTGTACCGAGCGGCCTGTTCTAGCCCTGGGCCCTCCATCGCAAGCCCAGCAACCGGGGCGGGCCGGCCCCGCCATCGGAGGCCCACTCCACTTCCTCGGCCTTCTCCAGATCCCACCCGGCATGCGCAGCGGCCGTAAGCAACGCGCCGAGCGGGCGGTGATAGAAGCGGATGGTGCCGGCCCCGGCCCTCTCCTCGGTGGCTCCTTCCTGCAGATAGGTTCCCCAGCGCCAGAACACCTCTCCATCGGCCGGGTCGACGACCGCCGCCGCACCAGGAGGGGTGAGCACCGGGTGATTCAACACTGCGACGAGCGAGCCGTTCTCCTTCACGACTCTCCGCAGCGCCGCCAATGTGCCGTACACCTCCGCGAGGTGCTCCAGCACGAGGACCACCACCGCCGTGTCGAACGCGTGCGAGCGAAGGCAGTCGATGTCGGGTAGGCGGGCGAGGACCACGGGAGCCGTTTTTGCCGCGGCGGAAGCCAGCACCGGATTCACGTCGAGGCCGACGAGAGTTCGGCCTTGGCGGCGCAAGCGGCGCAGCACTTGGCCCTGACCGCAGCCGACTTCGAGGATCCGTCCTTCATCGTGAACGAGCCGATCGACCAGGGGCAACACGTAGTCTTCGTAGGAAGGGTCCTCGATGACTTCACCCAGCCACCATTCGGCGAGGTCGGCCCAGTCGGGTGTCACAGGAGCTCGCGCAGGAATTTCCCGGTATAACTGTCGGTGACCTCGGCGATGTCCTCCGGCGATCCTTCCGCCACGACCCGGCCGCCGCCTGTGCCGCCCTCGGGACCCAGATCGACAACCCAGTCGACGGTCTTGATCACATCCAAGTTGTGCTCGATCACCGCCACCGTGTTGCCGGCGTCCACGAGCCGCTGCAGCACAGACAACAGCTTGCGAATGTCCTCGAAGTGCAATCCCGTCGTCGGCTCATCGAGGATGTAGAAGGTGCGCCCGGTCGAGCGCTTCCCGAGTTCGGAGGCGAGCTTGACTCGCTGCGCCTCACCGCCCGACAGTGTGGGAGCCGGTTGGCCCAGCCGGACGTAGCCGAGCCCCACGTCGAACAGCGTCTGCAGGATCCGAGCGATCCGGGGCTGATTTTCGAAGAAGACGAGTGCCTCCTCGACCGACATCTCGAGGACGTCGGCGATCGATCGGCCTTTCCAGGTGACTTCGAGCGTTTCACGGTTGTAGCGACGGCCTTTGCAGATCTCGCACGGAACGTACACATCAGGGAGAAAATGCATCTCGATCTTGATGGTGCCGTCCCCCCGGCACGCCTCGCATCTGCCGCCCTTCACGTTGAACGAGAATCGTCCCGGCTTGTAGCCGCGTAGCTTCGATTCGTTGGTGGCCGCAAACAGCGCTCGAATGTGGTCGAAGACTCCCGTATACGTGGCCGGATTCGACCGTGGCGTCCGCCCGATCGGCGTCTGATCGATGTTGATGACCTTGTCGATCTCCTCGACTCCTTCGATCCGCTTGTGCCGACCCGGCACCACCCGAGACCCGTAGATCTTGTTGTGCAGGCCCTTCGAGAGAATCTCCTCGACGAGGGACGACTTGCCGCTTCCCGATACGCCGGTCACTGCGGTGAAGAGACCGAGCGGGAAGCGCACGTCGACTCCCTGGAGGTTGTTCTCTTCCGCTCCGACGATCACGAGGTGCCGGCCGTCCGGCTCCCGGCGGTGCGCAGGGAGGGCGATCTCGCGTTTTCCGCTCAGGTATTGGCCGGTGATCGAGGCTTCGGTGGCGAGGAGCTCCCGAAGGGAGCCGGCCACCACGATTTCGCCGCCGTGCTCGCCGGCCCCGGGACCGATGTCGACGACGAAGTCGGCCACCCGGATCGTGTCTTCGTCGTGCTCGACCACGATCAGTGTGTTGCCGAGGTCGCGTAGCCGCAGCAGGGTTTCGATCAGGCGCTGGTTGTCACGCTGGTGTAAGCCGATGGACGGCTCGTCGAGGATGTAGAGCACTCCGACGAGACCGGACCCGATCTGAGTGGCGAGTCGGATGCGCTGGGCCTCACCGCCCGCCAGCGTCGCCGCCGACCGCGCCAACGTCAGGTACTCCAGTCCCACATCGAGAAGGAACTGCAGCCGCTCCCGGATCTCTTTGAGGACTCGCTCGGCGATCACCGCCTCTCGCTCGGTCAGCTCCAGCGTCTGTACGAAGTATGCCGCGTCGGCGAGGCTCAGGCGGCTCAGCTCCGCGATCCCTTTGCCGCCGATCGTCACCGCCCTCGAGATGGGGTTCAGCCTGGCGCCCTGGCATGCATCACAAGGCACCTCTCGCATGAACTCCTGATAGAACTCGCGAGCGTTGTCGGATTCGGCGTCGTTGTGGCGGCGCCGCAGGAACGGAAGCACCCCCTCGTAGGTGGTGTAGTACTCCCGTTTGCGGCCAAATCGGTTGGTGTACGACACCTTCAGCTTCTTGGTGCCGGTCCCTTCCAGCACCGCTTTTTGCGCCTTCTTCGACAGCGATTCGAACGGCTCGTCGAGCGAGAACCCGACATGATCGGCGACGCCGGCCAGGACGCGCCGGTAGTACCCGTTCTTCTGGCCGGCCCACGGCACAACGGCTCCTTCTGCAATCGACAGCTCACGGTTGGGCACCACCAGATCGGCGTCCACCTGGTAGCGGGTTCCGATCCCTGAGCATTCGGGGCAGGCTCCGTATGGCGAGTTGAACGAGAAGTTCCTCGGCTGGAGATCATCGAACGACACATCACAATGTGGGCAAGCCAACGCCTGGGAGAAGGTCATCACCGGCCCGTCCTCGACTGCGACGGACGCCACGCCTTCGGCCAACCGCAGCGCAGTCTCCATCGACTCGGCCAGGCGCCGCCGCAGGTCGCCCTTCCGCACCAGGCGGTCGACCACGACTTCGATGGTGTGGTGGAAGTAGCGGTCGAGCTTGATGTCGTCGGTCAGGTCGCGCAGCTCGCCGTCGATGATCGCCCGGGAGAACCCCTCCTTCGACAGATCGCGGAGGAGCCCCTCGTATTCGCCTTTCCTTCCCCGCACTACGGGGGCAAGGACCTGAAAGCGGGTTCCCTCTTCCAGATCGAGCACCTGGTCGACGATCTGATCGGCGGTTTGGCGTTGGACCGGGGAACCGTCGTTGGGACAGTGGGGAACTCCGATTCGTGCGTACAGCAACCGCAGGTAGTCATGGATCTCGGTGACGGTGCCCACCGTGGACCGCGGGTTGCGGCTCGCCGTCTTCTGATCGATGGAGATCGCCGGAGACAGGCCCTCGATGAAGTCCACGTCGGGCTTGTCCATCTGACCCAAGAACTGGCGAGCGTACGCCGAGAGCGATTCGACATAGCGCCGCTGGCCCTCGGCGTAGATGGTGTCGAACGCCAAGGACGACTTGCCGGAGCCCGAGATCCCGGTGAAGACGATGAGTGCATTGCGGGGCAACTCGACCGAGATGTTCTGCAGGTTGTGCTCACGCGCCCCGCGGACGATCAGCGTGTCAGAAGCCATGGACCGGACGATTGTACCGGGACGCCGCGACATCGATTCGACCGCGGATGTTCATCGCTTGGCAGCCCTCTCCTGGCGGAGGTCGCGGCGCAACTCCTGAACCTCGTCGCGCAGGCGGGCGGCATACTCGAAACGCAGGTCGGCTGCCGCTTCGTGCATCTCCTCCTCGAGGCTCTTGATGAGCCGCTCCAAGTCGTCTCCTTCGAGGTCGAGCGTGATCTTGCGCTCCACCGACCTACGTCGCCGGTCCACCGACGGGGCGTCCGTCGACTGCAGCAGCTCGAGAATATCGGACACCTTCTTTCGAATGGTCTGTGGGTCGATTCCGTTGGCTTCGTTGTATTGGATCTGGCGGAGGCGCCGACGCTGCGTCTCGCCCAAGGCCTGCTGCATGCTGTCGGTGACCTCGTCGGCGTACATCACGACCTGCCCGTCCACGTTGCGGGCGGCCCGCCCGATGGTCTGGATCAACGACGTCTTCGAACGGAGGAACCCTTCCTTGTCGGCGTCGAGGATCGCCACCAACGACACCTCGGGAAGGTCGAGGCCCTCTCGCAGCAGGTTGATGCCGACCAGTACGTCGAAATCTCCCATGCGCAGCTCCCTGAGGATCTGAACGCGCTCCAGCGTGTCGATCTCCGAGTGGAGGTAGCGGGCGCGGACGCCCATCTCGAGAAGGTACTCGGTCAGGTCCTCGGCCATCTTCTTGGTGAGTGTCGTGACGAGCACTCGTTGGTCGGCGTCGGCTCGATCGCGAATCTCATTGAGAAGGTCGTCGATCTGGCCTTTGGTGGGACGGACGATCACCTCGGGATCGACCAAGCCGGTGGGACGAATGATCTGCTCGACGACCTGAGAAGATCGCTCCACCTCGAACGGCCCGGGCGTTGCCGACAAGAACACCACCTGGTTGGCCTTTTCCAGCCACTCGTCGAAGCGGAGCGGTCGGTTGTCCATCGCACTCGGCAAGCGGAAGCCGTGCTCCACCAGCACCAGCTTCCGGCTGCGATCGCCCTCGTGCTGGCCGCCGATCTGGGGCACGGTCACATGGCTCTCGTCGATGATCGTCAAGTAGTCGTCGGGGAAGTAGTCGAGCAGCGTATAGGGGGCCTCACCCGCTTCCCGGCCATCCAGAAAACGCGAATAGTTCTCGATCCCGCTGCAGAACCCGATCTCCCGCATCATCTCGAGGTCGTACGAGGTCCGCATCCGGAGCCGCTGCGCCTCCAGCAGCTTGTTTGAACCTTCGAGCTCCCCCAGCCGGCGTTGCAGCTCTTCCTCGATCCCGGCGATGGCCCGCTCCATCCGCTGGCGGCTGGTGACGTAGTGGGTGGCCGGAAACACCCACAGCTCGTCGAGCTCGTCGATGACCTCTCCGGTGACCGGGTTCATGCGCAGGATCCGTTCGACTTCGTCACCCCAGAACTCGACCCGCGCCACCGTCTCTTCGTACGACGGGAACACCTCGAGGGTGTCGCCGCGAACGCGGAATCGGCCACGAACCAGATTCACCTCGTTGCGCTCGTACTGAATGTCGACGAGACGGCGCATCGCCGCTTCGAGCGGGTACTCGACTCCCTTGTGGAGACGAAGCACCTGACCGAGATACATCTCCGGCGTGCCGAGCCCATAGATACACGACACCGACGCAACGATGATGACATCCTCGCGAGTGAGCAGTGCGCTGGTCGCGGCATGGCGTAGCCGGTCGATCTCGTCGTTGATCGTGGCATCCTTCTCGATGAACGTGTCCGTCTGCGGCATGTACGCCTCGGGCTGGTAATAGTCGTAGTAGCTGACGAAATACTCGACCCGGTTCTTTGGGAAGAACTGACGAAACTCGTTGGCGAGCTGGGCGGCCAGCGCCTTGTTGGGCGCGATCACCAGCGTCGGGCGTTGCACCCGCTCGATCGTCCACGCCATGGTCGCCGACTTCCCCGAGCCAGTGATGCCAAGCAGAGTCTGGAATCGATCACCCTGCTGGATGCCGGCGGCCAACGCTTGGATCGCCTGCGGCTGGTCACCTTCCGGTTCGAAGTCGGCGTGCACCTCGAATTTCGCCACCAGGGCAGCTTATCGGCTGCCCCCGACAAAAAAATCGTCGAGGAAACGGTCCAGTTCGTCGAGCTGCGGGTCGAGGTCGGCGGCTGTGCCGTCGTTGTGGATGACGAAATCCGCGGCCGCCCGCCAGGTGTCTTCGTCGGGTTGGGCGGCCAGTCTGCGACCGATGTCCAGTGGCGTCATACCCCGCCCGAGCAGCCTGGCCCGCCGCGTCGTGAGAGACGCCACCACCACGACGACCGGCCAATGGGGAAACCAGTCGCGCAGGAGGGGCACCTCGACGGCCACGTCATTGGCGATCTCCTCGACGATTCCCTCGATCTCGGCGCGGATTCGGGGATGGGTGATGGACTCCAACCGCTCCAGCTCCTCCGGGTTGGTGAACACCACCGACGCGAGGGCCGACCGGTCGATCCGGCTGTCGACAAGGGTCTCCGGCCAGCGGGCCACAACGTCCTCGTATGCGGCACCGTCTGGCTCGAGCACACGGTGGCCCACCCGATCGGCGTCGATCACCACCCAGTTTCGTTGCTCGAGCGCCGATCCAACGAACGACTTGCCTGCGCCAATACCTCCCGTCAGGACGATCCTTCGGTTACCTTTCACGCCGATGGAGCGTACAGCCGATGGGTGAGTTCTCCGAGCGCTGGCTCAGCCGACTGCGCCGGGCGGTGTCCGGGCTCAACTGGCTCTTCGTCATCCTCGGAGTCGTCAGCACCGTCGCTTCGCCGCCCGTCACCTTCGCCGACGCCACCGCCGCCGTCCTGGCACTCACATACGTCGTCCTGATCCAGGTCGTCCCGCTGGAATGGCTGCGGCGCCCAGCAGCGAGAGAGTTCGTCGTCCTGGCGAGCACCGCGACCAGCGCAGCGGCTGCAGCGTTGAGCGGTGGGTTCGCCAGTCCTTTCGTCCTCCTCGCCATGACCCCAATCGTGATCGCGGCGGTCGTCGGTGGGTACCGACTCGGCGTGGCAACCGGTCTGCTGTCCGTTGCGATGACCGCCACTGCAGAAATGCTCAGTGCCAACCCGGATTGGATCCGTGCCTCGATCTGGATCGGGTTGGCGCTCATCATCGCCATCACATTCGGCCTGGCGAGAAAGCTCATTCTCGAAGCCGTGCAACAGGCCGACGTGATCGCAGCGCTGTCGGCGGAAACGGGGGCTCAGCTCGAACGGTTACAGAGCGCCAACAGTTTGATCTCACGTTTCGAGGACCTGACGGAGTCGGCCGAGTTGGACCCGGAGACCATCGGAACGGCACTCCTCGAATCAGTCCGCACCGCAGTCCCGTTCATCCACGGTCGTGTGCGGACGGCCGACGGCCTGGCCGTCGCCGAGCTGGGCGAGCCCTCTCCCAACGGGGAGAGCTGGTCACGGCCCATCGTGCACCGTGGCACGACGTTCGGTCGCATCGAGCTGGCGGTCGAGCGGCCCGTGACCACTCGCCAGCGCGACATCGTCGAGGACGTCCTTGCACCGGTCGGGGTCGCGTTCGCCAACATCCATTCGGTGCAGCGGATCGCCCGGGCGGCCATCGAGAACGAGCGGGCTCGGGTGGCTCGGGAGCTTCACGACGGCATCGGTCCGGCACTGGCGAGTCTCGGCCTGGCGCTCGACGTGGCACGGATGCAGTCCGGCGATCTCCCTGGTTTGGCCGGCGAGCTGGCGGACATGCGCACGACCGTTACGACGTTGGTGGAGGATGTCCGATCGAGCGTCGAGGACCTTCGCACCCCTGAGCCGGAGCCGCTGTCGGTTGCCCTCGTCGGCGTGGATACGGGAAGCATCGGTTTGTCGGTCGACCTCGACACGAAAGCCGTACCCCGCGCCCGCCTGGCGGGTGACGTGAACGCCATCGTCGTCGAGGCCGTACGAAATGCGGTGCGCCATTCGAATGCCACGACGATCGGCGTGTTCGGCGTGCTCGATTATGACTCGGGAACGGTCACCATCGCCGACGACGGACGGGGATTCGACCCTGGCTCGGTGCCACCCGGGCACTTCGGATTGATCGGAATGCGCGAACGCGCCGAACGGATTGGAGCCGAGATTCGTTTAGAGTCTTCGCCGGATGGCACTCAGATCACTCTCACCTGGCCGATGAGCACCACATGATCTCTGTCGCCATCGCCGACGATCATCAGTTGTTTGCAGACAGTCTCTCGATGGGACTCAACTCGGTTCCTGACATTCGTGTCGCTGCCACGTTCAAGGACGGCGCCGAGCTGCTCGGCGGTCTGGACGACTTGGAGATCGACGTGCTCGTCATCGACTTGGAGATGCCAAACATCTCCGGTTTCGAGGTGCTCAATGCAGGAAGGCCGCTGCCACCCACCCTGGTCGTCACGATGCACAGCACCGAAATGCAACGTCGGCGTGCGCTCGAGTCTGGCGCTGCCGGGTTCTTGCCCAAGTCTGCGCCGCTCAACGACCTCGCTGCCGCGATCCGGGCACTCAACGCCGGCGAAGACCTGACCGAGTCAACCACTCTCCGTGATGTTTTGCGCCAGCATCAGGAACCGGTCTACGACTCGCGTGTGCAAGCCCTGACCGCCCGAGAACGCGAATTGTTGCAGCTCCTGGCCGAGGGAGTGACGTCGACTCCCGACCTCGCCGACCAGCTCTTCATCTCGGAGAAGACCGTCAAGAACCATCTGGCGTCCATCTTCGAGAAACTCGAGGTGGCCGATCGGGCTCAAGCCGCCATCGAAGCGATCCGACTCGGGGTGGCGTCCCGGCGCTGAACCGGCCAAGGAGCAAATAGGCCTCCCGACCTATGGTCTTTTCCACTCTAAGTGGTACCTTGTTGATCGTTATCCGTATCCCATGGGAGGGGTAGTTCGATGAAATCAGCGTACAGCTGGCTCACGGTCAAGTGGGCTGAGATGGACGATGAGGCTGGCGCGAGCATGGTGGAGTACGCCCTGCTCGTCGTTCTCATCGCCATCGTGGCAATCGCGGCGGTCGTGATCGCAGGTAAAGAGGTCTCGTCCACGTTCAGCGACATCGCCACCGGCCTGCAGTAATCCAGGGAGATCGGGGGGAGCATGATCGGTCGTGTCATCCACGACGAGACCGGCGCCAATCTGGCCGAGTACGGCTTGTTGGCAGTCCTGATCGCCATCGTCGCCATCCTGGCAGTGATCGCAACAGGCAAGGAAACGTCGAGTATGTATAGCGAGATCGCAACGAATCTCGCCGGCTGATCGTGCGAAACGGTCGAAGGAACGGGCGGTGCACACGCACCGCCCGTTCCTCGCGTCAGGGTTCGCCCCAGAACCGCCACCACCCCACTTCACGTTCTGCGGGGAAGGCGGGCGGTCATTTCGTGGTCGATGGTTGGCGCAGCAGGCCCACGACCGCCGGCTCTAGTTCTACGGCGCCGAACCCCTCACTACGCCACTTCTGAGCCGAGCACACATCGTTGCGGTCAGAATCCCCTTTCGCCTTCCCGGCGGCCAGCCGAAGGTGGGAGCGGCCGCCCCAACGCCTTCTGCACCATTCGGGTTCTGTGGTGACTCGTCGCCGACGGACGGCGCAGCGGAGGACGAGGGCGACAGCCCGTTGGAGCGCAATCCTCCGGAAAGGGCTACCGGTTGATGAAGTTCTCCCAGATGCTCAGGGCAGCCGGACCCAAGAGCACCACGAACAGCGTTGGGAAGATGCAGCACACCAGCGGGAACACCATCTTGACGGGCGCAGCAAACGCCCTCTCCTGTGCCGCTTGGCGGCGCTTGATCCGCATCTCATCGGCCTGGACGCGCAGGACCCGAGCGATGGCGACACCGAAGGCTTCGGCCTGCATCATCGCCAGGAGGAACGACCGCAACTCGTCGAGGTCGGTTCGATCCATCAGATGCCGCATGGCATCGCGCCGGCTGACGCCGACTCTGGTTTCCTGCAGCATCCGGAAGAACTCCTCGGCGAGCGGTCCTGGAACCGTCTCGACGACCCTCGCGAGGGCCGAGTCGAAGCCTAGGCCCGCCTCGACCGAGATCACGAGGAGATCGAGCATGTCGGGCAGGTCCCGCTGCATCTGTTTGCGCCGATCGTCGATCTTGCGATTGAGCCACGCGTCGGGACCGAGCAGCCCTACTGCGAGCGTCAGGCCACCAAGCAGCAAGAGCCGCCCGACATCCGCAGTGGCCAGCCGCGTGAAGAACAGGATCACCGCCAATGACCCACCGATCGCCAGCAGCTTGATCACCGCCCATGCGTTGGCATCGAGCTTGTTCTGCAGGCCGGCGTACACGATCCGCTGATTCGTCCGCCGCGACCAGCCCGACCCCGGCAGGAACCGCGAAATCATCCTGCCCATCCACATCAGCACGGGCGCCACCGCCCGCTGCGACAGCGGCTGCTTCAGCGTGTCATCACGCAGCTCCTGCGAGCCGTACACCGCCAGTCGCGAGGTGGCGCTGCTCTTGGCTCGGATGAGGCCGCCACCCACCCATACGACGAAGGCGGCGATGGCAACGAAAACGGCGCCGGCGGCGAATGCAATGTCGGTCATATCTCGATATCCACGATCTGGGCCATCCAATAGATTCCGATGGCCATCAACACCAAGCCGCCGGCCAGCGCACCGATCCCGACGGTGTTGCTCAGGAGCGGTTCCAGGTACTCGCGATTGGTGATGAACAGCCAGGCGAACAGGGCGAACGGCATCGACGCCAGCACGTAGGCAGAGATGCGGCCCTCAGCGGTCAGCGCTTTCACTTCACGGCGCAACCGGTTGCGCTGGAGCATCGTGTCGGCGACCGTGTTGAGGACCTCGGATAGGTTGCCTCCGACCTCGCGTTGAATCTCCACCGCCATCACCGCCCACGCGAAGTCGTCCGACTTGGTGCGCTCGGCGATCCCCTGCAACGCCGCAGTGACCGGTTGGCCCAGGCGGATCTCGGTGATACTGCGGCCGAACTCCCGCGCAGTCGGCATGGGCGCCTCCGACGCCACGGCCTCGATCGCTTGCAGCAGCGAGTAGCCGGCTCGCAGTGAGGTGGCCAACAGCGTGAGGGTGTCCGGGAGCTGATTTTCGAACTTACGCTTCTCGCTTCGACCCAAGATTGTCAGCACGACGAACACCAGCGCCAGCGAGATCGCTGCGACGAGCACACCGATGTAGACATTGGCGCTCAATGCGCCCACGAGACCGCCGAGAAGGACCGACAGCACCAAAGACAGGGCAATGGCTTCACCGGGCCGGAGTGCGATGTTGGCCTGCTCCAGCGCGGCATTGACCGTATACAGCAACCCCCGGCGTTGAACGAGAGACTCCGCCCTGTCCGATAGCGAGCGCAGGAAGCCCGTCTGGAAGATCCCGGCTCGTTCCTGTGCGTCTGGCGCGCGCTCGAAGCTGGCCATCCTCCTGCGCAGCTTCTCCTGTGTGTCCTCCTCCTTCGGGCAGAACAAGATCCATACGACCCCGAGCGTGGCAATGGCGGTTCCGATGATGCCCATCCAACGCAATACGCCCGCAGGTGCCGGGAGATCACCCGTGACGACGTATGGCTGTGGCGGCGTCAGCACGAACTCACCGGCGCTGTTGGTGGTCCCACCGGCGACCGGATCGCCGTTGGTGACGAAGCCGGGAACCTCCACGATCTCGGACGACCGAAGATTCTCGTATTGCACCGCAAACGAAACATCGGTTGGCGCACTCTGCGTTGCGTTGAAGCGGAGAACGACCTTGTTATTCAACTCGCGCCGAATGTCGGCATACAGGCTGTCGAGCTGTTCGGGATCAGCGGTCGCGAGATACAGACCACGAGAGGCTTCGGTGATCTGGCGAATCGTGTCTCCCTGAAAGTCCTCCGATTCGAGGGCGATCCCGAACACTCGGACCTCGTTGTCGGTGACGGCGGCGATGGCCTCGTCGACGCTCGATCTGCTGCCGTCGTCGGCTCCGTCGGTGAGGGCGATGATGTGCGGCTGCAGGTCGGGATCGGCGTCGTAGAGCTCGGCGCTGCGCACGATGGCGTCGAAGAAGTTGGTGCCACCCTCAGCGGTCAGATCGGCGATCCGGGCGGTGACCGCTCGGGCGTTGTCGGTGAAAGGCACCAGCAGCTCCACCTCCGATGCGAAGGTGACGAGGGCGATCGAGTCCTGCTCGCGTTTCTGGTTGACGAACTGGATGGCGGCCGCCTTGGCTGCCTCGAGCGGGGCACCGTCCATCGAGCCGCTCACATCGATCACCAGGACGACGCCCACACGAACCGAAGACTCCTCCACGGAAAGCACCTCGACGTCGTCGAGAACGACTCCATCTTGAGACACCACGACTTGGTCGAGATCGAGCTCACCGATGTTGCGGAACTCAGTCGTGATCGTGACCTGCCCATCCTCGTCGTAGCGAGCCAGGTTGACGTCCACGAGGACCACCTCCGGCGCGTCGGCCTGCTGCGCTCCCACCGGGAGAGCGAGCAGTGCAACGATCGCGAAGATCGCCGCCGAGATCCAGCGCGCCCTCATCGCTACCTGAGGCCGAATGAACCGCGCCGAGCCGGCGGCTCGGGGGCGAACAGGTCGGGCGGCAGTTCGACGCCCAGATCCTGCAACTGCTGCGAGAACGAAGGACGGATGCCGGTCGCCTTGAGATGGCCGAGGTAGCGGCCTTCCTCGTCGACGCCCATACCGAAGTCGAACAAGAACAGGTCCTGGAGGGTGATCACGTCGCCTTCCATCCCCTCCACCTCGGTGATGTGCGTGATCCGCCTCGTACCGTCCCGGAGGCGGGCCACATGCACGATGAGATCGACAGCCGAAGACACCTGCTCTCGGATGGCGCGAACGGGCAGGTCGAATCCTGCCATGAGCACCATCGTCTCGATCCTGGACAGCGTGTCTCGAGGCGAGTTGGAGTGCACCGTCGTGAGCGAGCCGTCGTGACCCGTGTTCATGGCCTGGAGCATGTCGAGTGCCTCGCCGCCACGCACCTCACCGACGACGATCCGGTCGGGTCGCATCCGCAGCGTGTTCCGCACGAGGTCACGGATTGCGATTTGGCCCTTGCCTTCCAGGTTGGGCGGCCGAGACTCGAGTGACAGCACATGTCGCTGCCGGAGTTGGAGCTCGGCGGCGTCCTCGACGGTGATGATTCGCTCGTTGTCGGGGAGGTATCCCGAAACGACGTTCAACATCGTGGTCTTGCCGGAGCCCGTTCCGCCGGAGATGATGACATTCAATCGGCCCACCACGCAACCGGCCAGGAAGTCTGCCACCCGCTTGTCGAAGGTGCCGTTGGCGATGAGGTCGCCCTCCATCAGTGGGTCGACCGCGAACTTCCGGATGGTCAGGAAGGGACCACCGATCGCTAGCGGATGTATGATTGCGTTCACACGGGAGCCATCGGGCAGGCGGGCATCGACCATCGGCGTGGCTTCGTCGACCCGCCGGCCTACCTGGCCAACGATCTTGTCGATGATGCGCCGCAGGTGCGTGTCATCGACGAACCGAACGGAGGTGCGCTCGATCTTGCCCGACCGCTCGACGTACACACTGTGAGGCCCGTTGACCATGACCTCGGTGATCTCTGGGTCGGTGAGTAGAGGATCGATCGGGCCATAGCCGAGCACATCGTTGGCGATCTCGTTGATGAGATTCGTGCGGTCGGCCGCCGACAGAGGAAGTCCCTGCTCCTGGTCGACCGCCCACTCGAGCATCTCGATGACCCGCAGCCGCAGCTCTGCGTCGGACATCTGCCGGTCGTACAGCGTCGGGCCCAGCTCCTCCACGATGCGGAAGTGAAACTTGCCGCGCAGTTCCCTGAAGACTTCGTCCTGACGTGAGTCGGCCTTCGACGTTGCCGTCTTGGCTGCTGCAACCCTCTCTGATAACGATGCCATGGTTCAGTCCCTCGTCAGGCGGGCGCTCACTTGCGCCGCTTGCCCTTCTTGTTGTCCGCTTCGAATGCGGTCGGCGCCACGAGCCGAGCCACCGACTCGAAACCCTTGGCCACCTTGGATCGGGGAGCCGACTCCACGACCGGTCGACCTTCGTTGACCGACGCGGGGACGAGCCCATCCGATGGTACCGCGGCAGCGATCTCTATCTTCAGTGATCGCTCGATCTCGTGCTCATCGAGCCGCGCCCGAGCATTGGACCGGTTGAGCACGAGGGAAATCTTCGAGGAGGGGAACTGGAGTAGGCGCAGCGTCTCGAACGCCAGTTTGGCGTTCTTGACACTGGGAAGGTCCATGTCGACGACATAGAGCACCTGATCGGCACGCTCGAACAGCGACAACAATGTCTCGTCGAGCAACGAAGCGGTATCGACGATGACATAGTCGAACATGGTGCGCAGCCGAGCGATGATGTCGGTGATCATCCGCGAGCTGATGTCGTCGGCAAACGCAGGCTCGAGCGGCGCCGCCAGCACCGACAAGCCGCTGCTGTGCTTGGTGATGAACGAACGCAACAGGCTCTCATCCAGCCGACCCAACTCTTGGGTGGCATTGACCACCGTGTATTTGGGCTCGAGCTGCAGCACCAGACAGACGTCGCCGAACTGCAGATCGGCGTCGACGATGATCACCCGGTCGGGACCGAGCGCCCGAGCCAAGAGGATGCCCAGGTTGGTGGCGGTGACGGTCTTGCCTGAGCCACCCTTGGCGGAACTGACCGTGATGACCTTTCCTTCCGGGACCGGCGCCGCGGTCACCGACGGCGTCGATGTGACGGACCGCCGCGGAGCCCGGGCGATCTCGGACATGATCTCGTCGGCCTTGGTTGCCGACAGCGGAGCCTCGATGACGTCGCGCAGTCCGGTTCTCAGCGCCGCTTTGAGCAATAGCGCGTTGACCACCGGAGCCACCAAGACCATCGGCAGGTTGGGATCCATATCGAGGAATTCGCCAAACTGCTTGACTCCATCCTCGGACTTGGCGTGAGAGGGACCGATGACGACCAGGTCGACTCCACCCTGCTGCACCCGGTGTAACGCCTCGCCGATGTTCTGGTACACGGTGGCGCCGCCGAACGCGTCCGACGCTTGGCCCAGGAAGCCCGGGTCATCGTCGATGACTACGCAGACGAAATCGTTCACTACCGACCTTTCAGGAAATCCTCGAGACGCTGCAAGCCCGGGAACAGATCGGACAACACTCCGAAGTCAGGATACAGGTTGTCGATCGTGACGCCCTCTGTGCTGACCGGCGTGAAGTCGTCGGTCGGGTTGAGCGTCAGCCACACGGAGCCGGTCTCATAGGCGAACACGAGCCGCTCGGCTTGGTCCGGCGTCACCTCGACCGTGATGAGCGTACGGGTGGCGTCGGCCGGAGGCGCCTCGCCCTCTTCGGTCACACCGTCGCCACCGGTGTTGGCGTCGATCACGGGCGGGGCGTCCTCGTCCTGGCGCACGTCGAGGCCGACGGCCAGCACCTCGAGTCCCTGCAGCACCGTGCGGGTGTACGTCTTCTGGACCTGTTGAACCTGTGCGTTGGGATCTTCGGGCGGCGGTTGGTCCCCGGATCCATCGGCACCACCGGAACCGTCCTGGGACGTATCGGTCACGTCGGAGAAGACATCGAACGCCGGCTCGCTGGCGAAGATCAGCTGCTCGGTGACGATCACATTGATGAGGTCGCCGGGATTCAGGAAGTCGTTGACACCGAACTGAGCTGGTGCCGAGATCGTGAGTGCTTGCTTGCCGGAAGCGATCTTGTCGGCGAGAGGCTCGATCTCGAGTGTGATCTCCACCCACTGGTCGGTGGTGATGACCTGGTTGGCCGAGATGGGCCCGGCTGCGACCCTGCCTGCCAGGAAGGCCTCTAGATCCTCTGGGGTGGTGATGGCGTTGGCCGGAACGAACGAAGCGTTCTCCTGACCGAGCACGATCCGGTTTGCTCGGGGGTCGGCCATCAGGGCGCCTTCCGAGCCCTCGGGAATGAACTCGACCGACCGGTACACGTCCACGAGCTCCAAACCGGCGGCCGCTTCCGCTTCTGCGTCGGACAGCACCTGCCAGATGGCGTACGCGGCGAGCCCGGCGAGCAGCAGCGCCACGATCAAGACCAAACTTCTTCTACCCATTCAGCTCTCCACCTCGAGAGGATCGGCTCGGAGCGCATGATGCGGCGATCGCGCCGCGGCCCTGCGCCGTGTCATGTTGTCCCATCTCAGATATCCCCCCGGGGTATCTGTAACCGTCTCAATGTCGCCACGTTGTCAGTGCCTCGCTACCCATCGAGACCCCGTGGCGACGTTCATGAGGATGCATCGTACGATTTGGGCTCGGACTGTAGGGATTAGCTCAGCACACCGGAGAGGTTTGTCAAGAACACCTCAGCGGCGCCCGATTCCCCGCTCCTTCAGCTCCTGCAAGATCGCCTCCAGCGACGAGTCGACGTTGAAGGAACGTGTCTCCTCCGCCTCCTCGTCTTCTTCGGTTTCCCGTTGGAACTCGTGACGCTCGGGCGGGCGCCGGCGAGCCGGCTCGTCCGAGCGCTCAGGACGCTCTTGGTATCCAGGCAGCGCCTGCTTGATCGAGAGACTCACCCGACGTCGCTCCTCGTCCATCTCGGTGACCTTGACCGTCACTTTCTGGCCGAGCGAGAGCTCCAACTCGGGCGATTCAACGCGGTGCATTGCGATCTCGGACACATGCACCAGGCCCTCGACTCCCTCACCTACCGACACGAATGCGCCGAATGGAACCGTCTTCGTGACACTGCCTTCGACTACGTCACCGATGTGGTGCTGTCGGGAGAATGCCTCCCACGGATCCTCTTGCGTTTGCTTGACCGACAACGAGATTCGTTCCCGCTCTCGATCCACTTCCAGGACCCGCACCGTG
>JBFHAT010000011.1:0-76532 GCA_041586155.1 Acidimicrobiia bacterium
AAGGCAATCCAGCCGTCTCGTCGAGCCCCATCATCAGGTTGGCCGCCTGGATTGCCTGACCGGCAGCTCCCTTCACGAGATTGTCGATGACGCACATGACGATCACGGAATCGGTGTGCGGATCGTGATAGCCGGCGAGCAGCGCCCGATTGGATCCAACGACCCACCGGGTCTGTGGCGGCTCGTCCAGCACTGCCACGAACGGCTTGTCTGCGGCGAAATCGCGCAAGACCGCTTGCACCTCATCGCCTGATGTGGCCCTGGCGGCGGGGGCGGTACACGTCGCCAAGATGCCGCGCTGCATGGGAACGAGGTGCGGCGTGAACCTCAGCTGCAATTGCTGTTCGACGGCAGCTTCCAGCGCCATCTCGATCTCGGGCCTGTGCCGGTGGCGGCCCACTGCATACGCACGCACACCTTCGTCGACCGCTCCATAGAGCAGATCGGCCCGGAGCGCCCGCCCAGCCCCCGACACGCCCGACATGGCGTCGATGACGACTCCCTCTCCGATCAGCCCGGCCTGAACGAGGGGAACGATGGCGAGAAGCGACGCGGTGGGATAACAGCCCGGAGCGGCCACTCTCTGCGCCCCACGGATCGCGCCGCCGAACAACTCGGGCAAACCGTACACCCACTCCACGAGCGTTTCGGGATGTGGGTGATCTGCTCCATACGCCTGGCGGTAGCGATCGTTTGAGTCCAACCGGAAGTCACTTCCAAGGTCGACGACCTTGATGCCCGCCGCACTGAGCGCGACACCGATCTCGGCCGAGGCTCCGTGCGGTAGCGCAATGAAGGCCAGGTCGATGCCCGGCAGCTCGCTGGTCAGCGGCTTCAGTTCTCTCGCCGGCTGGTCGAGATGGGGATGGACCGTCCCGAGCACCTCGCCGGCTTGGCTGTGCGCGCCCAGATAGCTGGTCTCGAACACGGGATGCGCGTCGATCAGGCGCACCAACTCTCCCCCACCGTATCCGGACGCTCCGAGGATCGCCGTCTTCATTGGTGCAATTCTATACGCATATGCGTATGCCGCAACATGGTCATCGTGGAGGTTCGAGACCAAGCTCGGGGATGGGCGGGATCTCCGGCTCAAACAACCACGCGTCGAAGAACAGCGAGAAATCAGAGCCGGTCACGCCTTCCACGACATCGACGAAGTCCTCCGTCGTGGCGTTGCCATAGGCATGTCGGTCGGCATAGGTGCGAAGGATGTTGAAGAAGTCGTCGTCACCCACTTCGAGCCGTAACGCATGAAGCAGCAACCCGCCCCGGAAGTAGATGCTGGCATTGAACAGGTCGTCGGGGGCGGGCCGGCCAGGTGGTGGGAACGATTCCTGGGCGATCTGGCGTGCTGCATCGGCGCCCCCGGCTTCTGCAAGGTAGAAGGCCCCGCTCATCACGTCGTAGGCGAACTCGATATCGGTGTTCATCCGGTCGGCGTCCCCTTTGTGCTCCAGCCACAGCCATTGCGTGTAGGTGGCGAATCCCTCGTTGAGCCAGATGTCGCTCCAGTCGCCCACGCTCACACTGTTCCCGAACCACTGGTGCGCAAGCTCATGCACGACGACGTCCTCGCCGAGCGCGAGGGACTGACGTCCGTAGGTCGACAGCGTCTGTGTCTCCAGCGCCGCGCCGAGATCCACGGTGTCGACGACCAGCGACCCGTACTGATCGAACGGATAGGGCCCGAAGGTATCGATCAAGAAGGCCATCATCTCGCTCTGCGCAGCGAAAGGGACGAGGAGATCGGGCTCGATGTCATCGTCGAAGTAGTTGCGGATCGGTATCTCCGACGGCCCCACCTCGTCGGCGCGAACGAAATCACCCACGGCAAACGCCACGAGGTACGGCGCGATCGGATCGTTGGATTCCCAGACATAGCGGGTGGTGTCCTCGTCGACGAGCTCCGTTTCAATCAGCGTCCCCGACGCGGCCACCACGAGAGGGTTGCGAACCGTGGCGGCGATGCGGTACGTCGCCTTGTCCAGCGGATGGTCGTTGATCGGCATCCATGAGGAGGTACCGTCAGGCTCGCTGAACGCAAAGAGCGAATCGAGGCCCTGAACCAGCCCGGTACGGAAGGGCGCAGCCGTCGATTCGAACGGAACGGGTGCGCCTCCATACATGATCGTCACCTCGAACTCCTCTCCCGCCTCGATGACCGGTTCCGGGTCGATCCGAAGCTCTCCGCCGGAATGGGAATGGGGTGCCTCGGCGCCGTTCACCGCAACCTCCTCGACCTCGAGCGTGTCGAAGTCGAACGTGAAGCTGTCGAGGGTTTCCAACGCAGTCACCAGGTAATCGGCGGTGCCCTGCAAAGACGGCGCCTCCGGATCGACTCGCAGCTCGAGCTGTACGGACTGGATGTCGTAACCCTCGTTGCCGAGCGCCGGGTAGTACGAGTCCCCGAGGCCGTCGGCGGCGTGGATACCCTCCAGTGGGACACCGGTATCCGTCGTGTTGGGCGCCGCCGAGCCTGGTGCTGCTTCGGAAGGCCGGCTCGTGGTGGTTGGGGCGGGAGCCGTGCAAGCGGCGACCATCACCAGACCGGCCATCATCAGGACGGCCAACCTGTCATTCCTCGGCATCGGTCCGCCATTCGTCGATCAGTGCGTACGCCTCATCTTCCGTATAGGGGCCATGGTCAATTCGATGCTCCAGCAGCATCCTCATCACCTCTCCCACCGCTGGTCCAGGCTCGATCCCGAGGTAGGTCATCACGTCGTGGCCGTCGATCGGGGGACGCAGTTTGGACAGCTCTTCTTGGGCGGCCAGCACTTCGATCCGTTCTTCTAGCTCATCGATACGTCGTTGGATCGCACTGGCTCGCCGTTGGTTGCGAGTGGTGACGTCGCATCGCACGAGCTGATTGAGATCGTCGAGCAACGGCCCGGCATCTCTCACATATCGCCGCACAGCCGAGTCGGTCCAACCCATCTTGAAGGTGTGCGGGCGGAGATGGAGGAACACGAGTTGGGCGACCTCGGCAACGAAGTCGTTCGGATACCGCAGGTCTCTCAGTCGCTTCTTCGCGAGCCGGGATCCGACCACCTCGTGATGGTGGAAGCTGACCCCGTGCTCGCCGAATTCACGGGTCGCCGGCTTGCCGATGTCGTGCAGGAGGGCGGCCATGCGTAGCCGCAGTCGCGGCTCGGTCTTGGACACCACCGCCAGCGTGTGCTCCCACACGTCCTTGTGACGGTGGAACGGGTCGTGCTGGTCTTTGAGCTCGAGAAGCTCTGGAACGACGTGCTCGGTGAGGCCCGTGTCGACCATGCCACGCAGTCCCGGTACGGGATCTTCTGCGAGTAGCAGCTTCGACAACTCGTCCCGGACGCGCTCGGCCGACACGATCGACATCCGCTTGCCCATCCTCTCGACAGCGCGGATCGTGTCTGCGCTCGGCTCGAATGTGAGGCTGCTTGCGAAACGGAACAGGCGCAGCATCCGCAATGGATCGTCGCTGAACGAGATCTCCGGGCCCACCGGCGTTCGGAGCTCCCGTCGTGCGAGGTCGGCCAGGCCATCGAATGGGTCGATCATCGTCGCATCACGAACGTCGAGCGCCATGGCGTTGATCGTGAAATCGCGCCGAGAGAGATCGGTCTCGATGTCGCTCGAGAACGTCACCTCGGGCTTGCGGCTGTCCGGGTGGTATATCTCGTCACGGAACGTCGTGATCTCGTAGATGTGCCCGTCGACACGCACCCCGATGGTGCCGAACCGCTCCCCCATCGTGTAAATGGCGTCGGCCATCGGGCGAACCACCTGTTTGATCTCCTCAGGGCGGGCGTCGGTGGCGAAGTCCAGATCGTCGTGGGGCACCGACAGGAGCGCGTCGCGCACGGAGCCGCCTACCAGGTACAGCTCATGACCGGCGGCGGCGAACAGATCCGCCAGGCGACGCGTCGGCGACCCATCGGCGAGCAACCACCGCAATCGTTCCGGAACCACCCCAACAGGGTAGGGCGACGCCAACCACCGCGAGTCGGTAGTGGGGAGGCCACGAGGGGCGGCTCCGCCGGGCAAGACGAAAGCACCACCCCCCCTGCGGCGGTACCTTCCCCCCGTCTCAACGACGGGGGGACTATCCGCACAGAGCAAGCAACCGAGATTCCTGCCATGCGTCTGGGGGTGCACGAAGGGGAGGCTCCGCTGGCTCAAGACGTTGACGGACGAAGGTCGAACGAATCCGGCCCGGGCCCCCCGGACCAACACGAAAGCACCACCCCCCTACCCCCGCCCTCCGGGCGGCGGTACCTTCCCCCCGTCTCAACGACGGGGGGACTAACCACGCAGAGCAAGCAACTGCACAAACGTGGTGGGGGTGCTCGAGGGGGCGGCTCCGCCGGCCCCCTCGTACGGGACGGCGGCGGCGTGTACGTCGCCGTCCCAAGATGAGGGCGGCCGGGAGGCCGCTCGAACAAACCCGATCCCGAGCCTCTCGGGATCGGAATCACGTCTTGATGATGCCTTGTTGTTCGGCTTTGACGCGGAAGTCGTGAGGGTTGGAGGCGTTCTGCATTGCCACCTGGAAGCTGATCTCGCCGTTCTTGAAGCGGTCGAGGATCGACTGGTCAAAGGTCTGCATGCCGTAGAACTCCGACTCTCTGATGACTTCGACGAGGCTGTGCGTCTCCGTGGGGTCGACGATCCGGTCGTACACCCGGCCGTTCATCGTCAACACTTCGATGGCCGGCACCCGACCGCCATCGGTGCGCTCGAGAAGCCGCTGTGAGACGACGCCCTTCAGGGTCGACGCCAGGAGGATGCGGATCTGCTGCTGTTGATGAGGCGGGAAGAAGTCGATGATCCGGTTGATGGTTTCGGTGGCGTCGATCGTGTGGAGAGTGGAGAGCACGAGGTGCCCCGTCTCGGCCGCCTGCAGCGCAGCTTTGACCGTCTCGGCGTCGCGCATCTCGCCGATGAGGATCACGTCGGGGTCTTGACGGAGTGCGCGCCGCAGCGCCTCGTTGAAATTCTTGGTGTCCATGCCTACTTCGCGCTGGGCGATGATCGAGAGCTTGTCGCGGTGGAGAACCTCGATGGGATCCTCGATCGTGATGATGTTGAGGCGGCGAGCCGTGTTCATGAAGTCGATGATCGATGCCAGCGTCGTCGTCTTGCCCGAGCCGGTGGGTCCGGTCACGAGGATCAGACCGCGTGCTTCGTGCGACAACTTCTCGAGGACAGCGGGCAATCCCAGCTCCCCAAATGTCTGGGTGCTGGGGAGGACTCGTCGGAGGACGAGGCTGACGGAACCTCGCTGACGAAAGACGTTGACCCGGAAGCGCCCCAGGTCGGGCTTGCCGTAGGCGAAGTCCGCCTCGGACAGCTCGCGAAACTCGGCCGCTGCCCGCTGTGTGAAGATCTGCTGGGCGTATTCCTCGGTGTCGTTGGGCATGAGCACCGGCAGCGACGTGGGGTGGAGCTCACCGTCGATGCGCATGACCGGCGGTGACCCGACCTTGAGGTGGACGTCGGACGCCTCGACTTCGATCATTTTCTTGAGAAGCTCATCGAGCGAGGCCGCCACCGCGTTCTCCTTTTCAGTGCTAGCCGGGTACGCAGTCGGTATCGGCGCGTTGATGGGGCGACTTAACCGATCTTCCAGAAGCGCCGCTGCTCGGCCTCGACCAAGTCGAGCGCTCGCCATCCCTCTGCGCTGGACCGTCCACCCGGCCCGCCGTCATCATCGTGGCCGGCGGCCCCGCGGAGCGTGGCTGCGACAGACGCTTCGATCGCCTCGAGGTCGTAGCCCCCTTCCAGGAAGTAGATGACCCGACCCGCCGGCACCATCTGCTTGATGCGCCGAGCCATGAACCCGTAGTCATCTGCTTCGAGGCCGATGTCCGCGAGTGGGTCGCGTCGATGAGCATCGAAGCCTGCCGACACGAGCACCCAGTCGGGCTCGTACTGCGCCACGACCGGGTCGATGACTCGATCGAATGCCGCCCGATACACGTCGCCGGTGGTTCCCGCCGGGACAGGGATGTTGACCACGGTGCCGACGCCCGGTCCGTATCCGGTCTCGTCGAGCCATCCGGTGCCCGGATAGAACGGATACTCGTGAACGGACACGTAGAGGAGATCCACTCGGTCGGCGTACAGGTCTTGAGTGCCGTTGCCGTGGTGCACATCCCAATCGATGACGGCGACTCGTTGACCTCGTCTTATGAGGTACTCAGCTGTCACGGCAACGTTGTTGAACAGACAAAACCCCATTGCCCGCTTGGCCAGAGCGTGGTGACCGGGGGGCCTGACAGCGAGGAACGCCGTGTCGGCCGCTCCGTCATCCAGCAGGTCGACCGCTTGTGGTCCGGCACCCGCAGCATGGAGCGCGGCATTCCAACTGGCTTCCACGGCGTAGGTGTCGGCATCGAGGTGACCGCCGCCCGTGGAGCAGAACGCTTCGATCGCTCGCACGTACTCGGCGGGGTGGACGGCCTCCAGAGCGGCCGGCTGAACGCTGGTCGCCTCCAATTCCTGCACGACAGTGCTTGACGCGACCGCTCCCCGCCTCACTGCACCGAGTCGATCCGGCCGCTCGGGATGCCAGCTCGGCGAGGCGTGCTCCAGGAAGGTTGGATGCGTCACATACAGCGTGCCCATGTGGGCGTCACTCTAAGGAGGATGCCGCCCGATTCGCCGATGTGGCCGGTCGCCCTACGATTGGTTCGGACAGTCGAGGGCAGATACGTGCAGATCACCGCACGCGGAACCTGGCCGGGCCCCATCACCCTCCGGCAGGGCTGGGCCAAAGCCGTGGCCAGACAATGGAATGACGACCTTCCCGACGCGCAGATCAGGCTGGTGCGTGGTTCGTCGTCTTTCATCAGGGCGGCGACCGATCATCTAATCGCCATTGGTTCGCCGGCCGTTGCCTCACCACCTCTCCCTGAGGTGGGCACCGCAGCATGGAGGCGAGTGGGCTTTGGCGACTACCTGGAGCTGGATCTCTACGCTCTCGACCTCGCCAAAGCTCCCCCCCGAGCTGAACATCCCGTCGTGACCGGAGGTACCGACGAGTGGAGCCATGTGGTATCGATCGATCGGGCGGCGTTCGACGAAAGATGGCGCCTGGGCGCCGTCGGGTTGGAGGAGGCCCGCCGCGCGACGTCCCGATCGGAGACGTTGCTCTTGCGCTGCGAAGACGGGGTGGCCGGTTTCGCCATCGTCGGCGTGTCAGGCCCTGTCTCATACCTCCAGCGAGTTGCGGTGGTTCCTGAGCAGCGCGGGCGGGGGTTCGGCCGGTCGCTGGTCAGGTCGGCTGCACGCTGGGGCCGTTCGCGCGGAGCTCGATCGATGATGCTCAACACACAGCCAGAGAACGAGCCGGCCTCGGCGCTCTATCGATCTGAGGGATTCCAAAGGATGCCGGCCGGCCTCAAGGTGCTGCGGCGGGGGGCGCCTGATTGACGACCCGACCGCCGACCTTGGCGCCGGGCCGGTATCACCTGGAGGTGGAGCTGGGTTTCGACGGCGACGTGCAGGAGTGGCTGGCGGCCGACCAGTCGTTGGAGCGCCCCGTGCTCATCAGGGCGATCAGCAACCCCTCACCAGAACGTGGAGATCAGTTCCTTCGGGCGGTACGGGCAGCGGCGGCCGTGTCCCACAACCATCTCGCCGACATCTTCGAAGCCGGCTGGTTCCAGGGATCGGTGTATTCCGTGTCCGAATGGACCGGTGGGATGACGCTCGCCGATCGGACATCGGCACACGAACCCGTGTCATCCGATGAGTTCTTGCCCAACGCGTCAGGCCTCGCATCGGCGCTCGCAGCCATGCATCAAGTGGGGACGCGGCATGGTCACATCGATGAGAGCGCCATCTACTTCGCAGCGGCTCACCCGGCCAAGCTGGCCGCATTCGGGCGGGTGCCCGTGGCGACCACATTCGAAGATGACACCCGCATGCTGGCCGAAACCCTCGAGCGCTCGCTCACCGGGAGACCTGCCGGCACGGTGTTGCCCTCCCAGCTGGTCGACGGGGTCGACGAGACGGTCGACACAGCGCTGACGGTCGCTCGAACTGGTCGCCCCGACGCCGCTGCGCTGGCCAGCTCACTCCAATCGGCTCCTTCGCACACGGTGAGGCCGAGGGCCGAGCCACGCTGGTCGTGGCGATGGCTCGTTCCGGTAGCGATGCTCACCGTGGTGACGGTCGGCCTTGTGATCTTCGGTGCCTCACTGGTAGCGAGCGACAGCGGCCGGCGGAGCGTGCCCACCCCGACGCAGCCCCCGCCCCTTGCTGTCACGACGCCCCCCGACAGCGATCCCCCATCTACGCCGCCCGGCACGGATACTGCCCCGGTCGCCGGCGGTTCTGTCACGGCCGTTTCGGCTCGCTCGGTCGATCCGTTTGGCGACGGCGAGGAGCACGACGAGCTGGCGACCGCAGCCATCGACGGTGACTTCGAAACTCAATGGCGAACGGAGTCGTACCTCGATCCGTTGCCACGCTTGAAGGCCGGCGTTGGTTTGGCCATCGAGGTGCAGGGAGTGGTCGACGGCGTCCAGGCGTCGGGAATCCGCGATGGAACCGCCTGGAACCTCTATTGGGCGGCGGGTGTCTCGACGTCGCTGGAGGACTGGAGCCTGATCGCCAACGGAACGGTACGCAACGGCCGGTTGGACGCCGACGTACCTCAACGGGAAAACGGAGCGTGGTTGATCTGGTTCACCGACGTTCCTGCCTCGCCAGACGGCACCTTCAACTCGTCGATCGGTGAAGTACGCTTTCGTCCATGACCGCCGCTCGGGCCGAGGACGATCGCGTACTCGTCGAACGGTACCTGGCAGGAGACCGCCGGGCCTTCAACGAGCTCATGTCCGCCCACGAGGACCGGGTTTTTTCCGTCTGCCTGAGAATCATGCGCAACCGGGAGGCGGCGTTCGACGCCGTACAGGAGACGTTCATCACCGTTTTCCGGAAGGCCCACCTCTACAACGGCGAATCGGCGTTTTCGACGTGGCTGTACCGTGTTGCGGTGAACACCTGCTACGACCAGCTTCGGAAGGCCAAGAGAAGAGCGGCCGACACGCTTCCCGAGCATCACGACCCGGCTGATCTCAGCTCAGAAGACGCGTTCACCAGCGCAGAGTTGCGACCCGAGCTGCACGCTGCCCTCGATGCCATTCCACAGGAGTTTGCCGCGGCAGTGATCCTGTCGGACATCGAGGGTATGTCGATCGCCGACGCCGCCGAGGTTCTCGGCGTTCCTGAAGGAACCGTGAAATCGCGGGTGTTTCGCGGCCGGCGTCAACTTGCCGACATCTTGGGGAACCCGGCGACACCATCGGGGCGTCAAAAGGACGACCATGCATAACCACGATCTCGATTTGGTCGCCGCCCTGGCGGACGGTTCCCTACCTCCCGAGCAAGTCTCCCCCGTGCGTGACACGGTGTCGACATGCGGAGAGTGTCGCGCCGAATTCGACGCCCAGCGTCTCATTCTGGAAGTCCTCGCCGAGCCAGAACCTGCCTCGCTCTCCGAATGGGAGCGGGCGCGACTCCACCAGGCGATCGCCCAACTGGACGCACCTCGCCCCAAAGCCGCATGGCTGATGTGGGCACCTCGCCTGGCGGTGGCTGCGGTAGCGGTGGCGTTCGTTGGAGCGTTCGGCATGGTCTTGCTGAACGGCGCCAATGATGGAGACGGGGCCGCAGACAGTCCCGTTGCGGCCGAAGAGCCGGCCGAGACGACCGCCGCCTCATCGGCAGGCGGCTTGACGCTCCAGGCCGAATCCGCCTCCGACGCCGGCGCTGAAGAGACCACCGCGGCTGATCAGGCGACCGAAGCTGCTGCGGCCGCTCCGGCCACCTTGCCCTGGGCCGATCTCGACCAACTGGACCAGATCGAGGACCTGGCCGACGCCACCTACTTCGCCCGGCAGGCGCGATCGATGATCGAGGTCGCCGAGCTGGACTGTTACGAGTTCGGCGCCCGGTTGAACGGACTCGTGGGGGTGGCGACATTCAGGTACCAGGGCGCGGACGTCGAGTTCTACAGCGCCGAAGAGGAATCCATGGCGTACGAGAGACCGACCTGCGAGGTCGTCGAGCTTCCTTGACCACTCCGCCGCCCCGGCCGTCAGGGCACTGATGACCGACCGCTAGGCTTCCCCGCCATGGATCAGTTCGCCACCCGCTTTGCCGACTTCCTCGACGACAAGATCGTCAAGCGCGTTCGCTCTCTCACCGACGACGGCGTCAACCGGCTGTTGGTCGGCGTGGTGCTGGGGCTGGTGGCCCTGATGCTGGTGCTCCTGGCTGTGATCTTCTTCCTCGTTGCGCTGTTCAGGATGCTGGGAACGTGGGTGACCGTCGAAGGGGCGTACGCCATCTTCGGCGGATTATTTGTGATCGCGGGCGCGTTCGTATGGTCGAAACGCTTCCCGAAGTCCAAACCCACAGAAGGAAACACGAATGGCTGAAGAGCTGATCATCATCGGGTCCGGCCCGGCCGGCTACACCGCAGCGCTCTACGCAGCGCGAGCCGACCTGAGCCCCCTCGTGTTCGAAGGCAGCCAGCGGGGCGGTCAACTCATGATCACCACCGATGTCGAGAACTATCCCGGATTCCCCGACGGGATCATGGGGCCCGATCTCATGGACCAGTTCCGCAAGCAGGCGGAGCGGTTCGGAACCCGGCTGGAGACCGCCGACGTGACAAAGGTCGATTTTTCTGTCAGGCCGTTCCGGGTGTGGGTGAGCGAGAACCAGTACGAGGCCGAGGCGGTCATCGTCGCGACGGGAGCCTCGGCCAAGTGGCTTGGAATCCCGGGTGAAGCAGAGCTGACCGGGATGGGTGTGAGCGCCTGCGCAACGTGTGACGGATTCTTCTTCCGCGACAAGGAGCTGATCGTCGTGGGCGGGGGCGACTCCGCGATGGAGGAAGCCCTCTTTCTCACGAAGTTCGCCAGCAAGGTCACGATTGTGCACCGGCGGGACGAGTTCAGGGCGTCCGCCATCATGGCCAAACGCGCCCTCGACCACGAGAAGATCGATGTGCTGTGGAACACCACCGTCACGGAGATTCTTGGCGACAACGCGGTGACTGCGGTGAAGCTGCATGGTGTCGATACAGGCGAAGACACCGAAATGCCCATCGACGGCGTATTCGTCGCCATCGGTCACAAACCGAACACCGACATCTTCGACGGATTCCTCGATCTCGACGACAAGGGATACGTGGTGCTGCCAGGCAAGTCGACCCGAACATCGATGGACGGCGTGTTCGCGGCAGGAGACGTCGCCGACAGCGTGTATCGTCAGGCCGTCACTGCGGCAGGAACGGGCTGCCAAGCCGCCATCGACGCCGAACGCTGGCTCGAAGAACAACACAGCGACCACTGACAAGGAGCATCATGGGCGCCAACACCAAGATCATCACCGACGCCGAGTTCGACTCGGCGATTTCCAGCGACACCCCCACCCTCGTCGACTTTTGGGCGGAGTGGTGCGGACCCTGCAAGGCAGTGGCGCCTGTGCTCGAGGAGCTAGCCGAGGAGTATGCGGGCAAGCTCACCGTCGCCAAGCTCAACATCGATGAGAACCCGCAGAGCCCGGCGTCCTACAGCGTTCTCGGCATTCCGACCATGATCGTCTTCCAGGATGGCGTCGAGAAGAAGCGCATCGTCGGCGCTCGGCGCAAGGACGACATGGTGCGCGAGCTCGCAGAGTTCATCGCCTGATCCTCTCCGATGCGCCTCTACCGCATCGGAGACTCCGGTGAGCCGGTCCGAGACATTCAGGGCCGGCTCAGTGCGTTGGGCTTCTCCCTGGGCGTAGACCCGACCGGTGAATTCGGGGAGGGCACACGCGACGCCGTGATGTCGTTCCAGTCGCGCCGGGGTTTGGCCAGCGACGGGATTCTCGGCCCCGACACGTGGCGGGCGCTGTACGAAGCCGGGTACACCCTGGGCGACCGCATTCTCTACTACCGCATGCCCATGATGCGCGGCGACGATGTCGCCGATCTGCAACGGCGACTGAACGACCTGGGCTTCGACGCTGACAAGGTGGACGGCGTCTTTGGTCCTCTCACTCACGCCGCATTGACCGACTTTCAGTCCAATCGGGGCATGGCGGAGGATGGCGTCTGCGGCCCCCGTGTGGTTGCCGAACTCGAAGCCGTACGGCGCAGTGATCCCGAGGCGGGTCGAGAACGCGTGCGTGAGCGTGAGTGGGTGCGGGCCCTCCCTCCATCGGTGGTGGGCACACGGATCTATATCGATCCTGTGAGCGAGGCGGACGAGGCCGGCGGTGTGTCCTGGGATCTGGGCGTGCGACTCGCAATGGCTTTCCAGAATCTGGGAGGCATCCCAGTGTTCTCGCGTTCGATGGACATCTGTCCGCCGGCGCCCACACGAGCGCGCCGGGCCAATCGGCTCGGTGTGCACCTCACGATCTCTGTGCAACCGGTGGTCGAAGAGGACCCGGCGGTTCACTACTTCGAGTCGGCCCACAGTCGCTCCGAGGCAGGCGCCCTGCTGGCCGGTTCGATTGCATCGGAGCTCGCATTGCCGTCGATCGGACGATCGACGGCAATGCTCAAGCACACTCGAGCGCCGGCCGTGGTCGTTGCGACCCATCTCGACTCCAATCTGGCACGACCGATCGTGGATGGGGTCTGTGCCTTCTTTGCTGAAGCACGAGAGGCGATCAGCTGATCACTCGTGCAGGGAGCGGTAGATCCGTTCCAGGTCTTGGATCGAGCCGAATTTGATCACGACCCGTCCACGATTGTTCCTGAACGTGATACTCACGTCGGCTTCCAGTCTCTGCTCGAGCCGCTGCTCCAGTTCGATGATGGCGACTGGGCGAGACTGTGGCTCGGACGTGACGGTCGAATCCGAACTGGTGGTGTGCTCGGTACGGGCACGGGCCGCCTCTTCGACCTGACGGACCGACCAGCCCTCGTCGGCCGCACGCGTGGCCACGTGCACCGCATAGCTTTCATCTTCGATCCCGGCCAGCGCTCGAGCGTGGCCTGCCGAAAGCTCGCCACGGTTCACGAGGCCTTGGATGTGCGCAGGGAGGCCCAAAAGACGCAACGCATTCGTGACGGCGCTGCGGCTCTTGCTCACGCGTTGACCCACTTGTTGGTGTGTTAACCCAAAATCTTCCAGAAGCTGTTGGTAGGCCGCAGCCTCCTCGAGAGGACTCAGGTCCTCGCGCTGCACATTTTCGACGAGCGCCTCGACCAGAGAGCCCTGGTCATCAACGTCTCTGATGATGACCGGCACTTCTTCGAGGCCGGCAGCCACGCTTGCCCGCAGTCGGCGCTCGCCGGCGATGAGCACATACCCGTCGGATCCCTTTCGTACCACCAGAGGCTGCAGCAGTCCCACCTCTTTGATCGAATCGGCCAGCGCCTCGAGCGACGCTTCATCGAAGCGGCTCCGGGGCTGATGTGGGTTGCCGACGATTCTGTCGACCGGAACGATGGCAAATCCACCGGTCGGTGCGGTGGTGGCACTCCCCTGCGGGATCAGCGCCTCCAAACCTCTTCCTAGGCCCGATCGCCGTTGCGCCACTACTTCCTCCTACTCGCGATCATGTCGACGCCTGAACTCCCTCGCCAACTCTCGATAGGCAATCGCTCCCCTACTCATCGGATCGAACGCCTCGATCGGTTCGCCGTAGGACGGCGCCTCCGAGAGCCGCACCGACCTGGGAATGATCGTTCGGTACGCCTGGTCGGGGAAGTGATGGCGCACCTGCTCTGCGACGTCGGCCGCCAGGTTGGTCCGGCCGTCATACATTGTCACCACGACCCCGCCAATCCGCAGCTTCGGATTGAGGTTTCCCTGAACGAGCTCAATATTGGCCATGAGCTGGGTCACACCCTCGAGGGCGTAATACTCCGCCTGGATCGGTATCAAGACTTCGTCTGCCGCGGTCAAGGCGTTGATCGTCAACAACCCGAGCGACGGAGGACAGTCGATGATCACCGTATCGAACTTCTTAGCGGTCGACTCCAAAGCCTGACGCAGGCGTTGCTCGCGGGAGAAGACCGACACGAGCTCGATCTCGGCACCGGCCAGGTCGATAGTTGCAGGAACAAGTGAAAGGCCGGCGACGGTGGTTTTGAGCGTCACATCTTTGACGTCGGCCTTGTGGAGGAGGACCTCATACACCGAGTGGTCGATTTGGCCGCGATCGACGCCCAAACCAGATGTGGCGTTGCCTTGGGGGTCGAGATCAACGAGCAGCACCTGCTCGCCTTGTAACGCCAGTGAGGCACCCAGGTTGATGGAGGTTGTGGACTTGCCCACGCCGCCCTTTTGGTTGGCGAGGGCAACGATGAGCGCCCGACCGTTCATTGTGGCGCCATGATAAGCATCCACGCAGGCGGGTCAAGTACCGTCGAGCAGATAATTTCCGCTGTCATCCCCGACGACGTCGCCAGGTCGACGAGTTCGGAGGTGTCCGGCGCAGCTTCTCGTCGTGAGATGCCCAGCGCGGCGGACCTCGTTGCGAGCGAGGCCATCAAGGGGATGGCGCGGCGGGGAGGGAGCGCCGCCCGCATCGTCACCAACTCGGCGGGCTCTACCACCGACCGCTCGAAGTCGGCTTGGTCGACCGTGACGTTCGACAGCCCAAGCACGCGAACGGCTCGTGCTGCCAGCTCGCAGCGCCTTCCGCTCCGATCGAGCAGCCTCACTGCAGCTTCGGGCCGCGCAATGGCAAGCACCAATCCCGGCAATCCGACGCCAGAGCCGAGATCCAAGATCGTAGTCGCCGTCGGTGCCCCGATCATGTAAAGCAATCCGTCCGCCAGGTGCCGGTCATCGATCGACGCCGCCTCATTGGGCCCGATTCCTCCGGCGACGGCTGCTTCCGCGATGAGCCAACGCCGGAACTGGGCCAACAGCGCCACCTGCCCGGGTTCGAGCGCAATTCCCACCTCTTCGGCAACTCGTGCGATCGCATCGGCCACCGTCATAGCGTAGCGAGGTTTCACGTGAAACCTTCGACCTCGGGTGAAGACACCGCGAGCCACCAAAAAAGGCCCCTGCCGGGGCCTTGTTTGGTTCTTCCGAGCCTGACTCGCTACGACGGGCTGATCACCACCGACCGTTGCGGTTCTTCGCCTTCCGAATACGACGTGACCCCATCGAGTGCCTGCACCGCATCATGGATGACCTTCCGGTCCGCCGGGTTCATCGGCTCCAGCATTCGCTCCTGCCCGTCGTCGAGCACCTGTTGCGCCAACCTGCCGGCATAGATCTGCAGCGCTTCGCGCCGCCTCTCTGCATAACCGGCGATATCGAGGCGGAGACGAACTCCTTCGTGCGTCTTTCGCTGAACCACAGTTCTCGTCAGCTCATGGATCGCCTGCATGATCGCACCTTTGGGACCAACCAACGCCTCCGTCTGGTCGCCGACGAGACGCGCATATACGGTGTCGTCGTCAACTTCGGTTTCGACACGCCCTTCCAGGCCGAACGCATCGAGCAATCCTCCCAAGAATTCGGAGATGACTTCGGCTTGCTCCTCACGAGACACAGTGACCTCCTTCTTTGGGCGCTGCTGAGGCTTCGGCTTGGTCGCCGGTGAGCTCTTCTTCTGCCGAGATCCCTGTTTCCCCTCTTCCTGCCGCTCTCCGGACGTCTGTCCACTCCGAGATTGTGCAGGTTTGGTGCGCTTTCGCGACCGGCTCCGCTTCCTCTTCGGCGGCTTGGACTTGAGGCGAACGACGGCATCCCGACCGCCCATTCCGAGGAATCCTCGTTCAGGTTCCTGAATGATCTCAACATCGGCGAGTTCGACCGAATCGAGTCCCAACTCGGCCAGTCCGGCTTCGACGGCGACTTCTACCGATCTACCACGTACTTCCACCCATTCCACTTCATTTCCTCCTGCGCCGGTTGCGCTTCTTCGCTGAGCCCTGAGGTTTTGACGGCCGCTTGGGCTCCGTGATCTCTTCAGTTTTGGCAACGGCGGCGGCAGCAGGGGTTGGGCGGCCGTCGATGCGATAGATGAACGCCATTTGTCCAAATCGGAACAGGTTGGATGTCGCCCAATACACCACGAGACCGGCCACGAAATTCCACGCAAACACCCCGAACAGCACCGGCAGCACCTTCGTGATGGTCTGTGTGGCCCGCACCTGCGGATTGTCGTCTTTGGGCTGACCCACCTGGGAATATGCCTGCTGGAAGAATTGTGCGCCCACCATGACGAGAATGACGACGAGATAGGGGAGGGCAGCCGTCAAGCCTTGGAGAATGCCTGACACACTCGCCGTGGAAAACGCCTCCGCCGGCGTGTGAAGCAAGTTCATCCCCAAGAAGGCGACTTCGTCTCGCTGAATGGCCTCATGCAGCCCGGTGTTGGCAGGCACGAACTCGAGCAGAGTTTGTTGATCTCGCAACAATCTGAAGAGTGCAAACCAGATCGGCATCTGGATCAGCATGGGGCCGAGGCATCCAGCCGGGGTGGCACCGTGTTCCTTCTGCAGCCGCATCATCTCTTGCTGCATCTTCTGCGGGTCTTCTTTGTGCTCGTCTTGCAGCCGCTTGACCTCGGGCTGCATGGCGGAGAATGCCCTCGTCGCTCGTGTCTGCTTCAGCGTCAACGGAAACAGGGCAATCGACACGATGATCGTGAGACCCACGATCGACCAACCGAACGATGGGACTACCTGGTAGATTATGGAAAGAATGACAGCGAGCGGGGTAGCGACGAAACCGAGGAAGTCGTTCACAGTGCCTGCTCCCGATCAGGTACGGGATCGAGCCCGCCCTCGTGGAACGGATGGCATCGGGCGATGCGTCGCCCACCCATGACGATTCCCCTCGCCAGGCCGAACCGTTCGACCGCTAGATACGTGTACTGAGAGCAAGTCGGCTGATAACGGCAGTTCTTGCCCAGGAACGGCGACATCAGACGCTGATAGCCCCGAATCAACACCAACCCGGCCCGCCGCATCATCGCCCTCCACCGTCTCCGGGATCGAGCCAGCGGACGACCGTGCCGAAAGGTGCTCGCTCGACGAGTGGCGTGGGGATGACGACGTAATCAGCCGGCTCCCATCCGCACTCTCGGGCGGCGGCCCGAATTCGACGCTTGATGCGGTTCCGCACGACCGCTCCTCCCAGGCGGCGCGGCGTGATCATCCCGAGCCGGGGATAGGGGAGTTGGGATTCGGCTATCACGAGTGTCAGACCGGCCTTTCGAATCCGGCGGCCCGCCGAGAGCACATGGCGGAACTCGCCGGGAGTGCGGAGCGGGCGGACCTCAGGCGGCAAGCCGCTGGCGGCCCTTGGCCCGACGACGCTTGAGTGTCGCACGCCCGGCGCGGGTCCGCATCTTCATCCGAAAGCCGTGCTTGCGCTTCCGGCGACGCGTGTTGGGTTGGTACGTCCGCTTCATGGGAACTCCAGGGAACGAGGTAATGGAAGGTTACGAAACGTGACGCGCCATTGCAAAGGCGGCCGACCGTCTGATCATCCATATCCTGGGGGGCTGCAGGCCGATCGACCTATTTCTGTCGTGAGGCCGCGAGAAAACGCGGTAACGCGCGAAAACCCGTAGAACCCCTCAGAGGCGACGCGCGGCCGTTCTCCGCGAAAACACCGAAAGAACCTGGCCCTGTATGCAGGGGTTTTGCATTCATACAGGCTGCCAACCGGTATGATATGCGAGGTTTTGGCGCTCTTGTGAGGCTCTTTTCCGAAGACCTACACTCGCCGAGCCGGCGGATTGGCTCTCACTTCCCCTTTCTCGCTGATCTGTCGCGCGGTGTTCTCCACAAGATGTGGAAAGCTCTGTGGACGGTCACGGGAGGGATGTGTGACACAAATGACAGCGGCCCGGTGGTCTCTGTTCAGGGAGACCGTCGAGGCGGAGGTCGAGCCATGGGTCTGGCAGAATTGGCTCGCCGCACTGGATCGTGCCGACGACGACGACCAACACCTGGTGCTCAATGCGCCGAGTCAGTATCACCTCCGGTGGGTGATCGACCGGCACCTCGACACGCTGCAGAGCGCAGCGACCAAGGTATTTGGCGAGGAGGTGACGCTGGAGCTCACTGCCCTCGAAGAACACGAATCAGCGGTGCATGCTCCCACCGCGCCCTCGGTGGTGGAGGCGCCTGTCCCGCCGGCGATTCCGTCGCCGCACCCGGTCACCTCGGACGGCAACGACCGGTTGCTGGCTCGCTACACGTTCGACAACTTCGTCGTCGGCCAGTCGAACCGGTTCGCCCATGCCGCCGCCATGGCCGTCACCGAACAGCCGGGCACCCACTACAACCCGCTGTTCATTTACGCGGCCGCGGGCCTGGGTAAGACCCATCTGCTGCATGCCGTGGGTCATCACGCGCGCGAATTGATGCCTTCGACCAGGCTCCGATACGTCACCTCGGAGAACTTCTTCAACCAGTTCATCGATGGCATCCGTAAGAAGCGTATGGACGAGTTCAAGTCGCTGTATCGCACCACGGATCTCTTGCTGCTCGATGACGTCCAGTTCTTCGAAGGCAAGGAACAGATCCTCGAAGAGTTCTTCCACACCTTCAATGCGCTGTATGAGCAGGGCAAGCAACTCGTGATCTCGTCCGACCGCCATCCGCGCAACCTCGCCACGCTCGAGGACCGACTGCGGAGCAGATTCGAATGGGGTCTCCTCACCGACATCCAGCCACCCGATGTAGAGACACGGCTGGCAATCCTTCGCAAGAACACCGACGGGGCGCGTCACGAATTCCCCGAGGACGTGCTCGAGTTCATCGCAACACACGTCGAGAACAACATTCGAGAGCTCGAAGGTGCGCTCACGCGGGTCACTGCCTACGCGACACTCCACCACACGGCAATCGGACTGGAGATGGCAACTGACGTCCTGAGCGACCTGGTGCCGCATTCGACGCCACGGCCGCTCACTCCCGAGATCATCATTCGGGCCGTTGGGAGCCGATACAACTATTCGACTGCCGACATGACCGGGAAGAGCCGCAAGGCTCCGCTCGCCATGGCCCGCCAGATCGCCATGTACCTGTGCCGGGAGCTCACAGACCTGTCATTGCCCAACATCGGTCGTCAGTTCGGAGGCCGCGACCACACGACCGTGATGCACGCCGTTTCCAAGGTGAAGATGCTCATGGAGACTGATCCGAACGTCTTCGAAGGCGTCTCGGCTTTGTCTCAGGAGCTGAGGACAACGTGAGTATTCTCCACAGGAAGCGCGCGTGATCCACACGCGTCATGGAAGGATCCACAGGCCGTACCCACCCCCTTGTGGAAGCGGCCAGGCTGGATTCATGGGCTCTGGCACGGTTATCCACCTGTCAACAGCTGCCTACTATCACTACTCCATTTGAAATAGAAGAACTCAGTAACAGAAGGAAACGACACCTGTGAAGATCCGAGCCGAACGTGATGACCTCGCCGATGTCTTCGGTCGCGCCAATCGGGCCGTGGGAGCCAAAGCGGCCGCACCGCCTCTGACGGGTGTGATGTGCGATGTCACCGGATCGACACTCAAGGTCACCGGAACCGATCTGGAGATCACGGTTCGGACGAACACGGACGTCGAGGTTCTCGAGGAAGGCCGATCGGTGATTCCCGCCAAGTTCGTGTCCGAAGCCATTCGGAAAATGCCCGAAGGCGCAGTGACGCTCGAATCAGACGGAGGCGAACTGGTGATCACCGGCCAGGGTCCGAGGTTCACGGTGAGGGAGTTCGCCGTCGACGAGTTTCCAGTGCTCGAAGCGCCCGACATGGACGACTCGATCAAGCTCGACGGTGAAGAGCTGGCCGAGGCGATCGCGCAAGTCACGGTGGCAGCGTCGTCGGACGCTACCCGTCCGATCCTCACGGGGGTTCTCGTCGAGAACGACGACGACGGAGTTCGGCTGGTAGCCACCGACTCATACCGCCTCGCCGTTCGGACCCTCAAGGGCGTCACTGCCCCTGCGACGGGCGGACTGGTGCCGGCGAGAGGATTGCGCGAGCTCAGTCGGACGGTCGGCACCTCCAACATCGAGATGGCCGTGCCTGGACGGGAAGCGGCGTTCAAATCGGACAAGGGCACGTTGACGATGCGTCTCATCGAGGGAACGTTTCCGAACTACCGGCAGTTGCTTCCCGAGTCGTATCCAAACCGGGTCGTAGTGAATCGCGAACGCCTGTTGGAGGCCTTGTCGCGCGCGGAGCTGGTTGCTGAGGATCACATTCCGGTCCGGCTCACCATGTCCGAAGGCGGGGTCGAGATCACCGTCACCCGCCAAGATGTCGGAGGGGAGGCCGAGCACCTCCCGGGGGACTACTCGGGTGAGGCTTCCGATGTGTTGATTGCGTTCAACCCCCGGTATCTCCGTGACGGCGTGTCAGCGATCAACGCCGAGGAGATCGAGATCCAGGTCATCGACGGGTTGAAGCCGTCGGTGATCAGGGGAGTTGGACACGAGGACTTCCTCTATCTCTTGATGCCCGTCCGGATTCCGTGAGGCTCGACTGGCTCGAGCTCACCGACTTTCGCTCCTACGGACATCTGACGTTCCGGCCTGACGCTGCGGTCAATGTCCTCGTGGGTCCGAACGCGACAGGGAAGACGAACCTGCTCGAAGCGGTGTCTTATCTTGCATCACTGCGGAGCTTCCGATCGGCCCCGGACGAGGCCCTGATCGCCAGCGGAACGGATCACGCCATCATTCGGGGAGAGGTGAGTCATCGAGATTCGGCTTCACTGGTCGAGATCGAGCTCCCTGTTCAGGGCCGGCGGAGAGTGCAAGTCAATCGCCAGCGGCTCGCCAGATCCACCGACCTGCTCGGTCATCTTCGCCTGATCGTGTTTCTCCCGGACGACCTCGACATCGTGAAGCGCTCACCCTCGTATCGGCGAGACTTTGTCGACGGATTGGCGGTCCAGCTCTGGCCGGGGTCGTATCTCGATCAATCCGACTACGAGCGGGCGCTTCGCCAGCGGAACACGTTGCTCCGCCAGATGGGTCGAGACACCGATCCTGTGACACTGGCTGTGTGGAACGAGCGGCTGTCGGCAGCCGGCGGGCGGGTCATGGCGCGACGCGCTCGGGCGCTTGAAGCCCTCAGAGAGCCGCTCGTCGACGTGTACCGCGGCGTGTCTGGGCGCGATGATGAGATAGGAATGTCCTATCTGAGCGCGTGGGGAGGCGAGCTGGACGCATCCGTGAACGAATCCGACTGGGTGGTGCTTCTACGTTCGGCGCTCGAGCGCGCCGAACGCGATGACCAAGACAGGCGAACGACGACTGTCGGGCTCCATCGCGACGAGCCAACGTTCACCATCACGGGGAGGCCGGCTCGATTTCTCGCATCGCAGGGTGAGCAACGGTCACTGGTACTCGCACTCCGGCTGGCATCTCACCGAGCGGTGTCCGAGGCGGCCGGCTTGTCACCGCTTCTCGTCCTCGATGATGTCTTCTCCGAGCTCGACCTCGACCGAGCGGCGGCCCTCGCCCGCGCGCTTCCCGACTCACAGACATTCATCACGACAGCGCGCGACGAAGAGGTTCCGCTCGCTGGAAGACGATGGAGTGTCGAGCTCGGAGCGGTGTCATGAGCGGTGACCGCCGGCCGCTCGAACCCATTGCGACGCCACTGCGCAATGCGCTCCGCCAGCTCGGGCTCGCCGAGATCGAGACCCTGCTCGAGTTGCTTCAAGACTGGGATCGGATCGCCGGTCAACCTTGGGCTGGCGTGTCCGCCCCGGCCAAACTGTCCTCCGGTCACCTGGTCGTTCGAGCCGAGAGTGCTGCGTCCGTTCGCCTGCTTCGGTACGCCTCTGGACGCCTCATCCAGACCCTCGACGAAAGGCTCGGCGAAGGAACCGTGGTCTCTATTGAGGTCGTCCTGCCGGAAGCTTGAAAAGCCTGTTCTCATAGGCTTTTTCGACCCTTCCCTGGCTTGGGATAGACGCCTCGAACGGGTATAATCACAACATTGTAAATAACGCTTCGAATTGCGTTCCCCGCACCTCGCGCTTGGAGGAATCGACGACCGAAATGTCGGTGCCGGCGTGCATGCTGAGGTCGACGGGGACGGGCCCACATCGGGCCCACATCGGGCCGGTTCGGCGGCCGGTAAGGACACCGGCGTCACCCTGGGCGAACGGTCGCGCGTCATCTTCGAGCAGGTGAGGTAAACGAGTGAGGTACTTGTGACAACACAGAAGAACGGCTCGTACGCCGCCTCCGACATCACGGTTCTCGAAGGGCTGGATCCTGTCCGGAAGCGACCGGGGATGTACATCGGGTCGACGGGCCCGCGCGGGCTGCACCATCTGGTGTGGGAGGTCGTCGACAACTCGGTGGACGAGGCGATGGCGGGGGAGTGCACCCGAATCGACGTGACCCTGCTGGAAGACGGAGGCGTGCGCGTGTCCGACAACGGCCGCGGGATTCCCGTCGACAAGCACAAGTCGACGAAGCAGTCGGCACTGACCACGGTTCTCACCACCCTCCACGCCGGCGGTAAGTTCGAGGCAGGGGCCTATCAAGTGTCGGGGGGTCTGCACGGTGTGGGTGTCTCGGTCGTGAACGCCCTGTCGAGACGCCTCGAGGCCGAAGTGCGTCGCGACGGCTTCGTGTGGACACAGGAGTTCCAGCTAGGGAAACCACTCGGCCCTGTCAAGAAGGGCAAGGCGGTCAAGAAGACCGGCACCACCATCACGTTCTGGCCCTCGGAGAAGACGTTCACCGAAACCACAGAGTTCAGCTATCAGACGATCTCCGGCCGGCTGCGTGAGATGGCATTCCTCAACAAGGGCCTCGAGATTCGCCTGCGCGACGAGCGGCCCGAGGACGTACTCGAGGATGTCTTCCACTACAAGCAGGGTCTGATCGACTTCGTCAAGCACCTCAACTCGACGCGGGAGCCGAGCCACCCCCACATCATCCAATTCGAGGACGAGGCCGAGCAGCACGAGCTCGAAGTCGCCATGCAGTGGACGAGCGGCTACACGGAGACCGTCCTCACGTTCGCCAACAACATCAACACGCACGAAGGCGGTACCCACGAAGAGGGTTTTCGCACTGCGTTGACGAGAGCAATCAACGAGTTCGCACGTGCGAAGGGGATCCTCAAAGAGAAGGACGACAACTTCACCGGCGACGACGTACGAGAAGGCCTGACTGCAGTGTTGTCGGTCAAGGTGCGCGAGCCGCAATTCGAGGGCCAAACCAAGACGAAGCTGGGAAACACCGAAATACGCGGCTATGTGCTCAAGACGCTCAACCGCGTATTGCCCGAATGGCTGGAGCGCCATTCGGCGGAGGGCCGCCGCATCGCGGAGAAGTGCCTCCAGGCGCAGAAGGCGCGCCAGGCTGCTCGCAAGGCTCGGGACCTCACGCGACGCAAGAGCGCTCTCGAGTCGTCGAGTCTCCCCGGCAAACTCGCCGACTGCTCATCGCGAGATGCGGCGGAGTCAGAGCTCTTCATCGTCGAGGGTGACTCAGCCGCCGGCCCGGCCAAACAGGCGCGTGATTCGATCTATCAAGCCATCCTGCCCATCCGCGGCAAGATCCTCAACGTCGAGAAGGCCCGACTGGCCAAGGCGCTGCAAAACGCGGAGGTGCAGGGCATCATCACTGCGGCCGGGACAGGGATCGGCGAGGAGTTTGACATCGAGAAGGCCCGGTATCACAAGATCGTGATCCTCGCCGACGCCGATGTCGACGGTGCCCACATCCGCACGCTGCTCTTGACCCTGTTGTTTCGGCATCTCCGCGGCCTCATCGAGGCGGGTTACGTCTACATCGCGGTGCCCCCGTTGTACCGGGTGAAGATGGGCAAGGAAGTCCACTACCTGAAGGACGACGAAGCCCTCGAGGCGTTTCGTGCCGAATACGAGGGTCGGAAGATCACACCGAACCGGTTCAAGGGTCTCGGCGAGATGAACGCCGATGAGCTGTGGGAGACCGCGATGAATCCGGAGAGTCGCACTCTGGTGCGAGTCGAGATCGAGGACGCCGCCATCGCCGACGAGATGTTCTCGACGCTTATGGGCGACGATGTCGCCTCACGAAAGTCGTTCATTCAGCAGAACGCCAAAGATGTCCGCTTCTTGGACATCTGAGGCCTGAGGGAGCAGCAAATGGCAGATCACATCGATACTCACGAGCCACCGCGAGTACCCGACATCGACATCAACGAGGAGATCTCGTCTTCGTTCCTCGACTACGCGATGTCGGTGATCGTCTCCCGTGCACTGCCCGACGTGCGGGACGGCTTGAAGCCGGTGCAACGCCGAATCATCTACGCAATGTTCGAATCCGGGATCAACGCCACCGGTCCCCATCGTAAGAGCTCCAAGGTCGTCGGCGAGGTGATGGGTAACTACCACCCCCACGGCGACAGCGCCATCTACGACGCGCTCGTTCGCATGGGCCAGGACTTCTCGATGCGGTACCCGCTCATCGACCCACAGGGCAACTTCGGAACGCTCGACGATGGTGCAGCGGCGATGCGGTACACGGAATCGCGTTTGAGCCCGCTGGCTGCATACCTCCTCCAAGACATCAGAGAGAACACCGTCGACTTCGAGCCCAACTACTCGGCCGAGCTCATGCAACCGACGGTTCTTCCGGCTCGCTTTCCGAACCTCATCGTCAACGGATCTCAAGGCATCGCCGTGGGGATGGCCACCAACATGGCGCCTCACAACCTCGGTGAGGTCATCGACGCCGTGGTTTTTGCGATCGACAACCCCGACGCTCCGCCCGAGGCATTCCTCGAGTACATCAAAGCGCCGGACTTCCCAACCGGCGGCTACATCGTCGGAACGAGGGGCAGTCGCGACGCTTTGCTCACCGGCCGCGGATCGATCAAAGTCCGAGCCGTCTGCGACGTCGAAGAGGTGCGCAAGGGGAGATCGGCGATTGTCGTCACCGAGCTTCCCTATCAGGTTGCCCCGGCGCGACTCATCGCCAAGATCGCCGACCTCGTGAATGACAAGAAGCTGGCTGGGATCGCTGACCTCCACGACCACTCCAGCTCACGGGTCGGAACCCGCATCGTGATCGAGTTGAAGAAAGAAGCGGTCCCCCAGGTCGTCCTCAATCAGCTGTTCAAGCTGACCCCGCTCCAGGACACGTTCGGTGTGAACAACGTGGCGTTGGTCGACGGCGTGCCCCGAACCCTCAACATGGCCGAAATGGTCGGTTACTACGTCGACCATCAGATGGATGTCATCGAACGGCGGACCAGGGACCGGCTCGACAAGGCCCAGAAGCGAATCCACATCGTCGAGGGCCTGCTCGTCGCAGTCGACAACATCGACGAGGTCGTCGCCATCATTCGTGCGGCACCTGACACCGAGGCCGCCCGTACTTCGCTCATTGAGCGGTTCGAGCTGTCCGAGATCCAAGCCAAAGAGATCCTCGAGATGCGGCTCCGCCGCCTCACGGGTCTGGAGATCACCAACCTCCGCGAGGAGCATCAGAGCCTGACCGAGCTCATCGCCGACTTGCATTCCATCTTGGGCGACCCGCAACGGCGGCGGACCATCATCAAGGAGGAGCTCACCGAAATTCGGGAGAAGTTCGCCGACACCCGACGCAGCCGCATAATCCCCGACGAAGGCGACCTATCGCTGGAAGATCTCATCGCAGACGACGAGCTGATCATCTCGGTCACGAAGGCAGGATATGTGAAGTCCGTGTCGGCCAGCACCTTCCGCTCGCAAGGGCGAGGCGGACGCGGAGTGAAGTCGAACGAGACACGTGAAGACGACGTCGTGACCCATCTACTGCACACCAGTGCACACGCCTACCTGTTGTTCTTCACCAACGCCGGCCGAGTTCACAGAATCAAGGCCCATCAGGTGCCGCGACAGAGCCGTACCGCCAAGGGTGTGATCGCCCAGGGTGTGCTGCCGCTCGAACCAGATGAGCGCATCGAAGCGGTCATCGACACGCGAGATTACGAGACCTCACGCTATCTGGTGATGGTCACCAAGGCCGGGGTCGTGAAGAAGTCATCGTTCAGCGATTACGACTCTCGTCAACAGACCCTCGTCGCCATCAAGTTGCAGGAGGGAGACGAGGTGGTTGCTGTTCGCGCCACCAACGGCGAGAAGGATCTGTTGCTGTTCTCGAAGGCAGGCATGGCCATCCGCTTCGCCGAGTCCGATTTGCGCCCGATGGGGCGCGCCACCCAAGGCGTACGGGGAATGAAGCTGCGAGACGGGGACGAAGTCGTCGGAGCTGCCTCGAACGATGAAGCGGAAGAGATCCTCATGATCACGAGCGGCGGATACGGCAAGCGCACCAAGATCTCCGAGTTCCGGCCGCAGAAGCGGGGAGGCCTCGGGCTGAAGGCCATGAAGCTGACCCGCGTCAGGGGAGAGCTCGTCGGAGCGAGGGCGGTCCCCTCCGGGTCTGAGATCTTCGTGGTGTCTTCTGGCGGTGTTGCCATCCGTACCCGTGTCGATCAGATCAGCCGCCAGAAGCGAGAAGCGTCCGGCGTGAAAGTGATCGACCTACCGGCGGATCAGAACGTCGCTGCATTTGCCCGGGTCGTGTCCGAAGACGAGGGAACGGAATGAGTCGTCTGGTACGTTGTATCTACCGGACGATGCGGGAGATGCAACCCAGCGCGGTTACACTCCCGTCCAGTATCTAAGGAGTCGACGCACATGGCGTCAGTACGACGAGTTCGCAGGATCGTACGCAAGATCGATCCGTGGACCGTGCTCAAGGTTTCGTTTGTCTTCTACGCCGTGATGGCTCTGGGCATCGTGCTCGGCCTGGTGATCTTCTGGTCGTTCGTCAATGCCGCCGGCTATCCCGACACCATCGAGTCGTTCCTCGCCGACATCTCCATCTGGGAAGCAGGCGAGTCCCCGTTGGTGCCGGAGGGCGAGGTGTTGTTCCGTACCACCATGTTCCTCGCCGTGGCGTGGACGGTGTTGATGACGGGCTTCACGACGCTGGCCGCAGTCATGTACAACTTGACCGCTGACGTCGTTGGCGGACTCGAAGTTGTCGTATTGGAAGAGACTCTGAACGTTCCGGTCCCCGCCAACGTGGTGGCCCAGCAACCACGACAAGTGCAGTCCTGGCAGACGCCGGCCGTTGCGGCGTCAACCGACAAGGCACTGACCAAGCCTCGCGAGGACAGCAAGGCGCCCGAGGTGACTCAGGTCAACGCCTAGCCGAAGCGAACTCCACACCGCCCCGGCGCAGTTCATCGAGATAGGCAGAACCCGGTTTCGTCTCGCCATTGACCAGGCTCAAGGCTCTCGCCGCCAAGCTGATCGCCAGCAGGAACCGACCGTCATCGACCACCGCCATGGACTGGCTCGGGGTCCTCACGAGAACGCCTCCCCACCTGCCTTCGACGGGAACTTCCAGGCCGCCGTTGTTCGACCTGCCGTGTTGACGGCCCAGCGGCTCGGGGAATTGCACGGTCTCACCATCACCGAGCGTGTCACCACGTACCGTCCAGGCCAGCGTCGCCTCGTCGTTGGGCAACCGATCGGCCAGTGCGTAGGCCATGACCTTGAGATCACCGCGGACGGCTTGTGCTTCGCCGTCCGGTGTCACGACGGGCGTTCCGGAGTCGACCGCCGCCCGGACGTACGGATGGTCGTTTCCCACGGCGATGACGACATCAGCGGTGAAGCCGGCGAGCGGACTGGTCCGTGGTTCGGAACTGCTCGGCCTCGGCACTCCCAGCGAGACGACGCGCTCGTCGGCCAAGAGCACCCGGGCCACCCGGTGGAGAAGATCCCCACCCGGCGGCAAGGCGATCCTCACTGCTCTTCGGAGCGGTCGCCGTAGGGCCTGAGCGGATCCACCGGCTTCCAGATGTTCTCCGGAGCCGCTTCGCTCTGCTGCTTTTTTTGCATGAGCACAGCTGCCGCCGTTCCGGCGACTGCTGCGAGAAGGAGTAGACGCTTGATCTTCATGCCGCCATTCTATCGATGGGCGGCACTTGGGTAGCCGAGGCGTATCGTGGGATTTGGGTCGGCTGACCTATGGTCTCAGGCTCCACCTCGTTGTACGGTACGACCAACGAGTACGGCGCTCGTATAGCTCGGAGAGAAGTGAGTCAGAGGCTCCCCCTGCGACTTCCAAACTTCGATCCGGGCGACCATTCGGGGGGTCGGGATCCAACCGAGAACCCGGGGCTAGCTGGGAGGCTAGAAGGAAGGGACCCGCTCAGGCGGGTCCCTTTTTCTACGTATGGCCTGGCGGTCTCAACCGACGAGCGACGAACAGCGGTCAGATGTCAGCCAGGACGGTGGAGCTGAGGGGATTTGAACCCCTGACCCCCTGCTTGCAAAGCAGGTGCTCTGCCAACTGAGCTACAGCCCCGGGCCGCCCATTGTAGGGCGCATCACGAGTGGTCATACCACCTTGGAGCGCCTTGGGCCATGCTGATACAATCGCAACCCTTCTGCCGGCACCGCCGGAGAAAGGGCCCATAGCTCAGCCCGGTTAGAGCGCTTCCCTGATAAGGAAGAGGTCCCTGGTTCAAGTCCAGGTGGGCCCACTGCGGTTCGTTCGAACCGTTTTTCGGCGTACTGGCCACCGGAATCATTGAGGGCTCGGCGCAGCGTCCTGTTAGGTAGCCAACAGGACACGTTTGAACCTTATCCGCTCAACATGTGCCGATCTGCTTGGCGAATCGGTGTGCTCGTTTCTACTCGGGAATCGTGGATCCCGGGCGCAATTGCATCCCGGGTTAGGCCTAACTACTGCGCTCAGACCGAGTTGAGGTCCGCCAACGGGTGCCTGCTCACATCGGCGGTGCTAATCCCAGCTGTTCCATGAGGGTTGCCCGATCCGGCGTACCCCACCGACCGGTGATCTTGCCGTTCCTCACCTCGAAGATCTCAACCGCCCCGACGCTGATCGTCTTGCCTGTCGGCGGCATGCCGATGAATTCGCCGTCGTGGGTGCCGCTCACTGTTGCCCGTATGGCGACTTTGTCGCCTTCGGCGATCATGTCGTGGACAGCCATGTGGAAGTCCGAGAACCCTTGATGGGACGACCCGAAGACGGCTTTGTACGCCTCGACTCCCTTCTCAGGCATTCCTGGAAAGGCGTCGTGATCTACTGAGCCCTCGGCGACGATCTCGTCGAGCACATCCAGGTTCTTGGCGTTGGCCACCTCGTCATACAGGCGGCGCAGAACTGCCTTGTTGTCTTCGAGCGACATTCGTGGATCCTCTCCGTACGTGGTGGGCGCCGAGCCTACGCGAACCCACCTCACGATGCCGGTGTGACGGATCCGAGCCGGCGCTCGAATTGCACGGATGGATGTCAACTATCCGCGTGGGGTCATTCACCAGTCGCCTCTGTGCTCACGTGGGCCCTCAGGTGCGTCACCGGGTGCCGGTCTACGCGGCGCCCCAGCCCTCCACAGATCAGTCGGCCTCCGGAGCGAAACGGCACCGGCTCTAGTGTCCGCTATCCGGCATTCTGCGCTACCCGAGACTGGCCGTGGGCTTCGAGTTGCTTCGCAACTCGGGCCCCATATTGGAGCAAACGGCGAACCCTCCTCTGGGGTTCGATCGAGTTTGCTTCGCAAACTCGTGCCCGTGGGTTTGTGGGCTTCACCAGTGGGCTTCCAGTTGCGTCGCCCTCGTGGCCGAGATCGTCGGTCAGCCCACAGCGGTATCTGGTGGCGCCGGGAATTTCACTGACCTGTAGCTCGCCTCCCACCTGACGGAGAGAGCGCTGCACCCAACGGCAAGCGCGGCTGCGACCACACTCAACGTCCGCGATGCCCAGGATGCCGGCATGACGCTCGCTCTTTGGTACAAGAACAGCGCCGCGGCGCAATCGTGCTACTCGACGGGCGCTCCAACCGGAAACGGAGCTCGACAGAAATCCGTCCCAGCGGCCCTCTCAGCGTGACGACTGGTCGGTAGAGACCGTCAGCCCGATACTGCTCGTGCGACCGCCTCGTCCAGCCGATGGGCGTTCACGGTCGAGATGACGCCCGGGAGGTGGACGGTGAAGCACGCTCCGCCGAGTAGCTCGGAGTCTCGGTAGCCGACCTTGCCGCCGTGAGCGCGGACGAGCGCTGCGACGATCGCCAGGCCGATGCCGGATCCGGGGAGCGAAGCATCGAATCGATGGTGGGCGCGTTCGAAACGTTCCCACATCGTCACGTGATGTTTCTTCGGCACTCCGGTGCCGTTGTCGTGGATGGCCAACTCGAGATCGTGGCCGATGGGAGTCGCCACCACGGCGACTCGTCCGTCACCGTATCGGTGAGCGTTGGCCAAGAGGTTGACCGTGACCTGCTGGATTCGGTCGGCGTCGATGCTGAGAATGAGGCCCGCCGGCAACGTGGTCGTGACCTTATCGCCCGACAGATCGGCCGAGACCAGAGCTCGCTCGACCAACGCCTCCAATTTCACCTCGGATGGAAGGATGTCGGTCTGATCCAGGTCATCGCGCGACAGCATCACGAGGTCGGTGACCATCCGGCCCATGTAGTCCGCCTGCTGCCGGGTCGTCGAGATCATCTCGATCCGATCCTCGGAGGTGAGGAGGTCGCCCTCGTCGTCGAGCAGACTGAGGAACCCGACGAGCGATGTGAGGGGCGTACGAAGCTCGTGGGAAAGCGACGATATGAGGGAATTGCGCTCCTGGTCCACCAAGATCCTGTTCTGGTAGATGGCGAGCGCCTGCCGAGCGTAGGCGAGCACGGCGATCAGCAGTGTGGCGACGAGAAGAAGCCGGTCGTCGCTTCCTTGATCGAACACATGGGAGATCAACAGAACGACCATGAAGAACGTCGCGCCGTAGGGGAGGAGCATGGACCACAGCGGGGTGCGCCGGTCGCTCAACTCGCGTGGCTGAGGCTGCCAATCGACGATGGCGCTCGTGGCAACGAACAGGAAAGACGCAAGGATGAAGAACGGAAAGACCGAGTCGACCTCTCCGAACGACTGACCGGCCACCTGTGTCACATAGTTCACATCGGCGATTCCCTGGGCGGTCAGGGCCAGCGCATAGACCAAGAATCGGTAGTCGAATTGGAACTGGCGGCGCTTCACGAAGACGACCGCGATCGAGACAACGGCCGCCACGTCGAGAATCGGGTAGGTCATTCCCACCCAGCGATCGAACGAAGGTGCGTCGGCGAGGCTCTGCCAGATGTCCTCTAGCAGTACGACGGTGAGGAGTGTGCCGATCGAAATCGTGGCCAGCGCACTGTCGATCAACGTCTGCGCTCGTTCGCGCCACGATCCGATCTGGCCGGGCACGACGCCCAGCCCAGTGAGGAGGAATGCGTAGGCGAGGAAGAAGAACAGATCCAGCGTCGAGAACGCAGGAACCGAACCGACCACCGAGTCGACGATCCCGACCAGCAGGACCCCGGTCGAAGCCATGAGGAGGCTCACGCCGATGAGCTTCCAAACCAGGCCCTCTCGGGCGGGGAGCCGGCGGGCCTTCCGCAGCATGGTGATACCGGCGAAACTGTGCCCGGCGAGGAGCACGAGCACTGCCACGGGCTCGGCTGCGCCGGGTACCGCGAGCGAAACGACAAATGCCGCCGCGATGAGACTCAGCGCCACCTTGGCAGCGCGAGTGAGAACCAGCCTGTCGGCCGGCGCCTGGGAGCGGTCACGCGGCATGATGATCTATCGGTTGACCGCCCGCTTCGGTTGAGGGTTCAATCCGCGGCGATACCGGGCATGGCGTGGGCTTCGGTGAGGTCGATCACGAGGTTGGTCTCGCCCACCTCCGCGATGTGGCGGGCCAAAGCGTCGAGCATCGACACGATCTGTTCGTCGGAGTGATACAGGGTGTTGGTGAATCGAATCCCGTTCTGGCCGGCTGGTACGGCCGGAAAGGTCGCGGTATTGACGAAGAATCCGTCTTTGACCATTCGTGTCGCCACCTCTATCGCTTCATCGAGCGGCCCGACCTGTATGTACCACACCGGTGTGTGATCCGTGTTGGGGGCCGGGAGGCGGCGGTCGACGATTGTCTCGCGTACGAGATCGATCTGTCTGTCCAAACGGGCGGCCCGTTCCTCCCGCTCAGGTGAAAGATGGATCTCGGCTGAGGCAATTGCGGCACCGAGTTCAGCGGGATGGAGTGGGCCGGAGAACGTCATCGTGCCTCCGCAGATCGTCACTCGACGTGCCATCTCCTCGGTGGGAAAGGCGATGGCCGCACCACCGGCGCCGAACGACTTGGCGAGCGACACTGCGACGACCAGCCGTGGATGATTGCCGAGCGCTTCAAGGACGATGCCGCGTCCATTCTTGCCGTGCCAGCCGAATCCGTGAGCATCGTCGATGTACGCCCACAAGTTGGGGAACCGATCGAGGGCGCCTCGCACGGTCTCGATCGGCATCGTGTCGCCGTGCATCGAGTAGACGCCATCTGCCAGGTACCACACCCGACGGGCGGTATCGCTCAGCTCCGACACTGTCGATTCCAACGCCAACGCGTCGTTGTGGGGCACGACATGCACCGCGATGTCCTGAGCGATGAGCGGCTGCGTTCCCAGATGAACCGATGAGTGCGCCTGGGCGTCGACCACGACGGCATCACCATGACCGATGATCGCAGGGAGAAACGACAAGTGGCCGAGTGTGGTGGTCGTCGGCACCACGAGAGGCGCTTCGAAGATCCGACCCAGCCTGTCCTCCAACTCGCTGTACAGGGGAACGGACGTGTATGCGGTCGAGCTCGAGAACACGGGACCGTAGCGGTCGATCGCTGTTTTGGCACCGGCTTTGAGTCGCTCGTCCAGGTTGAGGCCGAGATACGCGCACGAACCGAAATTGACCAGCATGTTCCCGTCGATCGTGATCGTGTCGCCGGCCAGATGCTCGTCGTCGATGCGAATTCGAGAAAGCCGCGCATCGATCAAGCTGGAAACGTTTCTTTCGAACAATCGGAGCATGCGCTCATGCCTCGCGGCAGTACCGGATCGCATCGATTCTTCCCCTCTCGACGACCTGGGACCTGGGAACGCATGACCATACCAGGATGCACGACTGCACTAGTCATCAGGCGTCGATTTTCCGGCCTGTCACCGTCGCGCAACCGGCGGTGGGAGTTGAGCGTGCGTCGCGGTATCGTGCGGACACAACCGTTCGAGGAGCTGCCATGCCGAATGCCGTCATCGTCGATGCCGTCCGGACGCCGGTCGGGAAACGGGCAGGTAAGTTGAAGGACATCCACGCAGCGGACCTGGCTGCCAAGCCTCTAGAGGCACTCATCGAGCGGAACCAGCTCGATGCTGAGCTCGTCGACGACGTGATCATGGGCTGCGTGATGCAGACGGGCGAGCAGACCTACAACATCGGTCGCAACGCAGTACTCGCTGCAGGCTTCCCCGAGACGGTGGTGGCAACGACGATCGACCGCCAATGTGGATCGTCACAGCAGTCCGCTCACTTCGCAGCCCAAGGTGTCATGGCGGGGGCCTACGACGTGGTGGTGGCTTCAGGGGTCGAATCGATGACACGGGTACCCATGGGCGTCACGATGCAACAGGGACCCGGCATCCCATTCAGTCCCCGACTACTCGAGCGCTACGACGACAACTTGGTCCCACAGGGCATTTCGGCAGGGATGATCGCCGAGAAGTGGAACCTCGGTCGTGACGAGCTCGATGAGCTGTCTGTCGAGTCTCATCGGCGTGCAGCACGGGCGACGGACGAAGGTAGGTTCGGCAGCCAGATCGTTCCCGTCGAGTCCACGACCGAGAGCGGCGTCCTCCAAGTCTTGACGGTGGACGAAGGGATCAGGTGGGACACCACACCGGAGAAGCTGTCGGCGTTGAAGCCTGCCTTCGAAGAAGACGGCGTCATCACGGCCGGCAACTCGTCACAGATCTCCGACGGGGCCGCTGCCGTGTTGATCATGAGCGAAGCCAAGGCCGAGCAGCTGGGGATGGAGCCGATGGCTCGGTTCGTGTCCTTCTCGCTGGCAGGAGTCGACCCGGTCATGATGCTCACCGGTCCCATCCCGGCCACGAGCAAGGTGCTCGACCGAAGCGGCCTCGACGTGGACGACATCGATTTGTTCGAAGTCAACGAAGCGTTCGCCTCGGTGGTGGCGGCATGGCGTATCGAGCATGGAGGGGACGACCCGATGGGTTTGTGGGAGCGCACCAACGTCAACGGTGGTGCGATCGCCCTGGGTCATCCACTCGGCGCGTCGGGGGCGCGGATCCTGACCACCCTGGTTCACGAGCTGGTTCGCTCCGGGAGCCGCTACGGGTTGCAGACGATGTGCGAGGGCGGAGGAATGGCCAACGCGCTGATCATCGAACGGATCTAGGGCTCGGCCAGCTGATCGGGTCGCCAGACGAGGGTCATCTCGTCGCGACAGTGTCGGGGTGGAGCTGTCTCGGTGTTGGAACGGACGGTGAGGGTGAGCTCCATGCCGCATGTCGAACACCGATAGTGCTCGATGGTCTCTGAAACGTCGGCGGGATCGGGCGACTCGGGCTCCGTGGCCAGCATGATGATGATGCGGGTTGCGATCCACCAAATTGCCAATCCAATCGCGATCGCGATCAGAATCCGCACGTCAGTGCCAGTTCATCGTCATCATGAAACCTCCGGCTAGGACCACGAGGCCGATGACGAGTGTGATGTTGCCAAGCGAGAAGAGGTACGCCGACACGATCACGATGCAGCCGACGACCATGAGAGCCACCATGGTGCGCACGTACCAAGCGGGTGACTCGGCGTGGTGGTCCTTCTTCGGTGTCGAAGTGGTTCCCGCCGTTCTCTTCTTCCTGGTCTTCGAAACAGGCATTGGCAGGAGCCTATCTCAAGCCGCTGACGGTCACAATACGCAGAATGGAATTACAGGCGTGTGGTTATCCACCTTCTGTGGAGAAGTCGGTGGATAGCCCGGCGTACACTTGAACGTCCCATGCGAGTTCTCGTCCTCGACAACTACGACTCGTTCACCTTCAATCTCGTGCAGTATCTCGGTGAGCTCGGAGCCGATCCGATCGTCTACCGGGCAGACGCGCTCGAGCCCGACGATGCACCCCACCTGGGAATCGAGAGGATCGTGATCTCACCCGGGCCGGGGCGCCCGGAATCGGCAGGATTCTCGGTCGAATATGTCGAACGGTTCAAGGAGGAGATGCCCATCCTCGGCGTGTGCCTCGGCCACCAAGCCATCGTCGTTGCAGAAGGGGGTGAAGTCGATCTCGCTCCGGAGCCCAAACACGGCAAAACGTCGACGATCCGTCACGAAGGGTCGGGTGTGTTCAAGGGACTGGACAACCCATTCATCGGCACGCGGTATCACTCACTCGCTGCGTGTGAGCTTCCGCCGTCGCTCCGTCCTGTCGCCTGGAGCCAGGAAGACGATGTGGTCCAGGGCATCCAACATGTCTCGCTCCCGGTCTTCGGTGTCCAGTTCCATCCTGAAAGCATCCTCACCACCGAGGGAAAGGCACTACTGGCCAACTTCCTGGAGATCTGACTAGTCGGCGATCGTGAAGGCGCCGGCGCTCTCTGACACCATTGCGTCCCGCTTCAGAGAAGCGAGCGCTGCATCAACTTGCGGTCGACCGAGACCCGTCCTGGCGACGAGGGAGGCAGCGGTGGCCGGGGTTTCGATCAGGGCCCGCACGACGGCGCCCCGAGCCTGTCGCACAGAGCCTTCCCACTTCGGCTGTTGTCGCGTCGACATCCGCACGCTTGGATCAGCGCACCATTCGCCGACGGGACAATCAGCGCAGTTCGGCTCTCGTCGGCAGACGAGCGCGCCCAGGTCCATGACGGCCTGGTTCCAGTGTCGCGCACGAGCATCGGTCATGAGCTCGTCCGTGCATCTGCGAATCTCCGAGTCGCTCAGCGGACGCCCCTGCCACCGACTCACCACCCGTCGAATGTTCGTGTCCACGGCGATGACATGGGTACCGAACGCAATACTGGCGACGGCAGCCGCCGTGTACGCACCCACACCAGGGAGCGCCGTCAGCCCATCCACGTCGGTTGGCCAGCCTGAGCCGGCAACCAGCGCGGCAGCGTCTCGCAAGCGGAGCGCCCTCGAGTTGTAGCCGAGTCCTGACCATTCGCGGAGGGCAATGCGGTCGGTGACGGACCCAAAATCTGCCGGCGTTGGATATTGCTTCATGAAGGTCGGGAACCGATCGGCGACCCGGCTCAGCTGGGTCTGCTGAGCCATGGTCTCACCGACCAGGACATGCCACGGATCCTGGGTCGAACGCCACGGCACATCACGACTTCCCGACCGGTACCACGCGAGCAGCGCCCGGTTGCGGGCCTGCATCAGGAGGGAGGTGTGGTCGTCGGTGGCAGAGTGGTCGTTGTTGTGGTCGTGGTCGTCGTTGTGGTCGTGGTCGTCGTCGACGTCGTCGTCACAACCTCCGCTCCGAGAGTGACGACCACCGTCTCGCCGGGTCGAAGTTCGGTGCCTGCGTCCGGGAACTGTTCTGCGACGAGCCCAGCAAGATCCGGCCCGGCGTCGACCGTGCCCACACTCACCTGCAGTACCAGCCCCAGACCCTCGACGAGCGAACGCGCCTCGGCCTCGCTCCGACCGATCAGCGAGGGCACCACTTGCGGTTCGGGGCCTTGGGAAACGAAGACCGTGATCTCGGTTCCCTGGGGGACCTCTTCTCCGGGTCCGGGGTCGGTGCGGGTGACAAAGCCTGGGGCGATCTCGTCGTCGAACTCATCGTCGAAGACGACGATCATGTTGGCGGACTCGAGCAGGAACTGGACCTCGCGCTGGGAGCGGCCGCGGTAATCATCCAAGACCAGGGAACCGGGGCCGGTCGAGACGATCACGTTGATCCCGGTCTCGGGGGCGACCAGTTCTCCCTCAGCCGGCGTGTGAGCGATGATCAGCCCGACGTCGACCTCGTCCGAGGCTTGCTCGGTCACCGACTCGATCGTGAGGGTGAGTTCACTGAGGCGTTCTTCAGCGACCTCGACTGTCAAGCCTTCCAGGTTGGGGACACGCACGTCCTGCGGTCCGCTCGACACGTTGACGTCCACGAAACTGTTCTCGGCGACCATCGCCCCCGGAGGGGGGTTGGTGCTGATCACGAAACCTTCCTCCACCTCGGCGCTGGCGGTGGGAATCACGTTGGCTTGTAGGTTGGCCTGCTCGAGCCGCGACACTGCGGCAGCCTCGATCAGGCCCTCCACGTTGGGCACCTCGACGTCTTGGGCCGCAGGGGCCTCGTCGGTGCCGAAGCTCTGGAAGAGGATGGCCAAGAGGACGATGAGCGACAAGGCCAGGAACCCCACAGTGAGGTAGAACGGCATCTGCTGGCGCCGTTGGGCCGTGATCTGCCGGTACGTCTCGTCCGGTGGCACGGTGGGGGCGGGCATCTCTTGGAGCACCGTGGTTGGTGCATCGGCCAGGGGGGCGGCAGCGGCAATCGGTGCGTCGCCCCGTAGCGTACGGAGAAGGTCTTCTCGCAGCTCCAATGCGGACGCGTAGCGCCGTTCGGGGATCTTGTCCATCGCCCGCATCACGATGCGTTCCAGGTCGGGTGGGATGTCGGGATTGTCCGCGCTGGGAAGCATGGCCGGTTCCTGGACATGCTGATACGCCACCGAGACCGGGCTGTCACCCTTGAAGGGCGGCTGTCCGACCAGCATTTCGTAGAGCACGACCCCGAGTGAGTAGATGTCGGACCGAGCGTCTGCAGTTTCGCCCCGGGCTTGCTCGGGGCTGAAGTAGGTGGCTGTGCCGATGACTGCGCCCGTGCGGGTGAGCTCCTCGCTGTCGTTCCACGCCCGAGCGATGCCGAAGTCGGTGACCTTGACCGTGCCGTCGGAGGCCAAGAGCACGTTGGCGGGTTTCGTGTCGCGATGGATGATGCCCTCGCGATGCGCGACGGCGAGCGCAGCGGCGATCTCGGCTGCGATCTCGGCGGCTCGGCGGGGGAGAAGCGGGCCGGAGGTCTTGATGATGTCTCGCAGCGATCGACCCTCGACCAGTTCCATCACGATGAAATACGTCGAACCTTCTTCGCCCCAGTCGAAGATGGAGACGATGTTGGGGTGAGACAGGTTTGCGGCGGACCGTGCTTCACGGCGAAAACGCTCGACGAACGCGTCATCAGCGCTCAGCTGGGGATGTAGCAGCTTCACTGCGACGCGGCGGTGCAACAGCGTGTCTTGCGCCTCCCACACATCCGCCATTCCACCTCGGGCCAGATGGGTGAGGAGCTCATACCGGCCCGCGAGGATGTGGCCTGCTTCCATCGGTGGGATTGTAGGGTGGCTCACGAGTCCCTCCATGCAACGAAGACGTCCCGAGCGATGGGCGCAGCCACCGACCCGCCGGTGGCGTCCGGGCCTTGCGCTCCGCCTTCCTCCACGATCACCGCAATTGCCAAGCGCCGGGCGCCATCGTCGGCGTAGCCGACGAACCATACGTCCGGCGCCTCTGCTGCGGTCTCGGCGGTTCCCGTCTTACCCGCAACGGTGAGGCCGTCGACGGCGGCGCCGGTTCCGGTTCCACTCGCGACGACCCTCTCCATCATGCCTGCCAACGCGGCGGCGGTGTTCTCGGAAACGGCCCGCCACAATTCGGCCGGCTCCGTCGTCTCCGTCACCGAGCCGTCTGCGTCGACCACCTGCTGCACGAGGTATGGCTGCATGAGGATTCCGTCGTTGGCGATGGCGGCGGCGATCGCGACCATCTGCAGCGGAGTCGCCCTCACGTCGCGCTGGCCGATGGCGCTTTGTGCCAATGCGGCTTCGTTCGATTCGAAGGCTTCGCTGGACGGGAACACCGAGGACTGCACGTCGTAGATGAAGGGGATCGGCTGCCCGAAGCCGAAGCGGGCTGCCTGCTCTTCGAGGCCGGCGGCTCCGATACGGACCCCCAGCTCGGCAAACACGGTGTTGCAGGAGCGCTGGAACGCCACCGCCAGTTCGACGTCGCCGCCCCCGCTACACGAGCGGCGGTCGAAGTTGCGGATCACGGCGGTCGAACCCGGGAGCTCGTATTCGGCGACGTCGGGGAACCTCGTTTCCGGTGTGGCGAGCTCTCCCTCCAGCGCCGCGGCGGCAGTCACGAGCTTGAAGGTGGAACCAGGTGGGTAGGTCTCGCCCACGACTCGGTCGAGCAGCGGTTTGGCAGGGTCTGCTTCCAACGCATCGCCTGCCGCTGCCGACGTCTCCAAGAGCAGGCCGGCCGGGTCGAACGAAGGGGCCGAAACGTAGGCGACGATTGCGCCGGTGCGGGCATCCAGCGCCACCACCGCGCCGTGATGGCTGCCCAAGCCATCGCTCGCCGCCTGCTGAACGTCTGCGTCCAGCGAAAGCACAAGGCTCTGGGGTCGCAGATCGCGCCCAAGCAGCGCCGACACCAGATCGGAGATCGTCACGTCCTGCTTGGACCGCAAGTCGGCAGCGTACGCTTGCTCCAAGCCCCGGTCGCCGAACAACACCGAAGAGAATCCGACGGCATGAGCCGTCAAAGGACCCTCCGGGTAGGCGCGAAGATAGGCCGATTGGTCGGCGGGATTGGGTGTCGACTGGGCGAGAATCCGCCCTCCGGCGTCGACGATGGTTCCCCGCTCCTTGGAGCTGCGCTCGAGCAACACACGAGGATTACGCGGATCGTCCCGATACTCGGGACCTCGGCCGACCTGAATGTAGGTGACATTGGCCAACAACATGGCCAAGCCGATGAACAACGCAAGCGACAGACGACGGATCGGCCGGTTCATGCACGTTCCTCGTGGGAGATTCGTGCAAGCAGCGCCACGATCAGGAAGTTGGCGACGAGGGACGATCCCCCGTATGACATGAAGGGCAGGGTGATGCCTGTCAAGGGCAGAAGCCGAACCACTCCGCCGATGATCAGCACCGCTTGCAGGCCGACCACGAACGTCAGGCCGGTCGCGAACAGCTTTCGAAACAAGTCCCGGCTCCTCAATGCGATCCCGAAGCCCACGGCCACCAGCAGTGCATAGAGCGAGATGACGATCACAGACCCAGCCAACCCGAGCTCTTCAGCGACTACGGCGAAGACGAAATCCGTGCTCGCAAACGGAATGACATCGGGTCGACCGAGCCCGAGGCCGGCGCCCGAAAGACTGCCTGATCCCATCGCAAACAAACCCTGCGCAATCTGGTAGCCGGTGGTGTCGTAGAACTCGAAAGGGGTGAGCCACGCCTGGATCCGAGATTGGACGTGGGCAAAGGTTCCAGCACCGACGATGCCGCCCACCCCGAACATTGCCGCGCCTGCGGCGAGATATGCCGCCCGACCAGTCGCGGCATAGGTGAGCGCCACGAACGTGGCAAACAGCAACAACGAGGCACCGAGGTCCCGCTGATACACGAGCACCGCAAAGCTGGCCACCCAGGCGATCAGAATCGGAAGTGCTTGGCGCGGCTCGGGGATCGACCATGGGCCGATACGGCGCGTCATCATCGTGAGCGCCGCTTGGCGCTCGGCGAGGTACGAGGCCAAGAACGCCACCAAGAGAATCTTGACGATCTCGCCGGGCTGGAACTGGATCTGGAGTCCTCCGAGATGGAACGTCACCCACAGCCGCGAGCCGTTGACGAGCTTGCCTTGGAGCGGGAACCCCCAGTCCAGTGGCAGCAGCGGGAGCAGGAGAAGGAGGAGGGCCGAGACCATGAAGAGATAGCGGTAGCGCCGGAACACTTCGGTCCCGGTGTTGCGCAATGCAAACAACAACAGCGTGGCCAACCCCGCACCGATGAGAATCCACCATCTCTGCAGGACGGCGAGCTCCCGATCCAGCCGGTAGACGACGATGAAGCCAAGCGCTGCCAAGAGCGCAACAAGTGGGAGGAGTAATCCGCTCGACTGAGGCGCCCAACGTCGGGTCGCCACGAAAACCGAGCCGAACGCGAGAACGAAGACGGCAAGAGTGAGCCCCACCTGCGCGTCCAGCGACGAACCCTGAGCCAGGTTCACGAGGGTCACACCCAGCGCTGCCAGCAGGCACGCGCCGGCGACGAGCACGGCTTCAGCGTTGCGGGTCATGACCCGAAGACGACCACCGCCACGGTGATGTTGTCCACCCCGCCTGCTCGCACGGCCGCTTCGACCAGATCGGACACCGCCGCCGAAGCATCGCTGTTTTCGAGCATGCCGGCTACCTCATCGTCAGGCACCATGACGGTCAAGCCGTCGGAACAGAGCAACAAACGATCGCCGGGTTGAAATCGTTCCTCGAACTGATCGACCGCAACGCCGGGCACGATGCCGACTGCCCGCGTGATGATGCTGCGCTGTGGGTGATTGGCCACGTCGGCTTCGGTGATCTTCCCTGCCGCCAGGTACTCGGCGATGACAGTGTGATCTCGGGTCATCTGTCGGAGCTCGTCGTTTCGCCTCAAGTAGGCGCGACTGTCCCCGACGTGTCCGATCGTGGCCGATCCGTCCTCGGCGATGTCGGCGATGGTCATGGTGGTGCCCATCCCTCGCAGACTCGGGTCGGCGCGCACGGCCTCGAGAATGGCTGCGTTGGCGGCGGTGATTCGGTCGGCGGGTGAACCGGGCGTGTCGATGGCCGTCTGGATCGCAACGCGACTGGCTACTTCACCCGCGACATGCCCGCCCATGCCGTCCGCCACGGCGACCAGCAGACTCGAGTCGGCCGTGGCGCTCCCCGGTTCCGGGTGCACGGCATCCTGGTTACTGGACCGTACGCGCCCGGTGTGGGTGGCGGTAGCCCAATGCAACTTCATGGAGCTGTCAACGTCATCTGACTTCCATCACGGTCTTGCCGACTTGCACGGCGTCGCCTTTGTTTAGCACGACGCTCGATGTCACCCGACGTCCGTTGACATACGTCCCGTTGGTGCTTCCCAGGTCGTGGAGCACGATCCGATCGCCGTCAGGCGTGAAACGCATGTGAAACTCCGACGCGTAGGGGTCGTCGATGAGCACATCCGCCTGGGCGGAGCGACCGGCGACAACCGCCCCGTCAACGCGGAAATCCACGCCTGATTGGCGTTCGGATCGGACGAACACGATCTCTGAACCCGGTCGAGGGCGTCCCCGGTTCTCGAAGCCGCCGAGATGAGCGGCGATCGCTTTGGCGACCTGCCACACGAATACGAACAAGAAGGCTACGAAGACCAGCTTCAGGATGGACAGGACGACAACCGTCATGTCACACGAGCCGGAACGTGAAGGAGCTAGCCCCGAATGCGACGACCGCACCGTTGCCCACTTCGGTTGGCTCGGAAATCCGCTTCCCGTCCACCTTGGTGCCGTTGGCCGATCGTAGATCGTTGATAAACACCCCTGAGCTGTCTCGCCAGACCAACGCATGCTGGCGGCTCACATGAGCCTCAGGGATCTGAACGTCGGCATGATCGCTTCTACCGATCAACGTGCGGTTGAACCGCACCTCGAACATGCCATGCAAGCCTTCCAGCAGAGCCCACGGCTCGAGTCGTGCGATGAACGTGCCAGTGTCGACCTGTGTGGATGTGCCGACGCTGGGATCCTCGACCAGCGTGACCCGCACGGGTCCTTCGAGACGCCAGCCCTTCTCGATCGCCGATTGCTCGACGGCTCGCGCCAGCTCGGGGAGCACGCCGTCGGGCATCGGGCCATTGACGCTGCTCGACGGGATGCGGATCGTGAAATCGTTCGGAGCGGCGGGACCGATCTCGGTGTTGACGACAGCGAGATCGGCTTCGCGCACCAAGCGCGATGCCAGCTCGACCGGATGGAGCGACCCTTTGAAGATCTTGCCGGCGATGCCCTCGACGAGACGTTCCAGGCGACGTTCGGCATTGCGTGCCAACTTCACCTGGGAAGTGTATTACGCAATCGCCCACCAAACAGCCGCATGGTACGATGCCCATCCCGCCATTGTCATGGCGAACCCCACTCGGGCGAGTGGCGGAATTGGCAGACGCGCAGGCTTCAGGTGCCTGTGAGCATTAGCTCGTGAGGGTTCAAGTCCCTCCTCGCCCACGCCTCCACTCAGTCTACGGACCTCGATACTTCTGGTGACGCGCGGTATTTGCCCTCCCACGGCCGCAATCGCTCTGGAACACGACTCGAAGTTGGCTCCGGCAGTGCGGCTCGTTGCTTCGGGTCGCGTGCGGAACGAACAGACCAAGACCGGTTTCCGCCCGCCTGTTGGTGTGCGGGCAGCCGCGGGAAATCAATCGGGTGCGCGCTTTCGGCAGGAAGCGCCGATCGATGACTCAGTTCAGAACTGGCTGAGCATGAACAACACTGCCTCGGCGTGCTGGATGCCATCGTCGACATACACCACCGTGACGACGTGCTCCTCCCCGACGTCGAAAGCTCCTGTTGGTGTTGCAGTGGAACGTGCGGAACCGTCACCTTGGTCGGTCGTGTCACCCACGATCTTCTCTGCGTCGTCGACGAAGAAGTAGACCTCGGGCAGACCCGGCACTATCACTTCGAACGTGGGCGGTGCCAGGAATGCGGCTGGGACCCCTACGTCCTCTGGCGAAAGCCACTGGATCAAGTCTCCACGCAGGAATGGCTGCACGAGTGCAGGCTGGCCGGCAGACGCGAAGACAGGCAGCGCCGCCGCCCTTCGGGCAACGGCGCCCTCCTGGGTGACCGTGCCGACGAACGTCACGACGTACAGAGTTCCCTCGTTCGAAGCGGCGACTTCGTTGGTCCAGACGATCTTGTTCTCAGCGTCATGCCATGCGGCGAAACCTTCGGCCAGGGCGCTCATCATTCCGTCGAAGCCGGACCGGCCACCGACGTCGGCCTGTGACGCCGGCGCCATCAATGCGAACGCTTCGTCCGCGTCGCCGGCCGCAAGCGCGGCGAGCCAATCGTTGGCGACTTGGGTTGCGTCTTCGGCGGTCTGTTCCCCGACGGTGGTCGTCGGGCCCGTGGTCGTGGTCTCCTCGGGCTCTGATGTCGTTGTCGTCTCTGCTGCGGTGGTGGTCGTCGCCTCCGAAGTCGTGGACGACGCCCCCGTGGTCGTCGTGGAAGCGAGGGTCGTCGCCGTCGTCGACGTGGCGGCGACAGGCGGTTCGTCATCGCCGCGGGTCACGAGAACTGCGATGAGCACCATCAGCGCCACGAGAATCAAGCCGAGCAGCCAGTTCAAGGCGAGTCGTTGTCGCGAGCCGCTTTCAGGCTCGACATTGTCCGTCATTTCAAGCCTCCATCGATATGTCCGGTACTTTGACGCACGGCTGCTGGAGAAGTTTCCCACCCATTGAGCGTTATCGAGGGAGCGCCGGATCGGCATCGCATGCGTAAGCGGTACCCTGCCCGCAATGCTCCCCGGTTTCGAAGCTCCGAGGCGGCCGGGCCGCCGCCGTCGCTGGATCATTCCTGCGCTGCTCACGTTGGTGGCGCTCGGATTCTGGGCGGTCGGCTCTCTGTCGAGCGACAACCTGGGCATCTCGGCGTTCTATGACGCCGTCCGGTCGATCGCCGCCCAACAAGCGGCGTCTGCATCCGATTTTCAGACACTCGTGACCGGCACAGTCAACGTTGACCGTGCCCAGTATCTCGACCTTTTGTCGCAGCTTCAGGCGTCAGTCGAGCGGTCTGCCGAGGAGCTGACGCTCGACGGGACGAGCGACAGTCGTCCGGGGAGGGTCTCCGGCGTGGAGCGGATCGCCGACGCCACCCTGAGCCAGTGGAGAGAGGGGTTGCAGATGTTCGAGGAAGCGTCACTCACCATCGTCGACGAGCCCGACAACCCAGTTGCGGTCAGTGACCTGAGCGAGGCCCTGGGGATGATCGCGGCCGGTGACACCCTCTACGAGATCTTGGCTGATGAAGTCGAGGCGCTCCGGGTCGAACTGGAGCTGCCCGACGCCGAGCTGCCTACCGTCGCCTACCTTCCCGAAGGTGCAGGGACCCCGGCGTTCTTGGATGCACTGGTTGGCCGACTCCGAGCGGCCTCGGAGCTGGAAGGCGTGAGAGGAGTGGTCGTCGCCAACATCCTCACAGTGCCCGAAGCAACCGGTGGCGACGAAGGAGGGATCGCGCGGTTGCCGCACACCGACACACTCGAGGTGAACGTCGTCGTCGCCAATGAAGGCAACGTTCGCGAAGAAGAAATCGTCGTGCTCATGACCGTCGACGATGCCACCGGCAACCGCATCGATTCGCAGCAGCTCACCATCGACGCTCTCGACGGAGGCGCCGAGACCACGGTCACCTTCGCTGGCGTTCCGGTCGTGGGCGGCCAGTTCTACCTCATCGATGTCGGCATGATCGCTGCCAACACCGGATCACCCATCGAGCGTGAGGTATTCATCGCCGAGGCTGCGCCGGTCGAAACTCAGGGCTGACGTCAAGCGACCCCAGGTAACCTGCCCCGCAACATGATCGATATTGCTCTCCTTCGCGAACAGCCCGAACAGCTCCAAGATTTCATCGAGCGGCGAGGCATGACCCTCGACGTTGCCGAGATGGCACGCATCGACGAATCGGTACGGCGCCTGCGGCGCGAAGCGGAGGGCGTGCGGGCTGAGCAGAAGGCTTCGGGAAAGGAGATCGCCCAACTGGAGGGCGACCAGCGCGACGCCGCCATTGCGCGTGCCGGCCAACTCGCCGAGGAGTACAAGCGATTGACGGCCGAAGCTGACGAAGCCGAGGAACGCCTCAACGCGTTGTGGATTCAGGTACCGAACATCGTTCACGACTCGGTCCCCGACGGAACCAGCGACGACGACAACCTCGAGATCAAGCGGTGGGGGGAACCTCGAGCCGTCGACTTCGAGCGGCGAGACCATCAAGACCTCGGAGAACAGCTTGGAATCATCGACCTCGAGGCAGGGGCCAAGGTTTCAGGGTCGAGATTCGCCTACCTCAAGGGCCAAGCGGTGTTCCTCGAGTTCGCCCTGGTTCGATGGGCGCTCGACCTGCTCGCCTCGGAGGGGTTCACACCGGTGGTACCGCCGGTCCTGGTGCGAGAGGCGGCGCTGTTCGGGACGGGCTTCTTCCCCGAAGCACGGGAGCAGGTGTACGCCGTGGAAGCAGACGACCTATACCTGGTCGGCACAGCCGAGGTGCCGCTCGCAGCCATGCACATGGACGAGATCCTCTCCGAGGATGATCTGCCACTCCGGTATGCGGGCTTCTCGACATGTTTCCGCAGAGAGGCCGGAACGTATGGGAAGGACACCCGCGGCATCTTTCGGGTCCACCAATTCGACAAGGTAGAGATGTTCGCGTTCGTTCATCCCGACGAATCGTGGGCAGAACATGACTACTTGTTCTCCCTCGAGGAGCGAATCGTTCAAGCGCTCGAGCTTCCGTATCGCGTCGTGAATGTCGCGGCGGGCGACCTGGGAGCGCCGGCTGCCAAGAAGTACGACATCGAGGCGTGGATCCCATCTCAGAACGCCTACCGTGAAATCACCTCGTGTTCGAACACCACCGACTTCCAGGCCCGTCGGCTCAAGATCCGGTTCAAGACCGAAGACGGCAACCGGTTCGTTCACACGCTCAATGGCACCGCTCTCGCCGTGGGACGAACGCTGCTCGCCATCATGGAGAACTTCCAGGCTGCAGACGGGACGGTCAGCGTCCCCGAAGTACTCAGACCGTACGCCGGGTTTGATCGTCTGGGAGGCTGAGAGGCCTTGGGCGCCGACTTCAGCCGCATCGCCCGCCGGTACGACCTTGTCAACTCGCTCCTCTCGCTCGGACAAGAGCAGAACTGGCGCAGGCGAGCGGCAGCTCACCTTCCGCCCGGTCGAGTGCTCGACCTCGGCTCCGGAACAGGGGCAGCCGCGCCCATCTTCGGCGTGCGGCAAACAGTTGCGCTAGATCCCGAACCCGCGATGCTGGCCCGCAACCCTCTGCAGTGGCGGGTCGTCGGGTACGGCGAGGCGCTTCCTTTCGCCGCTGCGAGCTTCACCGGAGTGTTCTCTGCGTATGTGTTCAGGAACCTGGAGTCCGTCGACGCAACGCTTTCGGAGATCAACCGTGTGCTGGTTCCAGGAGGCAGGGCTGTGGTCGTCGACCTGACCCGACCCCGACATGCGGGGGCAGCTGCGCTGCATCGGACGGCCACCGCTGCTCTCCTCCCGCTCGCCGGCATGGTCGCAGGTGACGTCGCCCAGTACCGCTTCCTCCATCGCAGCCTCGACACCCTCGCCCCACCCGAGACCCTCTTCGAGGACGGCCCGCTACGGCTCGAACGGATATGGCGTATGGGGCCGATGGGCTTCGTCTACGGAGCGGTGCTGACCCACGAATAGGGACACGACGAGGCGCGTCTATCATTCTCTATCCGTGCTAGGTGGGGCAGTAGGGGAGCCCTGTACCCGAAATCCTCTCATGCGGGACCGAATCCCTGCCTGAGGGCGGCGAGCGCCGAAGTCAGCGCTCGGCACATGAATGATGACAGTCCGGGTCCCATGCGGCGAGGCCCCGTGAACCAGGTCAGGTCCGGAAGGAAGCAGCCTTAAGCGGTCAGCCTCGGGTGCCATGGGAGTGCTCGGTCCGAGTTCGAGTGTCGAGAACGCGATCGACGGGAGCCGTTCGAAGGCAGGGGTGCACGGGACTTCGACGGGGACGTTAAAGTGCATCCTCCACCGGAGGGGTCGCATAGTCTGGCCTAGTGCGCGGCACTCGAAATGCCGTAAGGGTTTACGCCCTTCGTGGGTTCGAATCCCACCCCCTCCGCTCAGTCTCTGGCAGGTCGACTTTTGCTTCGGCGTGTGACTCTGGTCGCCGGGTCGGCCACCCCGCAGTGCGTTGGCCCGCAGCCGACCGGCTCCCCTTGCTGCCGCCGAACGGCGGGTGTCGCGGTGGCTCGCCCGAGGGCTCGCCTGGATGCACCCACGAGCCGCGGTCAGCCCTCGAGTGCCGCCTTCAACTGCGGCAGCAGCTTCTGGGCGACGATCCAGCGCGCGAACCAGCGCGCCAGAGGAGCCGGCGGCGCCGTCAGTCCGGAGGTCTGGTCGGTGCTGCGGATGATGGTCGTGCCTGTAGCCGAGGGCTGGAGCAGGTAGTTGCCCTCGCGAGTCATGACCCGGTCCCGGTTGGTCTGTCGCCACTGGAGCTTTGTGCGGGGGGTCGATGGCGACGATCTCGTTGATGGCGGTGTTGGTGATGCCGATCACCCGGATCCGGTTTTCGGACTGCGACCCAACCGCCATCTCGCCTTCCTGGAGCGGTGCGACGGACACCACCACCGGCCGCGCGTCGTCACGTAGGTCCAGACCTGGTGGGCTGACGCTGCGATCTCGGTCGACTACGCCGAGAAACCCACAGCATGGGACCTATTCGCCACCGTCACACCCCGATTGGATCCGAAGTGTCTCAAACCGTGCACGACCGGTGAGTCGGCGTTGCCGCCTCTTGTCCGTATTTGTCCTTCAGAGGACGAAAAACGACGCGAAGTGATGAGCACCACCGAAGGCCGGAAGTGCCCGTGGCTATTGAGTTATCGGCGGATCGCCCCGTTCCTGCTGACCCCCGTTTTCGGACTCATAATGCGTTGGTCGCAGGTTCGAGTCCTGCCGGGCCCACTCTGTGATGTCGCGGGGCATCGTGGACAGATGTGTCGCGTCATCGTGGACGGTTTCGGGGCAGGGTCGGGGGCTTCTTGCGTGGACGGAGGTCTTGGGCATGTGGGGCCCCTTCGAGCTGCCACTTCGCCTCGGCCGTTGGTGATGCACTGGGGCACCGCGCCTTCCCTGTCGTTAGCCATGCGGTACCCTCGACGGTGAAGGCGCATACCGCGTGTAGAAGGTGTACGGATGGTGTATGCTGCGGGAATGGCCCGCACGAACATCGACCTCGACGAGCACCTGCTCGCACTGATCATGCGTCGCTACGGGGTGCACACCAAGCGCGAGGCGGTCGACCTGGCGCTCAGGTGGTTGGCCGGACAGCCCATGACCATCGAAGAGGCGCTGGACATGCGCGGTGCCCACGCGATCGCTGAGGTGCCGCCGGACTCCGGACCATGATCCTGGTCGACTCGTCGGTGTGGGTCGAGTACGACCGCGCCACCGGCTCGACGGCCGACCGGGCGTTGACTGGCATGATAGAAGCAGGCGGCGCGGAGATCGCCGTGAGCGAGCCCGTGTTGATGGAGGTCCTCGCTGGCGCCAAAGACGACAAGCGCCAGGACGATCTCCGGCGGCTGCTCACCTCGTTCGGTTGGCTGCCCCTCGACGCCGTTGCTGACTTCGAGGGGGCGGCCAAGCTCTACCGGACCTGCCGAGCGGCGGGCGTGACCCCCGGCGGGCTCATCGACTGCCTCATTGCCAATGTCGCCATTCGCACCGGCTCGAGCCTGCTGGCTGTCGACGGCGGTTTCGACCACATGGCCGCAGTCGTGCCGCTGCGGCTCGCAGGCTGACGAATCAGTTGCCTTCGTCAACCCTTTGGACGCTGCTCCGTCGGTCCACGCCGTGAACTCGAATTCGCCGATCGAGACCGTGACGATGATGGTCGTGACGCCCGCTGCGTCCGTGGCCGCAGTCGGCGGGCCGGTAGCCCGCTCGGGGCGTTCCATCGTGGGATCGGTCTCTCCAACAATGCCATCCTCTCCTGGCTTCGTCCGAGACGTCACCCATGACCATCGTCGTGATCGCCGCTCGTAGCCGCCGGTGGTGAGCGGGCGCAGCTCGCGACTGTCCGGCCTCTCGTCGTCCGTGCGTTGAAATGTGAGCTGTGCGCCGAGGTATCGGACCGGACCCAATCAGACGCCGGTCCGCCGGGTTTTTGGCAGGTCGACTTTTGCTTCGGCCTCTCGTCGCATCGCATCTCGCTGGTCTGGTCGCTGCCTGGCTCAGGCACCGAAGCAAAACAGACGCCGGTCGACCTGGTTTCTGGTGGCGGACTTTGGCCCTCGCCTCTCGTCGCCTCGGTTCTTGCTGGCTTGGGCGCTACCCGGCTCTCGGACGAGGGCCAAACAGACGCCGGTCGACCTGGTTTCTGGCGGCGGACTTTGGGTCCGGCCTCTCGTCGTCCGTGCGTTGAAATGTGAGCTGTGCGCCGAGGTATCGGACCGGACCCAAACAGACGCCGGTCCGCCGTGTTTCTGGTGGCGGACTTTTGCTTCGGCCTCTCGTCGCCTCGGTTCTTGCTGGCTTGGGCGCTACCCGGCTCTCGGACGAGGGCCAAACAGACGCCGGTCGACCTGGCTTCTGGCGGCGGACTTTGGGTCCGGCCTCTCGCCGTCCGTGCGTTGAATGTGAGCTGTGCGCCGAGGTTGCGCACCGGACCCAAACAGACGCCGGTCCGCCGGGTTTTTGGCGGCGGACTTTGGGTCCGGCCTCTCGTCGTCGGTGGGTTGAATGTGAGCTGTGCGCCGAGGTTGCGCACCGGACCCAAACAGACGCCGGTCCGCCGGGTTTTTGGCGGCGGAAGCACTGCGAGCGAGCTGGATCGCCCGGCTACTCCCGCACTGGCACCAGCTTGTACACGTCGCCACCCCAGGTGGTCACATGCAGCTCACCGTCGGCGTCGAGGCCGAAGCTGGTCACCTGGCCGGGGCTGCCCAGCTCCTCGGTCCAGTCCGTGGCGTCGACGACCTCCCCGTCGACATAGCGAAAGCTCCGCAGGAACCCAGTACACCAGTCCGAGTAGAAATAGTGGCCGTCCAGCTCGGGGATGGCGACACCGCGGTACACGAAACCTCCGGTCACGGAACACCCCTCGGCGTGCGAGTATTCGACGACAGGGAGCACCAGGCCTTCCGGATCACAGCCCGACTGGAAGCAATGGGCTCCCTCCATCGACAGCCATCCGAAGTCGTGCCCGACCGGGGCGAGTTCCACGACGTTGATCTCCTCCCAGTCGGAATGTCCCACATCGGCTACGTACATGGTTCCAATCGCCGGGTCGATGGCAAACCTCCACGGATTACGGAGTCCGATGGCCCACACTTCGGGGGCGTCGCCTGCGACGAACGGGTTGTCGGCGGGGATGCCGTATGGAGACCCGTCGTCGACGTCGATGCGAAGGATCGAACCGAGCAGGGTGTCGGGGTTTTGCGCGTTCTCGGACGCGGCGCCTCCCTCACCCACCCCCACGTACAGGTAGCCGTCCGGCCCGAATTCGAGCATGCCGGCGTTGTGGCGGACGGTCGGTTGGGCTATCTCCAGCAGGATCCGCTCCGTGGAAGGATCGACCGGTCCGTCGGGCGGAGCAGAGAACTCCGACAGGCGAGTGTCATCGGTGGAGATCGAGTAGTAGGCGAAGACTCTGCCGTTGGTGTCGAAATCGGGATGAAATGCCCAACCCAACAGCCCCTGCTCGATCCCGTTGTCGTTCACTTCGTCGCTGATGTCGAGGAAAGGCTGGTCATCGATCAGCCCGTCCTCTCGCAGCACAACCACCTGTCCGCCCTGGAGGACGATGAAGCGGCGGGCATCGTTCCTTGGAGCAGCGACCAACAGGGGGCGGCGCAACCCCTCGGCCACCAGCTCCATATGCAGTCCCTGCAGCGGGGACAGAGGCTCGGTGGTGGCAGCGGTGATCGTGACATCTGAGGTCGCAACCCGGGTTGTCACGACGACGGTGGTCGTCGTTGAGGCCGCTGCCGTCGTAGCCGGAGAGATCGACGCAGGGCTCGATTCGACAGGACGCGTCGTCGGCGACACCGATCCTGAACACGCGGCCAGCACGATCAGCAGCACCAGCGCCGGTCTGGGAATCGTCATCGGCACATTCTGACGCCACGGACGAGAGGAACCCAGCAAAGCGAGCATGGTGCACTAGCGTTGGCGCATGGACGAAGCGCTCGAGTGGCTGGAGCAGCCGACGCTCTCCGACCCGCTGGCGTTGATTGCGTTCGAGGGTTGGAACGACGCCGGGGATGCCGCGTCACGGGCGGTCGGGTACGTGCTGGAAGCGACCGGTGCGCGCCTGATTGCAGTGATCGACCATGACGAGTTCAACGACCATCAAGTGAGCCGCCCCTACATCTCGATCGACGATGGCGGCGAGCGGGTGATCGAATGGCCCGATACCCGGTTCTACGTGACAACCGCGGTGGAACGACCACTCGTGCTGGTGCTGGGAGAGGAGCCGCGGCTCCGCTGGAAGCGGTTCTGTCAGATCATCGTCGACGCACTCAACACGCTGTCGGTTGACAACGCGGTGACCATGGGCGCGTTCCTCGGGCAGGTTCCCCACACCTTGGACGTGCCGGTCATCGGATCGTATGACCGCCCAACGAGGCAGACATTCGGGCTGCTCCCATCACGCTACGAAGGCCCGACCGGCATCATCGGCATCCTCAACACCGTGCTCCGCAGAGCAGGTCTCGAGGCCGGAAGCCTCTGGGCGGCGACACCGCACTACCTGCAGACAAACGCCAACCCCAAGGCGACCCGAGCTCTCCTGCAAAAAGTGGAGTTGATCGGTGGCGTGCAGTTCGACCTTGGCGAGCTCGACGTGGAAGTGGCCGAATGGGAGGCTCGCGTTGCGGCAGCAGTCGCAGGTGACGACGAGCTCGCCGGCTACCTACGCGAGATGGAAGACCTCCTGGCCGGCGCCGAAGCGGACAACGACGACGGCGACGGTCTCGTCGAGGAGATCGAGCGGTTCCTCAGAAACCAGTAGCCGCCCGGGTGACGCGATCCCGCCCCGAGCGGAGTCCGCTCACGCATCCAACCCGCGCACCAAGACGAACGGCTCGGCATACTCGTAGCCGCAACTCGCACCAAAGAACTCGGCTGCGGCTCTGATCGCCCGTGCGCTTCGCGGATGGGGATACTCGCGCCGCTCGGTCTCGTAATGCGAGAACGCAGTGATCTTGCGCTCGATGGTTCCGGTGACGTCGACGAACCAGTTGGGAACGAACCAGTTGACCGCCGCCGGTGTCCACTCTGTGCTCGAGGTCGGCGCATACGTGAAAACCCGTCGCACCGGTCGACCAGGAACCGGTCGGGTTGCCACCGTCACCGAGTCGAACACCGCCCGATGGTCGGCGTTGACGTCGGGATGAGTGGTGTACACGATCTCAGGAGCGTGAGCTTGGACGTGCTCCTCCACGACACGGTTCACCTCTACGTGAGCAAGCGTGTCCAGCCGCATGTCCGGGAGGTCGAGATGCACGTAGTCGGTCACGCCGAGTTCTGCGGCCGCACGAACGGCCTCGTCCTCCTTTCGTGCCCGTAGCTCGGCATCTCCCGGATACTGGGTGGTCGACCCGTCCGTGATCACTACGACACGGACCTCGTCACCCCGGTCGGAATGAACTGCGATGGTGCCGCCCATCCCCAGCACCTCGTCGTCGGGGTGCGCTGCGAAGATGAGAACCCTGCTCATCCGAGGCGCGCTCCCGTGACGAGCTCCGCATTGCCTGAATCCACGTCTTCCAAGAGAAGCCCACCTTCCCCACACGCCACAACCGGTCCGTCGGGGCGAGTCGTCACGATCGTGCCGGCAGGGACAACCTCGGCCACCTCGACAGGGCGCGCTTCCCACACGACCACCTTTTCGTCTCCGAGGAATGTGAACGCTCCCGGATATGGTCGGGTCAGCGCACGGACCCAGTCGTACAGATACGGAGCCCGCGTCTCCCAGTCGATGATCCCGTCGGCCGGAGTGCGCTTCGGCCAGGAACTGGCTCGCGATGAGTCTTGGAGTTGCCGTGGTGCTGTCCCGTCGACCAGGCGGGGCACGAACTCCCGAACCAAGTCGACATGCGCTGTCGCCAGGCGGGCGAACAATGTGGTCGCCGTCTCGTCGGGGGCGATGTCGACACTCACCTGACCGACGATCGCCCCTGAATCGGCGGTGGCATCGACGATCTCGAAGAGCGTCACCCCAGTACGGGCGAGACCGGAGAGGATCGCCCAGGGGATTGCCGCGCGACCTCGGTGCTTCGGCAACAAGGTCGGGTGCATCCCAAAAACGCCCTCGCCGGCAAGCCCGATGAAACCTTCCTTCACCAGCTGCGACCAACCCACCACAAAGATGAGCTGAGGTTTCAACTCCCGAATGAACGAAAGGGTCTCGGCGCTGTTGACGTTCGTGGTCTCGTGCAGGTGCGCTCCAAGGCGCCGGGCGATGTCATCGAAGGCACACTGGCCGGAGCGGTTGGGGTCGATCGGACCGGGCAGAGTGACCACGCCGACAACATCCGCCCCGGCGGCCGCAGCAGCCTCGAGGCAGTCTCGGCCGATCGTGTCGAAACTCACCCAGACCGTGCGCATCGCGCTCGGGATGCTAGTCACCGGCCCCGCGGCGCTGTCTGCTTGGGCGATTCGACGAGAACGGTCACGGTGCACCGTCCGCCAGGCGTCTCGAAGCAAAGAATCCGGACAGGATCGACCTGCACTCCTCCTCACGGATCCCAGCGACCAGCTCGACACGGTGGTTGAGACGGGGGTCCTGAGGGATGTTGTACAGCGACCACGCCGCCCCTGCTTTCGGGTCGGGTGCTCCGAACGCCAACCGGCCGATCCGTGACCACACCGCCGCTCCTGCACACATGGGACAGGGTTCCAAGGTGACCACGAGTGTGTGGCCTGTCAGACGCCAATCGCGCTGCGATCGCGACGACTCCGACAGCACCAACAGCTCGGCATGAGCAGTGGCATCACCCAGCTCCTCACGACGATTGCGGTTGCGGGCCACCAGCCGACCCTCCGGGTCGAGTAGCACCGCTCCCACCGGCACGTCACCTGCGGCGCCCGCCGCCCGGGCCTCGTCAAGCGCCCATCCCATCGCCTCGTGCAGCCGATCCGGCAGATCATCCACCATGGCGATTTACACTAAGAGGCCCGGGAGGGATCGCATAGTCTGGCCTAGTGCGCACGCCTGGAAAGCGTGTAAGGGGCGCAAGCCTCTTCGTGGGTTCAAATCCCACTCCCTCCGCAGTATTGATGGCGGCGGACTTTGGTCCTCGCCTTTCGTTGTATCGCATGTCGTGGGATTACGCGCTGCCCGGCCTTGGCACGAGGACCAAACAGACGCCGGTCCGCCGCATTTCTGGCAGGTCGACTTTTGCTTCGGCCTCTCGTCGCCGCGTGCTTGCTTTGCAAGCACGTTCGAGAACGCAGAGCGTTCTCGTGGTCGCGTGGTGGGGGGTTGCGCTCTGGGATAGTCCCCCCGCCGTCGAGGCGGGGGGAAGGTACCGCAGGCCGCCGTCAGGCGGACTGGGGTAGGGGGGACTTCGGGTCGGTGAATTGTGCAGGCGAGGCGACCAGCGCTAGGCGCCAGCAGAGCCGACCACGCGCAGCGAGCTGGGATGGACACTCTCACAAAGCTCCATCACGCTCGACCAGAGCTCCTGAAACTCGGCCGACGCCATCCACTCCTGCACCTGCTCGGGATCAGAAACCGGGGCGAACGACACGTACCGTCCTGGTTCGCTGGGATCTTCCAGCAGAACGGCTCCCCGTTCATGAGGGAGCTTCTGCGCAAGCCAATCGCCCGACGCCTGCCACGCTTCGACGAACTCCTCCGAGGCGCCTGGCTTCACGACCCAGGTCCCAAGCCGGAACATCTGTCCAATGTCCTCCATGCGCAACCTCCCAGGTTGTCGACCTCTACGGTACGCGTCGAGAAGTACAGCTCCCTGCCTCCTTTGTACACTGCCCATCGGAGGGATGGCCGAGCGGTCGAAGGCGCCAGTCTTGAAAACTGGTGGGCTCCTCGTGGGTCCCGTGGGTTCGAATCCCACTCCCTCCGCTCTGTCTCTGGCGGCGGACTTTGGGTCCGGCCTCTCGCCGCATGTGCTTTGAGTTGGGATGTGCGCAGAGGTATCGCACCGGACCCAAACAGACGCCGGTCCGCCGCATTTTCTGGCAGGTCGACTCTGCGTGCTTGCTGCGCAAGCACGTTTCGAGAACGCTTTGCGTTCTCGTGAATACAAGGGTGGGCGCTTCGCCGGATGGTCCCTGTCCTTCAGTCGTGGCGGACCGACTTTGGTCCTGGCCTCGCCGCCGTGTGCTTTATCCACGCAAACGGACTGAAGTACCGCAGCTCGCCGGGAGGCGACACAGGAAGGCGGATCACCGCCGTCCCCTTGACTCCTCAGCTGACCGGTTCGGGGATCCGGATCGCTGCCGTGAGGCCTTCGAAGGCTTCTGGGCGGAGCCGATAATGCACCCACGTTCCTTCCTTGCGGCGGTCAACCAGGCCGGCATCGCTGAGCACTCGCAGATGGTGCGACACGGTCGGCTGGGAGACGTCCAGGGCCTCTGGTAGATCACACACACACGCCTCCAGATCGGGGCGTGCCGCCAGCATCGACACCAACTTGAGTCGGGTGGGATCGGCCAGCGCCTTCAGGCGCCGGGCCAGGTCGTCGGCATCGGCCTGGTGGAGCACCTCCGAGACCATCGGTTGACAACAGGCGGACATACGACGATTATATCGATTGACATCTATATAGACAAGTGTCAATATATGCGTCGACATACATGGCACTCAAGCTCTTGCCACGATCGAGGAGACTGCGATGGGACGCCTGCAATTGGCCCTGAACGTTGATGACATCGAGGAGGCTACGGCCTTCTACGCGAAGCTGTTCGGCACCCAGCCCAGCAAACGCCGGCCCGGCTACGCCAACTTCGCGCTCGACGATCCCAGCTTGAAGCTGGTCCTGATCGAGAAAGCTGGCTCCGGAGGCACGTTGAACCATCTGGGAGTCGAGGTGCCGTCCACCGATGACGTGACAGCCCATCACGCTCGGGTCACCTCATCCGGGTTGAGTGTCGTGGCCGAGGAGACCGAGGTCGACTGTTGTTATGCCGTACAAAACAAGTTCTGGCTCACCGACCCGGACGGAGCAGAGTGGGAGTACTACACGGTCCTCGGCGACGGCGAGCAGCCTGCCACAGCAACGTCCGACGCAGCGTGCTGTTGATCGACGGCCGGGGATACCAACGAGCCGCTCCGGTTGCGGGGATGGCGTGATGACCGGGCCGGCCATCACGATGTACGGGGCCGATTGGTGCTCCGATTGCCTCCGCTCCAAAGCGCTGCTCGACGAACGAGACGTCGAATACCGCTATGTCGATTTGGAGCGGCAGCCAGACCAGCTTGATGAGGTGCTGAAACGCAACGACGGACGCCGAATGATTCCGGTGATCGTGTTTCCGGACGGCTCCCACCTCACCGAGCCGACCGACGAGCAATTGGCGAAGAAGCTGACGTCCATCGACCTCTGACGGCAAGGCGGCCGCAGAGGACGGAGATCAGTAGCCGCGCTGTTTGTCAACGAGATGGAGCAGGTCGGCACCCGCCCGATAGCGCGCCAGATTCTCGGCGAAGAGTTGCACGAGTCTGGCGTTGCTGTCGCCAACATCGCCGGAATTGTGTGGCGTGATCAGAACGTTGGGTGTGGTCCACCATGGGCTGTCTTCGTCGAGCGGTTCACCCTGGAACACGTCGAGCGCTGCGCCTGCGAGCTGGTCGCGCCGGAGGGCCGCTTGTAGATCGGCTTCGACCACCGAGTCTCCCCTTCCGACGTTGACGAACCAGGCCGAGGTGGGGAGGGCTTCCCACGTCGGCATCGCCAGCATTCCCTCCGTGTCAGGTGTGTTGGGCAACACGGCGATCAGCCAATCGGCGCCTCCGAGCGCTGGATGATCGGGACTCCACTCTTCGATCCGGCCGAACTCGACATCTCGACGAGACGTCGTGCCGAACAGGGTGAGGTCGACGTCCAAGCGTCCGAGTTTGCGAGCGATCGCCCTGCCGATCCTGCCGGCTCCGACGATGACTGCGTTCGTTCCGGCGAGTCTCCGACCCTCGAAGAACTCCCACCGCGCTGCACGCTGGGCGGACCAGGAGCGGGGAAAGTCTTTGCTCACCGCGAGCAGGATGCCCGCTACGTGCTCCGCGATCGGTTCGTCGAAGACGCCGGCGGCGTTGGTCACGAGCACATCCGACTCCACCAGGCGAGGGAAGAGCAGCGAGTCGACCCCGGCAGCGCACCACTGAATCCACCGAAGGTTCGAAGCGTGGTCCCACGCCTGCTCGATGGCGCGGTCCCGAAACCCGAACCCGAACAAGACCTCGGCCCCGTCTAGGGCGGAGGCCAGTGCCTCCGGCCCTTTGACGACTCGCAGCTCGACACCGGGCAGATCGGTCAACCCCGGCAGTTTCTCGATGTTGCGTACACCTTCGACGATCACGGGAAAGTCCGGCATGCCTCCAGTTCAGCAGGCTCCGTGCCGGGCCGCAGATCAGGTGTCGCAGCCGTTCTCCCCGGGCAGCAGCGGGCGCATGGGCAGGAACACGAGTTCGCCGTCGACGTCCCAGGAGGTTGCTTGGTTGGCCTCGCCGAGCGCCGCCAGCAATGTTGCAGCATCGGCGCCGTCTACTACCCCGCACGGCAAGCCGAACGGACTGGGCGGGAACTCGCGAGGGTCGGTGGCGAGAGGCCAGGGGAGTTCGTTGGCGAACTGCGGATCGGTGAAACCGCCGTCCGACACGTACACCTGCACCCGATCGGGTTGGTGGGGAGTGCCCTCGCCGGTGAAAGCGAGGTTGTCGAGTGCCGCCAGCAGGGCTTGCAACGCTTGCACGTCGCGGTTCTCTGTGTTGGCGATACCCAGCGCATATACGGCGAAGCGGTGAATACCGCTCTCATCTCGATAGAGGAACACCGTGTCGGGGGCATCTGCGACTGTGGCGCTGGCGTCGACGTTGTGCTCGTCACGGACATCGGGCAGGCCGGCGTCGCTGATCAGGCGGGCGAGCTTGTCGAGCTCTTCGTCGGTGAGCTCTCGTTCCAGATAGCCGGGATTGGCCGGCGCCGGATAGATCGCCGGAACTGGGGCCTGCCAGATCATCCGGCCGTCACCGGTGACCACGTATGAGGGGCCCGCGGTCAGCAAGAAGTCGACCGGAACGAATCCGCCTTCGACCTTGACCGTCAGCAGAGCCTCATCCTCGCCGAGCGCTGGTAGGTTCGACGATGGTTGCGAATCAGGCGACGACGAAGACGTCGTGGTTGTCGTTGCGTCAGGATCTCCGTCCGATGTGGTCGTGGACGCAGACGTTCCGCAGGCCGAGACACCGATTGCGACTACCAGCAAGGCAAAGGCGGAGCGCATGGCCTTCTGACGTCGCCGGCCCGCGGTTCGTTCCCTGCTCAGCGAATCGGGACGATCAGCACCGGCACTTCACTCGCCCGAACGACCCGTTCGGTCACGGAGCCGAGCATCCATCGCTGTACCCCGGACCGTCCCCGCGAGGCCATGACGATCAACCGACATCCCTCGGCCTTGGCTGTATCGATGATGGTTCCCGGTACTTGCTCGTCTTCCACGACGACAACACGGGTCGGGACCGTTGCCGACGCCGCGACGCCGGCGACCTGGGCGTCGATGGCTTGGCGCTCGGTGACATGCTCGGACTCGGCGATGGGCCTGAACGCATGCAACATCGCATGGTCGACGACCACGAAAACGATCAACCCGTCGTCCAGGAATTCGGCCAGCTGGTTGGCGTGCGCCAGGGCGCGCTCGCTCGCCTGAGACAAATCGACGGGTACCAGGATGCTCATCGGTGCCTTCCTCTCGGCTCTGGCCGTAGGCTAGGCGGAGGGGCCGTGTCCGCGCCGATCACAGCAACTTGGCGATCAGGGCCGTCCAACCCGTCTGGTGGGAAGCTCCCAAACCGCGTCCGGTCTCCGCGTCGAAGTACTCGTGGAACATCAGCAGCGGGTCGGAACGGCTGTCGAAGAACGTGCTCCCCCCATAAACAGGCCTAACCCCGTTGTTCATTGCGAACAGCGACGTCAGCCGATGGGCGAGGTGGTCTGCGACGGCCCCGAGCGTGAGGTAGGCACCTGATCCGGTCGGGAACTCCACGGTGAATGTGTCGCCGTAGAAGGCGTGGTATTCCCGCAACGCTTCGATGATCAGATAGTTCAGCGGGAGCCAGATCGGTCCACGCCAGTTCGAGTTCCCGCCAAACAAACCCGAGCTGCTCTCGCCGGGCTCGTAGGCAACCGTGTAGGTGAGCCCGTCGGCGGCAAAGATGTACGGAGCCGAGTGAGACCGCGCCATCGAGCGGATTCCGAATGGCGACAAGAACTCCTCCGGATCCAGAAGGACCTTCAGCACGGTCTGCAGCTGGGTCTCGTCGAGCACAGACAACAATCGTCGTCCCTGGCGGACCCGAGTCCGTGCCGCCATGGTCCGCCCTGCTCCTGCCTCATATTCGGCGACCAAACGACTGAACGCGCGCAAAGCGCCAGTTGACTCTTCGTCGACGATCTCAACAGCCACCAGCGGTAGCAGTCCGACCATCGATTTGACCCTGAGCTGGTGAAACGACCCGTCCGGCAGATGCAGCACATCGAAGAAGAAGCCCGACTCTGGGTCCCATAGGCAGTGCTCGTCCAGGTTCATCGCCGCTGCGATCTGGTCGAAATGGCGAAGGAAGCGCATCGCCAGCGTCTCGTAGCGACTGTCCCCTTCGGCAAGGAGCAATGCCATCTTGAGCAGCCCAAGGGTGTAGAAGGCCATCCAGGCCGTGCCGTCGGACTGATCGATGTGGCCACCGAGCGGTAGCGCCGACCGGTCGAAGATCGAGATGTTGTCGAGGCCCAAGAATCCGCCCTGGAAGATGTTGTTGCCATCGACGTCCTTGCGGTTCTGCCACCACGTGTAGTTGAGGCTGAGGAGGTAGAACAGGTTTCCCAGCCAACGCCGGTCCCCCTCGCCCCGGCGGAGGCGATCGGCTTCATACACCTTGCGCGCCGCCCAAGCCATCACCGGCGGGTTGACGTTCCCGAAGTCCCATTCGTAGGCGGGCAACTGACCGTTGGGGTGCAGGTAACGGTCGCCGGTGACCAACTCCAGGTTCGCTTTGGCAAAGTCGGCGTCGAGGTCGGCGAATGGCACGCAGTGGAACGCCAAATCCCATGTGGCATACCATGGGTACTCCCAGGCATCAGGCATCGACAAGACGTCGAAGTTACGGATGTGGCGCCAATCGGCGTTGCGGATCCTGCCGCGATCGGGAGGCGGCGGTGGACCGGCCGGGTCACCGTCCAGCCACTGGCCGACGTCGAAGTAGTACAGCTGCTTGGTCCACACCAGTCCCGCATAGGCTTGGCGCCGCACGGACGCTCGCTCGCGATCGATGGGACCGAACGCCGCATAGAAGGCGTTGGCGTCGGCGCGACGCTGTGCCACCACGGCGGTCCAATCCGCAGGTGCAACTGCGTCGCTGGGCGCCAACAGCGTCTCGAGGGCGACCGTGGCGCCTGCCTCAACGAGCAAACGGTGGACTGCCCCTGCCTTGGTGCCCGTAAGACCGGGATTGACCGCGTCTGCGTCCCCGTCGGTGAGGTACCGATGGAACGCGTCTTTGAAGTAGCCGGGAGCCGGTTGGCCGAACCCAGCAGGGTTGGTTTCGTTCTCGGTGAAGACCACCTCGGTCGCATCTGGGGTGTGCCAAGAGAAGTGTTCGCCATCGAACTCGGCAGTGATGACGTCGCTTTCCGCCCGCAACGACGGTCGCTCCGGCGTTTCTCCGCGCGGCCCGCGCTCGTAGCCCCAGCTCCACGTGTTGCGAAACCAGATCGTGGGAACCACGGTCAGTGGGGCCGCCACCTCGCCCCGGTTGGTGACCTCCACTCGGAGCACGAGTTGATCCGGCGACGCTTTGGCGTAGGTCAACTCCACGTCGAAATACCCGTGGTCGAAGACGCCGGTGTCCTCGATCTCGAGTTCCGGCTCCGTGCGCGAGCGCCGGCGGTTGCCCTCGACGAGTGCCTCATACGGAAACGGCTCGATGGGGTAGAGGTAGCGCATCGTGGCATACGACGCGGAGGGAGTGGCGTCGGTGTAGAAGTACAGCTCCTTGACATCTTCGCCATGGTTCCCTTCCGGGTTGCTGAGCCCGAACAACCGCTCCTTGAGGATCGGATCGCGGTGGTTCCACAGCGCAACAGCCATGCACAGTCGCTGGCGGTCGTCGCAGAACCCGCCCAATCCATCTTCATTCCAGCGGTAGGTGCGCCAGCGAGCATGGTCGTGGGGGAACGACTGCCAGGCATCGCCGTTGGCCGAGTAATCCTCCCGAACGGTGCCCCACGCCCTCTCAGCCAGATAGGGGCCCCAACGCCGCCACAGTGGCGAGGAGAGTCGCTGGCGCTCCGGGTCGGACATCGGGCGAGACTCTAGGCCCACAGGGCTCAATCTCGGGTACTGTGACGCCGATACAAACGAGGATCACGCTCCATACCAAGCGCCTGACCCCGCACGGGGTGACGAGGAAGAGGGAGTATCGAATAGCCTGCAAGGCAGGTGTCGGCGGATGCCCTCTCGGCTGGCACGGTCGTGACGGATGGAACAAAACCCGCTGGTGACGGCGGGGACAGAAACCATTCGACGTGCGAGGTGGGTTCGACCCGGATCGCCTCGGCTCGCGTGTGATCCTCCATCAACGAAAGGGTTCGCACATGTGCGGCATCGTCGGTTACGTCGGTCCTCGGCCGGCACAACCCATCTTGATCGAAGGTCTCGAGCGGCTCGAGTATCGCGGCTATGACTCGGCCGGCATTGCGGTGATGCATTCCGACGGCGTTGGGATCACCAAGAATGCGGGGCGAATCGCCGCCCTGGTTTCCAGTCTGGAAGGCAACGGTGGATACGAGGGGGGCACCGGCATCGGACACACCCGCTGGGCGACGCACGGTCCTCCGAACACGACAAACGCCCACCCTCACCAAGACTGCTCGCACGACGTCGCCATCGTCCACAACGGCATCATCGAGAACTTCCAGGAGCTCAAGGACAAGCTGATCGCCGACGGGCACGAGTTTGTCTCAGACACCGACACCGAAGTGCTCGCCCACCTATTGGAGACCATGAGTGAACTGCCATTGGCCGAAGCCACTCGCAGCATGATGAAGATGGTGGAGGGGGCGCTAGCCGTCGCCGTGGTTCGTCGGGAGGATCCGTCGCTCATCGTGGGCGCCCGGCGCGGCAGCCCCCTCATCGTCGGCGTCGGCGACGGGGAGAACTACCTTGCCTCTGACATCTCGGCCATCCTCAGCCACACCAAGACAATGGGCGTGCTCGAAGACGATCGGGTGGTCGAGGTGACGGCAGACGGAATCACCGTGACCGACCTCGACGGCGCTCCAATCGAACTGGCGACACGCGAGATCGAATGGGATCTCGAATCTGCGGAGCGAGGTGGCTTTGACGATTTCATGCTCAAGGAGATCTTCGAGCAGCCGCAGGCGCTCCGAGACACGCTCGCCGGCCGGATCAATCAGCGGGGCGAAGCGGAGCTCGACATCGCGCTGTCGCCGCAGATGGCCCGAGCGTTCGACAAGGTCTTCGTGGTCGCCTGCGGGACGTCCTATCACGCCGGGTTGATGGGCAAGTACGCGATCGAGCGCTGGACCCGCATGCCGGTGGAGATCGACATCGCCTCCGAGTTCCGGTACCGGGATCCGGTTGTCGACGGGAAGACGCTGGTCATCGGCATGAGCCAGTCGGGTGAGACTGCCGACACACTCGCTGCCTTGCAGTACGCCAAGGCCCAAGGGGCCTACACGCTTGCAACCACCAACGTGGTGGACTCGTCGATGGCGCGCGAAGCTGATGCGGTGCTGTACACGCGAGCCGGTCCTGAGATCGGCGTGGCATCCACCAAGACATTCGTGTGCCAGTTGGTCGTCATGCAGCTCCTGGCGCTGTACATGGCGCACCATCGAGGTTCGTTGGACGATGCCACCATCCAGCTGATGACCAACGCGATCGCCCGGCTACCCGAGCAGGTGGACGAGCTGCTGCTCAGTGCCGACGAGCAACTCGCCATCGGCCGCCGCCACGCCGATGTTGGCGACGTGTTCTTCTTGGGAAGAGGCGTGAGCTTCCCCATCGCTCTCGAAGGCGCGTTGAAGCTCAAAGAGATCGCCTACACGCGGGCCGAGGGCTACCCGGCCGGCGAGATGAAGCACGGCCCGATCGCACTCATCGAGCCGGGAGTGCTCGTCGTCGGAGTGGCGACGGCAAGCCATCTCCACCTGAAGACACTCTCGAACATGGAGGAGATGAAGGCACGGGGCGCATCGCTCTTGATGGTCGTGTCGGAGGGCGACGACGAATCTGCCCGGATCGCTGACGAGTTGATCTACCTGCCGCCGGCACCGGAGCTGGTGTCGCCGGTCTTGTCGGTGGTCCCACTCCAGCTGTTTGCCTACGCCATCGCCAAGCAGCGAGGGTTGGACGTCGACAAGCCACGCAACTTGGCGAAGACCGTCACGGTGGAGTGAGCGTCACAACAGCAGCAGCCATGCCGTGACGCCTGTGGCCAGCCCGAACACCAGGTGGCCTGACAGGTCCAGGTAGATCGTCTTGGCTTCGTATTTCCACAAGGCCTGATAGACGCCCAGCGGGGCGAGGATGGCGTACGAGGCCAGGAACGCGATCAGCCCCGTCGCAAGGCCAAAGAGGGGGTTGGCGGTCAGCCACCACACGAGCACCCCGTGGAAGGCTCCCCACCCGGCGCCGGTCAGCCAGTGCACCAGATTCGTCATCGCTCGCGCGCTGCTGTCAGGCGGTTTACTGCCGGTCAGGCGTGTCCGAACAATGCGCCACACCTGCGCCGGAGCGGATGCCGAGTCGTAGCTGGTCGTGCCGTGAGCGCTGTCCCACTTGTAGAAGCCGTCGGTGCCTCCTCCTCGGCGATATCGGGAGAACCAAACGAGGTCCATGGCCAGCGTGCCCACCAGACCGGCGAGAACCCCAACGAGGACATGTGTCACCAGTTGCATCGTGCACCTCCGCCCTGCTCAACGCCGCCGACTGGGTTGGTTCGAGCGAATTGTCGGAAGAATGTCGATCAGCCGATGCAAGCCGCCCATACACGGGCCATGGCGTCGAGGGATTGGAGGATGCAACGGCGGCGCCGCGGTTGCCAGCGCGACTGGAGTTGGGAGTGCCCGGGCGTCGGTAGGATGCTCAGCCGGCTTCGCTGTGGGTGACGGGCTCCTCGCCCATCCACTCCCGAAGCGTGTTCTTCAACTTGGTCTGCTGGATGAAGAGATCCTGCTCTGCGGGCTGATCGCCGGCCGCCTGGGGGGCTTTGAGGTAGAAGCTCAACCACTCCTGCACGCCTGACTCACCGGCGCGGTGGGCGAGATCCATGAACAGCGCCAGATCGAGCACGATGGGCGCGGCGAGTATCGAATCGCGGCAGAGGAAGTCGATCTTGATCTGCATCGGGTAACCCATCCACCCGAAGATGTCGATCGCGTCCCATCCCTCCTTGTTGTCGCCCCGAGGCGGGTAGTAATTGATCCGCACCACATGGTCGACGTTGCCATACAGCTCCGGATAGAGCTCCGGCTCGAGGATCTTGTGGAGTACGCCGAGCTTCGACTCCTCCTTGGTCTTGAAGTTCTCTGGAGCGTCGAGGACCTCACCGTCGCGGTTGCCGAGGATATTGGTGGAGTACCAGCCCCGCAGACCCAGCATGCGGGCTTTGAGCCCGGGTCCGATGAGCGTCTTCATGAGGGTTTGGCCTGTCTTGAAATCCTTGCCTGCGATGGGAACGCCCCGCAACTGCGACAGCTCGATCATGCACGGCAGGTCGGTCGAGAGGTTGGGAGCGCCGTTGGCGAAGGGCACACCGGACTGGAGGGCGGCGTAGACGTAGATCTGACTGGGAGAAATGTTGGCGTCGTCGGCCTTGAGCCCGGCCTCGAACGCCTCGACGGACTCGTGAACGCCGCTCGGCTCCTGGAAAGCCTCAGTTGAGCCGCACCACACCATCACCAGCCTGTCGCAGTCATTGTCGCGGCGAAAGTTCTCGATGTCGGCGATGAGCGCCATGGCCTGATCCCACTTGTTGGTTTCAGTCTTGACCCGAGTGCCCTCGAGACGGCTCACCCAGCGCTGATCGAAGACCGCGTCCATGGCGACGATGCCTTCCATCGCCGCCGAGACAGGCGCCAGGTCTCTCTCTTCGAGCACCCCAGCAGCGAGGGCGGCCTCCAAGGCGTTGGCCGAGATGGGATCCCAGCCGCCGAACACGAGGTCGTCGAGCGACGCGAGCGGAACGAAATCGCGAATCAACGGGTTGCGCTCCTCTTCACGCTGGCCAAGCCGAATGTGCTGCATCTGGCTCACCGACCCGAGCGGTGGCTCCCCGGACTGGCGTGCAGCGAGGACACCGGCGATGAAAGTGGAGGCCACGGCGCCAAGGCCGGGGGTGAGGACACCGAGGGTCCCGGAAGCAGGAGCGATGGTACGTGCGATCATCACATGATGATATCCCCACTTCGGGCGATGATCGCCAGCCGACGGCTCGTCACCGCCACCCGCACCGGCCCAGCACGCCATCCTGCCGGCGCAGCCGCCGTCGAGGCTCTGGCGGAATAGGCTCGGGCGAGTGGAGATCGAGGCGCCATTCGGCATAGCCAACCGGCTGGGTGAGTGCCCGGTATGGGACCCGCGTTCCGCCCGCCTGTGGTGGGTCGACATCGAAGGCCGCGCCGTGTGGCGAGGCGATCCGAGCACTGGCGAGAGCGAGCGGTTCATGCGCGAGGGTCGACCTGCGGCGGTGGCACTCACGACCCATCCTGACCTGGTGCTGGTCGCGGCGGAAGGCGAGCTCGCGTGGCTGCGTGACGGCGCGTTTGCTTCGTGGATCGGACTCGAAGAGATCGAAGGGAACCGGCTCAACGACGGGCGAGTCAGCCCCGACGGCCTCCTGTGGGTCGGAAGCATGCACGAAGACACCTCGCGAGGTATTCGGTCGGGATCGCTCTACCGCGTGACGCCGGACGGGACTCGAAGCACCGTTCGGACCGACATCGGCGTGACGAACGGTTTGGCCTTCTCACCGGATGGGACGTGGATGTACTTCGCCGACACCTTCGACGATCGAATAGAGCGCTACCCCTACACCAGTGGCGAGTTGGGACCGCCCGAGCTCTTTGCCGACACTGCGGGTCTCGATGGGCGCCCCGATGGAGGTTGCGTGGACGAGGACGGCGGCTTTTGGATGGCGGCAGTCCACGGCGGCCGTCTGTACCGGTTCGACCCGCTTGGCCGGGTGGAGCGGGCCATCGAGTTGCCGGTCCTGCGACCCACCCGCCCCACCTTCGGCGGATCGGGGCTCGCCACGTTGTTCGTGACTTCCATCGGTGCCAGGCCGGGCGCTCCGGGTGCGCCAAGTGGCCTCGACGGGCACACGCTGGCTCTCGACGTAGGCCGGAGCGGGATTGCCGAGCCCTTGTTCGCTCCGACCCGGGGGACGATTCTGTGACCACCGCGCCCGGACGATTAGAACCTTCGAATTTGGGTTGGTCCGGCGGATGATTCCCCGCATCTGGTTCGAACGTGAGCCGCATGAGGACTACCGCGACCACATCGCCGTGCAGGTCGAGATGCTCGGTCCGGGCACAGCCAACCCCGAGGCACCGTTCGAAGCGCTCGGCCGCGCCAACGGGATCTTGGCCGGATCGTGGAAGTACACCGACGAGGTGATGGCGATGGCACCCGAGCTCATCGTGATCGGGCGCATGGGTATCGGGGTGGATTCCGTGGACCTCGAGGCCGCTACCCGCCGCGGCGTCGCCGTGTGTAACGCTCCCACCGCTCCGACGATCTCTACCGCCGAGCACGCAGTGCTCCTCATTCTCGTCACAGCCAAGAACCTCGACTCGGCTAGGTCCTTGCTGCGATCAGGGGCGGACAACATGTATCAACGGCATGAGGGCGTCGAGCTCGCCGGCAAGACGCTCGGGCTGGTCGGGTTGGGACGCATCGCCCGACGAGTCGCCGCCATCGCCGGGGCGATGGAGATGAACGTGATTGCACACGACCCATTCGTGGAAGACGCGCCGCACGGCGTCTCGATGGCGTCGTCGTTGGATGAGGCGCTCGCGGTTGCCGACGTGGTGTCAGTCCACGTGCCGCTCACAGAGATGACCTACCGAATGTTCGACGATGTCGCTTTCGCACGGATGAAGCGGGGAGCGGCGTTCATAAACACGGCCCGGGGAGGGCTGGTCGACCAGGACGCGCTGCTGCGGGCCTTGCGGTCGGGAGCAGTGCGCTGCGCTGGTCTGGACGTCACCGATCCTGAGCCGCTTCCCGCCGACCACCCGCTCTTGGCTCACGACCGTGTCGTGGTCACGCCCCATGTGGCGACCGCCACCGACGGAGGGAAGGCGAAGAACTTCGCAGGGGCGTACCGGCAAGTGGTGGCGGTGTTCGACGGAAAGCGTCCCGACCATCTGGTCAATCCAGATGTATGGCCTCGAGTCGAACGACGAATTGAGTCGATGGCTTGAAATGATCGGCGCAGAGATTGTTGTCTCCGATTCATGGGACAGGCCCACTCAAGAATCGACCGGGGGGACCCTCACCGACTTCCTGGAGGATTCGTTCACCTGAGCAGATCTAGGCGGTCCGTGCGGATCTGCCCCGCCGTGAGCTGGCGAGCGGTAGCTTCGGCTATGCACGTGGCACCGACGAATTTCGAACGCTTCCGGACCCCCGAGTCGCGGCACCGAAAGCTGGCCGAAGTCCCGGCGGCGGGTTTGCGTCTGTTCCGTGAGGAACGCGTAGGCGTCAGTCCGGCCGCGATGGGCGCAGGGGCGTTCGCCACCGACGCCACCCGAGCGTTGGGGTTCAAACGCAGCGTCGCGCCTCTCGGCAGGCACCACCGTTCGTTGCCCGCCGGGGGCCGGCCGAGACTACCTGCGGGCGTGCGCAAACCATCCGAACGCGAGCCGCTTCGGGCCGCACTTGCCCAGTCGGCTGCCGATGAAAAGGAACGGCGCATTGGCATCTGACCAATACGAGGGTCGTTCTGTGATCGTTACTGGCGGCGTGTCGCTGATCGGCGTGGCAGTGGCCAAGAGGGTTCTCGCCGAGGGTGCCGCGGTGGTCATCGCCGACATCAAGGCGGCAGATGGACGGCGAGTCGCCGACGAGCTCGGTCCGAGATGTGAGTTTGTCCACACGGACCTGCGGCTCGATGACGACATCGAGCGAGCGGTCGGCGTCGCCAGTGGGATGGGCCAGGTCTCCCTCGTCGTCAACAACGCGGCCGTGTTCGACGATCACCAGATCGACACTGATCGGGCCACTTGGTTGGACGCTCTCAACGTGAACGTGGTCGCCTCGGCGATGATGGTTCAGAAGTGCCGCGACCAGCTCGTGGCGTCCGGTGGATCGGTGGTGAATGTGGCGTCGGTCAGCGGGAGAGTGTCACAACCGAACCGCCTCGTCTACAACACCACAAAGGCGGCCATCCTCCAGATGACGAGATCGATGGCGCAGGAGCTGGCGCGCGATGGCGTACGGGTGAACAGTGTCTCTCCGGGATGGACGTGGAGCAGGCCGATGGAAGTGCGGTACGACAATCGGGCGGATGCTGACAGATTTGCAGCCGAGTTCCAGCCGTTGGGGCGCATGGCCGAACCCGACGAGGTCGCATCTGCCGTCATGTTCCTTGCGTCGGAGGAGGCGGCCTTCATCACCGGTGGTGACCTCCTGATCGATGGGGGATACGCCGCGCTCGGACCCGAAGGCCTGGGGTAGGGCTCGGCAGGACCCCGCCGGGGTTCACGTCTGGACACTCAGCGACGAGCGCCGAGCCGCTCGTGGCTTCGGGCGGGTCGTCGCAGGCTTCTTCAGTGAAGGGTGACCGCCCCAGAAGCGGTCACCCTTCCACCCACTGGCCATCGAGACGCCTCGGGGCGCCGCGGCACCAGTCGTCGCCATGCCGAGCGTGCGCAGTACGCAAGCACCATTTGCCAGGTGAATCCCGCATCGTGTCCGGTGCGGGGACGCCCCCCCAGGCGCTGGCCCGTTGGGTGCTCGACTCGACGCTCGGCGGCCATGTCCAGATGATGCCGGAGGGTCCTTAATCGACCCTGAAGGTGGTCACAGGCGATATCCGTGGGACGCCGTGAACTCCGGGGTGGGGACGAACGTTCGAGTTGCCTGCTCGAGGTCGGCGAAGGCGGGGAGGCTGGGCCCGTACGCCAGGTGTTCGAGCGCCCGGTAGAGCGAACCGAATGAGATCTCCACCGAAACAATGCGCTGCGGGGCATAGTCGAACAACAGCTGGAGGTACCACGCCGCCAGAGGTTCTTCGACCTCCACGTCGACGAAGTAATAGTCAGGGACATCGATCGGTGGGATCGGAAGCGGGTTCTCGTCTCCCTCCAATCGTTGGAGCCACTGCTCGACGAGCGGCCGCAGCGGATCGAAATCGACGAGAGTGAACAGCCCCGAGCGACTGCGGGCTGCCTGCCATCTCATGCGCTGTTCGGCATGATCGGTGTCCGCTGCCGTCACGACGGCGACGTTGCTGGCCATGCGACTGAGGCCTGCCAGTCCCTCCGTCTCGCTCTCCGTCACCAGAGCGATGGTCGTTGCTACCGCTGCCATCGCCTCAATGATCCCACTTGGCGCCGAGTAGACGCGAGACGCTGAGACCAGGTTCGGGATCAGTCGACGCGGTCCGCCAGCGCAGGAGGAGCCGATGACTGGTGGCCATTGGTGGCGGGCGAGGGTCCCCGGTCCCACGACGGCGGGCGAGGCTCTTGAAGGCTTCTCGTAGATATCGCCTCATAGGTCTGGCCTACGCCTTCCGCCAGCGGAACATCGAGTTCGAACACGGTCATTTCGTCTCGGCGGTGGTACGCCACGTTGCTGTTCATCTCGGTGGCGATGAGCTGAGCAATCGACAGGCCGAGACCGATGCTCCCGGTGAGCAGGGGGGTCTCGCCCTCATGGACGAATCGTTCGAAGAGACGTTCGGCTACGTGATCGGGCACCCCCGGTCCGTCGTCGACGACTTCGAATATGTAGCGGTCGCCCTGACTCGTTCCGAGGACGGCGACGGACGGACCGCCGTGGCGGACCGCGTTGGAAACCAGATTGCGGAGGACCTGGCGGAGCCGCAGGCGGTCCACGTGGACCACCGCGGGATCGATGTCGACGGCGATCGGGTCGTCGCCGCGCCGGAACGGTGTGAGCGCTTCATGGACCTCGCGGGCCACGTCGACGCTCTCGATTTGGAAGCTCAGGCCGTCTCCGTCGACTTTGGCTGCAGTGAGGAGGTCGTCGACCATCCGGCTGAGATCGGCCGCTTCATGGATGATGAGGTTCGTCATCTCGGCTTGGAACGCGCGATTCTCGAAGCCGGTTTCTTCCATCGCCAAAGCAAGGCCGTAGATGCCCGTGAGCGGAGTGCGGAGCTCGTGGCTCAAGTTCGAGATCACCTCGTCCTTGGCGGCACTGATCTCCTGCTCCTTCTCGAGCCGGTCCTCGAGGTCTTGCTGCTTGCGACGTCTGGTCACCAGCGCCCGGAACGTGATGAGGGCGACCGCAGGAACGATCACCGCCACACCGAAGCTCGTGATCAGACCCCATCGCCCGGCCGAGCTCGATTCCAGCGCGATCACCTCCTCGGCCAAGAGGCGCTCCTCGGCGGCGCGTGTAGAGACTGCGCGCAATCGCTGGTCGAGGCTCTCGTCGACCAGTTGACGAGCCGTAGCCGTGTCGCCAGCCTCCAGGGCCACCGTGACGTCTCCAAGGACTTCTGCAATGCGGTCCTTGCCGACCAGATAAGGATTGGCGCTGATGCGGTAGACCTCGATCGTCTCGTATAGGGCGGAGATGGCGTCCTGGCTCTGCTGTGGGTCGGCCAATCCGGCGGTGGCGGCCGCCGCGATGAGGATGGCACCTTCGGCTTGGCTGCGTGTCAGCGCGGCGACGCTCGTCGCATCCGTGGCGTTCTGCCGCTGGCTCGCCGCCACGACCACACGATCGGTCTGTTGCGTCTGTGCGAAGCCCATCGAGAGCACGACCGTCAGGACGATCACGGCGATCGTCAGAACGGTCAAGACCGTCGATCGGGCGTCTGGTCGCTTCACCTGGGCTTATTCGGCAGGCATAGACGGGTGCTTGAGGCTCCTTCGACTACAGATCGCGGTCGTTCCTGCCGATATCTCACCCTATGGGACGAGGCATTGGAACCAGGAGGCTGCTGGCTGCCGTGGTGGTCCTGCTCGTTGCGGGCGTGGGCGCCATGCCGGCGATGGCCAAGGGACAAGACATCGTCGAGCAGATGCAACGTCAGGTCGAACAGATGGAGACCATCGTCCAAGACATCCTGCACGAGCTGGAGGATGACATGGACAAGGCGACGTCGAACGCCCAGAAGAACCAGCTCTACCAGGAGGCAGTCGCAGACATCAGTCAGAAGCGGCAGCAAAAACTGGCGAAGTTGCAGCAGCTGGCGGGCTCCGACCCGTTGCTGCAGCCGCTCCTTCAGCAACTCTCCGCCGAAATCAACCAGATCGCCAATGAGGGAGTTGCCGAGGCCGGTGTGATCCTGGCCGCAGCCACGGCATCGACGACGACCACAACCACGACATCCACTACGACCACCTCGACCACGACCACGACCACGACCACGACGACCACGACGACCACGGTGCCCGTGAAATCGAGTCCGTCGCCGTCGTCGACGACGACCACCACGACCACCCCGCGTCCTGCCGTTCCCGTGGCCCCGAGCAATGGGCCTTCGGAAGGCGGCGGAAGCACTACCTCGTCGGTCACGGGCGGCGCAGCGTCGACTGGTTCGGCCTCGAGCGACTCGACCGCGAGTCAGGCCACTGTGCCGGAGGGCGCAGTGGCGGTCGCCGTGCCGCCGATACCGTTGACGGCCGGAAATGGCGGAGCGTTCGCCGGCCTCGATCTCAGGAGCAATGACAGCATCGGATCATTCGGGACAGTTCGTCGTGCGGACGCTGGGATATCTCTGGTCGGTGGCGAGGTCGACGTCTTGGGCCTGCGGACAGCGGACATATCCGGCCTGGTGGTCGACTACGCCGCCGTGCGCCTCCCGCGCCCGATCGCCGCTCCCGTCGTTGGGGCGTTGGCGGTCATCGAGATGGTGATGCGGGCGCTGTTGAGCGGCACACAGGCGTTCGTGGGACCTGCGTTGGTGTTCGGCTCATACGCCACCTATCGCTCGATCGTCACTGCCTGGCGTCGTCGCCGGGGGCTGGTCACCGCCGTGTAACGTGATCGTCCCGATGGACGATCTGGGCACGCTGTTGAACTCTTGGCCTGTCACTGCGGCGACGATCGCCGTCGGACCCGACACTCGTCTCGCTTCCGGCGGCGACACCAGCGCGGTTCGACGCATCGCCTCGGTGACAAAGCCGATCACGGCACTGGCGGTGTTCGTGGCGATCGAGGAGGGATCGGTGGCGCTGGACGATCAGGCCGGTCCGTCCGGATCAACCGTTCGCCACTTGCTGGCGCATGCGTCGGGACTTCTCTTCGACGAGCATCGGACCGTGACCGCACCCGGTCGCCGGCGCATCTACTCGAACGCAGGTTTCGAACAGCTTGCTGATCATGTTGCAGCGGCCACCGGAATCCCGTTCGCCGAGTACCTGAATGAGGCGGTGATACAACCACTAGAACTGCAGTCCACGGAGCTGCGAGGTTCGCCGGCCAAAGACATGTGGAGCACGGTCGAGGACTTGTCACGAGTCGCTCATGAGTTCATGCGGCCTCGGCTCATCTCGACGGAGACGCTCGCGGAAGCGGCGTCGGAGCAGTTCCCGGGGCTGCGCGGCACGGTGCCGGGGGTGGGTTCGTTCGACCCCAACCCCTGGGGTCTGGGCGTGGAGATCCGAGGTGAGAAGCAACCTCATTGGACCGGCACCGAAAACTCGCAGGTGACGTTCGGGCATTTTGGTGGCTCGGGATCGTTCCTGTGGGTCGATCCGATTGCCTCCGTGGCTCTGGTGGAGCTTGCCGACCGAGACTTCGGGCCGTGGGCTCTCGAGGTGTGGCCCACTCTGTCGAACGAGGTGCTGCGGCGCTACGCCGCCGACTCAGCCTGATTCGCCGACGGGAGGGTCACGGTGAAACTCGCTCCACCTTCAGCCCGGTTGGCCGCGACGACTGTCCCTCCATGGGCCGAGACGATTGCGGACACGATGGCCAGGCCCAGACCCGAACCACCGGTGGCCCTGGTCCGTGCCTTGTCTGCCCGGAAGAACCGGTCGAACACTCGGTCGAGCTGAGCAGGCTCCAATCCGGGACCGTCGTCCTCGACCTCGACGACGACAGAGTCGACTGAGGTCTTGACGTGGATGGTGATCGTCGTGTCAGCCGGGGTGTGGACGCGGGCGTTGGCCAGGAGATTGCTCATGACCTGAGCGATCCGATGCTCCTCTCCGCGAATGATGGCTCTGGACGAACCGGTCACCTGCACATGACGAGTTTCGTCGATGGCCGCATGGTCGTTCACTGCGTCGTGAATGACGCCCACGACGTCGAATTCGCGCTCAACGGCTGCCGGCTCACGATCGAGCTTGGCGAGCAGCAGCATGTCGTCGACCAACCGCTGCATGCGCAGGGACTCGCGTCGTATCCGGTCGACCGCTTTGTCCAGTTCGGGTCCCGACAGCCCGCCCTGGCGGTACAGCTGCATGTAGCCGGAGATGGCGGTGAGAGGGGTGCGGAGCTCGTGGGAGGCGTCGGCGACGAATTGCTGCAGCCGGGCTTGGGACTCTCGCTCGGTGGCGAAGGCGGCTTCGATCTGAGCGAGCATGTCGTTGAGGGCCGCACCCAGCTTTCCCAGCTCGGTGATCGAGTCCGCCTGCTCGACTCGACGGGTGAGGTTGCCGGCCGCGATCTCCTGGGCAGTGGCGACCATTTCATCCACCGGGCGCAGCGCACGCGTCACAGTCCAGAACACTGCGACTCCGCCGATGGCCGCAACCACCGCGGCCGCAAGGAGCGTGGTGCGGAGAATCGCCGAGATCGCCGCCTCCACTTCCTCGAGAGGAACCGCCAATACCAAGGTTGCTTGATCTCCTCCGTCGAACACGATGGCTCGGTAGCGGATGGATCCGTCTGCCGACGGAAGGGTCACCAGATAGGGCCCCTCGGACGGAGACTTGACATCGTCAATGGCCGGAAGAGGGTCCGGCGAATCGACCACCCCGGAGGGAGTGGCAGCCAGCACCTGGCCGGTCGCGTCGAATCGAAGCAAGGCCACCGCTTGCTCGTCGGGCAGAAACGACACACCGGGCGGACGTCCTCGATGACCTCCGAACCGTGCGCCGAGCGCGAACGTGCGGAGCTCCTCATCGATCTGGCCGATCAGGATGGACCGGTTGGTCTGCACGACAACGCCGCCGAGCACCATGACCGTCCCTACCAGCAAGATGGTCAGCGCCAGGAGCAGGCGGGCGCGCAGCGTCATGGCCGCAGCACGTACCCCACGCCGCGCACCGTTTCCAGCGAACGCCCCGCGCTGCCCAGCTTGCGCCGGAGGTAGCTCACGTAGGTTTCCACGACCGAGGCGTTGCCATCGAAGTCGTACTCCCACACGTAATCGAGGATCTGGCCCTTTGACAACACCCGTCCGGGATTGAGCATCAGGTAGTGCAGCAGGCGGAACTCGGTAGGGGAAAGGGCGATCACGTTTCCCGCGACTGTGACCTGATGAGCGTCCTCGTCGAGCGTGATCTCGCCCACGCTCACCCGGTGATTTCCGTCGGTTGATGCTCCCGAACGACGCAGTACCGCCTCGATCCGCAGCGCAAGCTCTTCCAGGCTGAACGGTTTGGTCATGTAGTCGTCGCCCCCATGACCGAAGCCGGTGCGCAGATCCTCGGGCTGGTCGCGAGCAGTCAAAAAGATCACGGGAAAGCTGTGGCCGTCGTGCCGAAGCTTGCGACACACCTCGAAGCCGTCGATGTCGGGGAGGTTGACGTCGAGGACGGCGAGATCGGGGACAGACCGCTTCACGGCTCGTAGGGCGTTATACCCCTCGTGAGCCGTGCTGACTTCGTAGCCGGCGAAGCGCAATGCGCTGGAGACGAGATCGGCGATCGACTCTTCATCGTCGACCACGAGGATGTGATTGCCGGCCATCGTGGATCCTCCAAGCTGGTGGTCTCCAGCGTGTGCTCCGATCCTGTGAATCGGCTGTGAGAGGCCTGTGAGCTTCAGTGTTGCATGTTCTGAGCGAAGTCACAGGTGGATCGGAGGGTGGCTTCAGGCCGATGGTCCACTCTTCCAGGCAACGGTCCCACCACAAGGAGTGAACCATGAGAAAGACCATCGCCACGGTGGCTGCGGTGTCCGCAGTCGGCGGATTTGCCGGAGGAGCCGTCCTCACGGCCGGCCAGGGCGCAGTCGCCCAAACGGAGACGACCCCCACGGACGAGGTGTCGGATTCTCGGGCGGAGCGTATCGTTGACGCGCTTTCGGGGCTGGTCGACGACGGCACAATCACCCAGGCCCAGGCGGAGGCAGTGGGTCAAGAGCTGGCCGACCGGTTCCCCGGCCGAGGTCACGACGGGTTCCGGGGCGGGTTCGGATCCTTCGACAGCGCCGAGTTGCTCGAACTGCTTCAGCTTGACGAAGCGGCACTACGCGAACAGCTCTTGAGCGGCGCCACCCTGGCGGAGATCACCGAAGCTCAGGGAGTCGATGCCGACGCGGTGGCCGAGATCCTGGTCGATCAGGCTCGATCGCGGCTGGACGAGGCGGTTGCGGAACTCACCGACCACCACCGAGCCCGGATGGAGGGCCTCGATCCGGCGGATCACGAGTAGTGGTGTCTGGTTTCCATGGGACCGCCACACCCACATCAGGCCCTGGACCGTTAC
>JBFHAT010000012.1:0-65578 GCA_041586155.1 Acidimicrobiia bacterium
ACCTGAGGCAGGATCTCACCTATCGAGCCGCGAAGAACGACATCGGCCAGCGCGTCCATCTCCGTGGGCTCGCCGTTGATGATGACGACCGCTGCACCGGTGTCCTTGGCGAGTGGTACCACTCCTGCGATCGGGTAGACGGCGAGGGTCGATCCGATCGCCAGCAGCAGGTCGCACTGGTGGGCGGCCCGCTCCGCCCTTGCGAGATCGGCCGGGACCAGACCCTGCCCGAACGAGATGGTTGCGCTCTTGAGGATGCCGCCGCAGGCGCACGAAGGATCGTCCTCCCCTTGCCGAACCCGGTTCAACGCGCTTTGGATCGGACCCCGATCGCCACATGCCAGGCACGTGTACTCGCGAGCAGTGCCATGGATCTCGACGATCTTGGCGGGATCCGAGCCGGCATCGTGGTGCAGTCCGTCGACGTTCTGGGTGATCAGGGTATCGAGCTTGCGCCTCCGTTCGAGCTGGACCAGCGCCTTGTGCCCGGCGTTGGGTTCGATGCGTCGTTCGGAGGCGGCCAACTTGGCAGCCCAGGCACGACGGCGAACGTCCGGGTCGGCGACGTAATGGTGGATTGTCGCCTGCTTCTCGGCCTCGGGATTTCTCGTCCAGACACCGTGCGGTCCTCGGAAATCGGGTATCCCCGAATCGGTCGATATTCCGGCTCCCGTCAAGGCGACGATCCGCTCGGCCCGATCGACCAGCAGGCGTGCTCTGGTGACGTCGGCATCAGTCATGGTCGGCAACGTAGCCGATCACACCCGCCTACTCACCGTCCGACGGGCAGTAGTCGCGTTCCAGGCCGTCAGGCGGCCACGACCTCCCCCGTCACATCGCCGAGAACAACGGCTCCGTCCGGTGTGGCTGCGCTGATCGTCACCATGTCGCCGTCCTCGAGAAATGTGCGGGAGGACCCGTCAGGAAGCGTGAGCGGCTCCTCGCCGTTGCGGGTACGCTCGAGCAGGGATCCGGCCGCGTGCTCCGACCAGCCCGAGATGGTCCCTGACCCGCATAGGTCGCCGGGTCGAGCAGACGCCCCGTTGACGGTCAAATGGGCGAATTGCTGAGCCATCGACCAATACATCTCGGCGTAGTCGACGCGAGCGAGCTCGATCGCTCTGATCCCTTCGATCCGCATCCGGGCCGATGTCAGGCTGGCGGTCAGTTCGATCTGGACACCCCAGTCGTCGTCAGTTCGCAGGTATGAGAGGGGTTCAGGGTCTTGAACCGCGGTCGGCACCCGGTACGGCTCCATTGCTTCCAGAGGTGTGACCCACGCCGACACCGATGTTGCGAACGACTTGCCGAGGAACGGGCCCAGCGGCGCGTACTCCCACGCCTGGATGTCACGGGCCGACCAGTCGTTCATGACCACGAGGCCGAAAATCCGGTCCTCGGCGTCGTCGATCGTCAACCGATGGCCCTGTGCGGTGACGCCTCCGACCACCCAGCCCATCTCGATCTCGATATCGAGTCTTCGGCTCGGACCGAATCCGATCGTGCCGTCGGGCTGCTTGTACTGGCCGTTTGGGCGGACGACCGGTGTTCCCGAGACCACCACCGTGCCTGCCCGACCGTGGTAGGCCACTGGGAGGTGCTTCCAATTGGGAAGCAGCGGCTCCGCGTCAGGCCGGAACAGCCGGCCCACATTGGTGGCGTGCGCTTCGGACGAGTAGAAGTCGACGAAATCTCCGACCGTGAACGGAAGGACGAGCCGTACACGCTCAAGGTCTCGCAGCAAGGGGCGCACCGCCGGCACATGCCGATCGTCGAACACCAATTCCTTGACGGTTTCAGTGACTACACGCCACCGCGACCGCGGCGCGGCCAAGAGGCGGTCGAGGTTGGGGGCATCGCACTCTTCCGGCACCAACCCTGCTTCGGCGGCCATCCGCAGGTCGACGACCTTGTCGCCCATACGAGCGCACAGGCGCGACCCCTCACCGCTGGCGAACGCACCAAACGGGAGATGATCGATGGCGAAGGTTGCGCCATTCGACGGGCGGCCGGGCGTCATCCCTCGAAATGTTTCTCGAGCGAATGCCAGACGGAGGGATAGTCGTCCTGAAGGGCAGGGATCGAGCCGGCGTAGGCGGTCGGGATCAGCGGATAGCGCGTCTCGAACATGAACGCCATCGTGTCAGCCAACTTCTCGGGAGCGAGGTCCGACGTGGTTGCCTTGAGCCACGCCTCGTGATCCGGACCGTGCGGGAAATACATGTTGTGCAGACTCATGCCGCCCGGCAGGAACCCCTCCTCCTTGGCGTCGTACACGCCGTACAGAATCCCCATGAACTCGGACATGATGTTCTTGTGATACCAAGGCGGCCGGAACGTGTGCTCACCCACCAGCCACCGGTCTTTGAACACGACGAAGTCGACATTGGCGACTCCGGGATCGGCCGATGGCGCGGTCAAGACCGTGAAGATCGACGGATCGGGATGGTCGAAGCTGATCGACCCGATCACGTTGTACCGCGCCAAGTCGTACTTGTAGGGCACATGGTTACCGTGCCAGCCCACGACATCCAGCGGCGAGTAGTCGAGAGCCACCGAGAACATTCGCCCGTCGAACTTCACGAACAGCTCGCCTGGCGTCTCCGTGTCCTCGTACGCAGCCACGGGAGCCTCGAAATCACGGGGATTGGCCAGACCGTTCGCCCCGATCGGACCCCGCTCGGGTAACTCGAAGTAGGCGCCGTAGTTCTCGCAGACATACCCCCGAGCGCGCTCGTCGATCAACTCCACTCTGAACAGCATCCCTCGGGGGAGAAGGGCGATCTCTCCGGGAGAGACCTCGAGCACTCCACATTCGGTTGCAAACCGCAGGCGGCCTTCCTGTGGCACCACCAGCAGCTCACCGTCGGCGTCGTAGAAGTAGGTGTCAACCATCGACTCCGTTGCCATGTAGACGTGCGCGCCCATGCCGACCTGGGTGTGGGCGTCGCCGTTCGTGGCAACCGTGCGCATGCCGGTCAAGAAATCGGTGGGCTCATCGGGGAAGGGAGGTGGATCCCACCGCAGCTGGCCTATGGGCGGTTGGGCTTCCCGATTGGGGGCGGTGCGGATCATCAGACGATCGGTCTCTTCGAATCGCCATGCGTGCCTCACCGACGGGCGGATCCGATAGAACCAGGTGCGCCGGTTACGCGGATTGGGCACAGTGAAAGCCGTCCCAGACAGCTGCTCCGTGTACAAGCCCAGCGGCGGCTTCTGCGGATTGTTCTGCCCGACCGGCAGCGCCCCCTCCACCGCTTCCGATGCGAACTCGTTCCCAAAGCCGGATTGGTAGCGCGGAGCTTGGTCAGCACTCATCGAATTCGATCCTCTTTCGGTCGGCACCGGTGAAGCTAGCCGAGCGACGCTCGGCCGGACCGGGCGAATGTGCACCGGGAACCGGGCCACTGCTCGATAGCGTTAGGTTGATGAGTCTGATGCGCCCACCGTCTCGTTCGCTCCGCCTCGCTGCGGCGGTCCTGGTGACCGCGACCGTGGCTGCAGCGTGCGGATCGGGCTCGGACACGACCTCGTCGGCCATACCGCAGCCGGCAACCTCGACGACGGCCTCGACCGCAACGACCATCACGATCCCGGCGACGACCACGACGGCCGCGACCATCGACTGGGGGGCGATCGCCTCCACTTGGATGGTTTCGCTCCGCGGCGTCGGGCCCTATCGGATAGAAATGTCTCTCGCCGATGCTGAACGCGAGGGCGGTGCAGCCCTGGTCGAGATCGAAGACACCGATCCGTCCTGTTCCTATTACACCCACGACCCATCGACGGGCCTCGACCAGGAGCTCCGGTTCATGGTTCGCTCCGATCGGATCGTTCGCATCGACATCGTCGGCCTCACACTCGTCACCCTCTCCGGTGTGGGTGTCGGTTCAACCCAATCCGACGTCCTGTCCACCTACGGAGAGGCGGTGGTGGCCTCGCCGGCACCCCCAGAGGAAGACGCCGACAGCTATGTGACGTTCATTCCCTCCGACGAGGCAGACGCCAACCTCCGACTCCGGTTCGAGATCGTCGACGATGTCGTCTCGGCGTATCGCATCGGCCGCCTGCCGGAGGTCGAGTGGGTGGCGCGATGCGGAGACGAGTGACCGGTAGCCGGAACCGATCGGCGGCGGTCGGTGTAGGGAGTTGAAAAGGTTTGCGAACCCGGAGGGCCGTCCGCTGGATGACCGAGCGCTCATTCGGGCCGCCAAGGCCGGAAGCACCGACGCATATGGACAACTCGTGCAACAGCACCAGGCGCTGGCACAACGCGTCGCCTATCTGGTCGTGGGAGACGCCTCCGAAGCGGAGGACCTCGCCCAGGAGGCATTCGTGAAGGCGTTCCGCGCCCTTGATCGATTCGACGAGTCCAAGCCGTTCACGCCCTGGCTGTGCACCATCGTCCGGAACGAGGCGCGCAACCGAAGGCGACGCTTCGGGCGGCAGGCCGGGCTCCAGTCCCGGCTGGCCTTCGATCGTGCGCTGGCCGCCATCGTGCCGACGCCCGAGGCGGCGGCCATCGAAGCCGAGCAACGCGAGCAGCTGTGGACTGCGATCTCTCATCTGCCGCCCGGCCAGCGCGCCGTCATTCAGCTGCGCTACCTGGCCGGATTGAGCGAAGCCGAGACCGCAGCGACGCTCGGGATCCCTCCGGGAACGGTCAAATCTCGGGCCGCCCGGGCGTTGGACAGCCTCGGGACGGCATTGGAGGCCGCCACATGAACACCACGGAACGCCGGCTCATCGACCTCGGAGAGCGGCTCGACTGGCCAGAGACAGCCGACCTGACGAAAGCTGTCCAGGACCGGGTGTCCGCTCCCCGGCCAACCCATCGCCCGCAACGGCGGCTGAGTTGGGCAGTTGCGGCGGCGATGATCGTGGCCATCTCCTTCCTCGCTTCGCTGGCGCCGGTACGCCAGGCGGCGGCCGGACTGCTGGGCATCCTCGGGATCCGCATCGAACAGACCGGGCCGATCGTCGACGGGCTCGGGTTCGACCTCGACCTCGGTGCCGCCGTCACTTTGGAGGAAGCCCAAGCGATGGTCGACTTCCCGCTGCGCCGGCCGGACAATCTCCCGCCGCCTGACGTCATCTACCTCGACCCGGGAAAAGCCATCGTGTCGATGGTGTGGAGCGCCAACGACGACCTGCCCGACGTGGGCGACACGGGAGTCGGGCTGATCCTCACCCAGTTCCGTGGCGACAGCGGCGGGTTCGTCAAGCAGGCACCGCCAGACGCAACCGTGATCGAGGCGACGGTCGGCGACGACCCGGGCTTTTGGATAGAAGGCGGACCCCACGCGCTCACCTACGTCGACGCGGCCGGAGAGGTGCAGTCCGACACCACGCGGCTGGCGGGCAATGTGCTGATCTGGCCGCACCTGGGAGTCAGCCACCGCCTCGAGTCGATGCTCGATCTGGGCGCGTCGGCGGTGATCGCCGAGTCTCTCTCCGTACCCTGACCCCCGGCTATGCTGGCGGGCCCGCCACCCCAGAGACCGAGAAATGTCTTTCGATATCGCCAAGCTCGCCGACCAGGTCGTGATCGACCCGGACGAAAACCCCCGTCGTTTGGGCGACTTGTGGACCGAGCAGCCTCACGTGCTCCTCTTTCTGCGCCACTTCGGCTGACTGACCTGTCGAGAGCGAGCCGGTCAGGCTCGTGAGCGCCAAGACGATCTCCTGGCGACCGGCGCCGGTGTCACCGCGATCGGCACGGGAGGGAAGCGCTACGCCAAGGCATTCATCGAACAGGAGCAGTTCCCATTCCCTGTGCTCCTGGACGAAGACGGCGCCGCTGCCTCCATCGTCGGGACTGGTACGATCGGCTGGAAGTCGCTGACGCCTCGTGCCGCCTTGGCCTCCACACGTGCCCTTGCTGGGGGCAATCGCCAGTTCAACGCCGGTCGCCGTCCGATGCAGCTCGGAGCGACGATCGTCCTCGGCCCGGGAAACGAGCTCATCTACGAGGACTTCGAGGGTTTTGCGGGCGATCATGCGCCGTTCGACGAAGTCATCGCAGCGCTGTCGAGTCGCTAGCGGTCGCAGAGCGGCCACCGTCACACTCGATATCCGACGCAGTGGCGATCGTGACCGGCGCCCCACAAACTGGGCCTGGATACGCCGGCTGGACCCTCCGGGTCAGGCCACCGATATCATTGCCGCCATGCACATCGACGGCGCGCGCACCCCCGGAGACGATTTGACCTCTCCGGCGCCCCTGGCTGGGCGACTCGATCGATGATTGCCCCTCGCGTGCTGTTCTTGTGCGTCCACAACGCGGGGCGGTCGCAGATGGCGGCGGGATGGGCACGCGCCCTCGGCGGAGACCGCGTCGAGGTTTACTCGGGCGGATCGGCTCCCGCCGACGAGATCAACCCTGCTGCCGTCGCCGCCATGGCCGAGCGCGGCGTTGACATCGCCGGGTCTCGGCCTCGAGTGTGGGAGTACGAGGACATCGAGAAGGCCGATGTCGTAGTCACGATGGGCTGTGGCGACACCTGCCCGGTCGTTCCCGGCACGCGCTATGAAGACTGGGAGCTCGACGATCCTGCCGGGCGTCCCGTCGACGAGGTCCGCCGGATCCGAGACGACATCGAGACCCGCGTGCGGGCTCTGCTTCGAGACCTTGAGGTCCCACCTGCGCCTTGACGGTCCACCGTTTTGATCATATGCTTTGAGCAGTCGATCAAAAGGGGTGGATGTGATGGTTGTCTGGAGGAGCCCCCGCTTTTGGCTCGCAACCATCACCCTCGGGTTGGCCGCAATGGGTATTGCTCTTCGATTCACCGCCGACAACGCAACCAGCGCCGTTTACGTGCTCATCCCCACCGCCCTCGCCCTCACCGTCGTGCTGGCACGGCCCGCCAAGACGACTACCGGAATAATGATGCGATGGCTCACCTTCGCCATGCTGGTGCCGGTGGTGCTGGTCTGGGAGTCGATCATCTGCATGGTGTTCATCGCCCCTCTCTTCTATGCGATCGGCCTCTTGATCGTGTGGATCTCCAACGCCACCTCCGACCGGCCCTCACGGCTTTCGGTGGTTGCCGTTCCGCTCCTGCTGCTCAGCCTCGAGGGCGTCCTTCCGATCACGACGGCCGAGCGGACGAATGCGGTCGTTCATACGACCGACGTTGACGCCCCTGCCGAGGACGTCTGGCACCGCCTCGCTCATCGGCGGGGCCTTCTGCCAGCCGCCGGTGGCTGGGTCGGCCTCCTCGCCCGTCCCACCAGCACCGCCGGGGAAGGCTTGGCACCCCGGGACCGCCGAGTCGTGGAGTTCGACGACGGCGTACTCGTTCTGGAGGTCGCCGAAGCAGGGGCGGGACACGTCTCGTACCACGTCGTGTCGGACACGACCCCGGTGAGCGATTTGATGGAGTGGATGGAGGTCACCGTGACGGTCGAGGACTTGGGCGACCGCAGCCGGGTGACCTGGACGGTCGAGTACGAGCGGCAACTCGATCCGGCGTGGTACTTCGGCCCGATGCAGCAGCTCGCTGTCGCAGAGGCGGTGGAGTACCTCGCGAGGGAGTTCACGACGCCATGACGCTGATCATCCAGTGGGGTCTGGTGCTGACGCCGATGGCCATGCTGGCGGCGACCTGGGCAGGCGTGCGCCCCGATCTCCGGCGCCGGGGAGCGGCGATGCTCAGCTCGCTCTGGGTGTTCGTCGGACTCGTGGCGTTGGATGTCGTCGCCGAGCTCGCCGGTTGGTGGAGCTTCGATCCGGCGCTGCCTTCCCTCGGACGGATCCCGGGCGAGGTTCTGTGGGCCTGGGTGGTGATATGGGGGGCGGTCGTGGGACTGATCGCCGACCGAGCCTCCCCGTGGCTCATCGTGGGCGCACTCGCCCTCGTCGACGTGGGATTCATGCCGCTACTCGAGCCCACTGTCGTCCTCGGCCCGACTTGGCTCGTCGGCGAGGCCGTTGCCCTCGCGGCACTCGCTCTCCCGGCCACCTACCTCGCTCGGTGGACGATTCGAGATGAGCACCTCGGCGCTCGGGTGACGCTCCAGATGGTGCTCTTCGCCGGGCTGACGCTGTGGGCCTTGCCGCAGCTCGTGTTCGAGCGCACCGGTGACACCTGGCCCGACCTCGCCACCCGGCCCCGAGGAATGCTCATGCTCCAGATCGGGCTGCTCATGCTGTTTGGAATTCCGGCCGTGGCGGCGGTCCTCGAACTTCGCCACGCCGGCGAGGGCACCCCCTTTCCGTACGACCCGCCCAAACGCCTGGTCACCTCGGGCCCCTACTCCTACATCGCCAATCCGATGCAGGCTTCGATGTCAGTGCTCCTGCCGCTGTGGGCCTGGTTCCTCGAGAGCCCCTGGCTTGCGGCAGGGGCAGTCGTTGCGGTGGCCTACGGGGCGGGGCTGGCCCACTGGCACGAATCGTCCCAGATGGGTTCCGCCCACGGCGATGCATGGAAGGCCTATCGGACCTCTGTGAGATCATGGATCCCGCGCAGCCGACCACACGTTCCCGAACCTGCCCGGCTGTGGGTGTCCCAGACCTGCGACCAGTGCACCGAGTTCGGTGACTGGCTCGATCGGTTCGATCTCATTGGCGTCGAACGACGAGGTGCCGAGCAGTTCAACCGGCCGCTGCAGCGCATTCACTACACGTCCGGCCCCATCGAGCGCTCAGGGCTGGGAGCGGTGAGCCGGGCCTTGCAGCATCACTCCCTCCCGGTTGCGTGGCTGGCGTGGTGCCTGGAGCCGTCGCCGGTACGTTGGTTGGGGCAGCTGGTGGCCGACGCGCTGGGCGCAGGCCCGCGCGAGATCCCGTATTGCCCGGCCCCGACGCCGACTGCGCTCAGCCGGCGGTGATGCCACCATCGACCGGCAGCGCCACTCCGGTCACGAACGCCGCATCGCCGGAAGCCAGATACAGGACAGCCGCGGCGATCTCCTCAGGCTGAGCGATGCGGCCGAGCGGATGCTTCCCGGCGAATCGACGCTCCACCTGCGCGCGGCCCCCCATCTCCTCCATCTCGCTGCTCAGCATGGGCGTGTCGACCGACCCGGCGCAGATGCAGTTGACTCGAATGCCGTCGGAGGCATGGTCGAGCGCCATCGATTTGGTCAACAGCACGACCGCTCCCTTCGACGCCGCGTAGGCGGCGACTCCTCTTCCTCCGACCAGGCCGTAGTACGACGCGTTGTTGATGATCGCCCCACCCCCGCGTCGGAGCATCTCGGGCACGGCGAACTTCGACATGAGAAACGTGCCTCCTGCGTTGACGGCCATGGTCCTCTCCCATTCCGAATGCGTGGTCGTCTCCGCGGTTCGCTCTCGGTAGATGATGCCCGCATTGTTGAACAGGATGTCGAGGCCCCCGTATCGGTCCACTGCGAGCTGCACCGCCGCCGAGCAGCGATCGGGATCGGTGACGTCGACGTCGATGGCGTCGGCGGTGCCCCCGGCGGAGACGATCGCTTCCACGACCGCTGCGGAGCGCCGGCCATCGCGGGCGGCCACGACGACCGCCGCTCCCTCAGCGGCGAATGCCCGCACCGTGGCCTCACCGATCCCGGAGTTGCCGCCGGTCACGATGACGACTCGATCGACGAATCTCTTCGGCCCGGCGCTCATTGCGCGCCGTATCCGGCATCGACGGCAACGATCGCCCCCGTCATGTAGCTGGCGGCCGGCGACGCGAGGAACAGCACCACCTGCGCCACCTCGGTCGGGTCGCCGAGCCGGCCCATCGGCACCGTGGCATCGGCGAGCCGTTGAAGGTCTTCCGGCGTTGGGGCCGTGGGCCGGCCGGACGACAGCATCGGGGTGTTGATCTCACCCGGGGCCACCGCATTTACCCGGATCCCGTCGCGGGCCAGCTCGAGCGCCATGGATCGGGTCAGCTGGTGAACGGCCCCTTTGGTGGCGGCGTACCCGGCATGACCGGGATTGCCGACTTCGCCCCAGACCGATCCGAAGTTGACGATCGCGCCCGACCCCCGCTCGCGCATGACCGCGACGGCAGCTCTGCTCATGAAGAAGGTCCCATCGACATTGACGGCGAACATCTCTCGCCAGTCGTCGTCGGACGTGCTGTGGGCGGGGCTGCGGGCGATGATGCCCGCCGCGTTCACGAGGATGTCGACCTTGCCGTCACGTTCCACCACGCGGTCGATGACGGTGCCGCAGAACTCGGCAGATTGGACGTCCCCGACGATCGCCACGCCACCGCAGTCGGCCGCAGTCTCGCCGGCGCCAGACGCATCCTTGTCGACCACCACCACCGACGCGCCCCTCTCGCCGAACAGCCGGGCCGTGGCCGCACCCATGCCGGATGCGGCGCCCGTCACCACCACCGTGGAACCCTCGAACATCACCTGAGAGAGGCTACCGACGCTCGCCGACCCGGGCGAGCGCCTCGATACCCTCGTAATGACCGAGTCGCGATAACGCAATGTAGGCTTGGGATTCGCGGCCTTTTTCGCGATGTTGCAAGGTTCTTCGAGCCGTGATAGGTTTTCGCCCGCAAGGTCCGAGTGGCGTTGGACGGGAGCTGAGTGTTTCTCGGCTGAGAGGCCGGCAAGTGAGCCGGAAAACCGTCCGAACCTGATTCCGGGTAATACCGGCGCAGGAACAAGCGTCAGTCGGGCCTTGCACTTTGTCGTGCAGCACTTCCCTCGAGCGATCGTGTGATCGCCCATCAAGACGACGGTCCCTCGGGCCGCCGGCCCCGCATACGACGCCCCGACCACCCCTCGGCCGTACCCCTCCGGGGTAGGGTGGGCCTCAGGCGAGGCGAGGGACTGGGTCATGGGGAAGAGGCGGCTGGCGTTGTGGGTGGCAGCGAGCCTCCTCGTGATCGGCGCGGCGGCTCCGGCGACGGCATCAGAGGTTCCTCCAGGCGGTTCCTTCTTCGACGACGACGGGAGTCCCTTCGAACCTGACATCGAGGCCCTGGCCGCCGCCGGCGTGACCAAAGGGTGCAATCCGGAGCAGACGTCTTTCTGTCCGGGCAACTCGGTCACTCGGGGACAGATGGCCGCCTTCCTCGTACGGGCACTCGATCTCACCGAGATCGACCCTGCCATCACCTTCGACGACACCGCCGGAAGCGTCTTCGAGACCGACATCCACAAACTCGCCACCGCAGGCGTGACCAAGGGCTGCGGCGACGGGTCCGGATTCTGTCCGGGCAACTCGGTCACACGGGGACAGATGGCCGCCTTCCTCGTACGGGCACTCGAGCTCACCGAGATCGATGTTGCCATCACCTTCGACGACATCGCCGGAAGCGTCTTCGAGACCGACATCCACAGACTCGCCACCGCAGGCGTGACCAAAGGCTGCGGCGACGGGAGCGGGTTTTGCCCCAACGACGGCGTCACCCGGGCGCAGATGGCTGCGTTTCTCACCAGAGCACTCGGATACGTGAGGCCGGACGTCGAGCCCCGTCCGCAGACCCGGGAGGGCGTCCCGGTCAATGCCGTCGAATTGGCGACCGCCGACGGGTGTCAGCTCGACGATGGCCTGTGCACAACCACATTCGTTGTGGGGGCGGGCCAGTCGTTCCACGCAGAGGAGGGTTGGTTCACCGGACCGTGGTCTCAGTTGCCCGCCGCCGAACGAGCCGACTTCCAGAGCAACCGCATACGCACCGAGATGTTCTTCAACGGGGCTGAGCTCGACACGTTCTCGGACGGTGTGGTGATCATCGACGACACCGCATTCAAGCTGGAGGGGTTCCAGTTTCCTTCACACCTGACCGGCAATCACCTGCTGCGCGTGGTGTTCACCGACGAGGTCGCCTCGCCCGACTTCGAGTTGATCATCGACGTGACGATCGTGATCGATGGGGCGGGCGGCGCCACCGCGACGCAGGCAGCTTCGCCGGGTGGGGCGACTGCCCTGCCAATGGGGGCGTCGGGCGACTGATCGAGTCAGGCAGCGGCTTCGGCGTGACCAGCGAAGAGTTCGAGGATGCCAGACCAGGCTTGCCCTGTGCGCTCGCGGCGATCGGCCGCGGCGTCGCCAAGCCGTTCCCACCCTCGGTGCTCCAACCGGACGAGCGTCCCGCCGGTGGTGGCGGCGAAGCTGACATCGACCTCGGTGGCGTCACGCTCATCGACGAATAGATGCCATACGTAGGTGACGCGTCTCGGCGGATCCCAGGCAATGACCTTCCCCCACGTGTGTTCCGATCCATCGGGGCTTCGTTCGAACACCCGCCCGCCGACGCCCGGCTCGAACACCACCTCGACATCTCTCACGTTGCTGATGGTGTGGTCGGTCGGCCACCACCTCGCTGCCTGTTCCGTCCACAGCGCGAATGCCCGCGCCGGTGGAGCTGCCACCTCGAACTCAACGACCAGCGGGGTCTTCACCCTCATCCTCATGTATGTTGTCGGCGAGCAGCTTGAATCGCTTGGCAACGTCACCCCACACTCGTTGGAGATATCCGAGCACTGCCTCGAGTCCTTCCTCCTGCAGCCGGTAGAGCCGCCTCGTGCCATCCGGCCGGTCCGCCACCATGCCGGCCGACTTGAGGAGCCGCAGATGCCGTGACACCGCAGGACGGCTGATCGGTAGCTGGGCGGCGATTTCCTGCACGGAACGCTCGCCGGTGGCGAGCATCTCGATGATGGCGCGCCGGTGGACGTCCCCGAGCGACCGGAACGGGTCCGACTGTCCACCCATGGGCTCAGCCGCCGGCGGCTCGCTCGGCGGCGGCCTTGAGGCTGTCGCCGAACTGTTCGAACGACTCGGTCATGTCGGGAATCGACTTGGAGATCAGTGGCTCCAGCAGGCCGGAAAAGACCTCCTCCATGCGAAAGTCGGTTGTACCGTCGGCTCCTTCGGCCAGCGTGTAGGTGCGGACTCCTTGAAACAACCCAAGCGGCATACCGTCCGACCACACCATCTTCGACGGTTCGTCCATCTCGGTGACCGCCAGCTTGAACGTGCGCTTGGGATTCACGATCGAAACGAGCTCGATCTTGTTGCCGAGCGCAATCGGGCCGCGCAGCGACAAGACTGCGCTGTTCCAGTCTTCGTATCGCTCGGCGTCGGTGAGGAGCTTCCACACCTCACCACGAGGAGCGCGGATGTTGCGGCTGACGGAGTAGGTGGTCGGCATCGAGTCCTCCCTTCGATCTGGGCGATGGTAACACATTGGTTACCATCGACCCCGGCTCGATGGCGGCTGCGAAAGGAGGGTGCCGGAGCCTCAGCTAGCCCGTGCTACAACGCGCAGGTGCAGGCCGGTGTGGCGCCTCCCGGGTCCGGCCGAGCGTGCAGGACCATGGCAACGACCATCGGCACGAACACTGCCAAGTTGTAGGCCAGATGCAGCTCGACTCGCGGAACCCAGATCTGGGCGACACTCGTCGGCACCGTGCCCCCGAAGAGGTAGGAACCGAAGATCGCCTGGCCTTGGAGCAAGGAGTGCTCGATGAAGTGCCACGCCTGGATCCCAAGAGATGCGAGCCACCAGAGGCGCGCCTTTCCTGTGAAGCCGGGCGCCAGGATCGCCAGCGCAGCGATCATCGACAGTGCGAATCCAAAGTGGAGCGCCTCGGATTTGACGAGCCACGGGAAGGCCAGACCGAGCACGCCTCTCGCTTCCGGCCGCGCCCAGCCCAGCCACCAGATCTGCACCGCCTGGACCAGATGCTCCAGCCAGTGGGCCGCAACGATGGCGGCAAAGGCCCACAGGGCGCGCTCGTGCCATTCTGCGTTGAGGCGGCCCAGCCAGCCCTGGCGCACCGGCGCCTGTAGCGCATGATCAAACGTTGCCATGGATCCTCACCCCTCCTTGGAAAGCGCTGCGAGCAAACCGAACGAATTGGCGCACGAGCCGGTCGGCGAGGGCGACCAATGCGATCAGCCCCACGACGATGACTGCGTGCGTCCACCACGGTGCCGTGCTCGTCAGTGGCAGCGCGGCCGCAGTGGTCCGGCCACCGTCATCCACGACAGAAACCACGACCTCGGTGGCCTCGAGCGGGACCGCAACTGAGAACCAACCCGGGTCGCCCGGCACGACGGTCAGCGGTTCCGACGGGCCAGCACCGGCAGCAATGAGGCGTGGCGCCGGGTCGGAGACCGGACGTCCATCCGCCTCCTGATAGAGCACGAGCGAGGCAGACTCAGCAGTGTCGTCCTCGATGAGCCACGCAGACACCAGTACCGGCCCAATCGGCTCCGACGCGGCGAGAGGGTGCGTCGTTTCATGGGCGGCCGCCGGGGATGCTGCGACGAACGCCCCCAGCACCCCGGCTACCAGCCCCAACCGCAGAGACGAGGCCCGTTTCGGCATGGCCTGAGCCGTCGCGGCGATTGTGTACGCCCCCCCATTCATGCGACGAGTATGGGCAGCGGCGCGCCGTCACCGCAATCGGGTCATGACCCCGCCGAGGCTGGGGTGTTGACGTCAGTCCTCGAGCTCGATGAAGCCTTCCCTGATGGCAGCCCTCACCAGCTCGACGATGCTGTGCGCGCCCATCTTGGACATCAGGCTCGTGCGGTGGCGCTCGACGGTCTTGACGCTGATTCCCAGTGAACGGGCGATGGCCTTGTTGGTGAGTCCATCGCCGATCAACCCCAGAACCTGGCGCTCCCGCTTGGTCAGCTCCACCCGGCCACGTGGCGAGCCGGCCGCGTCCGGCACGCCGGCGTGAATCGTCTCTGAGGCCACCGGGCTGAGGTATGTGGCCCCTCGATGGGCGGCGCGAATCGCCAGCAGCAGATCCTCGGTGACGGCCGCCTTCAGAACGTAACCGCGGGCACCCGCCGCCATGGCTTGCCTGATCAACGCGGGATCGCTGTGCATCGACAGCACGACCACCTTTGGGTCGGCACCGCTGGACTTGAACTCGGCGATGGCCTCGATGCCGTTCATGCGGGGCATCGTCACATCCATCACCACCACGTCGGGCTGCGCGGATGAGACCAACGCGATCGCTTCGACTCCGTCTCCCGCCTCGCCGACGACCTCGATGTCGTCCGTCCGCTCGATGAGCGCTCGGATCCCTTCTCGGACGAGATGGTGGTCCTCTACGACCGCGACGCGTATCACCGCGCGAACCCCCTGGGCAATTCGGCAACGACGTGCGTTCCCACCCGGCCGTCGATCTCGAGCCGCCCTCCGAGCAGCTCGACGCGCTCACGCATACCGATCAGGCCGATTCCGGGGGTCACGGGATCGCGCATGCCCGGCCCGTCATCTGCGATCTCGAGGCGCACCGTTTCATCGACCGTCTCGAATAGTCGCACCGTCACTCGGTGGGCAGAGGCATGCGCAGCCGCGTTGGTCAGTGCCTCCTGCATGACCCGGTAGAGGCAGATGGCGATCGGTTCAGACACTTCGACCAAGGCGATGTCGGTCCGGTCCACCTCGATTCTGGTTCGGGACGAGAAGTCGCGGGCGAGCTGATCGAGAGCCACGGCGATGCCGCCGACATCGAGCGCGGGCGGGCGGAGTCCATGAGCCAGGCGGCGTACCTGCTCACGGGTCTCATCCACCAACGCAATGGCGTCGCCCAGCGCTGCGTCGGTGGAGTTCGGATCGAGCTCCATGTCACCACGTATCAATTCCAAGCTGATCTTGAGGGCGGTGAGCGCCTGACCGGCCTCGTCATGCAACTCGCGCGACACTCTTCGCCGCTCGTCCTCTTGTGCCGAGACGACGCGGTTGGCGAGGTCGTGGAGAGCGGCCTCGGCTTGGCGCAATGCGGTGATGTCGTGGGCGTAGATCCTGATGAATGTGCCTGCCGGAAGTGGGGTGTGACAGACCTTTTGCTCGAACACCGCCTCGCCGACCCGGACCTCGTGGGACAAAGTCACCGAATCCTCGGGGCCGACGGAGTTCAGTAGGTGACGGACGGGGGCGAGGAGGGGATGCTCGGCGTGGCGCTCCGACAAGTCCGGGAAGCGGGTGCGCGCCTCGGGATTGACGTACGTCACCCGGCCCGCACGGTCCATCTCGATCACGAGGTTCGGATTCTCCTCGGGGAACGTGGCCAGCCGGGCCAAGTCGAGGCCGCGATGCGCTGGTCCGATCACCGTTCACCCCCTCTGTCCACGGCGCCACATTACGCGCGCAATCGACCGCATGTCGCAGACCGCGGCGACCGGTCGGCCCGGCACCCGCCCTAGGATCGCGCCATGTTGCGTTCGCCCCGCCGGCGGCAGCGTTCCGCAGAACACTCGCAGATCGACCGGGATGCGCTACGCCAGCTGCGCCGAGTCGGGGGGTTCATCAGGCCTTACCGGCGCTACCTGCTGGTGGCGCTGGTCGGTGTGGTGATCGCCAGCGCCCTCGGACTGGTCTACCCCCTCGTCCTGGGAGATCTCGTCGACCGGGCGGTCCAGCCCGCCTCGGTGCCCGGCGATATCAACCGAGTGGCGTTGGGGCTCCTCGGGCTGTTCGCAGGCCAGGCCGGATTCAACGCCATCCGGATCTACTTCCTCAACGTGATGGGTGAGGGAATCGTGGCGGACCTCCGCAAAGCCACCTACGCCCACCTGATGATGCTGCCGGTCAAGTTCTTCGACGATCGCAAGACGGGGGAGATCACCTCCCGCCTCACGTCCGACATCGCAGTGCTGCAGGCCACCGTCTCCACTTCCCTGGCACAGGCGCTGGCCCAAGGCATGACGTTCATCGGCGGCGTGGTGCTGATGTTCTTGGTCAGCGTGCGCTTGTCGGTGACGGTCATGTCGTTTCTTCCACTCGCCATCGTGGCGGCTGCCTTCTTCGGGAGAAGGCTGCGCAGGATCTCCACCGAGTTCCAGGACCGCGTCGCCGACGCCAGTGCCTACGCCGAGGAGGCCATTGCCGCCAACCGTGTCGTGAAGTGGTTCACGGCCGAAGCGCGAGAAGTGGAGCGGTACAACGCTGCGATCGAGGCCAGCTACCAGGTGGCCAGGCGCAGGGCGCGCTTGGAGGCGGTGTTCACACCCGTCGTGACCTTCGTCGGTTTCGGAACGCTGGCGGTCGTCTTCTGGGTCGGCGGGCGGCAGGTGCTGGCCGGCCGTATGTCCGCCGGCGACCTCGTCACCTTCTTGTTGTACACCATCACGGTGGCCGGAGCCATCGGCACGTTCACCGGTCTCTACAGCCAACTCCAGGCGTCACTGGGTGCCTCGCAGCGCATTTTCGAGCTACTGGACGAGCGGTCGGACGTCGTCGAACCGGTCACGCCGGCCGAGCTGACAGCATTCCAAGGGAGGGTCACCTTCGACGGGGTGAGCTTCGCCTACGACGACCGCCGGCTGGAAGTCCTTGCGGGGATCACGCTCGACGCACGCCCGGGTGAGACGATCGCCTTGGTGGGGCCCTCGGGGTCAGGCAAGTCGACGATGGTGCAGCTGATCCCTCGATTCTTCGATCCCTCGGACGGCGTCGTTCGTGTCGATGGGGTGGACGCGGCCACCCTCCGGCTGTTCGACCTGCGGCGGCATATGGCTGCCGTCCCCCAGGAGACCCAGCTCTTCTCGGGGACGATTGCCGACAACCTGAGAGTGGGCAAGCTCGATGCCACCGACGCCGAACTGGCTGCCGCAGCCGGCGCTGCCAACGCCGACGAGTTCATTGCCAAGTTTCCCGCCGGCTTCGAGACGGTGGTCGGCGAACGAGGCGTCAAGCTCTCCGGAGGGCAGCGGCAGCGAGTGGCGATCGCCCGCGCACTGCTCAAGGACCCCAAGGTGCTGATTCTGGACGAGGCGACGAGTTCCCTCGACTCCGAGTCGGAAGCGCTGGTACAGGAGGCCCTGGATCGGCTGATGCAAGGGCGGACCACATTCGTGATCGCCCACCGGCTCAGCACCGTGCGCAACGCGGATCGAATCGTCGTCATCGATCAGGGACGCATCGTCGACGAAGGCACCCACGACGCCCTCATGGAACGGGGCGGACTCTACGCCGAGCTCTATGCCCGTCAGTTCGAGGACGACGCGCTCATCTAGCAATTCGGTCCCGTTGCAGGCGGGCCGATCGGCACCCTCGTCCGCACTACTCCCGGCCGTTCGTCCTGCTCCGGCGGCCGGCACAGCTCGAATCCATCATGTGACGAAAGGCCCCTGGCATTCCGGGCCGCGATGTCGCATGCTGGCATGGTGAGGCGTCTCGTGTTTCGCGATCGGGCCGACGCCGGCCGACGACTCGGTGCACATCTCGAGGATCGGGATTGGGGCGATGCCATCGTCGCGGGACTTCCGCGCGGCGGGGTGCCCGTGGCGTCCGAGGTTGCCAAGGCCCTGGGTCTACCGCTCGATGTCCTGGTGGTCCGAAAGCTGGGTTACCCCGGTCACCCGGAGCTGGCCATCGGGGCGATCGGTGAGCAGGGCGTGCACGTGGTCAACGAGGACCTGCTGCGCCGGTATCCGGTTCCGCTCGGCGCCCTGGAAAGCGTCGAGCGACGGGAGCGGGTGGAGCTCGACCGGCGCATCGCGGTGTACCGCGGTTCTGCTGCACCTCTCGACGTGACCGGGCGAACCGCGATTCTCATCGACGATGGCATCGCTACCGGCTCGACCATGCTGGCAGCGATCGAAGTGGTCAGATGTCTCGACGCCGCAACCGTCGTCGTCGCAACGCCGGTGGCGGCACCTGAGGCCGTGCAGCGTCTGGAGCGGCGCGCCGACGAGGTGATCGCTCTCGCCGCGCCGCGGGCAATGGGCGCCGTCGGGCTCCACTACGACGATTTCACGCAAACGGACGACCACACCGTGGCGCGGCTGCTGCACGAGCACCCAATCGGCGATCGAGGATCCAGAACCGGCCCCTAGCTCCTTCTCGAAAAACAGAAAAGACTTTTTGTTTTTCAATATGTCTTGACTGTTTTTCAATAATGATTTATTGTTTTTCAATAAGTCACTATGAAGAGAGGCAGACCCATGAACCGCACGCTCGTGAAGAATGTGAAGATCATCTTCGACATCGCGTTCTGGCTGGGCATACTGGTCACCGTTCTTGCGACCGCCTTGTTTGCATTGCTGCCAACGATCACCCGCCTCATGGCCGATTCAGGGCAGAACCTGGGCGACTTCAACATCGCCGGCGCCGAGGTGTCGGTCGATCTCTCCGCGCTCGACCCGGTCGCCATGCGGTGGCTGGCCTTCGGTGCAGGATTCGGGGTCGTGCTGTCGCTGGTGCTCAGCACCGCAGTGGTGCACCAGATCCGGCGGGCGCTGGGCTCGGTGCTCGAAGGACAAGCGTTCCGGCATGAGAACTACGGCCGGATCAGAACCATTTCCTACCTGCTGTTCGCGATGGTGCCGATACAGATGTTGAGCGACACGTTCGTCGCCAACGCCCTTTCGGATAGCTGGGAGGTGTCGGTCAATCCACCCTTGACGGTCATCGGAATGGCGCTGCTGGTGCTGGCCATTGCAGAGATCTACAAGGCCGGCATCTCGCTGCAGGACGAGGCAGAGCTGACCATATGAGCATCGAAGTGCAGCTCGATCGCCTGCTGGTCGAACGGAAGATGACGCTGACCGAACTCGCCGACCGGGTCGGCATCACCCTGGCCAACCTCAGCATCTTCAAGACAGGCAAAGCAAAAGCGGTTCGTTTCTCGACGCTCGAGGCGATCTGTCGAGAGTTGGACTGCCAGCCGGGCGACCTCCTGGTCTACGAGAACGGCGCCGCAAGCGACTGAGAACGAGGGCCCGCAGCGCGGGCCCTCGTCGCGCGTTCGATCAGTTGCGCCAGATGGAACGCTCCAGGTTCAAGTCGGGCGGGCTGGGGAGAGAATCCGGGTTGCCCGAACCGCCGATCTGATAGCACGTGTACTCCACTGTCCACGGCTCCCATGCCACACACTCGATGTCGTCGGCGGTGCTGTTCTTGGCGAAGGCCAGGGTGAAACCCGGGGCGGCGTACTGGCGTACGGCATCCGCTGCGCCACTCGATCGCAAGGCCAACCCGAACGGATCCGTGTAGTACTCCCCGCTACCCAACGCGTGGTCGGCGTCGAACGTGAAGTCGGCTCGGCCGCTCGCCATCCCCAGCGTCCGACGCGTCGCCGACTCCTCGACCGGGTCACGAAGCACCGTGCTGTTGCACGTCACGCTGTTGCAGTGCGACATAGGGTCGCGGATGTCGAACGAGTGATCGAAGACCGAGATGCCGAGATTGTATGTGGCGGTCGTCTCGGCGCGAGAGTCCCAGCGCTCGTAATCGTTCGATGCGGCGCCGACGTTGATCTCGCGGTTCTGTCGAGAGTCGACTTGCGAGGCCAGGGCGGGCATCGAGTATCCGCAGTTGGTCGGAGTCAGAACCACGTCGCCGCCATCGCTCGTCGAGAACGCAGCGCCGTAGTCCGCTTTGAATGCAGCCGAGAACTTCAAGGCTCCGGCCAGGTCGTACGCCTCGACGTGAAGCGTGTGGAACTGCGTACACACGCGTCGTTCGCTCGAAGTGTTGGCGTGGATCACGAATCGCACCCAATGCTCGCCCGCCATGTCCTTGAAGATGAACTCCTTGAAGCCGATGTTGGGCTCGTCCTGATTGAGCTTGTCGGCGACATAACCGTATGGCACTTCAGGCCGCCCCGGGATCAACTCCGGGCTGGAGCCGTGCTCGTGACCGAAATAGCACCAATACGCGGGGTCGATCTGCGGATGCCATGTCGGATAGGTGGCGCCGTCCGGACCAACGGTGGTGTGGAGACCATGGACCCAAGACGGACATGACGCACTTGGGGTGGGGAGGGCAAACCCGGCTGGGGTGGGTGGGGCCGGGGTCGGATCGCCGTCGGCCTCGGCGAGCAGCACGAGGTACGTCTCACGCCATTCGGTGGTGTACTCGACACTGCCGAGGACCAGCTCCCCGGCCGGCACGTCCTTTTCGTACACCTGTACGAGGTCGCCGTCGATCGATACCGTCCCGCCGGACTCCCAACCGCTTAGCCATGAGGGCAACGGGGCGCCATCTCTCCAGACGACCGCCACCCGTGCGTCACGCCGGAGCTCGGCATGGAACCAGTCGTTCTTGGCTGCAAGGTTCTTGTACCGCCATCGGGTGGATGGTGCGAGTACGTCCCATCCTGCGTAGCGGCCGGTGCTGTCGACGGTGGCCGCGTCGTCGGCGTCGGGATCGACGTCGAGGCCCGCCTTGAACCCACGCGGCCAGTACTGCATGTCGTGAACGTCGGGCCGGTCGCCTTCCTCGGGTTCTTCGACCCAGTAGGACTTCACGAGCGCCATGTCGGAGTCGGCGAGAGAGAATCCCGATGGGACCACCGTGGGCAGATCGAGAGCGCGGGTCAGGAACGCCGCCATCTGCCCCCTGGTCACACGATCGTTGGGGCAGAACCGATCGTTGGCCGGCGGGTTACAACCCAGCGTGATGCCGGCCGTGGCCAGCTTCTCGATGTCGGCCTCGAAGATGGAGCCATCGTCATCGACGAAATCCACCGAACCGCGATCGGTCAAGCCGAGGGCCCGCGTGAGGAACGCCGCCATTTGCGAGCGAGTAACGCTCTCTCCCGGACAGAATCGATCGTTGGCAGGCGGGTTGCACCCCAGCGTGATGCGGGCCTCGGCCAGCTTCTCGATGTCGGCCTCGAAGATGGAGCCATCGTCATCGACGAAATCCACCGAACCGCGGTCGGTCAGCTCGAGCCCCCTGGTGAGGAATGCCGCCATCTGTCCGCGCGTCACGGGATCACCCGGGCAGAAGTACGTGTTTTCGGGTGGGTTGCAGCCGGTGGTGATTCCGGCGTTGGCGAGCGCCTCGATGTCCGCCTCGAAGATCGAGTCGTCGTCGTCGAGGAACCACCCTTGCGAGGCAGATGTTGGTGCAGATGCGGCGAACAGCGTGGCGATGAGCGATGCAATGAGCGCAAGGCGAACCACGGGGCGAATTCGTCGATTCACGGCGTACTCCCCTCTCGACGTCTCCCAAGCCCGCCGACACCGTAGCAACCAACTCACGCCGAGTCCATGCGATGGTTCGTTCGGCAACGACTGGGACGCGACAGAACACCCCCCGGCCCAGATCGGTTCCGTCAGACGTCTACGAGGAAGTCGCTGATCTTGCGTTGCGCCGCTTCCATGACCTGTCCGGTCAGCTCCTGCAGCGCACGGGCGATCGCCAGCTCCTCGCCGATCACCGGCATCGGCGGATCCACCGGGTTGCGCCGAGCTCTGCCCACCGACTCGAAATGGTCTCCGCGCAGGAACAATTGCGCATGGGCCATGGTGTCGTCCATGTCCTCGGCGATGTGGATGGTGAGAGTGACGTCCTTCTCCATCCCGGCCTCCTTTCAGGATCCAACCGTACGCGGCGGCGACCGGAGCGTCTAGGGCCGATCGGCCCTCGCCGAACGGCAAGGCCTCGACAAACGGCGAGATCTCACCGAACCGCAGGGCCGCCTCAACCGGCGAGGATGAACAGCCCGAGCGAAGTGAGCGCCACCATCAGGATCAACATCACGTATTGCGACCGTATCCCGGTCGCGGAGCCGAACTCCTTCAGCGCTCGATCATGGGCGAGCACGGTGGCGGCGATGTGCCCTGCAACGATGGCCGTGAGCTGAATCCACCACACTGCCACGGGAGCGAGGAAGAAGACAGGCCGCCAGGAAGCAGTGCCGAACAGGTCCCAGCCGAGCCCAAAGGGGTCACTGGCAGCGTGGAGCAGCTGCTGTCCCTCGAACAACACCAAAGTGAAGTAGTGCGAAAAGGCGTATGCGAGCGCGATCGGTATCAGGGTGTGCACGAAGCTGTCCGCCACCGACGATGCATCACCCCAGTGGCGTCCCGCTGCCGAAGCGGCGGCGCCGGCCGCCAGGTAGTAGCCCGCACCGATGGTGAGAACCAACCCGATCAGAGCGAACGTGCCGAACCATGTCGTCCGGGCTAGCGATCCGAGGGTATTCACCCACCACTCCGTGGTCGACAAGCCGTCATACGTCACCGTTCCGATAGTGGCGACCACGAACCATGTCATGCCCGGATTGACATCCATCTGGGGTAGGCCCCGCAGCCACCCCCGCCAGACCAGCAAGGGCGCCTCCACGCTCATCGCTCCGAGCGCACGGCGTTCGCTCGCCCGCCACTCGATAGGCGCCAAGGCAGCCAACACTCGGTTGTAGACCTCGAACGCGTCAAACGATGCGAGGCCGGTTTCGACACCGACCCAGCGGGTGATGGCGACCAGTCCGATCGTGTAGAGGATGGCGGCGACCGCCAAGGTGCCGGCCTCGCCCGCTCGCGGCGACACCAGCTCGAGCCAGGTGAAGGCGACGAACCCGACCGTGGCCGGCCACACACCCCAGGCCGATGTCACGTTGGGGCGCTCGGTCACGTCCCCGTTGATCGCATTTCCGAGGGTACGCCACGGGCTGATGGTCAGCCAGAGGTTGCCCACCCCGGCAACCAGGTACGGGACGACGAGCCAGAAGACGACCCACACCAAGACCGGGCTGATGTGGCGCGGACCGCCGGTTCCGCCGATCAGGCCGTCGACGATGACAAGTCCCAGGCCGGCCAGGCCGGCGGTTCGCAGCACGGCGAAGACAGCCGGAGGTACTCGCCATCGCACGGCCCGCGTAGCCGGAGGATCCTGCCAGCGCGGCTGATGCCATGAATATGCGAGCGCCACGAACGAAACGACGATGGCAGTGGCCGCTCCAGCCATGAAGAACCCAAGGGGGACCGGCAGGTCGGTGCGCCCCCCGATGCCGTGAGCTGCGGCGGGCTCAGGCAATCCAACCACCAGCAAGGCTACGGCCGCCAGAGCCGGAGCAACTCTCATTGCACGACCAGCTCGGTCACCAACAAGCCTGCCTCTTCCATCTCGACCTCGAAGATCCCCGGAATGTCCGCGACGAGCTCGACGACGAGCGGTTCGTTCACAACGATCTCGTACCGCAGATCGTATCCGTGGATGTGGAGCTCGTCGGCAACGTCGGAAACGAAGTCGAACTGGACAGTTTCTCCCAGGTCGACCTCGATCCGACCGGGTCCTCGAACGGAGCCTTCTGATACCTCGATCGACGGCCGCGCAGGCTCGGCGAAGACCGTTGTCGGCGCGCCGGTGATCTCCGATGCCGCATCGGCCGGAGCGACCGATGTCGTCGGCCCCGCAGAGTCGGGCGGCCGGCCAACCGAAGTGACGGCGGTGGACGCAGCCGAGCCGGGGTCGGCGGAGCACCCGACCAAGAGCAGCATGAGCAGGGCCAGGCCGATGGTGTGGTTCATGAAGCTCCCTTCTGGGCGAGCGTGCCAGGGTAGACCTGCGGTTGCGAGGCTCGATCGGTAGCGTCCTGTCCATGGGCTTCACCCGAGCCGAACTCGAGTCGTTCCGGGGGGCAACTGTGCCGGACCTCGTCGGTCGGCGACTCGAACTGCTCTTCGTCGGCATCAATCCGGGCTTGTGGACCGCTGCCACGCAAACTCATTTTGCCCATCCCGCCAATCGTTTCTATCCGGCGCTTCGCCGGGCGGGCGTCATCGACTGGGAGATCTCGGCCGCCGACGGGATGACCGATCAGGACCGAGCCCGTTTCACCGCCGCCGGGCTCGGGATCACCAACCTGGTTGAACGGGCTACAGCGCGGGCTTCCGAGCTCACGTCCGCCGAGATCAAAGCCGGCGCCAACAAGTTGTCGGGCAAGGTTGCCCGCTGGAAGCCCAGAGTCGTTGCAGTGGCAGGGGTGACCGCCTACCGCACCGGGTTCGGCCGTCGGACTGCGCAGCTCGGCCGCCAGCCGGAAGCTCTGGGTGGAGCAGTGCTGTGGGTCGTGCCCAACCCGAGCGGGCTCAACGCCCACGAAACCGTCGATTCGCTGGCCGAATGGTACGCCGCTGCGGCCGGCGCCGTCCTCGAGGAGACGAGATGACCAATGAAGAGCTCGCCGACACCCTGCGCGCAGCGGGGAGTGCTCACCACGAGTACGAGACCGTCGCCTTGGGTGGAGAACGTGACGAACAGTGGCCGGGGTGGTATGCGGCGTTCGTGCTCGGCGCCCATCGTGGGTTGACCACGCCGTCCGAGCTGAGTCGACTACTCGCCGATGCCCCGACCGACGCGTCCGATTGGGCAACCTCGGCGGCGCAGCACGTGGTGGAACGGCTCGGCGCTTAGCGACTGGCTCGGTGGAGGAACGCGGCCATTTGGGCTCGGGTCACCGACCGGCCCGGCGAGAACTCGGTCGGACTCGTCCCGAACGTGATCTGCGCCGTCGCCAGGCGGTTGATGTCCTCTTGGAACACCGACGCCTCATCATCCGAGAAGTAGTCGCGATCAGACGGGCCGAGGCTCAAGGCTCTGGCTAGCAGCGCCGCCATCTGACCCCGAGTGACCCGATCCCCCGGGCAGAACCGGTCGTTGGCAGGCGGGTTGCAGCCTGCGGTGATGCCGGCTGCTTCGATGGCAGCGATGTCGCGCGCGAACGGTGAGTCCTCGGCGTCGACGAAACGACTGTCTTCCGGGCGGTGGAGGCCGAGCAGCCGCGTCAGGAATGCCGCCATCTGCGCGCGGGTGACGGGCTGGTCCGGGCAGAACTCGTCTCCGTACTGGTTGCATCCCGTGGTGATCCTCGCTCCAGCCAACCACGTGATGTCTGCGGCAAAAGGGTGTGCGTCGGGGACGTCATAGAAGCCAGAAGCCGGAAGTGGCTCGGTCGTCACCGTCGATCGCCGGTCCGCAGTGGCCAGGTAGTCGGGGATCGCTTCGAAGTGATAGCTGCCCAGCACGTTCCACAACATCCACCCGACGCCATGATCGTCGGCGGCGTCGATCTCGGCGCGTACTTGGTCGGCGGTGTAGTAGAAGTCCTGAATCCACGGGCGAAGCACCACGTCGGAGTCGGTGAGCCTGGCCAGACCATCCGACAGCGCACCCGATACCACGGCATACGGATGGCTGTTCGGGTCGGAGAATCCGAACCAGCCGGACACGTAGTGGCTGGGATACACCATCGGCGAGAGCACGTCCGCCACGGTCGCCAGCTCTTCGAGCTGTTGGCCGATGCCACCCTCGTGTGGTACTGAGACGATGAATCCGAAGATGTCGGCAGCGACGGCACATCCCGCCGGATGGAGCCGAGACGCCGCCTCCGCCAGGAAGGACGTGATCGCAGCCTGTCGATCCGCCGGGCCGATCGGCCCGTCGAAGGCGATCCCGTCCTTCGAGTGGTCGGGAAACCGGACGTAGTCGAATTGCACTTCGTCGGCTCCCATTGCACACGCGTCCGCAGCGAGGTCGAGCGCGTACCGGCGGGCTTCGGCGTCCCACGGGTCGAGGAACACCTGCCCGTTGTTGGTGAATGGCGCTCCGGTGCGAGTGTCCCAGGCGCTCCATGTGGGTTGGGACCTGCCCACCAGCGGGTCCTGGAATGTCACGATCCTCGTGATGAGATACAGGCCCGATTCGTGGGCCTGACTCGAGCGCTCGGCCAGGTCGTACAACTCGAACTCGGCACCCAGTTCCCTGGCTCGACCCGAAAGTGTGGCGGAATACACCCGTCCCGACTCGTCTTTCAAGTCGACCATGAGGGCGTTGAGCGATGAGGTCGCTGCTCGGTCGACCATGGCCTGCCACTCGGCGTCGCTCCCGGCTTGGGACCCCGTCACGTGAACGGCGAACACCGGCCGTTCGGCCAGTGTCACTGTCGCCCGCTTCGTGGCCCCGTCCCAGTCGAACGAAGCCGGCAGGTAGGCGGGCGCGCTCACCTCGATCTTCGAGCCCGATTCCACCCAGGCTCGGCCTTCTTCATCGACGGGGACTGGCCGACCGTCCACGGTCACGGTCGCCGGCGCCACGGCGGCACCGCGGCTGTTGCGTGCCACGATCGAAAGTACGCCCGACGAGCGCGCCGGCTCGGGTAGAGCAGGAACGAGCGCAGCGAGCAACGCGACGACCAACCCTGCGCGTGTCACCCGCATGTCCTCAATCTACCGGCTCATCAGCCCGCTCTCCGGCACCTTCCCCTGGCCGATATTCCCGCTCGAGGTTGGCTCGGATGTCGGACTCGTCGTACCACACCGGCTTCAGCCGGCGACCGGCGAACGAGGAGACTTGGTCGGCGTAGTGCGGCGACAGCTCGTCGACGGTGGCGGAACCGAACTGATGAATAGAGAACGACTCGACCGCACCGGCGTCGTCCCAAACGGCGAGGAGGATGTAGGAGTCGCCTGCCACCCCCTCAAGGCGGCCATCCACCGCTTCGCCATAGATGGCGTGCAACACGTCTGGTCCTCCACCGATTCCGATATCGGTATCGCCCCGAACAATTCGGTTGACCTCGCCCCACTGCGGATCGACTCGACCATGCGCAGCGAGCAGATCGGCGACCGTCGCTCGGAACGCCGACTCCAGGTCGATGACGAGCAGGTCGGCCTCGATGAGCTGGGACGGATCGAACTCGGCGCCCTCGCCGAACAACGCTGCCAGCGTCAACATGACGAGCGCAGCGCCCCGGTCCGCCTCGTCCACCGAACCCTCCCAGCCTTGCACCGTTTCGATCGCTTCGGCCAAACCGAGGTCGCCGGCCCAAGAAGCAGAGAGAATGAGCTGACGCAACCGCATCGGCAGCGCTGCTGGGTCGTACTGCTGGTCGTATTTGATGGCGCGCAGTTCTCGTTGGGTGATGGAGTCGTCTGCGCCCAGAAGCTCGGACGCCCGCACGGACCGGTTGGTCTCGTGGGTTTCGATACCCATGCTGTCCGGAAACGTTCCAAGTCGAATGACGTCGGATCCGCTCGTGACGCCGTAGGGCGAGCTGTTGGCGTTCTGGATGTATCCGGAGGCCGGGTCGATCAGCCAGGGGTTGTGCCGGGCGGGCATGTACTCATGCCATATCACACGGGTCGAGGCGCCGGGGACGTAACCCGCCCAGTCGAATGCCGGGTCGCGGGCGGGGAACATGCCGTTGTAGGTATAGGCGATCCGACCGGTCCGATCGGCGTAACCGATGTTGAAGCTGGCCAGACCGGACTGTGCTTCCACCGCCGCACGCCAGTCCTCGAACGTGGCGGCTCGGTTCATGTCGTACAGCTGCTCAACCATCCCCACTTCGCCCATGCCGGCGTACCGCACCGCATAGACGCCATGGTCCGCGCGGACCACTGGGCCGAATGCCGACCAGAGCGCCTCCCGTTGCACCGTCCATCGCACGCGGCCGAACAGCCGGATCTCGATCGGGACGTCGTAGCGCTCGAACGAAACCCATTCGCCGTCGAGCCGGTACTGATCAGGATCGTCCGGGTTGGTTTCCAGCAGGTACACGTCGATCAGGTCGGGCCTGTTGACCGTGAAGGACCAGCCAAGATCACGATTGTGTCCGATGGCGACCACCGGCATTCCCGGCAGCAGCGCTCCTGTCATGTCCCATCCCTCATCGCTGGTGACGTGCGCCTCGTACCAGGCGAGGGCACCGGTCCACGGCTGATGTGAGTTCGACAGCAGCATGGTCTCGCCGTTGTGGCTCCTGCGGGGTGACACGGCGATGACGTTCGATCCGTACCTGCCGGCGTTCGAGCGGACGGTTCTCAGCTCTGGCCGCTCTTCGGAGAACAGGCCTTGGAAGACCTGGTCGATCCCGAAGAACAACGGCGCCTTCTGGACGAAACCGGCAACGATGTCACGCCCCGAAGCGGGGAACAGGCCCGGCAGCGTGTCATCTGGGTGCACCGCTGCGTAATGGTTGAGACCATCGGCGTATCCGTCGAGCACTGCGCGGGTGTCCTCGTCGAGCACGGTCCATCCGGCAGCGACGGACTCGGAGACCTTCAGCAAGCCGTGCAAATAGTCCAGCGGGGCACCTTCGACCCCCGCCACGGTGGCCAATTCGCCGCGAGCCGCGAGCAGGGTCAGCTGGATCGTCTCGAAGTCGTCTTCGGCGTGGGCGTAGGCAAGGCCATATGCCGCGTCGGCGTCGGATACGCCGCGCACGTGCGGCACCCCCCAACGGTCGCGCAAGATGGTTGCGTCATATTCGCCGGGAGCGGGCACCAAGCCGGAGACGTCGGCCCGGCCGGTTTCGGGCCACATCGACCACGTAAGCGCCGCCGCCAAGACGAGAACGAGGGCAAGGCTGATCCGTTTGAGCATCGCCGCCCGGCCGCGCCGTCACGACCCGAGGTTCGCAACCATGGCGTAGGTGGCGAACAGAATCAGGACGGTATCCAGCAGGCCGAAGCTGCGCAGCTTCTTAGTGAGCCGCTGGACCGCCTCCGTTTCGCCTGCCTCCAGCGAGGCGGCGAGACGCCTGTTGTCGGAACCGAACACGGTTCCCCCCAACACTCCTCCGATGACCACCACGGCGATGCCGATGAGCACGAAGGCATCGGAGAAGCGGTGTCCGCCCGACCTGACGAGCTCGATCCCGGTCAGGAGGAGAACGATCGCCGCCGGCGTGTAGATACGGGTCCCGAAACCGGCGACGGCACGCGCCCAATTCGCCCTGACCGGCGCTCCTCCGCCGTCGATGAAACGAGGTGCGACCGCCTGGACGACATCGGTGCCGATCCAGGCGCCGGCGGCCACGATGTGAAGCCAGAGGACGAGGCTCGTCATGGTGATGTTCTCCTTCGGTGACTTGGGCACGGTGGCTCGGTTGACCCGCCGGCCCTGAGATCGTCGGGGAATCTCCGGGGTGATACCCGATGGTGCATGGGACCGGCGTCCCCGACACTACCTCCATGGCTGCGATCGCCCCGCCTCTCCTTCCCGACCGGCGCCGCGAAACCGTGCGGGTGCTCCTTCTGGTGCAAGCATCGATCTTTGCGATGTCGGCAGTTGAGGGGGCAGTGGCCGCCTTGGCGTTCGCGAACCCGGTCGGAGTGGTGGGCTCGACGTTGGCGTCCGCGGCGACACTGACATTCGCTTGGGCGGTGGGCGGTGGTAAGCCGTGGACGGTGCTCATCTGGGTGGAGCGTTCACTCATCGCCTGGTTCGCAGTCGACCTTCTTCTGTCGTTGGGCGTCGCTCACCGCCCCTTGGAGTTGGTCCCGACGTTGACTCGTCTCGTGCTACCGCTGGCGATCCTCCGCCTGGTCAAGGCGCTCCGATGACGTGGCTCCCCCATCCTGCAGCCCCGGTGGTCACCGACGGCTATGTCGGCAGCCCCATGTATTCGATCTTCGACGAGCACCGCACCGCTCTCGTGCTTGTCCTGCTGATGGTGATCGCCATCCGACCTCTCCGGCCACGACTCACCTGGACCGGCTACGGGCGGCTCGATCATCCGCATCGGCTGGCGTTCTGGCTCCTCGCTGCGTCGGCCGTCGTCCACTTCGGTCTGGCAGCGGGACATGAGGACAGGGGCTCGCAGGCGCTCTATTTGGGTGCGGCAGCTTCGTTCGGCGTGATCCTGTGGATGATGATCCGATCGGTTCCACGCTGGCGGGCCTGGACGATCGTTGTTCTGATCGGATCGCTGGCCGGATACGCCATTTCGATGTTGGCCGGAGAGGCGCCCGACCAGCTGGGGCTGGCCACCAAGCTCGTCGAGCTGACCGCCCTGGCGATCGTCGTCACTCCGCATACCCGTAGGACCCGGCTGCGACTGCTCACGGCCAACGTTGCCGTGGTCGGGTCGTTCGTGCTCATCGGCTCGACGGCGTGGCTGGGCGCATTCGCCGGAGGCGGGGGCCATCACCTGGGCGAGGTGCCCCCACCCGGGGTCCTGATTCCGCAAGGAGAAGACCGAGCGCCGACGCTCGGAGAGCAGATTGCCTACGATGAGTTGTTGGGCGAGGTCCGTCGCCTCACGACCCGGTTCGACGACATCACGGTGGCGGCGGAACACGGATACGACGTCGACGGGATTCGCGGCTCCGAGTTCCACGCCGTCAATCCCGCTCACAAAGGGGATGGCCGGTACTTCGATCCCGCTCGGCCAGAGAATCTCATCTATGGGCTCGGCCACTCCGGCGACCCGGTGCTGCTCGGGGTCATGTTCGAGATGGATGGCATCCGCCAAGCCGGCCCTGCCGTCGGGGGCCCTCTCACCGTGTGGCACGCCCACGACCACGTGTGCCTGACCGTGCTCGGCCTCGGCCCGCTGGTGTCACCATGGGGCGGCTGCCCAATTGGTCACGTCTCGATCCCCATCACCAACGAGATGCTGCACGTGTGGCTGATTCCCGGCCTCGAGGAACCGGTGGGCGACGTGGAAGACAGTGTGGTCGAGGCCTATCTTGCCGCCCACTGACCGCCCGGGTCACCCAGCGGTGCCGACCGGGGCGGATGAGGGGACATCGAGCGGAGCGGCGTACACCACCACGTTGTCCTCGTAGCTGCGGGCCGATCGGTCGAAGGCGCCTCCGCAGGTGATCAGCGTCAAGACCGGAGCGCCTTCCACCGCAAAGATCTCATCGACCGGCAGGGCCGCCTTGTCGTACTGGTCGGCCGCAACGACCTGGAACTGGCGAGTCGAGTCGTCGGCAAAGCGGACGATCACGTGGACTCCCGAGTCGATCTCATGCAGGTCGTAGAAGACCCCGGGCTGACCGTCGTAGTCGACATGAGCCGCCAGAACCGAGGAACCCGCCGCTGCGCCGGGAACGGGACTGAATTGGTACCAGCCGACCACGCCGGCGCTCGACGGAACCTCCATCTCGTCGGTCTCTGCGACGTAGCCCACTGGGGCGATAGGTGCACTGATCCCCAAAGCGGGGATGGAGAGCTCCACGGGTTCGGCTTCGGAGACGGCGATAGCGATGTCGTCGAGGCGTCCGGATCGCACCTGGATCGATGGGTCCGGGCCGTTGGGTTCCTCAGATCCTGCTTCGACGGGAGCGCCTAGCGACGAGGGAGGTTGTGCTGGTTGACGGTCGGAGGCAGGTGAGGCAGCGGGCTCCGCGGCCAGTGAGACGGGAGGACGCGAGCCCACAGGTTGAATGGTCGCGAAACTGGAGAGACTCCACACGAGCGCAGCAGCCGCCCCGAGAGCGGCCGTTCCGATGATCGTTCGTTTCCACATATCCACGGCCCCGGTACGGTGGGAGAGCCGGTTAGTGCTTTCCCACCGTACGCCACGAGCTTCAGTTGCGTGCCAGCGCCTGGCGACCGGCGAAGGCCAGCACAACGAGCGCCAGTGCCGCTACAACGATCACGGCAACGTTGGTGTCGGCCAGGTCGCCAGAGCCGGTGTTGACCGCGCCTGGGGCAGAGTGCAGTCCACCGATGTCCTGGACAACGAGGGCGAAGGAACCTCCAGCAAGGTCGCCGGTCGCATACACGATACGGTTCGTGCCTTCAGGTATGTCGAGCGACGTGGGCCCGAAGACGGCCCCGTCCACGCCGGCTCCAGCCGGGGCGATCGCCACGTCGTAGCTGGCGGCGGGGAGGTCGGTTACACCCTCTTGCGGATTCGAAACGCCTGCGAAGACCTCGGTTCCATCGGCCAACAGGATGTCGACGGTGGGGGCCGCCGCCGTGTGCCGAACCGTGAGCCGGCCATTGCCTGCGTCGATCGCGCTGACATCGTTGGAGAAGATCCCGATCGTCGGGTTTCCGTCTTCTTGCAGGTGCGCCACGATCGACACGTCTGCGCCGGCAGTCAGATCGGCTGAACCGGTCAGAACGGCGTCCTCGATCGCTGCGTCGGCGGCAGTGATGGCCAGATCGTAGGTACCGGCGTCGAGGGCCAGTGGACCGGCCACGTCTCCGGTCGCGAAGTCCTCGAGCGTGAGATCGCCATTCACATAGACATCCACCACCAGATCGGGGATTCCATGGACGACGGTGACATTGCCGGTGCTCTGCGCACCCGCGGCGCTGCCCAGTGTCATGATCGAAGCGACGGCTCCGACGAGCAGCAGACGACGTAGTTGCATTGGTGTGTCTCCTTGATGAGATTCACCAGGTATACGCCGCCGAAGACGATGCGGATTAGTTTTAGTACTAAAGCAGGACCGACTCGAACGGATACGAGGACATCGCCTCGGCACCGACGTCGGTGATGAGATACATCTGCTCGAGTTTCACTCCGGGGCCACCACGATCGGATCCCACGAAGCTTTCGACGCTGAGGACGGTTCCCGCCTCGATGACCCCGTCGTATCCGTGCCGGTCCCAGTCCTGCCGGTGATAGATCTTGGGGTATTCGTCGGTCATGCCCACTCCGTGAGCCAGACACGCGTAGCGGCGGGCGACGAATTCGTCGGGATGCTGGAACGCCTTGTTGGACAGCTCTCGGAAGCTCAAACCGGGCGCGAGGAGATCGGCGTTGTGGTGGACCTCCTCGTAGGCGCGTCGGTACCTGTCGCGCTGTTCCACCGACGGGGATGCGGAACCGACGAGCCACGTCCGCGAGATGTCTGCGCAGTAGCCAAACGGCCCGATCATGTCCGTGTCGAACGCCACCAGCTCACCCTCGCGGATCGGTCGGCCGGTGGCCTCTTGATACCAGGGGTTGGTGCGCGGCCCGGAGCACAACATTCGGCCGTCGATCCAATCGCCGTCGTTGGCGATGTTGGTCTGGTGCAGAACCGCGAACAGCTCGTTCTCGGTGATGCCGGGAGCGAGCTGCTCCCGCATGGCAGCCATTGCTGCCTCTGCGACCGAAATGGAGTGACGCATACAAACCAGCTCCAATGACGACTTCATCATCCGGGCACGCTCCATCAACGGCTCGGCGTCGACCACCTGCAGGCCGCGCTCCTGCAGGGCGCTCACAGCGCTGGGAGTGAGCCGTTCGACGGCCACTCTGCCGTGTCGTCCCGCCGCCGCTTCGACATCGCGAGCGAAGCGGAACGCCAGGCCCGCCGTTTCCAGACCGCCGTCGAAGCAGTTCAGGTAGTGAGCCGGTCTGAACTCGTCGATGGTGTCGTGGGCAGCGCCGTAAGCGCCGTGGAAGATCAGGCGACCGTCCGGAAACACGAACAAGTAGTACGTCGGTATTCGGGATTGGAAGAGGGCGTATTCGCGCCAGTCAGCCGCATATCTCAGACTCACCGGGTTGGCGAGCACCATGAGGTCGACGGCAGCCGATTGGAGCTGATCGACGACTCTCCCGAGTCGGTAGGAGCGCAGCTCCGCCATGTCGACGTCCGGGGCCGGAACGACGGGTACCCCCACCTCAGATGGCCCGGGTCAACGAACGACGAAACGCGAGGAGCGCCAACCCGGTCAGCACGACCCCGGCTGTGGTCAGCACCAGGACCTCGTTGGCGATGTCGGCCAGTCCTCCGCCACGGCCCACAAGTTCGGTGAAGCCGTCGATGAGCCACGCGTGCGGCGTGAGAAAGTGGGCCAAGCGATTCATTCCGGGCGAGAAGACTTCAAGTGGCACCATCGAACCGCCCAGTGCCGCCAGGCCGAGGCCGATTCCCAGACCGATGGAACCTGCCTGCTGTTCGTTGCGGAGAAGACTCCCTAGCAGCATCCCAGCTCCGGTTCCGACCAAGCAGAAGGACAGCACCAGCGCGCCTGCGGCCAGGGGCGGACCCCAGTCCACCTGAAAGAGCACGGCTGATGCGATGACCACGAACGCCGCTTGCGTCAATGCGATCCCAAACCTGCCGAGGAGCTCACCCGCCATGATTCGGGCGGCGCCAGTTGGCGTCGCTGCCATCCGCCGAACGACGCCCAGCTGACGATTCTGGATCAGGTACGTGGCAGTGGTCAGGGACGTCACCCACACGAACAGGGCAAGTTGCTGGGCTGCTCCGAAACCGAACTGGCCGAAATTTGCCGGATCGATGTCGCCGTTGCCGAAGGCGGACGTTGACGTCACCTCCACGCCGGGCAGATCGATCGACCGCACGGTTGCCAGCGCGTCGCTGAGCTCGCCTCCGGTGATCGACGCAGCCGCCTGCGCCGCACGCAACTCCGAGGACTGCTCTGCGATCGCCGCGCTGACGGCGACGCCGACGCTGGCGCCCGTACTACCCGGCTGGGCGAAATACTCGATGACGGCCGATTCGCCGCCGAGGAGGAGTTTCTCGTAGCCCGCAGGGATCACCACGCCGGCCGAGGCGACACCGCGCTCAACGGCCAGCTCGAGATCGGCACGGTTGTCGTACGCAACCGTTTCGATCGAGTCGTTGGCTTCGAGCCGGGCGACGACCTCGTCGGTCAGGCTGTCCGGCTCGACGACGAGCATGCCCATGACGGGCCGGGCGCCTCCACCGAAGACCAAACCGATGGCCAGCACCAGCAGCAACGGGAAGATGAACACGAAGAAGGCGTTGGAGCGATCTCGCAGGAAGCGGCGCAGCGAAGTGAGTGCGATATCGAGTGTCTTCATGTCGTGACTCCCAATCGTTGCCGGCGTGCCAGAGCGAACGCACCCGGGATCAATCCAGTGATGATCACCACGGCAGCTGCAGCGAGGACGTCGCCGAACCGGCCGCTACCCGTGTTGTCGCCGAAGCCCTGCAGCAGCCAAGCGTGGGGACTGAGCTTGGACAGCGAAGCCAAGATCCCTGTGGATTGCGCGACCGGGAAGAACGATCCACCCAGGATGCCGAGCACGACCGCCACGATCGACGCAAAGTTGTTGGCCTGCTCCGCAGTATTGGACAGCGTGCCGAGCAACGCTCCGATGCCCATCGCCGAGATGATCCCTGCCATCACGAGGATGAGCACACCCACCGGATTCCCCCAATCGGCCCCCATGATCAGGGATGACGCGACCACGAGCACCCCCATAGACAACAAGCCGGTGACGACGCTGGAGAGCGACTTGCCGATCAAGAGAGACCCGGGGGAGAGAGGCGCGGCAAGCAGTCGAGCCATCGTGCCATCGCGTTGCTCTTCGAGGATCGACAGGATCCCGAACTGCACCGTGAAGTACAGGAAGAAGATGGCGATCCCGATGGAGATGTACGTCGTGAAATCGAGCTCACGGTTGCCGACGGCGACCTCTTCGATCTGGATCGGCGCGGGAGTGGTCGCAACGGCACCGATGACGCCGAGAGGATCGGACCCGCCGGTCGCCGCCACCGCCAACTGGTTGGTCGACACTTCTCCGGCGATGCCGTCGGCCAGGGCGGAGGCGATGAGCGTCGAGATCTGCGCTCCGGGATTGCCCAATACCTCGATGTCGGCCTCGGTGAAGCTCTGGACAGCGGCGGTGAACCCTGCCGGGATGATGATCCCGGCGTTGGCCTCGTCGCCCTCGATCATGGCAATGGCGTCCTCCCTCGATGCGGCCGTCACGAGTGCGATTTCCGAATCGGCCAGCGCCTCCTCCAACCCGCGACCGGCATCGCTCCCGTCGAGGTCGACCAGCACCACGGTGGTCGAGAAGTTGCTGTCATCGAAGTCGAGGACACCATTGAGGATGACGATCAGCACCAGAGGGACGACGATCCCGAGGATGAACAGTGAGCGGTCGCGAATTCGCTGGCGTAGATCCTTCAACGCCAATGTGAACGCTGCCATTTCAGTCCCTCAGAGCTTTCCCGGTGAGGTGGAGGAACACGGATTCCAAGTCCGGCTCGTCGACCGTCACTGCTTTCACTTGGGCGCCGGCGGCGGCGGTGGCTCCCATGATGTCCGCCAGGGAAGCCGACGCATCGCCGGCGATCACCTCGATGGAACCGTCGGCGGCGGATGCGTCGATCACCCCTGGCACCGTCCGTACCGCCTCGGCAGCCGCGAGCGTGTTGCCTGTCGCGACGAGCGTGATCTTGTCGTTGGAACCGACGATCTTCACCAACTCGCGCCGTGTCCCCTCGGCCTTGATCTCTCCCTCGTCGATCACCCCCACTCGGTCGCACAGCCGCTCGGCCTCTTCCATGTAGTGGGTGGTGTAGAGCACGGCCATACCCTCGCCAGAGAGATGTTCGACGGCGTCGAGAATGGCATTGCGGCTCTGCGGATCGACGCCGACGGTCGGCTCGTCGAGCACCAGCAGCTTCGGCTTGTGGAGCAGGCCGATCCCGATGTTGAGCCGCCGCTTCATGCCGCCGGAAAACTCCTTGGTCTGATCATCGGCACGGTCGGTCAGAGCGATGACCTCGAGGACCTCGCCCACCCGGGAGCTCAGTGCGTCGCCACGCACGTCGTACAGCCTGCCGAAGAACTCGAGGTTCTCTTTGGCGGTGAGGTCGGGGTAGATGGCCAGATCCTGGGGTACGAAGCCGATCGCCCCTTTCGGCTCGACTGAACGCGTCGTGAGCGGCTGGCCCGCCACCAAGACCTCTCCTCCGTCGCGATCGAGGATCCCGCAGAGCATCGAGATGGTGGTGGTCTTGCCGGCGCCGTTGGGGCCGAGCAACCCGTATGTTTCCTCGGCATCGATGGCGAAACTCACGTGGTTGACGGCACGCCGATCGCCGAATGACTTTTCGAGGTTCCTGCATTCCAATACAGCCATGTCACTGCCCTTCGATTCGCTTGATGAGTTCTTTGAGTGAGGCGAGGTGGTCCGCCAGCGCCCTGCGACCGCCGGCCGTCGCTTTGACGGTCGTCCGAGGACGCTTGCCGGCATACCCCTTTTCGATCGTCACGTGGCCGGCGTCGGCCAGCACCGACAGGTGCCTGCTCAAGTTGCCGTCGGTGAGGCCCAACACCTCTTTCAGGTAGCCGAAATCGACGTAGTTCGCCTCGGAGAGCACTGCCAAGATCCCCAGGCGAACCCGCTGGTGGACGACATCGTCGAGATCCTGTGACGGGTGGGTCACGAGCGGGTGATCCACAGGCCGGTACCCAACCCCAGGAATCCCCCACCAAGCAGGAAGGCACAACTCAGGTAGAGCGCTGCCGTGTCCTCGATGGTGATCCCGAGTGCGATGATCATCGCCACGACCAGGGCCACCAGAGGCAGTACCAGCAGTTGGCGGTCGAGAAACGCAAACACGCCGAAGCCCACCGCCAGCGAAGCGAACACCCACACGATCGCCGTCCCTCCATCGAACAGAGCCGATCCACCGAACGTGAACACGAAGATGCCTACCGCCGTGATCACGTAAGGGGTCGAAGACTCTCCCGTACCGATGGCTTCCGACGACCGAAACCCCAACCAGAATGAGATCAGGGCGCCAACCGGGGCTGCACCAACCCAGTAGTTGCCCACGTTGGGCGCACCTGCCAGGAGCGGGACCGTCGATCCGATCGTCAAGAGCCCCCAGAGGAGAAACAACGCGTAGTTGGCGCTCAGGAGCGAGGTGCGAGCTTGCGACCGTACCCGTTCGACATCCGCCAGGAGTTCCTTGGCCTCTGCGGCAGCTTGCTCTTCGGTCACGGTGAGGCCTCCTCCGGAGATCTTCTGCCACAACTTTGCGTTACAAAGTACTTTGACTTTGCATCACAAAGCCCTAGGCGTCAAGGCCCCTTTTTTCGCGATCACCAGATGACCACCCTCCCCATCGGCGCATCCACTGTCGCAACGAGCCGCTCCTCGAAGCCCGGACGCACGTCCACATCGAGACCGGCCGTACGCATCACTGTTTTGATCTCATCGGCGTTCGGTGTCTCGATCCGGAGACCGGCGAGCCGTGTGGACGAGCGCAATTCGGCGGTCGGGTGAGGTGACTCTCCCCAGTCGATCAAGAACGGAATCACCCCGCCGACCGGCGGAGTGAGTCGCCAACGAAGCTCGGTCCCGTCGGGCTGGCGGCGAGATGCTTCGAACGGATCTCCCAGCGAGATGCCGAGCTCGGCAAACAGGGCTCGGCCAGCATTCATGTCGTCGGTTGCGACGGCCCATGCCACGAGCCGGTCATCGTCCAGGTCGTCGAGCCCGAACGGTCGCGGATCAGACGGCGGAGCGGCATCCGGGTCGGGGCCGATCACCTCGAGATACACCGAGCCGCCGAGGCCGAGCAGGTGGTTTCGGGTGCCGAAGCTCGGGTGGCGTCCTCCGGGTTGTGGTACCTCGCCAACGAGGGCACTGATGTCGTCCAGACCGGATGCGAGGTCACGCGTCCCGTACACGAGGTGGTCGATGCGCATGGGATCGACGCTACCCGACGAAACTCACGACTCCGTTCGATCTGCGTATGCGGCCAGAGCTCCCATGAACTCGCGACGCTCCTCCGGTGTCTCGCGGGTTGCACCGAGATAGTGCACCGAGCGGGGCCGGCGGTCGAGCCAGAACAGCCCGGTCACGTCTGCTGCCCGGTCGGACGCTGCCAAGTAGACGATCGTGTCTGCGCCTTCCTCCGGCGTGCGCAGCAACGGTCCGACCAGCTTGTCGAACATCGGGAGGGCACCGGTGACGCCCGGCGTGTCGGCCCATCCAGGGTGCATGGCATGCACCACGATGCCCCGATCCTTCCAACGCCTGGCCCACTCTTGGGCGAGGACTACCTGCCCCCGCTTGGTGCGCGCGTACGCTGCTGCGCCCTTGAACTCCGCTTTCTCGTATTCCAGGTCGTCCGGCTTCAAGCGCTGGGTGTACATCCCACCTGACGAAACGAGGATCACCCTGGCCGGCGCCGACCGTTCGAGGCTCGGAAGCAGTTCGGTGGTGAGGAGGTACTGGCTGAGCAGGTTGAGGGCAAAGGTGCGTTCGATCCCCTCCGGCGTCTCCGCGCGCTCGGCGAAGAGCGCCCCGGCATTGTTCACGAGGACATCGATCCGATCAAGACGGGACAGACGAACCGCCAGGCCCCGGACTTCGCTCATCAGAGAGAGATCGGCAAGCTCATATGACGCCTCCGGCCCGATCTCTCTCAGTTCGCTCACGAGCTCGATTGCCTTGTCCTCGTTGCGAGCCACCACGACGATCTCCGCCCCCAGTTCCGCCAGCCTGCGACAGGTAGCGGCCCCGAGACCGCCCGTGGCGCCAGTGACGACGGCTCGCTTGCCATCCATCGACGGCAGCCGATCGAAGTCGCCGCGGCGGAGCCGGTAGCCGAGCTTCGTGTAGCTGAAGAGGACAGTGCGATCGAGCAGCTGGTCGAGGATCTCGTTCACGATCCCATGGTACGGCCGGCTCCCGCGCACCGTGAATCGGCCTATCGTCGGCGGATGGACCCGACAGATGTCAAGCAGTTCGCCTTCAAGGTGTGGAGCTATCGCCAGGGCGCCGTCGTTTCGCAGATGATCCACCTCGGGCACCGGCTCGGGCTCTTTGCCGCCCTTGCCGGCGACTCATCGACACCAGACGAGCTGGCCATGCGCACGGGGACGGATGCCCGCTACGTGCAAGAGTGGCTCCGCTGCATGGCGGCGGCCGATCTCCTGGACCACCATCAGGGCCGATTCCACGTCTCCGAGGCGGGCCTCGCCGTGCTGGCCGACAGTGAGGGAAGCCCGGTGTTCGCAGCCGCAGCGTTCATCCCCATCGACCTCCGGGAACAAGAAGAGCGGCTCCTTGCTGTCTTCAAGGCGGGTGGCGGCTTCGACTACGACGCGGCCGGACCGGAGATGATCGACCAGCTCGAGGCCATGAACCGCCCGTGGGCCGACCATTTGCTCCCGACGGTCGTGATCGATGGTTTCGATGGGTTGCGACGCAGACTCGAGGACGGGATCGACGTCGTCGACGTGGGGTGCGGCTCGGGCCTGGCGGTTCGCGCACTCGCCGAGAGCTTTCCTCACTCCAGGTTCCTCGGACTCGATCCTGCCCACCACGCCGTCGAACGGGCAGAGGTCGTCGTCGCCGGGCTCGAGAATGCCCGGGTGGTGGTCGGCACCGCCCACGATCTGGAGCCCGGCTCCGCTGACGTCGTGACTGCGTTCGACTGTCTCCATGACATGACCCGGCCCGACCAGGCCCTCGGCGACATCCGCCAGGCGGTCACCGATGACGGGCTCGTCGTGGTCAAGGAGATCAAGACCGCACCCGAATTCGAGCAGCAGCGTCGAAACCCCATGCTGGCCATGATGTATGGGCTGTCGATCATCTCGTGTCTCCCGTCGGGGCTCTCCGCCGAAGATGGATGGGGCCTCGGCAATCAGGGTCTGCCCGCCGAGCGACTGGAGGCATTGGCGCTGGCGGCCGGATTCCGACGGTGCGAGGTCAAGGACCTCGGCGACCCTGTCAATCTCTATTACGAACTCCGGCCATGACTTGCTGCGTCAGGCGGTGACCTCGATCTCTCCGAGATGGGCCACATCCGAGTGTCGCTGCAGCGAAAACACCCAGCGTTGGCCGATGGGCACGGTGGTGATCGTCGTCAGCGCCGCGTGATTCATCGCGAACCGGTCCCATTCCCACGGCACCGGATCGATGTCGAGCAGCCGGGCGAGGATGGTGCTGTTGGTGCCGCCGTGAGCCACCACGACCACGTGAATGTCATCATCGGGCACATCCCAGAGTTGTCGATGGGCGGCGGCCGGAGTCACGCCCAGCTGGGCGAGCATGCCTTCCACACCTTCGACGACCCGGCGATGGAAGCTGCGAAAACTCTCACCGCCCGGGAGCCCTTCCCACCATGCCTCCGGCAACCGGTCGCGCGCTTGGCGGAATTGATCGGTCAGCCACTCGACCGGCGCCCCGTGCCAGGACTCGGGAATCTGGATCTCCCGCAGCCAATCTTCGGTCTCAGCTCGAATCCCCCAATGGGACTCGAGCGGTGCCACCGTGTCGACCGCCCGGCGCATCGTCGAAGTGAGGAGGAGCTGCGGGGGACGATCGAACCCCCCGACGAGGCGCTCAGCCTGACGTCGGCCCAGATCGGTGAGAGGCGGATCGTTCCACCCCTTGCCCTCCTTGGTCCACTGTGGCTGGCCATGACGGACGAGTGTGAGTTGCACACCGAAACGCTAGTGGCGACCGACGCCGTATCCTGACGCAATGCGCGACGACACCGCCCGTCGATTGTCCAGGTTGCACAGCTTGCTCTATCGCGGCTCGGGCGGGTTGCTCGGCCGCCGCCTGGTCGACAACGACATGCTGCTTCTGACGACCAGGGGCCGGCGCTCCGGCCGGCCGCACCGGGTGCCGCTGCTGTACCTGCGAGAAGGTGCCGATTGGTACGTCATCGCCTCGTGGGGCGGTCGCCCCAACCATCCGGAGTGGTATCTCAACCTCATTCACTCCCCGGACGCGTTCGTGCGCATCGGGCGCCACGATCACACGGTCCGGGCTGAGACACTCGACGACGAGGACCGCGCGGCATGGTGGCCTCGCGTCGTCGGCGCCTACCACGGGTACGACGCCTATCAGGCGCGGACCTCCAGGACCATCCCGGTGGTACGGCTGCGCCGTATCCAGGGGACAACCCCGAACGGATGAGTCCCTCCATGCTGGAACGACTGAAGGACAGAATCGCCAACGCCGCCGCTCAGCCGTTCGCCCACGATGAGCATCCACTCGCAAGGACGCTCTCATATCCGGGCGATCCCGGGTTGTTCGGCCCAGGCTCCGCCACATGGCAAGTGACCGGCCATGCGGCCATCTTCCTCGGGGGCATCCGCACCCTGCTGGTGCAGGCTGCGCACCCGGAAGTGGTGGCAGGAGTGCACCATCACTCGGCCTATCGCCGAGATCCGCTGGGTCGGCTGAGCCGCACTTCTTCGTACGTGACCGCCACGGCGTACGGGGCTCAACCTGAGGTCGAGCAGGCCCTGGCCCGGGTGCGGCGAGCCCACGGGCCAGTCAGGGGCGAGTCACATCGAGGCCGTCGCTACTCGGCAGCCAACGCAGACCACGCCGCCTGGGTGCACAATGCCATGGTCGAGTCGTTTCTCGCGACGTATCTGGCGTTCGGGCCGCGTCCAGTAGAGCCGGACGTGGCCGACCGGTACGTGGCAGAACAGGCTCGTCTGGGAGCAATGCTGGGCGCCGACCCGCTGCCCCGCACGTGGGAGGATCTGCGCCGTTGGGTGACCGATCATCCGGAGCTCGCCCCGTCGCCGGGGATGTCCGACGTGTTGCGATTCCTCAAAGACCCGCCGTTCGAGGCACGCAGCATGCGCATCGCATACCGGATCATGTTCGCCGCGGCCGTGACGACGATTCCACCCCGCCTGCGCACCATCCTGGGCGTGCGTGCGACTCCTGGGGCCCACCGTGCGGGCCGCATCGTGACCAGCTTCCTGGCATGGGCACTGGGGACGTCGCCGGCGCTTCGCGCGGCACTTCAGCGCATGGGAGCGCCCGACCCGCCATACGCCGAGTTCCGACGGCCAATCCCGCCCGAGGTGCACCGCCCCAACGACGCCATTCAGGCGTCGCCCTGAGGGAACTCCAGCAGCTGGAGCAGGTTTCCGTCCGGATCGCGAAACGTCGCAACTCGGCCGCCCCAGGACTCGGGTTCGGGCGGCCGAACGACAGGCACCCCAGCGTCGGCGAGGCGCGCGACCGCAACATCGATGTCGGTCGTCGAGAAGTTGACCAGGATGCGGTCGGCATCGACGGCGCTCCCCGCGACCCCACTGTGCACGGCGATGGTCAGCCGCATGTCTCCCCACTCGAAGCTGACGAATCCCGGCCGGTCCGTACGCACCGGCAACGCCAGCGCCTTCAGGTAGAAGGCGCGCATCGCCGCAAAACCGTCCGCTCCGGTGTGGATCAAGATACCGACGGGGCGTCCGATGTCGCTCAAGGTGCGCCTGCCAACCTCGCAGCCTGGCGGAGGACGACCTGCGAGAGCACATCGCCTATGTGCCGTCGAACATGAGGCTCCCTGGTCGACGCCGACATCTCCAGCTGGACGCCCCGAGATGGCGCGAGATTCACCGGATTGGACGGATGCACGCCCCGCAGCTTCTTGGGCATCTCAGCGATGGCGCCAACGACGTTCACGTCGGTGTGGCGACGCAACGCTGCCGCAACTGCCCGCGCCATCGTCCGATTCCGACCACCGACGAGAATCGTGTGCTCGAGCGGCGCCCGTCCGAAACCGTGCACCGAGACGACGGCCCGCACATGCCCGAGGAACCGGTCCAGCGCCGGAGAATCGTCAGGCCGATACCGCGTCGAGGGGATGTGCCACGCCAGATCCTCCGGTTGCGCAACGATGTAATGGGAACTCCCTGTGGCGTTGGCCACCTGTAGCGCCAGCTCGGCAGTCCCGGCCTCGATGCCGCCGTGGATGGCCATGACCCCCAGCGGACCTTCCAGCTGCACCTTCTCGACAACGCCGGGGTGGGCCAACAAGTCGCGCAGCATGGTCTGACCGTAGCGGCTCGCTGCGAACCGTCGCCCGCGCCATCCGGGGGTGCGGCTCCCCAGCTGCGGGTCACTCGCGAACGCGTCCTGCCCGTGGCTCAGGGGTCGTCACCGATCGAAACGAGTTGCCGCCGGATCGGGCTAGGTTTTCCGGCTCATGCCATCCCGGCTCTTCACCCGATCGTTCGTATTCGCCTCGCTCTCGCAGATGTTGATGGGCCTCACCTTCGCTCTGTTCGTCCACTTTGCGGGGTTCCTCGTCGAGCTGGGGGCCGACGAGCTGACCATCGGGTTGATCATCGGTGTCGGCTCCCTCGGCTCCCTGGTGGTTCGCCCATTCGTCGGCGTTCTGATGGATCGGATCGGTCGCCGACCTCTGATCCACGCCGGCAACCTGATCAACGTCGTCGGAACCGCGCTGTACTTGACGGTGGATTCGTTGTCCTGGTGGGTGTATGCGCTCACGGTCGTACACGGCCTGGCCGAGGCGGTCCTGTTCACTGCGCTGGCAACCTACGGTGCCGACATCGTCCCTGAGGACCGGCGGACCGAGGGTCTGGCACTGTACGGCGTGAGCGCCCAACTCCCGATCGCACTGGGGGGATTGGTGGGCGACCTGCTCCTCCGATTAGGGGATTTCGATCTCTTCTTCCTCGTCTCGACCGGCATCGCTGCCCTGGCCATGGCCGCCGCACTGCCACTCGAAGAGGCTCGCCGGCAGACCCGGCCGAGCGGTGGGTTCTTCGCGGCGGTCGCCCAGCGCCGCCTGCAGCCCATTTGGCTCGTGAGCGCCGGTTTCTCCGCCTCCATCATCTCCTACTTCGTCTTTCTGAAGACCTACGTCGACACTGCCGGCATCGGTTCGGTCGGCCTCTTCTTCGCGGTGTATTCGGGCACGGCGATTACGTTGCGGGTCGTGGGCGCCCGGCTACCGCAGCGTGTCGGCGAGTTGCGCCTCCTCGTGGTGGCGATGCTGGGCATGGCCGCGGGGCTGGGGATTCTGGCCACCTCGTCGGGAACCCCAGGATTCGTCTTGGCGGCGCTGACCACCGGGGCGGCTCACGGCTACACCTTCCCGATCCTCTACTCACTGGTGGTGACGAGGACGCCCGAAGCCAACCGGGGCGCGGCGCTCAGCGGCTTCCTCAGCTTCTTCCCGCTCGCCAACGTGGTCGGCGCTCCTGCGATGGGATTCCTGATTTCGTCGTTGGGTTATCGGGGCATGTTCGGCGCGGTCGCTCTCTTTGCGGCAGCGATGACATTGTCATTCGCTCGTTGGGAGTGGCGGGCTCGCCCGGTCACCGCTTGAACGTCGAACAACCCGGCCGGGATTGGCACTCAGGGCGTGTAGCGAACATGGCTGCGCCGGTGCTCGTTGGCTGCCGCCCGGGCCGGCGCCAGGTGGCGGCGGAGCCGACGGAACGGAATCAATCCGCCAAGCGCAAGCACCGTGCCAACGGCGGCGGCGGTGCTGAACCCGCGTGCGATGGCGTCCGCAGCGTCTTGCGCTCCTTCCCCACCCGCCAGCAGCGCTCGTACTTGTTCGAGGTCACCGATGGCTTGCCCCACGACAAACAGGATCACCGCACCACCAATCGCAGCGCCGACGGTGAAGCCCATGTTGCGATAGAACTGATGGGCCGAGGTGGCGCGCCCGCTCTCCGACGCAGTTGCCGACGCCTGCAACAGAGTCAGCCCGGCGTTGGTGGCCATGCCGATCCCCATGCCGGCGGCGAACATCGTCACGAACACGACTCCCAACGACAACCCGAGCAAGCTGGCTCCCATCGTCGACGACAAGCCGATGATGGTGAACCCAAAACCTGTGGCCATCACCGAGGTCTCGGCCATACGGTCGAGCAGCCGGCTCGACAGGTTGGCGCCGGCGGTCCATCCGACGACGAAGAACACCACCGACCAGGCGGTCAGCGCCTCACCGGCGCCACGCGCCCCCCGGACATACAGAGTGAAGAAGCTGCTCGCCGCAATACCTCCTGCGAGCAGCAATGCGATCGAGGCCGCCAATCCGCCAAAGGGCTGTTCGACCAGATGCCGTCTCTTCATCACAGGCTCGGCGATCCGCTGCGCTCTGCGGATGTACCAGGTGCCGATCGCACCGGCGGCTGCCAACCACACCAGGGACCAAGGGCCGATCTGATCGGCTGCCAGCAGTAATGCGCAGGTGAGGCCGAATATGCCTGCGACACCGAGGAGGTCGAACGATGCGCGCTCGGGCGCTCCGACCGGCCCAGGCATGACGCGCCAGCCGGCCGCAAGCGCCGCCAAGCCCAATGGGACGTTCACCAGGAAGATCCAATGCCAGCTGGCAAAGGTGAGCAGGAGCGCAGCAATACCGGGACCCGCCGCGCCCATCACGCCCCACACCGTCGAGTTGGCTGCGAAGGCGCGGCCGATCAGGTGAGAGGGAAACAGCAAGGTGACGGCGGCAAGTCCGACGGAGACCAATGCACCCCCACCTGCCCCTTGCACGACTCGCCCCGCGATCAGCTGGGGCATCGCCGAGGCGAGAGCCGAGATGACCGAACCCGTAACAAAAACCAGCACGGCCACCCGGAAAACCAACCGAACGCCCAGCGAGTCGATCAACGCACCCGCCAGCACCGTCGCCACGCCCGAAAGGAGCAAGTAGGCGGTGATCACCCAGGGCAGCAGCTCCACATCGCCGAGATCGGCCGCCAGCTCTGGCAGGGCAGCGGCCACGCCGAGAGACTCGAACGCGGCCAGGCCCACCAGCGTGAAGATGGCGATCGAGGCGGGGAGGAGCTCGCGAGACAGGACGCTCTTCGGCCGGGTCACCCCGCCACACTACGCGGACGAATCTGGGCGGCTGGCTGCTCAGTCTGGCCGGAACTCGCTCACCTGCCGGCCGACCGGTACAGCTGCTCGCTCGTCTTGGCATCCAACCATTCCTCGTATCCCGTCGCCTTCCCCAGATCGAACAGCGCGAACGATGCGGCGGCAAGCCCCGTATCGTTGACCCGCCAAGCGGCGGCCGTCTCGCCCTCGGCGAGGACGACGATCACGTCGAACGGCTTCCAAAAGAAGCGACAGTCCGACACACCCTCGAGGCCGCGCACCGCTCGGCAGAACGACAACGCTGCTTGGGCGAACTCGTCGCGGTCGGCGGTGTCCCTGCGCTCAACGTGCCAAAGGCCATATTCCATGTGAGCCTCCCATTGCTCAGACCGCATGCCGAGCCTACGCTCGAATCCGTGGCGCCGTTCCCTCACACGCACGGTGACGATGGCCGATGAGCTCTGGAAATGCCCGGACTGCGGCCGCCGGTTCGCCAACCGCAATCAGTGGCACTCCTGCACCGAGATGGCGCTCGAACAGCACCTCGCGTCGAAATCGGATTTGGCCGTCGAGCTCTATCGAGGGTTCGAAGCAGCAGTGCGCAAGTGTGGGGACTTTCGGATCCACCCTCAAGAGACCCGCATCGCCTTCATCGCCCGTATGACGTTCGGCGGCGCCGAGCTGGCCCGCCGGTGGATCGACATCAGCTTCATTCTCCCCTACCCGGTGGGAGACGAGCGGATACGCACGCTCGACATGTACGGGCCCACCGGGTTCGGCCATCAGATGCGACTGACCGACCCGGCCGAGCTCGACGACGCCGTTCAGCAGTGGCTCTGCGACGCCTATCGGCGCGGGCTGCAGGAGACCCTTGATCCCCGGGCCGAGGTGGAACCGGTCACGGGACCCGCCCTGGAACGCCTCCGCGTTCCGTTGCGGACGACAGTGGTGCCGCACCACGAGGACCTGGCGTTGCGGATTCCGGCCTGGGCGGCCGATGCGTTCGAGGCACATCCCGGCGTGTTGGTGCGCATTGCAGGCGATGAGCACCCGGCGCACATCGAGGGACACGGCGACTCAGTGAAGGTCGTCTTCGCCGTTGGAACGCTGCAAAGACTCTCGCTGGGGGTCGGAGACGACACCGATGCGTACCTGACGGCCGACCTCTGAGTCGGCGGATCAGAGTGAGGCGAGGTACTCCTGGCGCCACCGTTCGGTGGCTTCGCATTGGTTGAAGGTGTAGATGTGCACGCCTTCGATCTGCGCTGCCGGGTCGTCGAGGTAGGGACCGAGATCCTCCAGCAGCTCGGCCGGGCTGTATCCGCCCGGTTTGACGAATTTGCCGACCAGGCTCACGTTCTTCTTCAGGAATCTCATCGAGTCCCCGACGCCGATCCGGGCCGAGATGCCGAGAAGCTTGAGCCGGTCGGCCACGCCCGGGAGCCCCAAGACGACCGGAAGACGCACGCCGGCGTCACGCACGTTGGCCATCCACAGTTTGATCGCCTCGCCGTCGAAGCACATCTGGGTGGTCATGTATCGGGCGTACGGCTGCTTGTCGAGCAACGCGGGGATCAGCAGGTCGTCGGGGATCACCGCATGTCCTTCTGGGTAGGACGGGACGCCGATCTCCTCGATCGAGTGACCGATGTCGGCGAGGTCGTGCAACAGCGAGAGCGCATCGAAGTAGTCGCCTGGGTGCTCGGCATCGCCGCCCACCAGGAACACCTTGCGCAGTCCGAGGTCGTCGAGGCGCTTGACGATCGACTCGAGATGATGCTTGTCGCGGGTGAGGCGGGCCGAGATGTGCGGGACCACGTCGAAGCCCATTTGGCGCAGATCCTCGGAGAGATCGAGCGTGGCGTCGAGGCCCTTCGCCGGCGACGCCGTCACCGACACCGTGGCGCCCGCCGGCAGGAATCTCGCCTGGTCGAGCACGTTCTTGAGCGGGATGAGCTCGAACTTGGCGTGCTCCAGTACGCGGGCGATCGCCGTCTTCGGTTCCGTCATCGCTACTCCTACACGTCCGAGTCGGGCACCGCCGACTTCCGCTGATCGATCCATTCGCGCAGCGCCGCATGTCGCTTCTCGTCGATGGAGGGTTCGACATATTCGGCGAGCCGTCGCTTCCACGCCTGGTTGGCCCTGGCGACCGCGTCGAGGCCGCCTTCGTCACTCCACTGCTCAAAGCTGTTGTTGTCAGCGAGAGCCGACTTCCAGAATGCTGTCTCGAAGTTCGCCAGGGTGTGCGCAGTTCCCAGAAAGTGCTGACCAGGCCCCGTCTCCAGGATGGTTGCGAGCGCTTGCCCGTTCTCCGATAGGTCCACGCCCTTCACGTACGCAGCGGCGGCTCCTGCCTGGTCCTCGTCGAGGATGAATTTCTCATAGCCCATGGTGAGTCCGCCTTCCAACCAACCGGCGGTGTGAAGCAGGAAGTTGACCCCCACTTGGATTCCGGGCAGGAACGAAGCCATCGACTCGTAGGCCGCCTGCGCGTCGGGGATCTTCGAAGCAGTGAAGTTGCCGGCCGACCGGAAGGGCACTCCGAGCCGGCGGGCGAGCTGAGCCAAGGTGATCAGCAGCAGCATCGGCTCAGGAGTCCCAAAGGTCGGCGCGCCCGACTGCATGGACATCGAACTGGCGAACGACCCCATGATCACCGGGGCACCCGGCCTGACGATCTGGGTGAACGCGAGGCCGGCCATGGCTTCGGCCAGCGTCTGTGCGGCTGCCCCGGCCACCGTGACCGGCGACATGGCGCCGGCGAGGATGAACGGCGTGATCAACACCGCCTGATTCGCCTCGGCATACGCCTTGGCGGAGCCGAGCATGTTGTAGTCCCATCCCATCGGCGAGTTGGCGTTGCACAAGCCAAGCACGACGGTGTGGTCGTCGAGGTAGTCGTCGCCGAAGAAGACTCTGCACATCTCCACGGTGTCCTCGGCGCGAGATGGGTTCGTCACCGAGCCCATGAACGCCCGATCGGAGTAGCGGATGTGCGCATAGACCATCTCATAGTGCCGCTTGTTGACCGGGAGGTCGACCGGCTCGACGAGGGTTCCGCCGTTGTGGTGCAGCACCGGCGAGGTGTAGGCGAGCTTGACGAAATTGACGAAGTCTCCGTAGGTGGCGTACCGGCGGCCGTTGTCGAGGTCTCGCACGAACGGCGAACCATACGCCGGTGCCAGAACGATGTGTGGGTCGCCGATGGTGACGCTCCGTTGGGAGTTGCGGGCATGCTGGACGAACGAACGCGGCGCCGACTTCTGGATGATCTCCCGGCACATTCCTCGCGGGAAGCGCACCCGTGTGCCGTCGACTTCAGCCCCGCCTTCGGCAAAGATGCGCAGACCCTCCTCGTAGCCGATGACCTCCATTCCCACCCGCTCCAAGATGGTTTCGGCGTTTTCCTCGATGATGCTCAGTCCCTCGTCACCGAGCACCTCGATCGGAGCGAGGCTGCGAGTCAAGAACGGCTCCCGCTCGATGACCGCAGCCCGTGCCGCCTGCCTCGCGGCTCGTCCTCCCCCGCGCCGGGTCTTACGATCGGTCATTCTGCCTCCTGATTGGTACGGCGGGTGCGGCGACGGCGCTGGCTCGTGGTGGTTGTCGACGGTTCGGGGATGTCGACGATGGTGCGTAGCCGCGCATATGGAGCGCTCCGGTGAGGGATGGCCATCGCCTCGACGAAGTGCTCCTGGAAGCGGGGTTCGGTGGCGGTTTCGATCTTCTCGATCTTGCGCACGACCTCCTCGACCTCCCGGCGGGAAGCCCCCGAGAGAAGGGCGATGAGGGCCCCAGACCCGGCCGCATTGCCCGCGGATGACACTTCACCGAGATCGCAGTCCGGAATGAGACCGAGCGTCATGGCGTATTTGACGTCGATGTGGCTTCCGAACGCACCTGCCAACCGGATGCCATCGACTTCGTCCACACCGAGGTGGTCCATGAGCAGGCGGACCCCCGCATAGAGCGCCGCCTTGGCCAGCTGGATGGCCCGGATGTCGTTTTGGGTGATGTGGATGCCGTCCCACAGCCGATATGAGAAGGTTCGGCCGTCGGCCACCACCCGGTTCGTACGATCGGCGGCCGCGCCCGCCACCACGCCGTCGCGGTCGATCACTCCGGCGAGAAACAATTCGGCCACGGCTTCGATGATCCCTGAGCCGCAGATCCCGTTGACGCCCAGATCTGCGGCAACCGACTCGAAGCCGGGATCGTCGGACCAAGCTTCAGAGCCGATGACCCGAATGCGAGGCTCGAGAGTGACCGGGTCGATTCGCACGCGCTCGATGGCGCCCGGTGCGGCCCGCTGGCCGCTGGAAATCTGCGCCCCTTCGAACGCGGGGCCCGTCGGGCTGGAGGCGGCCAGCAATCGGTCGCCGTCGCCGAGCACGATCTCAGCATTGGTACCGACGTCGACGAGAAGCTGGACGCCGGGTCGCAAGTGCGGTCGATCGGCCAAGATGGCGCCCGCAGTGTCGGCTCCCACATGGCCGGCGATGCACGGCAGGACGTATGCGCGGCCAGCAGGGTGGACGTCCAGATCGAGGTCCGACGTCGGAAGGGAAAGCGCGCGGTCGGTGACGAGCGCAAATGGCGCTTCGCCGAGCGGTCGCGGGTCCCAGCCGAGGAAGAGGTGATGCATGATCGGGTTGCCTACCAGCGTGACCTCGAGGATGTCTCGCCGCTCGGCGGCGGCCGCATGCACCAGCTCGCCGATCAGCTCGTCGAGTGCTCGCCTTATCACCGTGGTCAACTCCTCCGCCCCCGACGGATTCATCATCACGTAGGAGACTCGTGACATCAGATCCTCGCCGAACCTGATCTGCGGATTCATCCGGCCGGCGGAGGCGAGCACCGCTCCCGAGCGGAGATCGGCGAGGTGTCCGGCGACGGTGGTCGAGCCCACGTCGATGGCGACGCCCAGCACCTGCTCGTGATAGCCCGGCCACACCGCGCACACCATCGAATCGTCCCGCACCGCGACGGTCACCGACCAGCCTTCGGCTCTGGCGTCACGCTGGAGGTCGGCCAGGACGTCCCGGTCGACTTCGACGTTGGTGAGGTTCCACTGCGTTGCCAACGCCCGCAGGAGACGCTCGGCGTCACCGGCCGGGTCGTCCAGGCTGGGCGGGTCGATCTCGACGAGGTGGAGCCGTACGACCGGATCGACATCCACGCTCCCCAGATTGACGTCCTTGCGGACCACTTGACGGTGGACCTGGCTCTCGGCCGGCACGTCAACGACGAGATCGGCCTCTAGCAATGCCATACATCCGAGGCGCCGATCGTCGGCGAGGCCCTTGCGATCGCGATATCGCTCCTCGACGTCGGTGAAGCCAGAAACGTTCTCAGCGGATGAGACGATCCCGTGCTTGGGGAAGTCGCCCATCGTCGGGGTCACCTGGCACCTGCCGCAGATGCCCCGGCCGCCGCAGACCGAGTCCAGGTCCACTCCGAGCATTCGGGCAGCGTTGAGGACCGATGATCCGACCGGTACCTTGCCCCGCCGGCCCGACGGAGTGAACACGATGCGGACAGACGCGCCGTCAGTCAGGGGAGGCTCCCCTTCGCCGCCCCGATCGGCGCCTCCCTCGCTCCTCCGACCCGGGTTCGCGGTTGGCGGCGATCCATGCCGCGGCATCGCGATCGTGGCCGAGCATGACATCGCCGGCCATGATCGCCGCCTTGACTTCCGCGTGGAGCGGGTTGGTGATCGCCGACGTCAGGCCCGACGCCATCGCCATGGTCAGGAACGCAGCATTGATGCCATTGCGGTTGGGGAGCCCGAACGATACGTTGGACGCCCCACAGGTGGTGTTGACGCCAAGCTCTTCGCGCAGGCGCCGGACGAGTGCGAAGACCTGCCGCCCGGCGGTGGCCATCGCGCCGATCGGCATGACCAGCGGGTCCACTACGATGTCCTCACGTGGGATGCCGTGGTCGGCGGCCCGGTTGACGATCTTCCTGGCGACCTCGAACCGGACGTCAGGGTCCTCGGAGATGCCGGTCTCGTCGTTGGAGATGGCCACGACCGCCGCACTGTGCTTGGCGACCAGGGGCAGCACTCGCTCCATCTGTTCGTCCTCGCCGGTGACCGAGTTGACCAGTGGTTTGCCGTCGTACACGGCCAGGCCGGCCTCGAGCGCCTCTACGATCGACGAGTCGATCGACAGCGGCACGTCGGTCAGGGACTGCACGAGCTTCACCGTTGCCGCGAGGATGGCCGGCTCGTCGGCCAGCGGGATCCCGGCGTTGACATCCAGCATGTGGGCACCCGCAGCCACCTGGGCGTGGGTGTCGGCCTCGACCCTGCTGAAATCGCCTTCTTTCATCTCTGCCGCGAGCAGCTTGCGTCCGGTGGGGTTGATCCGCTCACCGATGATCACGAACGGCTGATCGAAGCCGATCACCACCTCGCGGGTGGCGCTACTGAGAATCGTTCGTGTCACTTCCGTCTCCGTCGGGATCATTGCCGCCGTTCAACACGAAGCGTTGGAGGCGTTGCTCGGGGAACGCCGTCTCCAGCGCCTCGGCAGCCTCCTCCACCTCGGCCTGGAGGTCTGCGCCGGGCGTGTCGGCCGTCACCCGATGCCATTCCGCCAGGTAGTCGTCAGTGGTTTCCTTGCCGGCGACGGCGGCCGCCCGGTCGATGGCGACCTGGAAGCGATCATCGAGTTGAACGCTCGCTTTGCGTCGCCCATCTCGCGCCGTCACCTGGGCCGGAATGTCGCGCCAGTAGATGGTGATCATCTGGGCAGGCACGTCAACTCGCCTTCCGCGCAATGTCCACCACGGCAGGGGTCAGATCGCCGTAGCCGGTCACTCGCATCTCGAAGCGCAGACCCAACCGGTCGGCCGCCGCTTCGGCCATCGCGATCAGCTTCGGATCGTCGGTCTGTGCCAGGTAGACCAAACGGGTGTAGTTGCCGAAGTACGTGTCGAGCAGCTCCGGGTGCCGGTCCAGCCCCAATCCTCTGATCATGATCCTGTCGAAATGCCGTGCGAGGTAGTCAGTCAGGTAGAGGGTGCCGGGCTCCGCATCGTGCAACGACATGAAGACCGACGTCGTTGCGTAGAACTCGTAGCAATGGGCGCCGGGCAGCCGCTCGACGCCCCGCCGCTCGAGCTCTGCATCGAGCAGGCCGCCTGTGCCGCAGTCGGCGTAGCCGACGAGAATCCGCTCATAGGCGTCGCCGGCGGCGTCGAGCCGGTCGGCGACTGCGGAAGGAATCCGGTCGGGCGTGTTGTGCAGTGACGCGGGCAGGCATTCGACCGTGACGTGGTCCATCGCATTCAGTCGAACGATCTCCAGCAATTCTCTGGCGAGTGCGCCGCACGCCAAAACGAGCGTCGGTGCGGCGTCAGGCATCCTCGGCTGCCAGTTTCCGCCGCTCGAGCACCAGCTTCTTGGCCGTCTCGGCGGCGATCGCAGCGTCGCGGCAATAGGCGTCGGCCCCCACTGCCGCACCGAACTCCTCGTTCAGCGGAGCCCCTCCGACGAGCACGATGTACTTGTCACGGAGGCCCTGCTCTTTGAGCGCGTCGATCACGACTTTCATATACGGCATCGTCGTGGTCAGCAATGCCGACATCCCCAGGATGTCGGGCTGATGCTCCTCCAACGCCGCCAAGTAGTCCTCGACCGGGTTGTTGATCCCCAGGTCGATCACCTCGAACCCCGCCCCTTCCATCATCATCGCCACCAGGTTCTTGCCGATGTCGTGGATGTCACCCTTCACCGTGCCGATGACCACCTTGCCGATGGGCTCGGCTCCTGTTTCGGCGAGAAGCGGGCGCAGGATCGCCATCCCGGCCTTCATGGCGTTGGCGGCCAGCAGCACCTCCGGCACGAACAGGATGCCGTCGCGGAAGTCGATGCCCACGATCCGCATGCCCTCGACGAGCGCATCGTTCAAGACCTTATCCGGGCCCCACCCTCGGTCCAGCAGAATGTGGGTTCCCTCGGCGATTTCGTCCGCCAGTCCGTCGTAGAGATCATCGTGCATCTGCTCGGTGAGTTCGTCGTCGGACAACGACGCCAGATCGAGCTCTTCTTCTTCGCTCGTGGGTTCGCTCATGGGCATCCTCGGAGGCCGGTGTTCCACGATACGGAACACGACTGCATCATGGAACAATACCGGTCGAGAAGGCCCGTTGTCCAGCGGCCCGAACCCTGTGCTCATGGGCCTGGGCCGCATTCGACAGCCCGCGCGGCGCCCTTCTATCCTGCATGCCCGGATCGTCCCCGGATTCCGCATGGCGGGACCGCGGCGGCGAACCACCGACCATCGGAAGGAGCCCACGGTGAGCGATCTGCCGCAGAACGCAAATGTCGTCGTGATCGGAGCCGGCATCGTCGGCAATTGCCTGGTCGGGCACCTGGCCGAGATGGGCTGGACCGACATCGTGCAGATCGACAAAGGCCCCCTGCCCAACCCGGGTGGATCAACTGGGCATGCCTCCAACTTCATCTTCCCCGTAGACCACAACAAGGAGATGACCGCCCTCACACTGGACAGTCAGCGCCAGTACGAAGAGATGGGTGTCCAGACCACGTGTGGAGGGATCGAGGTGGCTCGCACCGAGGGCCGCATGGAGGAACTGCGCCGCCGGATGACCTCGGCCAGGACTTGGGGTATCGAAGCCCACATGCTCACGCCGGAAGAGGTCAAGGAGAAAGTTCCTTACATCAACGAGGACATCATTCTCGGCGGCTTCTACACCCCGAGCGTCTCGGTGGTCGACTCCTTGCGGGCCGGAACCATCATGCGCGAGCGCGCCCAGGCGACCGGAGCCACCATTCTGCCCAACACCGAGGTCGTGGGGTTGGAGACCAAAGACGGCGCGATCTCGGCGGTCGTGACCGACAAGGGAACGATCCCAACCGGACACGTCGTCATTGCCTGCGGCGTGTGGAGCCCTCGGATCGCCGCCATGGCCGGGGCGACCATCCCCCTCACCCCGGCGGTTCATCAGATGATCGACGTCGGCCCCATCGACGTCTTGCAGGCCACGAACAACGAGATCGGTTATCCGATCGTGCGTGACATGGACACGTACTGTTACGAGCGTCAGACCGGCGGGTCGATGGAGGTGGGGTCATACGCCCACCGGCCGATCTTCCACCACCCCGACGACATTCCCTCGATTGCCGAGTCTCGCCTCTCGCCAACCGAGCTTCCCCTCACCATGGACGATTTCGATCCACAACTCGAGCAAGCGTTGGAGCTCATGCCGGAGATCCTCTCGACTGCCGAGATCAAGTACGGGATCAACGGGTTGCTTTCGCTTACGCCCGACGCCATGCCGCTCCTCGGCGAGACCATCGAGGTCCAGAATCTGTGGTCGGCAGCGGCCGTGTGGATCAAGGAAGGTCCGGGCATCGCCAAGCTGGTGGCGGACTGGATGACGAACGGCTATCCGCATCTCGACCCTCATTCGTCCGACATCGCCCGTCTGTACGACCACGAGCGCACCGAAGAGCACGTGTTGGCTCGGTGTGCAGAACACTTCAACAAGACATACGGGATCGTCCATCCACGCGAGCAATGGGCGTCTCGCCGAGACCTCAAACGGGCACCGTTTCACGATCGCACCCAAGCCTTGGGTGCGGTGTACTACCTGGCCGGAGGCTACGAGAGGCCCCACTGGTACGAGTCGAACGCGCCGCTGGTCGAAAAGTACGGCATCGAAGACCGCGAGCACGAATGGGACGCCCGCTGGTGGTCTCCGATCCAGAACGCCGAACACCTGGCCATGCGTGAGTCGGTCGGCATGGTCGATCTGTCTGCGTTCCAGATCTTCGACTTCACGGGACCTGGCACCAAGGACTTCATCCAGCGTATGACGGTCAACCAAGTCGACAAGCCGGTCGGCTCGGCCGTCTACACGCCGCTGCTCACAGAAGGGGGCGGGTTCAAGTCCGACCTCACAGTGATGCGTTTGGGCGACGACCATTACCGGGTGATGACGGGCGCCTTCGATGGACCCCGCGACAAGTTCTGGTTCACGAAGCACAAGCCGGCCGGCGTCGAGTTCACCGATCGCAGCGATGAGATCACGACCGTCGGTGTGTGGGGCCCCAGCGCGCGCGACCTCGTACAGGGCTTGACGGACGACGACATTTCGGATGCGGCGTTCCCGTACGGCACTACCCAGGAGATCACGATCGCCGGGATCCCCACCCGCATGTTCCGCATCTCCTATGTCGGCGACCTCGGGTGGGAGATCTACACCGACTGGGACAACGGTCCCGCGCTGTGGGATGCCCTGTGGGACGCAGGCCAAGCGCACGGTGTCGTCCCCGTGGGTGCCGGCGTCTACGGCACCACGGGTCGCATCGAGAAGGGCTACCGGTTGATGGGCTCGGAGCTCGAGTCCGAGTACAACCCCGTCGAGGCGGGGCTCGCCCGGCCACGGGTCAAGTCGGCCGACTTCATCGGCAAGGACGCCTACCTGGCCGCCCGGGCGGAAGACCCCGCCGCCGTCTTGTGCACGCTGACGATGACGGATCAGACATCGACGGCCGGCATCAAGCGGTACCCGATGGGCAACGAGCCCATCCTCACCCTGTCGGGGGAACGGATCGTCGACTCCCACGGACGGCCTTCGTATGTGACCACCGCCGGCGCTGCTCCTTCGCTCGGGGAGTATCTGCTGTTGGCCTACCTCCCACCCGAGCATTCGGTGGAGGGTGCGGAGCTGCAAGTGATGTACATGAACGAGCTGTACCCGGTCCGAGTCGCCCGAGTCGGGAGCCAGCCTCTCTTCGATCCTGACGACGAGAGGATGAAAGCCTGATGCGGTTGCTGGTGTGCGTGAAACGCGTTCCTGCACCGGGAGCGCGTATCCCGCTGACACCCGATGCCCGATCCATCGACGCCGCCAACCTCGGTCACACGGTGAGTCCGCACGAGGAGTGCGCGATCGAGGAAGCCGTGCAGATCGCCGAGCGAACCGGGGGTGAGGTCACCGTGCTGACGCTCGGACCCGAGGAGAGCGTCGAGCAACTGCGGACGGCAATCTCGGTCGGCGCACACCATGCGGTCCTCGCCAGACGAGACGGTGAGGACTGGGATCCCGAGGCGACCGCGCGCGGCATCGTCTCCACCATCCAGCGGCTGGAAACGGAGGCGGGAACATACGACCTCATCCTCATGGGCAATGAGTCGGCCGACGCAGGCAACTATCAAGTCGGCATCCGGGTGGCGCGTGCGTTGGACCGTCCCGTGGTCAACGGGATAAAGGGCATCGACATAGAAGAAGAGGGCATCAGGGCCAAGCGCCAGACGGCGTCGGGGTTCGAGGTGTATTCGCTGCCTCTACCGGCGGTCGTAGGAGTCAAGGAGGGGATCAACCTGCCTCGGTATCCCACGTTGCCCGGACGGATGAAGGCCCGCAAGGCGGAGATCCACGAGGTCGACGTCGAGCACGACCCGGGCCGCCTCCGGCTGGAGGAACTGGTCCACCCACCACAGCAGGACACGCCAACCGAGATTCTCGGCCACGGAGCAGCCGCTGCGCCAAGGGTGATCGAACTCCTACGCGACTTGGGTTTGGTGGCCTCATGATCCTCGTGTTCGCCGAGCATGAGCAGGAACGGCTGTCCGAGCCGTCAGCCGAGGCGATCACATTCGCCCGCCGCTACGGCGACGTCGAGGTGGTCACGATCGGTGAAGCGGATGTCACCACGCTGGGCCGACTCGGAGTGCAGCGCATTCACTCGATAGCCCTGGAAGGTAGCTATGCGCCGCAGGCATGGGGCGCAGCAGTTGCGCAGGTGGCCACCACGTCGGCCGACATCGTCATGGCGGCCGGGACCGAGCGCGGCAATGAAGTCCTCGCCCATGCGGCCGTTGATCTTCACGCACCCTTCGCGGCCAACTGCTTGGAGCGCGACGGAACCGTGGTCACTCGAATCAGGTGGGGGGGTTCGCTCCACGAACGGGCCACGATCGAAGGACCCACGGTCCTCCTTTCGGTGGCGCCTCATTCCGTCGAGGCCGAATCGGCCGCCGTCGCCACCGATCCGCAGGTACTGGAGCTTCGCCCCGACCTACCGGCCGAGTCTCTGGCCGTGCGTATCGTCGACGAGGAGCAGGCCAGTGAGGGCGTGACCTTGGCTACTGCCAAGGTGGTGGTCAGCGGCGGCCGGGGGGTCGGCTCCTCCGAAGGTTTCGCCGAGCTCGAGGAGCTGGCAGCGCTGCTCGGAGGCAAGGTCGGATGCTCCAGGGTCGCCACCAACAACGGTTGGCGCAACCACGCCGATCAGGTCGGCCAGACCGGCACGGTGATCGCCCCCGACCTCTACATCGCGTGCGGAATCTCGGGCGCGATCCAACACTGGGTCGGGATGATGGCCTCGAAGAACATTCTCGCCATCAACACCGACGCCGAGGCGCCGATGGTCACGAAGGCCGACTACGCCATCATCGGCGATCTGCACGAAGTGGTGCCGGCGATCAGCGAAGCGGTGCGCAACGTCCAGTCTTAGTGCACGCGAGGCGCAACGCGTGTAGCGTCGACGGAAGGGCTGGGAGCACGCCGACCGGAGGCGTCGCATCTCGAGAACGCAAGGGGGGAGATGGGCGTCTTCGATCGGCGATGCAGACCGCCGAAGAGGTCATCCCGTCCACGAGGCATCGGCCGGGTGAGCCGAAGCGGAAGACGGCTCACTCCGTATGCAACGAGCCCACGACGACTCGGCCGGGATGTCTGTGTCCTTCGACCTCAGCATCGTCGGTGTCGTCGACCGCGAACACGGCGGCGACCCCCGCTCGATACCATCGAGCAGGTCGCCCACTTCGACCAAGGCTCTCATGTATGGCACAAAGCTGGTGAGCAACCCGCGCTGTCGATGCGAACAGAGGTACTCGACCCGGCAGTGATGTCGAGGGCAAAGAGATCCACACCTGGCATGCAAGCTCACCAAGTACCAGGAGGGCCGGGAGTTCACGGCCAGCCACCTCGTCGACTGGCAGACCCCCTCACACGTCTCTTCGGCATGGCCATCGACACCGGGGCACGAGTTGCGGCCCTTTCCTGCCGGCGCCCCTGAGGTCCACCTGCGTGGACTGCCGGTCGAAAAATCGCAGTCAGTCGAGCACGCAGCGTGGTGGTTTGCTAGACATGGAGAACATCAATTGGGGTGGACACGAGGAGGATTGATGCCGCACCATTCACCGCGCACGAAACGATGGGTGATTCTCGCCATCGCAGCGCTCACTGCCAGCCTGTTGGCTCCGGCCACGGCTGCGGCCGGGCCGCCGACACCGGCGCCGGTCGACATTCGGGTTCTTTCGTACTCGGACTGGCACGGCCAGCTCGATCCTCTGTTCGTGTTCGGCGAAGGCACGTTCGGAGGCGCTGCGGAACTGGCGACGTACTTCGCCCAGGAGGAGGCGGACAATCCGAACACGCTGATCGTCACCGGCGGTGACGACTTCGGCGCTTCGCCGCCGCTGTCGAACTTCTTCAACGAAGAACCGGCGGTCCTCGCCCAGCGGTTGATGGGGACCGATGTGAGCGCATTGGGCAACCACAACTTCGACAAGGGCATCGGCCACCTGCAGTCGATGATCAACCTGGCCAAGAAGGGTGGCGAACCGGGTGACCCATATCACTACGTCGGCGCCAACCTGCAGAACGTCGACGCCAACCTCGACGGCGTGAAGCCCTTCCGCATCTTCGATGTGGGTGGGATCGAGGTAGCGGTCATCGGTGTCACCAATCCCGATGCTCCGACACTGGTGTTCCCCGACTCGTTCGGAACCATCACCGTCACCGACCCGGTGGCGGCCGCCAACTCGGCTCGCGCCAAGGCCGCCAAGAAGGGCGCCGACGTCTTCGTGCTGGTCGCCCACATGGGCGTGACCGGTTTCGATGCCGACGGGAATCCAACCGGACCGCTGGTCGACCTGGCCAATGGCGTCAGCGGATTCGACCTCATCCTCGGCGACCACACCAACGTGGAGTTCGTGGGCGAGATCAACGGAACGACCGTGGTGGAGAACCGCAGCCGGGGGCGCACGTACGCCCGCATCGACATGACGGTCCAGCAGGGTGCCAAGAAGAAGGATCCCAGCACCGTCACGTCACTATCGGTCGACTTGGTCGACCCGGTCAGCTCGGCGGTGACGCCGGACCAGGCGATCGTCGACTTCCTCGAGCCGCTGCGCACCGAGCTGGAGGGCATCCTCGGCACGGTGATCGGCCAATCGACGGTGTTCATCCCGCGGGCCGACGCCTGCGGGCAGAGCGCCGGGCGCAGCTGCGAGTCGCTGGTCGGCAACGTGGTGACGGACTCCATGCGGGACCGCTACGGCACCGACTTCGCGATCACGAACTCGGGCGGCCTACGAGCAGACCTGACGTGTCCCACCGTGGACAACCCGACGGACTTCTGCCCGCCGCCCGACGGGGGCGATCACGAGATCACCGCCGGCTCGGTGCTCACCGTGCTGCCGTTCGGCAACTCGGTGGTCACGCTCAACGTGACCGGGGCGGAGTTGAAGGCCCACCTGGAGCGCGGCGTGTCGGCGATGCCGGCCATCAGCGGGCGGTTCGCCCAGGTGTCGGGGCTCTGCTTCACCTACGACCTCGGGCTGGCTTCCGGCAGCCGGGTGGTGTCGGCGGTGTTCCAGAACCCGGACGGGACGTGCTCGGCGACCGCGGTCGATCTGACCGCCGGCTCGTCGTACACGCTGGCCGAGAACGACTTCATGGCCAGCGGCGGCGACGGCTACCCGGTGGACATCGGCTCGGCGGTGACCCGCGAGCTGCTCGACCAGGTGACGGCCGCGTTCATCACGGCCAACACCCCGATCTCGCCCTCTATCCAGGGCCGGATCAACTGCATCGACACGGTCGGTCCCAACGACTGTCCGACGATCCTGCCGTGAGCTGAAAGAACAACGAAGCAAGGAGAAGGCGCCGCCCGGGGGGGGCGCCTTCTGCGTCCCGCGATCACCAATCGGGCGCTACCGCGGATGGGCTAGCGTCGGCCGATGCGCCGGCGAGCATTTTGGGCGATCGCCGCGTCCTCGCTGGGCTGGGGGATGGCTGCGGTGGGCACGCGGGCTCTGTTCATCGATGGTACGACCACCTTCACGGTCATCGTCGGGCGCACCGCGATTGCGGCGGCTGCAGTCGGGGTGTTCTTGATGACGGTGCGCCGACCCATCGACGCAACCTCGTGGCGGCGAGGAATTCTCATCGGCGTCCCCAGGATCGGTCTCACACCCATTCTCTACATCAGCTCCCTCAACTTCGTGTCGGCCGGTTTCGAAGGGTTGATCATCACCCTCAACCCGGCGGTCACCGGCGTCATGGCATGGGCATTCCTCGGTGAGCGGCTCAACCGCCGCCAAGTCGCCGGTCTCGTTCTCGGCCTTCTCGGCGCCGCCATCCTGGTCTCGTCTGGGGAATCAGGACTGCCCGAAGGAGGCGACGTGGCCTTGGGAAGCGCTCTCGCCTTCGGCGGTGTGTTGGTGGGCTCTGCCACCGGGGTCCTGTCGCGTCGCTACGCCCCCTCGCACCGCACTGGTGACCTGGCGGGCCCCATGTTTGCCGGAGGTCTGGCAACCGTGGTCGTTGCATCTCTCCTCGTCGGCGGAATGCAGCCGTCGACCGTCTCGGGAACCGGCTGGGCGATCCTCGTGGCGCTGGGGCTCTTCAGCACCCTGCTCCCATTCGTGGGGACGCTCTTCGCCTCCAAATACGTCAGCGCGGCGACGGTCTCGTTGGTCGCCTACCTCGCCCCCCTCATCGCAGTGGTGGCCGGCGCGGTCTTGCTGGGTGAGATCGTCACCGCCTCGTTGCTGGTCGGCGGAGCGCTGACCCTGGCAGGGGTGGCGCTGGCCGGACGATGAACCACGGCTCAGTCAGGACCTCGCTCGGCCGTGGTCAGCTGCGGGCTGCGCGAAGAACCTCGTCGATAGGTGTCGTCGCCAAATCACCCAGCTCCTGGACGTACTCGTAGCCGAACCGACCCTTGATGCACAGGTTGCCGCTCGTCACCGAATGGTCGAACGGCGAGGTCACCTTCACGATCCGATTGTCCTGCACGTGGAGATCGAGATTGCACCCCACCCCACAGTACGAGCACACAGTTCTCGTCACCGTTTGCTCGTCCTCCCGCCACATGCCGGCTCGGCGTAGTTCGTACTCCGAGCGGAACATCAGCGCTCCGGTGGGGCATACGGCGATGCAGTTGCCGCAGAAGACACAGGCCGAATCGGTGAGCCCGACATCGAACTCGGTGGAGATACGGGCATCGAAGCCTCGCCCCGCAACGGCAATGGCAAATGTGTTCTGAGCGTCGACTCCACAAGCCTCGACGCATTTGTAGCAGAGGATGCATTTGCCGTAGTCCCGCATGTACAAGTCGTTGTCGACCTTGGGGGGCTGCGCCACGGTCTCTGCAGTGGTGCCGTCGGTCGGCTCGTGGTGACCGGCATGGCGCGTGCCGCGGTCAGTGGCTGGAGACGCAGGTGTTCCGTAGCGGGCGGCATCGACGTCGTACCGCTCCACCCAGCGAGCCAGACCACCATTGGCGGTGGACAGGTCCACCGAGCCGGCCAGGAACTCGAGCACCATCTTGCGCGAATGGCGCACCCGCTCCGAGTCCGTGCGCACCACCATCCCATCCTCGACGATCCGCGAACAGGACGGAACGAGCGTTCGCGACCCTTCCACCTCGACCACGCACACTCGACAGACGTTGACGGGAGTGAGGGTTTCCACGTAGCAGAGCGTCGGGGTGTCGATTGCCTCGGCATTGCATGCCTCGAGGAGTGTCGAGCCGGCCGGCACGACCACCGGCACACCATCGACCGTGATGGTGACGTGTTCAGCCATCGCGACTCCCGATCAAGCCCTGATCGAGCAGCGACCGCACTGCGGTGGCGGCGGTGTGCCCGAGACCGCAGATCGATGCGTCCTTCATGGCCAAGTCGATCTCGGCGATGAGCGCTGCATCCACCTTCTCATGCCCGTTGGCGAGGTGCCGAGCCAGCGCCTCTTCCACCCGGACGGTTCCCACCCGACATGGGACGCACTGTCCGCACGACTCGTCACGGAAGAATTGAGCGATGCGCCGACCCGTGTCGGTCAGATCGACGGAGTCGTTGAACACCATGACCACGCCCGAGCCGAGCGAGATACCAGCCGACCGCGCATCCTCGAACGTCAGCGGCACGTCGAAATACTCCTCGGTGATGAACGATCCGGCCGCCCCGCCGAGCAGGACAGCTTGCACGTCGCCTACGGACCCTCCTGCCGCAGCGATCACATCTCGGACCGTTGCGCCGAACTCGTGTTCGTACACGCCTGGGGTCGCGACGTGACCCGAAAGGCAAAACAGCCGCGTCCCGGTGGATTGATCCGTGCCAAGGCCGGCGAACGCCGCGCCCCCGTCGGCAACGATGTCCAGGACGTTGACCAGTGTCTCGACGTTGTTGATCACCGTCGGGCGCCCGAACAACCCGTGCGTGGTGGGAAACGGGGGCTTTTGGCGGGGCTCGCCACGGAACCCTTCGATCGAGTTGAAAAGCGCAGTTTCCTCGCCGCAGATGTATGCCCCCTGCCCCCGTCGCAACTCGATGGACAGGTCGAATCCGGAACCGAGGATGTCCCGGCCGAGCAGTTCGGAACCCGCCGCCTGTTCGATCGCAGAGCCCAACCGGGCCGTCGCCACCGGATACTCACCCCTGATGTAGATGTAGGCCTGACTTGCCCCGACTGCGAACGCTGCGTAGGTCATCGCCTCGATGAGCGCGAAGGGGTCATGCTCCATCAGGACACGATCCTTGAACGTGCCCGGCTCGGACTCGTCTGCGTTGCACACCAGATAGCGCGGGCCATCCGGTTGCCCGGCCACACCCTCCCATTTGACGCCGGTGGGAAAGGCAGCACCTCCCCTCCCTCGGAGGTTCGATGCCTTGACTTCGTCGACGACGTCCGCCGGCGAACCCGCCAGGATACGCTCCAACTCCGAGTAGCCACCGTGAGATCGGTAGTCGTCGAGGCTCACAGGATCGACCGCCCCCACCCGAGCCAGTACCCGCAGCCCGGCGCGATCACCGGCGGTCTGCGGAGCACCGGTATCGGCGGACGGCAGCGGATGGGCGCCTGACGCCGCAAGGACGGTCGCCGGACCGGCGGTGGTGACCACCGCATCGGAACGCCCTGCATTCTGGAGGAATGCGGCCGGCGCCCGGTCGCATTGGCCGAGACAAGGCGATGTGACCCACATGCGATCCTGCCGCACTTCGCCTTCCTTGCCGATCTCCACTTCGAGCCCGGCGATGAGCTCGTTCGCCCCGAAGGACCGGCATCCGATGTCATCGCAGACGTGAATGACCGTGCCTGGTCGCTCCTCTGTGCTCAAGAGCGCGTAGAAGGACGCCACGCCATACGCCTCGGCAGGGGGGACCCAGAGGCGCTGGCACACGTAGTTGAGGCCCCCCGGCGAGATCCACCCAACGTCGGCCTGTAGCCTGGCCAGGGCGGGGAGGAGCAAGTGACGCTGCTCTCGCATCGCCCTGCCACCCCGCACGAGTCGCAGATCGTCTGCCGTCCGCACCTCGCCGCCCTTCCATGTCGAGCGGGCAGGGCCGAGGAGATCGTCCACGGAGGCTCGCTCCGCGTCGGAGGGTTCGGCATCGAGAAACACCAGGTCCATCGATCAGCCCAAGCGTTCGATCCGTACTGCGGTCGCCTTGAATTCGGCGGTACCAGATTTGGCGTCCCACTCTTCGATGGTCAGCTGATTGACGTCGGCGAGATCGGGGTTGTGGATCGCCATGAACAC
>JBFHAT010000013.1:0-62313 GCA_041586155.1 Acidimicrobiia bacterium
CCCACTCGATGCATTCCGGTGTCGACTTTGAGGTGGAGTGGGATCCGCACGTGGAATGCCCCAAGCCCGGACCCCACCTCACTCAACGCCGTCACGAAGCGCTCCGTGTAGACGGTTGGGCTGAGCCGCCAGTGAACGATGGTGGCGATGGCGGCCAGCGGCGGTTCCGACAGGACGATGATCGGCGCTTCGATGTCGGCCTCCCGCAGGCGCACTCCTTCTTCCACCGTCGCCACCGCCAACGACTGGGCTCCGGCCTCGAGCGCGGCATGGGCAACGGGGGCGTCGCCGTGGCCGTACGCGTCGGCCTTGACGACGGAACAGATCGGGGTGGGCGCCACAAGACGGCGGTAGGCCTTGACATTGTGCTTGATGGCATCGAGGTCGATGTCGACGAACGACGGTCTCACCACATCCACCCTCCTGCCGCCTCCGCCAGGCGGTCGGCCGTCACGGTACCCGTTTCGGTGAGGACGCGACCGGCCCGGCCGTGCAGATGTGCGGCGGTGTAGGCCGCCTTCACCGGCGGGAGGCCCCTGGCGGCCAGTGCGGCGATCATGCCGGCCAGTACATCGCCGGTGCCGATGGTGGCGAGCTCGGGGCCGCCGCTGGTGATGGCAAACAGTTGCGCGCCCGCCACGAATGTCGGGTACCCCTTCAGGAGGACGGTGGCGCCGGTCTGTTCCGCCAGCTCCCCGACCCGGTGGTGATCACCCGGGGCGCCAGTGAGGCGACGGAACTCGCCGGCGTGGGGCGTGACGATCGTACGAGACCCCCGCTTTTCGAGAAGCGAAAGGTCGGCCAGAGCGTTGAGACCATCTGCGTCGAGCACGACGGTCTGCTCCGCCTCGGCGAGAATGGTGCCCACGAACTCCTCTACGCCGGCGCCGAGCCCCGGACCGACGATGATCACATCGAAGCGGTCGGCTGCGCCGAGCAATTCCCGGGCACCGCTCCGGTCGTGGCCGCTCAACTCGGCCGTCAACAGCTCAGGGCGCGCTCTGTACGAATCGATCGACTCGGGTGGAGCCGCGACTGCAACCGCTCCGGCGCCGCCGGTGAGGGCGGCGCGAGCGGCCAGGTAGGCGGCGCCGGCCATGTCCGACTTGCCGCCGGCCACGAGCACCGCTCCCGCCGACCACTTGTGGATCGTTCGAGATCGAGCCGGCAGATGGATGTCCTCATCGTCCACGAGCGAGAACGCCGCCTGGCCACCCTTCAGCCCGATGTCGGCCACCTTCAGCGCTCCGGTGTGATCCGGACCTGCGTCGAGCAGATGCCCGACTTTTGTCGTGTGGAAGGTCACCGTCCGCTCGGCGCGAAAGGTGCCGTCCGCCGCCTGCCCAGTGGTGCCATCGAGACCGCTGGGCACGTCTACTGCCAAGACGCGTCGGGCGTGCTGTGACCAAGCACGCACCGTGTCCGGGAGCTCGCCGCGGAACCCTCCTCCAAACAGTGCGTCGACGACCAGGTCGTGGTCGGACGCGACTTCTTCCCCCATGACAACGTGCACGCCCGACGCGGTCGCATCGGCGGCCGCAGCCGCCGCCGGATCCGTCCGTGGTTCGCCGAACGCATGCACGGTGACCTGGCAGCCGCGGCGCCGCAGGTGCCGGGCGGCGACGTAGCCGTCTCCTCCGTTGTTACCGGGCCCGGCCAGCACCACGACCCGGTGGCCGTATCCGGCGCCCATGGTTGCTGCCTCGATGGCGACTGCCAGCCCGGCCCGCTCCATCAAGAGGCTCGGGTCCCCCGGGTAGGCCGCATCGAGCTCGGCGGTTGCCTGACTGGTCATGACCGGCTGCATCGGGCCATCGTATCGACAGCCCGGTCCGCGAGCCGACTACAACGCCTAGGGTGACGCCATGCAGATCATCGGCGTTGGCGTAGACCTAGCCGACATCGGACGCGTCGAAAAGGTCCTCGCCAAATACCCGAAATTCGCCGACCGTTGCTTCACCGATCACGAACGCGAATACGCCTTCCGATATGCCAACCCGGCCCGGCGGCTCGCCGCCCGATTCGCCGGCAAAGAAGCGGTGATGAAATCGATGGGAACGGGCTGGCGCCGTGTGCGTTGGAAGGACGTGGAGATCACCGGAGGCGGCAAGCCGACGGTGAATCTCACCGGGACCGCGGCACGGCGAGCCGAGATGCTGCGGGTCACGTCGATAGAGGTGTCGATCACACACACCGACGATCAGGCGATGGTGTTCGCCATCGCCATGGCCGAACCCGGCTAGCCGATCACCCTCCGGGCTGTGGCCGCCAGCTCTTCGGCCACGGCGTTGGCTGCCTCCACCGTCGGTGCTTCCACCATCACGCGCACCAGCGGCTCAGTGCCGCTCGCACGCACCAGGATCCGCCCTTCGCTTCCCATCTTGCGCTCGGCGGACTCGACGGCAGTCCACAAATCTGCTGCGTCGCTGAGTCGCTTGGTGTCAGCCACCGGAACGTTGTGCAACACTTGGGGGTATTCGGTGATGGCCTCGCTCCGCAAGACACGAAGCTCCTTGCCCGTGGCGGCGATGACGTCGAGCAGCTTCACTGCGGTCAGCAGGCCGTCGCCAGTCGGTGCGGCGTCGAGGAAGATGACATGGCCCGACTGCTCGCCGCCGAACACGGCGCCCCGCTCCTTCATGGTCTCCAGGACGTAGCGGTCCCCAACCTGGGTTGCGACGAACTCGACGCCCAGGTCGCTCATCGCTTTGCGAAATCCGAGATTGGCCATGACCGTTCCGACGACCAGCCCGCCCTTGAGCTTGCCCTGCTCATGGAGGTGGCGAGCGATCACCGCCATGATCACGTCGCCGTTGGCGGTGCGGCCGTCCTCGTCGACTGCGATCAGACGGTCGGCGTCGCCGTCGAACGACAGCCCTAGGCGACCGCCGGCGACCTTCGCCAGCGCCTCGGGATGGGTGGCACCGACGCCCTCGTTGATGTTGGTCCCGTCGGGTACTGCACCGTGCACGTCGACGTCGGCTTTCAACCGCCGGAAGAGCTCAGGCGCCATCGCATGGGCAGCACCGTTGGCACAGTCGATCGCAACCTCGATGCCACGGAGTGAGTAGGTCGACTGTCTCATCAAGAAGGACAGGTAGGCCGACGAGGCATCGTTCGCCGGAAAACGGGTGCCGACTCCCGGACCGATCGGGGTCCGCCACGGGGGTCCGTCGTAGACCCGCGATTCGATGGCGCTCTCGGCTGCGTCCGGGAGTTTGAACCCGCGACCGTCGATCAGCTTGATGCCGTTGTCGGCGGCCGGATTGTGGGAGGCGCTGACGATGGCGCCCATGGTGGCTCCGGTGGTCGCCGTCGTATGAGCGATCCCCCCGGATGGCATGACGCCCACATCGACCGTGTCGACCCCCACGGAATGGAATCCCGACTGGAGGGCGGCACTCAACATCTCGCCGGATCGTCTGGTGTCTCGGCCGACGACGACCGGGCCTTGGGACAGCCGTTCGCCCGCCGCCCGGCCAATCGCCATGGCCAGATCCGGCGTCAGCTTCGAGTTGGCTTCGCCGCGTACGCCGTCCGTTCCAAACAGGCGCTGCCCTTCCCGAGGCATCTATCGCTTCGTGTACTGCGGAGCGCGCCTGGCTTTGCGGAGGCCGTACTTCTTGCGCTCGACCTTGCGCGAGTCGCGGGTGAGGAGGCCTTCCTTCTTCAGCGTCACCCTCAGGTCGGGATCGACCTCGACGAGCGCTCGGGCGATACCGAGACGGATGGCGTCGGCTTGACCGGTGGTCCCGCCGCCGTGCACGGTGGCACGCACGTCATACCGGCCTTCTCGGTCGGCGACGCGCAACGGCTCGAGCACCCGAATCCGCTGCGCCATCGTCGGGAAATAGTCCTCGAACGGCCGGTCGTTGAGCACGATCGAGCCGGTTCCGTCGTAGAGGCGCACGCGAGCGACTGACTCCTTGCGCCGCCCGGTGGCCTGCACGAGAGGTTTGGGTTGTGCCATCTAGGCCTCCACTTTCCGGATGTCGAGCTCGAGCACCTGGGGCTGCTGAGCCTGATGGGGATGGTCCGCCCCGGCGTAGACCTTCAGCTTGCGTCCCATCGCCCTGCCGAGGCGGTTCTTGGGCAACATCCCTCGCACGGCGCGTTCAACGATGCGCTCCGGATGGCGCGCCTGAAGCTCTTCGAATGATTCTTCCTTCAAGCCGCCCGGATAGCCGGAGTGGCGGTAATAGATCTTCGAAGCGGATTTCCCTGACGTCACAGCCACTTTGTCGGCGTTGACGACGATGACGTAATCGCCGCCATCGATGTGGGGGGCGTAGGTCGGCTTGTGCTTGCCACGAAGAAGCTGCGCGACTTCCGAAGCCAGCCGCCCGAGCGGAAGCCCAGCCGCGTCGATCACCCACCATTGGCGTTCGGTGGATGCCGGCTTGGGCGTGAACGTCTTCTGCAACCGCACTCGAAACCTCACAGAGGAACTGAACCTTGACGGGGGTCGGCGCCGCGGACGCGGAGCTCCGCAATGGTAGGCGATCGCGGATCGGTGCGACAAATCCGGTTCAACCGTCCGTCAGCCGCCGCGGGTCCGGAGACGGACCACTCCGTTTTGCCATCAAATAGGGAAGGACCGCCATCAGCGCCGGCAAGGCGAGCACCGGAATCCGGTGAAACACATCGAGGAACGCCCGGCTCACCCCCGGCTCCACTTCGATGTCGGCCAATCCCGCGAGGATGAATCCGGTGAGCACCGACGATCCTGCGGCCATGCCGAGGAGACGCGCCAGGATCACCCCCGAAGACATCGCTCCCGCCCGTTCGTCGGGCGTTGCCCGCAGCGGTCGCTCGGCGAGCGGAGCGAAGAGCCATCCCAGCCCCGTCCCGGCCACCGCGAGCGTCGGCACGATCGACGAGATGGAGGGTTCCCAGCGCGCTACCCACGCCATCGCAGCAATGGCCGCGCCCCAAGCGACCCATTCGACGGCCGTTCCCCCGAAGCGGCCACCGAGGAACGCCGAACCGGCGAGCGGAACGGTGAAGGCCGAGAGCGCCCACCCCGATTGCCAGGCCGCCAGCTGTGTATCGGACTCGACGAGCACGGAGACGAACAGGGGCACCGCCGCCAGGACGACGAACACGACGAAGCCGACCCCGACGTTGGCAACCATCGACCTCCACTCAGCTCGGATAGATCCCCACGGGAGGAGCTCGCTGCCGGCACCGAGGCTCGCCACCGCCAAGCCCACCGCCCCCACCGCGATCCAGGCCGGTCGCACAGGAAGGGAGGCGCCGTCTCCGCCCCCGAGCCCGATCACGATCGCAGCGACGCCCGCAGAGCCGGCAAGGAAGGCAGTTGTCGGGAAGCGACTCGGCTCGTGCGCCGTGCGATCACCCATCTTTCGGAGGAGGACCAACGATCCTGCTGCGATCGGAATATTCGCCCAGAAGGCGACCGGCCAGTCGAACCAACGTACGACCAGCCCGCCGTAGAGGTGGCCGAACGTCCAACCGAGCAGATCGACGGCGGCGACGAATCCGAGCCACGAGCGTGCGCGTAGGCGGTGCCACCCGTATGCCATCCCGGCCGGAACGACTGCTCCGGCCGCCAGCGCCTGCAGCACTCTCCACCCGGTGAGCACGCCCAATCGAACGAGGTCCGGGTCCGGTCGCACCTCGGCGGCCCGGTATGCGATCTGCTGAACGAGTCGCGTCGGAGGGCCGATGAACGCCACCAGGCCAAGCGACGCGATTCCGAACAACGCAACCGACCATGTCAATACGCGGTGCGGACCCAGCCGATCGCCGATGCGGCCACCTCCCAGCACACCGATCGCGTATGCGAGCAGATACGCCACAACCAACCACGATGCTTGCCGGACGCCGTCGGGTACGACGAGGTCCAACTCGTCGATGACGACGGGTAGCACCGCCGAGATGACGGTCAGGTCGAGCGCCCCGAGGAACACCGGAGCGCCCACTGCTGCATACAGCAGCCAGGTTCGGTTCATTCGAATCCAGCCGGCGCCGTTACGTCGACAGACCCGCCATACGCCCACGCGTCGATCGTCCACGTGTTGGGCTCCATCCCCGGCTCGACGATGAGGATGCGGCGGGCCTCGGATCCCGTGACGAGCAGCGTGATGGTGGCCCCATCCGATTCGACGAGCCCGGAAGTGAGATCGGCGATCCTCGTACCCGAGATGAATCCGGTGATGACGTCGTATTGCTCGCCGGGGAACGCCTCCAACTCGGCCGGATCGCCGGCTTCATACGCAACGTCGACGATGTCGGTGCGGAGGATGGCGGGTATGCCTCCCGGCGAGAAGAGCTGGGCCGCGCTGAATGGAGTCTGCTCGGGCTCGAGCTCCGTGTATTCGGTTTCCAGCGGCTGCTTCTGCCAGGCTCGGTCGCCGATCGTGATCAGGTCGACGCTGGCGGTGATGCCCAACACGTTCACCCGAGCGGCGGTGTGGGCTTCGTCAGGCGCTTCGAAGGTCCCTTCCAGCCTCGACAAGATGACGCCTTCGGCCAACTGGACTTCGGGTCCTTCGACGTCGATCTGGAACTGAAGCGAGCTGGTCTGCTCGATCGTGGCTGCGACTTGGGCGATCCGCTCGGGCGCCCCGACCGCTGGGGCGTCGTTGCCGCCCCCACAGGCCGCAGCGACGACCAATGCGACCAGCGCGACCCGTGCGTACATCGGGTCAGTCTACGGACGGCCCGTGCTACTCAGTCGTCGCCGGACGTGGCCTTGGCGGCGATTTCTTCGACGATGGCGGCGTTCGCCAGCGTCGTCACGTCGCCGAGTTGCCGCTGCTCGGAGATGTCCTGCAGCAGGCGCCGCATGATCTTTCCCGAGCGTGTCTTGGGGAGATCGTCTGTGAAGACGATGCTCTTGGGTTTGGCGATCGGCCCGATGACTGCTGCGACGTGATCGCGTAGCTCGCCGATCAGGTCGGCGTCACCGGTGGCGGCGCCCCGCAGGGTCACGAATGCGGCGATTGCTTGACCAGTGACCTCGTCCTTACGTCCCACCACGGCCGCTTCGGCCACCGCCGGATGCGAGACGAGGGCCGACTCCACCTCCGTGGTCGAGATGTTGTGGCCGGACACGAGCATGATGTCATCGACCCTTCCCAGAAGCCAGTAGTACCCCTCGTCGTCTCGCTTGCAGCCGTCTCCGGGAAAGTAGCGGCCGGGGAACTTCGACCAGTAGGTCTGGACAAAGCGGTCGTCGTCTCCGTAGATGGTCCGAAGCATCGACGGCCAGGGCCGATCGAGCACGAGAAAGCCTCCCCCACCCAACGGAACCGACTCTCCGGCTTCGTCGACGACGTCGGCACTGATTCCCGGAAAAGGGAAGGTCGCCGAACCGGGCTTGGTCGTGGTGACTCCGGGCAGTGGAGTGATCATGATCCCGCCGGTCTCGGTCTGCCACCAGGTGTCGACGATCGGGCATCGTTCTCCTCCGATGTGCACGTGGTACCACATCCATGCCTCGGGGTTGATCGGCTCGCCGACGGTTCCGAGGAGCCTGAGCGATGAAAGATCGTGGCGAGCCGGGAACTCGTCGCCCCACTTCATGAACGCCCGGATGGCGGTCGGGGCGGTGTAGAAGATCGTGACGCCGTACTCGGCGATGATGGACCACAACCGGTCGTTGTCGGGATGGTTTGGCGCGCCCTCGTACATCACCCCGGTCGCTCCGTTGGCAAGGGGGCCGTAGACGATGTAGCTGTGGCCGGTGACCCAGCCGATGTCGGCTGCACACCAATACACGTCGTCGGGTTTGATGTCGAAGACGTAGCTGTGCGTGGTGGCGGCTCCGGTGAGATACCCGCCTTGGGTGTGGACGATGCCCTTCGGCTTGCCGGTCGTCCCCGACGTGTACAAGATGTAGAGCAGGTCCTCGGCTCCCATCACCGTCGGTTCCGAGGTGTCGGCTTTGCCCTGCACGAGATCATGCCACCACACGTCGCGGTCTTCGGTCATCGCAACGCCGTGTTCGGTGCGCTGCACGACAACGGTGTGTTCGATCGAAGGACAGCGCGCCACCGCAAGATCGGTGTTCGTCTTGAGCGGAACGATGTTCCCGCCTCGCCAGGCACCGTCCTGGGTGATGACCAGCTTGGCTTGGGCATCTTGAATCCGGTCGGCCAGGGCGTCGGCCGAGAATCCACCGAACACGACCGAGTGGGCGGCTCCGATCCGGGCACAGGCCAGCATCGCGATGGGCAGCTCGGGCACCATTCCCATGTAGATCGCAACCCGATCACCCTTACGGACGCCTAGTTCCGTCAGGCCGTTGGCGAATCGGCAGACCTCGCGATGCAGCTGGCGGTAGGTGAAGGTGCGCGCATCCCCGGGTTCGCCGATCCAGTGATACGCGACCTTGTCCCCGATCGAGTCGAGATGGCGGTCGAGGCAGTTGTACGAGAGGTTCAGTTCGCCGTCGGTGAACCACCGGTAGAACGGCGGGTTGGAGTCGTCGAGCACCACCGTCGGCTCCTTGAACCAGGAGATCCGCTCCAGCGCCTGCCGCCGCCAGAACGCCAGGTAGTCGGACTCGGCCGTCTCATACACGCCGGGCTGGGCGTTGGCGTTGGCGGCGAACTGGTCCGGCGGGGCGAAGGTCCGGTCTTCGCGTAGGAGATTCTCGATGGCTTCGGACACGTACGGCTCCTCGCTTGGGGCTGCGTCTCACAACCTACCGACTCGGTCGCAAACGGCGCGCCCGTCAGTACTCGATCTCCCAGAGGAACAGGCCGTGGGGTGGCGCCGCGCCGCGAGCGGCGTTGCGATCCTCTGCGAAGAGAATGCGACGTATGTCACCCGGGTCCAACTTGCCGCGACCCACATCGACCAGCGCAGCAACGATCGAGCGCACCATCTGGTGACAGAAGGCGAGGCCCCGGATCTCAAAGACCAGTACGTCGGGCTGCGGTTCCGTCCAGTTGGCCGCCAACACGGTCCTGGTCGTCGATCGTCCTTCAGCCCTGCGACAAAACGAGGCAAAGTCGTGTTCGCCGACGAGGTGGCGTGCGCCCTGATTCATGGCGAATGCGTCGAGCGGCTCGCTCACCTGCCAGTGCGTTCGCCGCTCGAATGGATCGGGAGCCGGCGCAGTCGAGACCTGATAGCGATACGTGCGGGACGTGGCGGAGAAGCGAGCCGAGAACTGGTCGTCGACGGCGGAGATTCGATTCACCGTGATGTCGGGAGGCAACAGCTTCAGGAGGGCGCGCTGTAGCCGTTCCAGATCCACCGGCTGAGGCCAGGCAAGCGACACGACCTGATGCCGTGCATGGACTCCCGCGTCGGTTCGACCGGCAACGACGGTGTCCACTTCGCCGAGCACCTTGGCGAGCGCCGACTCCAACTCCGCCTGCACGGTCCGCACGTCGGGCTGTTTGGCATATCCGTGGAATTCGGTCCCGTCGTAAGAGAGGTCGATGCGGAGCGCAGGCATCAGAAGCCGAACAAGAACCGCACCACCAGCCAGCCCACGGCGCCGAGCAACGCAGCAGCGACCGCATTGCGAGGCGTCAGTTCGAAGAGAACCTGCGAGATGACGTACAGCCCTGCCCCGTACCAGACGAATGCGGCAAAGATCAGCGCGCTGACGCCCGACACCACCGGGAGAAGGCCCACCGCTGCCAGCGACAAGAGGAGGAATGGCAGCCAGGCGTAGCCGGTCATGCGCAGCGCCTGTTCGAATCGTCCGGCGCCGTGAAACAGCTTGGTGGCGGCCAGCCACAGGATTCCGGTCGAAATCGCCCACGATGCGAGGGACTCGACGACGACCGACAGCACGAGGATGACGATGTTGGACAGCTGGCTGCGCAGCGCCACGACGATCGCCTCGATGGCCCCGACCGCCGCCACGAGAATGACGGCGTTGGCCGTGGCGTATTGATCGAAGTGAAGGCCGGAGTAGGCGTCCCGATCGAGCAGGGCGCATCTCCAGGCGGTTCGTAGTACTTGCTGCATGGTCGTGCAGGTTATCCGATGAGGCGGCGGACCTTGGCAGCGGCTCGCACGATGGAGTCATCCGGTTCGAACGACGCCAGCCGGTCGAGCGGCACCCAGGTGGGTTGACTCACTCCATCCCCGGCCTCGACGCTCGTCGTGTCGGCCCGAAACGCGAAGCGTACGTCGAAATGCTCGTGAGACGGGGCGTCGGACTGTTGAGGAATTCGGTGGACGTCGATGTCCAACAAGCCGAGGAGCACTGCGTCGGAGATGCCGGCTTCCTCCTCGAGCTCTCGCCGAGCCGCTCTCTCGAGCGAGGCATCGGCCTCCTCGATGTGGCCTCCCGGCTGGAGCCACCGCCCCAGCTTGGCGTGGCGGACGAGGAGCAACGCCGGGACGTCGGGATGCACGGCGAACGCCGAAGCGGTGAGGTGGCCGGGGTGATAGTGCCGTGCGCTGGAAACGTCGAACGGTGAGGAGAGGAGGGCCCCAAAGCGGTCGATCGTCGCGCCTTCACTCGGGTAGGTGAAGGCGTACTCGACGAGGCGCTCGACCAGCCAGTCGTTCACAGACGTCGCAGCCGAACCTTCCGCACGGTGTGATCGGAAGCCTTCTCGAGGATCAGATGGGCTCGCTCGCGAGTCGGCAGGATGTTGGCGGCAAGGTTGGGTCCATTGATGGCGTCCCAGATCGAAAGCGCCGTCTCTCGTGCCTGGGCCTCATCGAGCGCGGCGTATCGATGAAAGTAGGAGTCGGGCAGGCGGAACACGGTGGATCGCAGCGTCAGGAACCGGTCGACGTACCACTGACGGATGTCGGTCTCGTCGGCGTCCACGTAGATCCCGAAGTCGAAGAAATCGGAGACGAAGACCGTGCTGCGATTGGAGGCCTGGAGGACGTTCAACCCCTCGACGATGACGATGTCGGGTTGCTGGACGACGAGCCGCGCACCGGGCAGGATGTCATAGTCGGCGTGCGAATAGACCGGGGCGTCGACGACGGCATCCCCCGCCTTCACACGTTCGAGGAAGTCGACGAGCGCCCGCACGTCGTAGCTCTCGGGGAATCCCTTGCGATCCATGATGCCGCGCCGTTCCAGCTCGGCGTTCGGGTAGAGAAAGCCGTCGGTGGTGACCAGATCCACTTGCGGATGGTTGGGCCACCTCGACAGCAGGGCCTGCAGGATCCTCGACGTGGTGCTCTTGCCGACCGCCACACTGCCGGCAACGCCGATGATGTAAGGGACCTTGGCGGTTGGCTTCCCCAAGAACGTGTCGGTCACTCGATAGAGGCCCTGGCTGGCTGCCACATAGAGATTGAGCAGGCGAGACAGGGGAAGGTAGATCACGGCCACTTCGTCGAGCGAGACGCGTTCGTTGATACCTCGTAGCTTCTCGAGGTCGGCTTCGGTGAGCGTCATGGGCGTCGCCGCCCGCAACGATCCCCATTCGGCATGGTCGAACTCGAGGAATCGGTCGTTCACGGCGCCAAGGCTATCTGGTTCGCAAGATATGGATGGGTGCCGCCATGCCGGAACGGCAGGCGCGACGGTCAGAGCCCCAGCGCGCGGACGAGAAACGCTGCCATCTGGCCTCGCGTGACATGACTGCTGGGGCAGTAGCGGGTTCCGCCGCATCCGGTGGTGATCCCGGCCGCAGCCAAACGGTCGATGTCCTTGCGGAAGACCGATCCGGCGGTATCGGTGAAACCGGCCGAGCCGGCTGGAGGTAGCTCGAGCGCCCGCACCAGGAACGCCGCCATCTGGCCACGAGTGACAGGGTCGCTGGGGCAGAAGCGGGTCGACGAACACCCGTTGGTGATACCCGCTGCCGCCAGGCGGTTCACATCGTCGGCGAATGTCGTTCCGACCGTGTCGGTGAAACCGGCCGAAGGTGCTGGAGGAAGGTCGAGTGCCCGCACCAGGAACGCCGCCATCTGTGCGCGGGTCATGGGATCGTTGGGGCAATACATGTCGTTGCCACACCCCGAGGAGATGCCCTTGGATGCGAGCCGGTCGATGTCGTCCTCGAAGATGCTGCCGTCGTCATCCCAGAACCAACCGTCCCATTGTGGTGAGAACGACGCCGAGTCGAAGAACAGTTGGGTGACCCACACGACGGCTCCGACTTCGTATACGCCGACCGCAACGAATTCGTGGCCGCCGAGGATGTTGGCGGCATGCCCGGCCGACGCCATGAAGGCATCGTGAATGACCATGCAGTCCCCTGCCAGCCCCCCTCTGGCCACGTTCTCCGCCCAATCGCCGGCGTCGGATGGGAGGATGGCGGCGCGGGTGCCGGCCGACATGTGACCGAGCCCGTTGGCGGACATCCATACCGAGTGATCGCGCACCGCCGGGACCATCTGGGCGGCGGGGACGGCCGGACGCACGCCGACCGCAGCCCGTTCGTCGTTGATGGCGTCGACCAGACAAGACTCGATGGCGGCGGGGCTGGAGGTGACTGCGCCGGCGGCGGCGCCGAGGATCGCCGAAGCGATGAGAATCAGGGTGAGGGAGATTGTCCGCGCCCAACGACGCTGGGACGAGTACGGCACGTTGTTCTTTCGTTCGAGTTGCTCCCCAACCCGCCGGGTACCATAGCGAGTTACCTCCAAGCGTCGCAAGCGCGCCACCGACCGTGGTCACGGGGAGTGGTCACGGAAAGAAGAACGCCGCCCACAGGCGGCGTTTTCGTCGTGGTCGAAAGAACCGTCAGACGAGTTCGATGACCGCCATCTCGGCGTTGTCACCCCGGCGCGGGCCAATCTTGACGATGCGCGTGTACCCGCCGTTGCGATCCGTGTAGCGATCAGCGATCTCACCGAACAGCTTGCTCGACACAGCCACGTCGGTGATGACCTTCGCCACCTGACGGCGATCATGGAGCGTCCCCGACTTGGCTTTCGTGATGAGCTTCTCGGCGTATGGCCGTACCGCCTTGGCGCGACTGACCGTCGTGGTGACCTTGCCGTTCCAGAACAGGTCGTCGCACAGGTTGGCGATCATCGCCTTCTGATGGGAGGCGCTCCCGCCGAGCCGCTTGCCCTTGGTGGGCCGAGGCACGTCACACCCCCAGCGGGCCGGCCGAGCTGTCACCGCCGCCCGGGGAGAGGCTGAGCCCGAGCTCGTCGAGCTTGGCGATGACCTCTTCGAGGCTCTTTTGGCCGAAGTTGGTGATGTTGAGGAGGTCGTCCTCGGTCTTGTGCACGAGCTCGCCGACCGTCTTGACCTGGGCGCGGCGCAGGCAGTTGCGTGGGCGCTCAGACAGGTCGAGCGCCTCGATCGGAAGGTCCAGATCAGGTGAGCCGGACTCCGCAGTCGTCACCTCGCCCAACTCGAGCCCCACGCCTTCGCCGATGTCGGCGAAGAGGCCGAGCAGCTCTCGTAGCGTCTTGCCTGCCGACGAAACCGCCTCGCTGGGGCTCATCGAACCGTCGGTTTCGACATCGAGAACCAGACGGTCGAAGTTGGTCATGACTCCCACCTGCGTGCTCTCCACCCGGTAGGCGACCTTGCGGACCGGCGAGAAGATCGAGTCGACCGGGATCACACCGATGGTCTCCGATCCGGGGGATTTCACCGCAGTGCGGTACCCGACGCCGGCCTCGACCGTCAGCTCCATCTCGAGCCGGCCGCTGGCCGACAGCGTTGCGAGGTGCTGGTCGGGGTTGATGATCTCCACACCGCTCGGGGCTTTGAGGTCGGCGGCGGTGACGTCGCCGGCGCCTTTGGCGGAGAGATAGAGCGTCTGGGACTCGTTGTCCTCCATGGCGACCACGATTTGCTTCACGTTGAGGATGATGTCGACGACATCTTCGACGACGCCCTTCACGGTGCCGAACTCGTGCTGAACGCCTTCTATCTGGATCGTCGTGACAGCCGCCCCCGGGATCCGGGACAACAAGGTCCGACGCAGCGTATTGCCGAGCGTGTACCCGAACCCTGGCTCGAGTGGCTCGACGACGAACTGGGCACGCCGATCACTCTGCGGCTTTTCTTCAATCTGGGGGCGTTGAACGATCAACACGGCAGTTCCTTACTTCGAGTAGAGCTCGACGATGAGTTGTTCTTGGATGGGTGTGTCGATCTGGGCACGGTTGGGCAGATCGATGACGGTCACCGTCCGATCAGCGTTGTTGACAGTGAGCCACTCCGGGGGCGTTGCATCGATCGTGTCGACGGAGTGCTGGATCACGATGAGGTCGCGGCTCTTGTCCTTCACGGTGACGACATCACCTGCCCGCACCTGATACGAGGGGATGTCGACCTTCTTGCCGTTGACCGTGAAATGACCATGGTTGACGAGCTGCCGAGCCTGCGCTCGCGTCGAAGCCAAGCCACTGCGGTACACGACGTTGTCGAGCCGACTCTCGAGGATCCGCAGCAGATTGTCGCCGGTGATGCCCTTCTGACGGGCTGCCCGCTCGTAGTAGTTGCGGAACTGGCGCTCCAGAACGCCGTACATGTAGCGCAGCTTCTGCTTCTCGCGGAGCTGGATGAGGTAGTCGGTTTCGCGGACGCGTCCGCGGCCATGCTGACCGGGCGGGTAGGGGCGCTTGTCGACCGGGCACTTCTTGGTCTGGCAGAGCGGCGTTTGCGCTCGTCGGCACGCTTTGTGCTTGGGACCGGTGTACCTGGCCATCAGCGCATCCTCCGCTTCTTCGGGCGGCAGCCGTTGTGAGGGAGCGGTGTGACATCGCGGATACCGGACACTTCCATGCCCATGTTCTGCAGCGTGCGCACCGCGGTGTCCCGGCCAGAGCCGGTGCCACTGACGACGACGTCGAGCTTGCGGATGCCATGCTCGCCGGCGCGCCGGGCGGCCTCCTCGGCCGCGACCTGCGCGGCGTAAGGGGTCGATTTGCGGGAGCCTTTGAAGCCTACGGAGCCACCGGACGTCCACACGACCGTGTTCCCACCGATGTCGGAGATGGTGATGATCGTGTTGTTGAAGCTCGCCTTGATATGGGCGACGCCGTGGGCGATGTTCTTGCGCTCACGCCGCCGCACTCTCCGCTGCTGTTGTTCGGCCACTCATGCCTCCGGTGACTACTTCGTGACTTTCTTCTTGCCGGCGATCGGCACTCGCTTGCCCTTGCGGGTGCGAGCGTTGGTGTGGGTGCGCTGGCCGCGTACCGGCAACCCACGACGGTGGCGGATACCTTCGTACGACCCGATCTCGACCTTGCGCTTGATGTTCTGTGCCACCTCGCGACGCAGATCGCCCTCGACCCGGTAGTTCTGGTCGATGTGGCGCCTGATCTTGAGGACTTCGTCCTCGGTGAGATCGCGTGCCTTGGTGTTGGGATCGAGCCCGAGAGAGTCGATCATCTCGTTCGCCCGCGGACGGCCGACCCCGTAGATGTACGTGAGTGCGATCTCGATGCGCTTCTCTCGTGGGAGGTCGACTCCGGCGATTCTTGCCATGCATCACCCCTGACGCTGTTTGTGGCGAGGATTCGAGCAGATCACCCAGACGCGACCGTGGCGCCGGATGATCCGGCATTTCTCGCACATCTTCTTGGCCGAAGGACGTACCTTCATCGTTCAATTCTCCAGGTCGTCGAGCGTCCCTTGACGCACAGGGCCCCACACCGGCAGAAACGGTTCTGGAGCGCTGGAATCGTTGTCGCCGCATCCAACCACGAGCTTCGTGGAGCGGACGTCGGCACGCGGGCAGCCGAAAATGGCCGTGACAACGGAGGGAAAGATTAGCTCCGATCGTGGTCGGGCCACAAATCGGGGGTGGCGCGATCGGGGTCGGTGAGCACACGTATGCCTTCTTCTGTGAGCGCCACCGTGTGCTCGAAATGAGCCGAGAGAGCCCCGTCGGCGGTGACGACCGTCCAACCGTCGTCCTCGACGCGGGATTCGGGTGTCCCGAGGTTGAACATCGGCTCGATGCAGATCGCCATTCCCGTGCGCAGACGCATCCCCGTTCCGGGTTTGCCGTAGTTGGGCACTTCGGGCTTTTCATGCATGCTTCTGCCGATCCCGTGACCAACGTACTCCCGGACGACGCCGAGTCCGGCGGCGTCACCTACCGCGAACACGGCGGCACCGATGTCGCCGATCCGGCCGCCGTCGCGGACGGAGCGGATCCCAGCCCACATCGCTCGCTCGGCGGCGTCGAGCAGCCGTCGCGCTTCGTCACTCACCTCGCCGATCGGCATCGTGAACGCGGCGTCGGCGTGGTAGCCCTCGAAGATCGCTCCGGCGTCGATCGATAGCACGTCGCCCACCTCGAGGCGGTAGTCGCCAGGGATGCCGTGAACGATCACGTCGTTGGGTGAGGTGCATATGTGGGCAGGGAAGCCGTGGTAGTCGAGGAACGAAGGGTGGCAGTCGTGGCGGCGCGTGACGTCGGCCGCGATTTCGTCGAGCTCCTTCATGGTCACGCCAGGTCGGGCTGCGGCACGAACTTCGGCATGCACCGCAGCCACGCAGGCACCTGCTCGCGCCATCCGCTCGAAATCCTGGGTCTTCTTGAGAGTGATCACGCCAGCTCCAGAGCCGATGCGATGCTCAGCTCGATGTCGTCGATGTCGCCCACCCCGTCGATCTCGTGGATGGGGAGACCATGCGCACGATAGAACGCCACCAGTGGCTCGGTCTGTTCCCGGTAGACCTCGAGGCGATTGCGAACCACCTCCTCGCGGTCGTCCTCCCGCTGGAACAGGTCGGCTCCGTCGATGTCACATCTGCCCGCGACCTGGGGAGGCTGATCCTCCACGTGGTATACGTGCTGGTTGGGGCATGTTCGGCGACCTGAGATCCGCCGGACGATCTCATCGTCGTCGACGACGATGAGCACGGCGGCGTCCAGCTCCCGATCGTCCCCCAGCTCGTGAGAAAGCGCTTCCGCTTGAGACACGTTGCGCGGGAATCCATCCAGGACGAAGCCGGCGACTGCGTCTTCGTGGGCGATTCGATCGACGAGCATGCCGATGACGATCTCGTCCGGCACGAGTTCCCCTCGGGCCATGATGTGCTTGGCCTCGAGGCCCAACTCCGTCTCGGCGGCGACCGCCTCACGCAGCATGTTGCCGGTGGCGATGTGGGGGGTCCCGGCTCGGTCGGCGATGCGGATCGCTTGCGTGCCTTTGCCGGCCCCGGGAGGACCCAGGAAGAGCAGTCTCACGCCGGCCTCGTGACAGCGCCCCTCAAGTGAGGAAGCCCTCGTAGTTCCGCATGGTGAGCTGGCTCTCGATCTGTTTCATGGTCTCGAGAGCGACGCCCACGACGATGAGCAGCGACACCCCCGAGAAGGCGATCTGAATGTTCCAGATGACGCCGAAGATGGCGGGGATCACCGTGATGATGCCAAGGAAGATCGCGCCCGGCAGGGTGATGCGGTTGAGGATGTGAGCGAGATGCCGCTCGGTCGCCGTCCCGGGTCGGACGCCCGGAATGAAGCCACCCTGCCGCTGGATGGTTTCGGCCTGCTTCACCGGGTCGAATTGGATGGCCGTGTAGAAGTAGGTGAAGAACATCACGAGACCGAACAGCACGAAGATGTACGTCCATGTCCCGCCCTGCTGGTTGGCGAGGTTGCGATCGACCCAGTTGCGGATAGCGATCACCACCGAGTTGTTCTGAGCCGGGATGATGGTGACCAGAAGGGCCGGGAAGGTGAGCACCGACGTTGCGAAGATCACCGGGATCACCCCGGCGGTGTTGACCTTCAGCGGGATGTACGTAGCGTTCCCGCCCATGACCCGTCGACCCCTGACCCGCTTGGCGAACTGGATCGGTATCCGGCGCTGACCCTGCTCGACGAAGAGAATGGCCACGACGATGAAGAGGAAGATGGCCATCATCGAGATGAACTGACCCCAGGCGCTGACAGCCGCGGTCTGCAGATAGATCTGCGAGATCTGGTTGGGGAGCTGGGCGATGATCGAAACGAAGATGATCAGCGACATCCCGTTGCCGACGCCCTTCTGGGTGATCTGCTCACCGAGCCACATGATCACGGCGGTTCCGGCCGTCATGGTCGTCACGATCACGAATCCTTTGAGCGGACTGTAGTCCTGGATCAGGGGGATTCCGCCGGTGAGCGAGCCGTTGGCGAACAGGACGCTGAACGTGGTGGCCTGCAGGACCGCAAGCACGACCGTGACGATCCGGGTGAGCTCGGTGATCCGCTTCTGACCCGATGCACCTTCCTCCTGCAGACGCTGCAAGCGAGGAATGACCACCGCCAGCAGCTGCATGATGATCGAGGCGGTGATGTAGGGGAGGATGCCCAGTGAGAACACCGAGAACGCTTCGAGCGCCCCGCCCGAGAAGAGGTTGATCAAGCCGAACACTCCGGCGCCACCGCCCTGACCGGCCACCAGCTCGACCGCCTCGAGGTCGGCGTAGGGAACCGGAACGGCCGCCCCGAAGCGGTACACGGCGAAGATCGCCAATGTGAAAAGGATCTTCTTGCGGAGATCCGGGATGGTGAACATGTGGCGGTATACGGCGAGCATCTACTGCGCTTTCTCTCGTGCCCGGCGCCGCCGGACACCTCTCGGTGCCTACTACTCGATGACCTCGACCGAGCCGCCGGCTGCTTCGATCTTGGCGATCGCTCCTTTGCTGAACGCGTGCGCCTTCACCGTCAAGGTCTTCCCGAGGTCGCCTTCGGCGAGGATCTTGACCGGGCCCTTCTTGCGCGCCAGACCGGCCTGGCGCATCGAGTCGGGTGTGACGGTCGTGTTGGCCGAGAAGCCTTCGAGAGACCCGACGTTCACGACGGCGTATTCCACTCGATTCGGGTTCTTGAAACCTTTGAGGTGGGGCAGTCTGCGTTGCAGCGGCATCCTCCCACCCTCGAACCACAAAGGTACCTTGTTGCGGGCCAACGTTCCCTTCGTGCCTCGCCCTGCCGTCTTACCGCGCCGTCCAGCTTCGCCTCGGCCTACCCGAATCTTGCGCTGCTTCGAACCCTCGGCAGGCCGCAGGTGATGCAGTCTCAGTTGGTTGTTCTGTTCGCTCATCTCAGTCCTCTTCGACTTCGACCAGGTGGGCGATTCGCTGTAGCACGCCCCGCACCTGGGGGGTATCCGCCAGATCGACTGTTTGGTGCAGCCGGGAGAGGCCCAAGCTGCGAACGTTGGCCCTGGTCTTCGGCTTCTCGCCGATCAGGCTCTTGGTCAACGTAACCGAAAGTTGATTCTTTGCCATACGTTTCCGTTCAGCTCTGCGAGTGCGACCGCACCATCTCGGTGGATCGGTAGGCAGCCAGCAGGCCGGGCGGAGTCACCTCTTCGGGGGTCTTGCCACGCAGACGAGCCACTTCGTCGGGTCGTCGTTGGCCGCGCAGCCCCTTCATGGTCGCCCATGCGGTGTTGAGGTGATTCGGCGATCCCAGCGATTTGGCCAGGACATCCTTGATCCCGGCGGCTTCCAAGATCTGGCGTATCGAACCGCCGGCGATGACGCCGGTACCGGGCGCAGCGGGCTTCAGCAGCACGCGGGAGGCGCCGTGCTCACCGATGACCTTGTGGATGATGGTCTGTCCGGCCATCGGCACGGTCATCATCGACTTGCGGACTTCCTCCATGCCCTTCTGGATGGCGGCAGGTACCTCTTTGGCCTTGCCGTACCCGATGCCGACCTTGCCGGCGCCGTCACCCACCACGCACAGCGCAGTGAACGAGAACCGGCGACCACCTTTGACGACCTTGGCCACCCGGTTGATCTCGACGACTCGCTCGTCGTATTGGGATTCTTCGCGTTGTTGACGAGCCATCAGAACTCCAATCCAGCCTCTCTGGCCCCATCGGCGAGAGCCTTCACCCGCCCATGGAACGGATAGCCGCCCCGGTCGAACACGACCGATGAGACCCCGGCCGACTTGGCTCGGTCAGCGACGAGCTTGCCGATCTCGCTGGCCGTCTCGACCGAGAGCCGCTTGGCTCGCTGTTCCTTCTCGAGCGATGACGCCGCCGCCAGCGTGGTTCCGGACACGTCGTCGATCACCTGAGCGTAGATGTATCGGTTGGACCGGTACACCGCAAGCCGGGGTCGGTCTGCAGAACCGGCAATCGTCTTGCGCACCCGGGCGTGACGGCGTTGCCGGGCCGCCTCTCGTGATTTGGTCATCGTGCAACACCTGCCTTGCCCGCCTTGCGCCGGACGTGCTCGCCGACGTAGCGGATTCCTTTTCCCTTGTATGGTTCGGGTGGTTTGATCCCGCGAATGTCCGCTGCGACCTGACCCACCTGCTCCTTGTCGATTCCCGTGACGGTGATGCGGGTGGGCTCGGGCACGTCGATCGTCACCCCGTCCGGTGGGTCCATCACCACGGGGTGACTGAAGCCGACCTGGAGTTCCAGGCTCGAACCTTTCATGGCCGCCCGATAGCCGACTCCCTGGATCGCCAGCTCTTTCGTATACCCATCCGACACTCCCACCACCATGTTGGCGATGAGTGCCCTGAACAAGCCGTGCTGGGCGCGCGAGGCTCGCTCGTCGTCGTTTCGCTCGACCAGGATCTCGCCGTCTCCCATCGTCACGGTGACCCGATCCGTGATCGTCCGCGACAGTGTGCCCTTCGGGCCCTTGACCGAGACATCCGCCCCGTCGACGGTCACCTCGACGCCCTTGGGGATGGTGATCGGTTGCTTGCCGATCCGACTCATGTCACCACACCTCGCAGATGATCTCGCCGCCGAGCTTGCGCCGGCGCGCCTCGCGGTCGGGGAGCAGCCCTTGGCTGGTCGAGATGACCACGATGCCAAGGCCACCCTGTGCCCGCGGCAGCTCCGTGGACTTGGCATAGATGCGCCGTCCGGGGGACGACACCCGTCGAATGCCCTGTATGACCGGCTGGCGGTTGTTGCCGTAGCGAAGCTGCAATGTCAGCTCCCGTCCTGGCCCGGCAGCCTTCACGTCATATCCGTCGATGAAGCCCTCCGCGACGAGGATCTCGGCGATGCCTTCTTTCATCTTGGAGGAAGGCATCGACGTCTGCTCCTTCGCCACCATGTTGGCGTTGCGGATGCGAGTGAGCATGTCTGCGATCGGATCAGTCATCATGGCTACCACGACGCCTTTCTCACTCCGGGTAGCTCGCCACGCCGGGCGAGCTCGCGCACACAGATGCGGCACATGCCGAACTTGCGGAGGTAGGCCCGCGGCCGCCCGCACCGCCTGCAACGGTTGTAGGCGCGCGAGGAGTACTTCGGCTTGCGCTGCTGTTTTGCGATCAATGATTTTTTCGCCATGGGTTCTCCGCTCAGGCCTGGGCGGCGGGTTGCTTACGGAAGGGGAACCCGAACGCATCGAGTAGCGCCTTCGCATGTTCGTTGGTCTCGGCCGTCGTCACGATCGTGATGTCCATCCCCCGCACGGCGTCGACCTTGTCGTAATCGATCTCGGGGAAGATGAGCTGCTCGGTCACGCCGAAGGTGTAGTTGCCACGCCCGTCGAACGACTTCGGGCTGAGCCCGCGGAAGTCTCGGATACGGGGGATGGCGACGGCGATCAGCCGGTCGAAGAACTCCCACATTCGATCGCCTCGCAAGGTGACCGAAGCGCCGATCGGCATTCCTTCGCGCAGCTTGAAGCCGGCAATCGACTTGCGGGCGATGTTGACTCGGGGTTGCTGACCGGTGATCGTTGCGAGGTCGTCCACCACCGAGTCGATGACTTTCTTGTCGGCGGCCGCCTCTCCACAACCGACGTTGACGACGATCTTGACCAGCCGAGGAATCTGCATCGGGTTCTCGATCCCGAGCTGCTCCTCCAGGGCAGGCGCGACCTCTTCGGCGTATTTGGACTTCAGGCGGGGTGTCACAGCTCACCTCCGCACTTGCGGCAGACGCGGACCTTCTTGCCCTTCTTGATGGCCGAGCCGATCCTGGTCGGTCCGCACTCCTTGCAGACGATCATCACGTTGGATGCCGCGATCGGCATGTCCTTGTCGATGATGCCGCCCTGCATGGTCTTCTGGCTGGGGGGCGTGTGGCGCTTGGCGGTTGCCACGTTCTCAACGATGATCTTGTTGGCTTTGGGGAAGACGCGGGCGACCTTCGATTCCTTGCCCACCTGAGCACCGGCGACGACCTTGACCGTGTCTCCGACTCGTAGCTTCATTCAGATCACCTCCGGCGCCAGCGAGACGATCCGCATGAACTTGGCGTCCCGCAGTTCGCGAGCCACCGGACCGAAGATGCGGGTCCCGCGTGGTTGGCGGTTGTTGTCGATGATGACGCAGGCGTTGTCATCGAATCGGATGTAGGTGCCGTCGGCCCGGCGCTTCTCCTTGGCTGTCCGCACCACCACGGCTTTGACGATCTCGCCCTTCTTCACGTTGGCGTTGGGGATGGCGTCTTTGACCGTGGCGACGATGATGTCGCCCAGACCGGCATACCGGCGCTTGGATCCACCCAACACCCGAATACAAAGCACCTCGCGCGCTCCGCTGTTGTCCGCGACCCGCAGGCGCGTCTCTTGTTGGATCATCGAGCACGCTCCACGACTTCGCTGAGCCGCCAACGCTTGGTTTTCGACAGTGGCCTCGTCTCGGTGATGCGTACCGTGTCGCCGACATTGGCGTCGTTGTTCTCATCGTGGGCGTGGAACTTCGTCGACCGCCGCACGACCTTGCCGTACCTGGGATGCTTGACCTGCGACGCGACTTCGACCGTGATGGTCTTGTCGCGGCTACTGGATACGACGACGCCTTGCCGGACTTTGCGGTTGGCTCGTTCGCTCATCATGCACCATCCTCATGGCCGGCCTGCAACGCAGCCCACGCCTCCAGCTCTTGCTCCCGCGCCACGGTGAGGATGCGGGCGATGTCACGCTTCACCTCCGCCAACCGCGCGGTGTTGTCCAGTTGGTTGGTCGCGTGCTGAAATCGCAGGTTGAAGAGTTCCTGCTTGGCCTCTGCGAGCTGTTCCATCAGCTCGTCTGCCGTCAGCTCACGCAGCTCTGCGGCGTTCATCCTTCCTCCCGCATCACGAATCTGGTCTTCACCGGCAGCTTGTGACCGGCTTTCCGCATCGCCTCGCGCGCCAGGTCCTCGTCCACGCCGGACAGCTCGAACATCACCCGGCCGGGCTTGACGACCGCCACCCAGAACTCAGGGCTTCCCTTGCCGGATCCCATTCGGGTCTCGGCCGGCTTTGCCGTGACCGGCTTGTCGGGAAAGATGTTGATCCACACTTTTCCGCCACGCTTGATGGTCCTGGTGATGGCCACACGAGCCGATTCGATCTGACGAGACGTCACCCACCCCTCAGTGAGGGCCTGGATCCCGTAGTCGCCGAACGTGACGCGGGTTCCGCCCTTGGCGGTGCCGCGCCGGCGGCCGCGGTGGACCTTGCGATATTTGGTCCGCTTCGGCATCAACATCGGCTACTCGCTTTCCTCGTCGGAGGTCGTCTCGTCGACCGTGTCCTCGGAGTCGGCGGGCACATCGGCGACTTCGCCGTGGTCGGCCTCGGCCGGGACATCGGCCGGAGCATCGCCAGGCTCGTCGGCCGGCTCGACAGAGACATCAGCGCTCTCAGCCGCTGCAGCCGCAGCTGTCGGCGCAGATGCGTCGCCATCCTGGGCAGGCTCGAGATTCTCGATGGCGCTGACTTCTTCGCGATACTGCGATTCGGCGTCCTCGGCAGTGGCAGTTTCGTCGGTCTTCCGCTTGCCGCCACCGGCCTCGATGATCCGCTTGCCGCCACCGGCCTCTATGAGCCGGGGGACCCGCTCCTCACCCGCCGCCTGCTCGGCACGCGACTTGGCCGGCGCAACCCGGCCGCTGCGGCCACCGGTGGCCAGCGCTGCTTCGGCTTCGATCTTCTGCCTGGTGGCGCGATGCGAGCCGACCACGTCACCCTTGTAGACCCACACCTTCACGCCGATCGCTCCGACCGTCGTACGCGCGGTGGCGGTGCCGTAGTCGATGTCGGCCCGCAACGTGTGCAGCGGCACACGGCCCTCTCGGTACCACTCGCGTCTCCCCATGTCGGCGCCGCCGAGGCGGCCTTTGCATTCGACCCTCACCCCTTCGGCCCCCGCCTTCATGGCCGTCTGGACGGCCCGCTTCATCGCCCGGCGAAACGCAACACGGTTGGCGATCTGGTCGGCGATGCCCCTTGCCAGCAGCTTGGCGTCGGTCTCGGAATCTTTGATCTCGTTGACGTTCAGCTTGACCTGCCGTCCGGTGAGCTTCTCCAGCCCAGCCCGAAGGCGGTCGGCCTCGGTGCCGCGGCGACCGATGACCACCCCAGGTCGAGCGGTGTAGAGCTCAACGTCGACCCGGCCGCGGCTGCGCTCTAGCTCGATGCGAGACACCGCCCCTCTGGTCAGCTCGTCGTAGAGGTATTTGCGAATCTTCCAGTCTTCGTTGACGAGATCCGTGTACTCCTTGTCGCTGTACCAACGGGACTTCCAGTCGGTGACGACGCCGAGACGGAACGCGTACGGATGCGTCTTCTGGCCCATCGTTACTCCTTCTTCCCGTCCGACAGCACCACGGTGATGTGACTGGTCCGCTTGTTGATGCGCGAGGCACGGCCGCGCGCGCGAGGCCGCCATCGCTTCAGCGTGGGTCCCTCGTCGGCATAACACTCGGCCAAGACCAGTTCATCGGCGTCGAAACCGAAATTGTTGTCCGCATTGGCGACGGCTGACTGGAGCACCTTGCGGATCGGCGTGGCGGCTCGCCGCTCGGAGAACTCCAACATCTGCAACGCTTCGGGCACAGGCAGGCCCCGCACGGTGTCGAGCACCACGCGTACCTTCTGCGGCGATTGGCGGATGTATTTTGCTTGCGCTCGGACTTTCATCGTTTTTTCGCAGACCTGTCACCGGCATGGCCTCGGAAGGTCCGGGTGGGAGCGAACTCGCCCAGCTTGTGGCCAACCATCGATTCCGTGATGTACACGGGCACGTGCTTGCGTCCGTCGTGAACAGCGATCGTGTGCCCCACCATCTCGGGGAAGATCGTCGAGCGACGACTCCAGGTTCGGATCACCTTCTTGTCGCCCTTCTCGTTCAGGGCTTCCACCTTGTCCATGAGATGGTCATCGACGAAGGGGCCCTTCTTCAGGCTCCGTGCCATGGGTTACCTCCGGCCCTTCTTCGACCTGCGACGCACGATGTCACGGTCGCTCGCCTTGTTCTTCTTGCGGGTCCGGCCTTCGGGCTTGCCCCACGGGCTCACCGGGTGGCGGCCACCGGAGCTGCGGCCTTCGCCGCCGCCCAGGGGATGGTCGACCGGGTTCATCGCCACTCCCCGAGTCTGGGGGCGCACACCCTTCCAGCGATTACGTCCTGCCTTGCCGATCTTCACCAGCTCTGCTTCGGTGTTGCCGACCTGACCGACGGTCGCTCGGCAGTCGAGCGACACCGTCCGCATCTCTCCCGAGGGCAGCCGAAGCAACGCCTTGTTGCTCTCCTTCGACATCAGCTGCACGGCGGCGCCGGCGGCTCGGGCCATCTTGGCGCCTCCCCCCGGACGCATCTCTATGGCATGGACGGTGGTACCGGCGGGGATGTTTCGCAGGGGCAGCGCGTTGCCAGGGCGGATGTCGGCCCCGGAGCCCGACTCGAGCATGTCCCCGACCTTCACTCCGAGCGGCGCAAGGATGTAACGCTTTTCGCCGTCGATGTAGTGCAGGAGAGCGATGCGGGCGTTGCGATTCGGGTCGTATTCGATCGCGGCGACCTTGGCGGGGACGCCGTCCTTGGTCCGACGAAAATCGATGATGCGATAGCGGCGTTTGTGGCCGCCACCCCGGTGTCGGGACGTGATCCTGCCCTTGTTGTTGCGTCCGGCTGCCGTTCCGGTCCGATCGATGAGCGACTTCTCGGGGGTCTTCTTCGTGACCTCGGAGAAGTCGGACACCGTCTGGAAGCGGCGGCCGGGCGATGTCGGTTTGACCTTCTTCACAGCCATGGCATCACACTCCGAAAATGTCGATGGTTTCGCCGTCGCCCAGCGTCACGTAGGCCTTCTTCGAGTCACGACGCTTGCCGCGGGTGAAGTACACGCCCTTCCGCTTTCCCTTGCGGTTGACCGTGTTCACCGACTCCACCGTGACGTCGAAGATCGACTTGATGGCTTCCTTGATCTCGGTCTTGTTGGCGCGCCGGTCGACCTCGAAGGCGTAGGTGTTGTGATGCTCGATGAGGTCGTAGGTCTTCTCGGACACGACGGGGGCGAGGATGATGTCGCGCGGGTCTTTCATCACTCCTCCTCCGTGCTGTCGGTCTCGCGAACGAAGTCGTCGCTCTCGACGGCGAAGCCACGGCTTCCGGCGGCGCCTCCGAGCGTGTCGGTCGTGAAAACGACCGTATCTGCCCACAGAACGTCGTAAGGAGTCACGTGGCCCGGTCGCAGAAGCCTCACGTCAACGAGGTTGCGGAACGAGAGAGCGGCGATGGTGTCACCACGCCCGAGGACGACGAGGGTCTTGCCGTTGGCGCCCATCGCCTCGAGCAACGATTTGGCGGATTTGGTCTTGGGCTCCGACCAGTCGATGGTCTCAACGACCTTCACTGCCGCCTCGCCGGCGCGAGCCGACAGGGCACTGAGCAGCGCCAGCCGTTTCATCTTGCGTGGCGTGCGCTGTTCGTACGAACGGGGCTTGGGTCCGTGCGCCACGCCGCCGCCTGCCCATTGCGGTGAGCGAATCGAACCGTGCCGCGCCCGCCCGAGGCCTTTCTGGCGCCACGGCTTGGCTCCTCCGCCTCGCACCTCGGCGCGCGTCTTCGTGGACGCAGTACCCGCTCGGGCGCCCGCCAATTGAGCGGTCACGACCTGATGGAGCACCGGAAGGTTGGGCTCGATTCCGAACACGGCGGTATCGAGCGACACCGTTCCCTTGGAACTGCCGTCAGGGCCGAAGAGGGGCGCCGTGAGTTCAGCCACGAGCCTTCACCGCCTCCCGCACTGCCACGAGCGAGCCCTTGGGACCCGGGACCGAGCCACCCAAGAGGATCAACCCGCGCTCGGCGTCGACCTCGACGACATCGAGGTTGAGGATCGTGACGCGCTCGCCGCCCATCTGGCCGGCCATGCGCTTGCCTTTGAACACCCGTGCAGGCGTCGCGCATGCTCCGATCGATCCGGGCGCCCGGTGGATGCGGTGCGCACCGTGACTGGCGCCCTGGCCTTTGAAGTTGTGCCGCTTCATCACGCCCTGGAAGCCCTTGCCTTTGGAGATCCCAGAGACGTCGGCTTTCTGTCCCTTTTCCAAGACGTCGGCCACGGTGAGCTGCTGGCCCACTTCGAAGCCGGCGGTATCGTCGACCCGGAACTCGAGCAGGTGCCGGGCCGCCGATACACCGGCGCGGGCGTAATGACCCTGCTCGGCCTTGTTGAGCTTGCCGGGCTTGATCTCCTTGTAGGAGATCTGCACCGCGCTGTAGCCGTCCGATTCGGGGGTCTTGATCTGGGTGATCGTGCACGGTCCGGCCTTGATGACCGTGACGGGCACGGCCCGAGCATCGTCCGTGAAGATCTGGGTCATGCCCACCTTCTCGCCGAGGATCGTCTTCACGTCTTGATCTCCACTTCCACGCCGGCGGGCAGGTCGAGGCGCATCAGCGATTCGACGGTCTTGGGGGTCGGCTCCATGATGTCGATGAGGCGCTTGTGGATCCGCATCTCGAAATGCTCGCGAGAGTCCTTGTCCACGTGCGGTCCACGGATGACGCAATACCGGTGGATCTTGGTCGGGAGCGGAATGGGGCCCTTGATCTTGGCCTGGGTGCGGATCACCGTTTCGGCGATCTTGCGCGCCGACTCGTCGACGACCTCATGGTCGTACGCTTTGAGTCGAATTCGTATCGTCTGCTCGTCTGCCACGCTGCTTCCTATCTGTCTGGAAGTGCTGTGCACGCACAGGCGAACGGACGACATCTCCGCAGAGTGTCTACCGACCACCTGGCGAGCGGTCCCCCGCTTTCCATTCCGAGCGGGGTACATCACGGGTTTGGTCGCGATGCGGGGGGCACGCGCTCACGGGTGCCCCCGTTGGACAACGTATCGGGACTGCCGGCGCGGAGCCGGCTGCGGAAGTGTAGAGAAGCCCATCCTGCAGCGCAAAACGGACCTCATGGCTCGCCGGCGCCCCTGTGTGCGTCTTTTCGCCCGGGCTAGATGAGCAAACTGTCGGTGATCACCTCGACCATCGCCGGGCCGTCGTTGTCGAGCGCCGCGTGCAGCGCGCTCGTCAGCTCGGCGCCATCCACGACGCGGATTCCGAACCCTCCGCACAACGTCGCATATTCGGCGAAGTCGGGGTTGACGAGGCTGGTCTGCCACACCGGCCATTCGCCGGCCCTCTGCTCCTTGGAGATCTTGCCCAACTCATGGTTGTTGAGCACGACGTGGGTGATGTTCATACCGTATTTGACGGCCGTGGTGAATTCGGCGAGGTACTGACCCAGCCCGCCGTCTCCGCTCACGGAGACCACCTGGCGCCCACCGGCGCCCGCCCACGCCCCCATGGCGGCGGGAAAAGCGAAGCCGATCGAGCCGAGGTATCCAGACATCAGCACGGTTTGCCGGTTCACTTCGAAGTAACGACCGAAGGAATAGGTGTTGTTACCGACGTCGACGGCGATCACGGCATCGTCGGAGACGGCTTCGCTCAAGGCGGAGAACACGGAGGCCGAGTTGAGCCCCTTTTGGGATCGCTTTGCGGCCCGTTTTGTCTTCTCCGCACGCCACAGATCCCATCGGTGGGCGATATCGGAGGTCTGGTCGCGGCATTCGTGATCGGAGGGCACCGAATCCCGGAGTGCCGCGGCCGCAACCGCAGCGTCGCCCCACACCGGCACCGTCACCGGATGGAACTTGCCGAGTGCCATCCGGTCGTAGTCGACCTGAATGATGTCCTTGAGGTCGTCGATGCCGGTGTGATTGGAGAACGAAGCCCCGAACACGACGAGCAGATCTGCCCGCTCCATCAGGTAGCTGGCGATCGGCGTCCCGCTCCTGCCGAGTACCCCTCCGGCCAACGGATGCAGGTCCGAGATCTGTCCTTTGGCTTTGAAAGTCGTCACCACAGGAGCGGTCAGATGCTCGGCGAGTGCGACGATGGCCGGCATCGAATCACGGGCGCCATAACCAACGATGATCACCGGATACTCGGCGTCCCGGATGCGCACGGCGGCGTCGGCGATCGCCTCCAAAGGCGGGGCGATGGTGGTAGCGCTGAGACGGCCGTCGGGTCTGCTCGCTCGGGCATGCTCCTTGGCCGGGATGTTCTGAACTTCGTCGGGAAAGATGAGGTTTCCGACGTTTCGTTCGACGATTGCCGTCTTCAGTGCCAGCGCCATGAGCTCGGCGTGGTCGGAATTGGGTAGCACCGTCTGAGAGAACGCCGACACCGGTGCGAAGGCGGACGCCAGGTCGATCTCCTGAAACGCGCCCGGCCCGAAGACCTGCGTGTTGACTTGTCCACACAGCGCCAGAATGGGCGCACGGTCCATCTTGGCGTCCCACAGGCCGGTTAGGAGGTTCGTCGAGCCGGGCCCGGCGATACCGAAGCAGGCGGCAGGGCGGCCGGTGAGCTTGGCGAAGGCGGAAGCAGCGAACGAAGCGGCGCCCTCGTGGCGGATGCCGACGAAGGTGAGATCACCCGACTCTTCGAACAGCCGAAACGCGTCGGCCAGGCCCAGATTGGAATGGCCGACCATGCCGAAGACGTGAGTCACCCCCCAGTTGATCATCGTCTCGACCATCAAGTCCGACACGGTCCGGATGTGCTTGGTGGGCTCGAGCACCGCCGCATACAGACCGTCGGCGCGATGTTCACTCCGGTAAGCCTTCACCCGGTCGGCATGATCGTCGACCGACACTCCGGTGATCGGATCGAACGCCCAACCATGCCACGGGCAGCGAAGGCAACCGTCCTCGATCAGACCCTCTCCGAGAGGTCCTCCTTGGTGAGGGCACCGATTGTCGAGCACCGACAAGGTGTCTCCGATGCGGGCTACGGCCACGGGAGTCGTGCCTGCCTGGGCGGTGACGACTTCGCCGTCCGCCACGTCGGCCGGGTCGATGACGCGATACCAGTTGGTGGCTTCGGCGGCGAACATCTTGGTGCCGGCGCCATGCGTGAAGTCGACGTACCAGTGGCTCCCATCGCAGAATGGTTTGTTGGACGAGGCTCCACATCGACAGAGGGTGTAGTGCTCGCGCGATGCGCCTTCGAGCCATTCGACCCCATCCAGCTCGACGCCGCCGGTGACGAGGTAGGGGCCATCGGGCGACAGATGGATGGCAGGCGGGCGCTCCCGATCGCGTGATTCGACGCCGCCGATCGAGAAGCTGAGTGCTCCGGACGGACACATCTTGACGACCTCGACGATTGACTCGCCGTCCGCTCCGCCGGGCTCGATCCATGGCTCCACGCCCGTCCTCCACACAGCCGGGAGCCCTTCGGTGCAGTACCCGGCGTGGGAGCAGATGGCCCGGTTGTCGTGGATCGTGACTTCGGGCCCTGCGTAGTCCTCGCGTCGGTCGGGCAGAAGCTCGGCCGACTTGGAGTCGTCGAAGCCTATGCGCGCGTGGGTTCCGTCGCAGTAGGGCTTCGTGGCAGACCCTCCGCACCTGCACAGACGCATTCGCTCATGGGTCTCCAGCGGGGAACCATCACCATCCCGGAACGTGTCCAGGCCTTCGACGACGATCGGCCCGTTGCGAGCCAGGCGTATCCGCGGCTTGGCCATGAATCGACGCTAGCGAACCCGCGCAGGCGTGACATGAAGAGTCGACCCCCGGGCTGCCCGTCCGTACAATCGGCGCATGACCGTGCAGATCACCCGCCTCTCGGAATCGTTCGCCTACCAGGCCAAACGCCAGGCACTCCTCGACGCAGAACAGGAGCTGGCAGTACATCGCGAGAAAGTCGCAGCGCTGCGACGCGACCTGCCGGCCGACACGGTGATCGGCGATTATCAGCTGGAGGATGCCCGCACCGGGCAGCAGGTCGGCTTGTCGGACCTCGTCGACGACCGGCCCCTGCTGGTGTATCACCTGATGTACGGGAGGGCGCAGACGTCACCGTGCCCGATGTGCTCGATGTGGATCGACGGTCTCAACGCCGCCTCACTGCATGTGGCGCGAAAGGCCGATCTGATAGTGGTCGCTGCGGCCGATCCTGACGACATCGCCGCTCATGCTGCCGCTCGCGGTTGGGATCGGATTCCGCTGTACAGCTCCCGCAAGAGCGCGTTCAAGTTCGACCTGGGCAGTGAGGGCGAAAACGGTGAGCAACACCCACAGATCAGCATCATCGTGCGCCGTGGTGGCGACTTGGTGCACCTGTATTCCTCACGCCCCGAGTTGTCGGATTCGATGCGGGAGCGGGGCCTCGATCTTCTGTCGCCGGTCTGGCACCTGCTCGACCTGACTCCCGACGGGCGGGGCGACTGGTATCCGGAGCTCGCATACGACGAGTGAGAGAGCCGGTGAGGGCGCCCTCAATGCAGCTCGATGACGTCCCCGTCGTGCGGTTGGTAGTCGCGGCCGACCTGCTGGCCGTCGAAGGCGTGTGATCCCCATACCCGAGCGAAACGGAGAGCACGGGCGACGTCCTTGTGGATGTCGGTTGCGAGGTCGAGCACGGTCTGGCCCCGCCTGATGGTGAAGGGGGCGGTCAGGTCGGGATCCTTTCCAGGCAACTTGGTGTAGACCCGGACGACCCCGAGCCGCTCGAACAACCACGCGCCGAGATCCTCGAGACCTTGTCCCGTCGAGGCCGAGACGGCGGCGGTCGGAAACGACCACCCTTCCAGCTCCTTCAGGACCGACAATTCGGCGAGAGGATCGTCGAGCAGATCGGCCTTGTTGCCGAGCAGCAGCGTTGGAAGCTGTTTCGAGAAGGGATCGTCGTCATCACCCCCAGGATCCTCTGTCCCGTTGGGCCATTCTGCGTCGAGCACCACTTTTCGCTCCGCCAGAAGGGCGATGACGTCGGCGGCCGCCTCGACACAGCCGGGCTCGCTGACGTCGACGACCAGCAGCGCCGCATCGGCCGGTTGCAGCGTGTTGGCCAGCCAGGGAATCGGGTGCTGGGTCGCCACAGATGGCACGTCGATCATCTGGAAGGCAACATCCTCGAAGGGGAACATCCCCGGTTGGGGATACTGCGTGGCGAATGCATAGGGCTCTGCGGGTGAATGCGACCCGGTCATGCGGTCGTGCAGAGCCGACTTGCCGCTGTTGGGCGGGCCGATCAGCGCCACCTGCGCAGCACCTTCGGGTCGAAACGCTGTGGGCGGGCCGCCCCGCGCCCCGCCCTTCTTGGGCCCGCTCAGCTCTTCGGTGAGCTCTTTGACCTTCGACTTGATGTCCGCCTGCAGGTGCTCCGTCCCTTTGTGTTTGGGCAGCACCGCCAGCATCTCTCTCAGCAGGCGCAACCGCTCTTCGGGCTCGCGTGCTCGCCGGAACTCGGCCTGCACTTTCTTGAACTCGGGCCCAGGGTTGGTCGGCACGGACCCAGTATGGCCGGGGTCGCCCGAAGGCAGCCGAAAAACGCTGGACATGCACCGGCCAGTACTGATACGTTGCCTGTCTCGTGAGAAAGGAGGAAGCGCAGATGCGGCAGATGAACCCGCTTGTTGAACCGCTTTGCACAGCAGCCGCTGGCGCGCTCCCGCCTGGATGATTCGGTGAACACCGTTCGCCTTTCTGGGAGCCGCCTGACAGCACAGGCGGCTTTTTCGATGGCCGCCCCGAGAAAGGTGAACACCGTGGACTATGCACACCACTTCGAGCATGAACAGCGTCGCGCCGAGGCGATCCGTAGCGCCGACCGACGCCGCATCATTGCCCAAGCAAGACAACGCAAACGCAGCAGCCGCCGCCGCCGAGCCAGACGAAGGCGCCTGCTGAGAGAAATCTGGGCCTGATCCCAGCCGCAACGGGGGCAGCACTGCTGCCCCCGTTGCGCGTCGACATGAACTCCGATCCGATGGGGGTTGGTAAGGGGGCGGCTCTGCCGGCTCCCTTACAGGGTGAGGGCCGACCTGCGCGGCCCGAACCCAGAATGAGCGCGGCCGAAGGGCCGCACGACCAGAACCTCGCCCGGATCCTGATCCGGGCGAAACCTATATCTCGCCGCGGATCTTGGCGACGATCTCTTGGGCGATGTTTTCGGGCACGTCCTGGTAGCTGTGGAACTGCATCGTGTACGTGGCCCGACCTTGCGTCTTGGAGCGGAGGTCGCCGACGTAGCCGAACATCTCAGCGAGCGGCACCTGGGCTCGGACCACCCGGTCAGAGCCTCTCTGGGTCATCTCCTCGATGCGACCGCGCCGTGAGTTGAGGTCGCCGATGACGTCGCCCATGTAGTCCTCAGGGGTGACCACCTCCACGTCCATGATGGGCTCGAGCAGCTTCACGCCAGCCGTCTTGGCGGCGGCCTGGAGTGCTATCGAGCCGGCGATCCGGAACGCCATCTCGTTGGAGTCGACGTCGTGATACGACCCGTCGACCAGCGTGGCTTTGACGTCGACGAGCGGGTAGCCGGCGAGGACACCCTGCTCCAAGGCGCCGGCGATGCCCTGGTTGGCGGGCTGGATGAATTCGCGAGGAACACGGCCGCCGGTGATGGCGTCCTCGAACTCGTACCCGCCTCCGGGCCCGAGCGGCTCGAGGTTGATGATCACATGCCCGTACTGGCCCTTGCCGCCCGACTGCTTGACGTACTTGCCTTCGACCTTCTCGACGGGGCGCTTGATCGTCTCGCGATATGCCACTTGGGGGCGGCCGACGTTGGCCTCCACCCGGAACTCGCGCATCAACCGGTCGACGATGATGTCGAGGTGTAGCTCGCCCATCCCGGCGATGATCGTCTGCCCGGTCTCCTCGTCGGTGCGGACGTTGAAGGTGGGATCCTCGTCGGCGAGACGTTGCAGACCTTCGCTCAGCTTCTCGGAATCGGCCTTCGTCTTCGGCTCGATCGCCACGGAGATGACCGGCTCGGGGAAGGTCATGGACTCGAGTTGGATCGGGTTCGTGGGGTCGGCGAGACTGTCGCCGGTCTTCGTACCCTTCATGCCGATGGCTGCGGCGATGTCACCCGTGCGGATCTCGTCGATGTCGATCTGCTCGTTGGAGTGCATCTCGAGGATGCGGCCCAGGCGCTCTTTCTTGCCGGAGGTCGCGTTGAGCACCTGGTCGCCTTTGGCCATCACGCCCGAGTAGACCCGGAAGTAGGTGAGCTTGCCGACGTGAGGCGCCGACATGATCTTGAACGCCAACGCCGAGAATGGTTCGGAATCGGAGGGCTTGCGGGTCATCAATGCGTCTTCGTCGCCCGGTTTGAAGCCTTCGACGGGAGGGAGGTCTTCGGGGCTGGGCAGGTACCAGACGACTGCGTCGAGCAGGGGCTGGACGCCCTTGTTCTTGAAGGCGGTTCCGCAGAACACCGGGATGTACACCTGTGAGAGGGTGCCTCGCCTGATGGCGGCACGCAGCTCGCTTTCGGTGATCGCATCGGGATCGTCGAGGTACTGCTCGAGCAGCTCTTCGTCGTTCTCGGCGACCTTTTCCAACAACGCCGCCCGGTATTCGGTGGCCTTGTCTTCCAGGGCGGCAGGGATGTCCTCGGTGCGATACTGCTTTCCGTCGTCCCCGGCCCAGAGGTGGGCGCGCATGGTCACGAGGTCCGCGACCCCCTCGAAGTCTCCTTCTTTGCCGATGGGTAGCTGCATGACCAGCGGGTCGGCCTGGAGCCGCTCTCGAATGGACTCCACTCCTGCGTAGAAGTCGGCACCGGTCCGGTCGAGCTTGTTGATGAAGCACATACGGGGGACGTTGTACTTGTTGGCCTGACGCCACACCGTCTCGGACTGAGGCTCCACACCGGCGACCCCGTCGAAGACCGCCACTGCGCCGTCGAGCACCCGAAGGGAACGCTCGACTTCAACCGTGAAGTCGACGTGTCCGGGAGTGTCGATGATGTTGATCCGGTGGTCGTTCCACGCACAGGTGGTTGCGGCCGAAGTGATGGTGATGCCGCGCTCTTGCTCCTGCTCCATCCAGTCCATGACTGCGCCACCCTCATGGACCTCACCGATCTTGTAGGTCTTGCCGGTGTAGTAGAGGATCCGCTCGGTCAGCGTCGTCTTGCCGGCATCGATGTGAGCCATGATGCCGATGTTGCGAATTCGGTTGAGCGGAACTTTGCGTGTCATCGTCGTCTCCGTGGGGACGCCGGGAGTGGTCCCGGCACCCGGAATGCTAAAGGGTTTGACCCGGCTTGCAGGTCATTCGCCGGCGGGGAGTGGTCTACCGGCCGGGCGGCCCGCTACCACCGATAGTGGGCGAACGCCTTGTTGGACTCGGCCATCTTGTGGATGTCTTCCCGGCGCTTGATCGCCGCACCTGTCCGGTTGGATGCGTCGAGGATCTCGTTGGCGAGCCGTTCTGCCATCTGGTGCTCTTTGCGCCTACGGGCGAAGTCGACGAGCCATCGGATCGCCAGGGTGTTGGAACGTCGGGCTGAGACCTCCACTGGCACCTGATATGACGATCCGCCGACGCGCCGTGAACGGACTTCGACCTGGGGGCGGAGGTTGTCGATGGCCCGTTTGAGTACGACGAGCGGGTCTTGACCGGCGCGTCGTTCGACGATCTCGAGCGCTTCGTAGACGATTGCTCGTGCCTTCTCCTTCTTGCCCTTGAGCAGCACCTTGTTGATGACTTGGCTCACCAACACGCTGCGGAAGACCGGATCTGGTTCGATCGTGCGTTTGGGAGCGGGCCCTCGCCGTGCCATCAGCTGTCTCTCTTCGTGCCGTAGCGGGAGCGGGCCTGCCGGCGGCCTTGGACGGCGGCCGTATCGAGCGCCCCTCTGATCACCTTGTAGCGGACACCTGGAAGGTCCTTCACCCGGCCACCGCGGACCAGCACGATGGAGTGCTCTTGCAGGTTGTGGCCCTCGCCGGGGATGTATGCGGTCACTTCGACGCCCGATGTGAGGCGGACGCGGGCGACTTTGCGCAACGCCGAGTTGGGCTTCTTGGGCGTGACCGTGTAGACCCTCGTGCATACTCCGCGCCGCTGGGGAGCACCCTTGAGACCAGGGGTCTTTTCTTTCTTCGCCTTGGAGCTTCGCCCATGGCGAACGAGCTGCTGGATTGTCGGCATCCTTCTCCTTACACGGCAAAAGGTCAGTTTCCGTCGGACGGGACTGACCGTCTCTGCGCCCGACGTGGCCGGCGGTGAGCCGAACGCCGAGGCAAGACCTCGAGGAAGCCCTGAGTATATGGGCCTGGGCGCAACGAGGTCAAAACGACCGCGAGGTCATTCGGGCACGGTGAGGTGCGTGAGAAACAGCTGGACGAGCGGTCCGATGGCGAGCACGAAGATCACTGTGCCGACGCCGAAGGTTCCGCCCAACATCCACCCGATGAGGAGGGCGGATGCCTCGATCGAGAGTCGGGTGGTCCAGATCTGCGGACCCAACGAGGAGATGCCGGTCATGAGGCCGTCGCGGGGACCGGGACCGAGACGGGCGCCGATGTAGGCGCCGGAGCCGATCCCGATCAACACGGTGCCGATTCCGAGCTGGGCGAAGCGCTCCCACACCGCTGCCCCGGTCGACACTCGGGCGATCACCACATCCATCACCAGTCCGATGATGATCGCGTTGAGAAGGGTGCCGATCCCGAGCCGCTGCCGCAAGGGGATCCAGGCGAGCAGCACGACGAATGACATGATGATGGTCCAGTTGCCGACGGTCGACCAGCCACCATCGAACTGCCGAGCCAGACCCTGGTGCAACACGTCCCAGGGTGGGTTGCCGAGCCGGGACTGGATGATCAGAGCAACTCCCGCCCCGAACACCACCAACCCGACGATCAGCTGAGTGAATCGACGCACGAGACGGCTTCCGCGGATCGGCTGGAACATGGGTCGAGCAACCTACCAGTCGGCCTCGCCTGCGAGGGGTGGAATCCCTGGTGGCAGATGCACGGCTCCGTACACTCCGGTCGATGGCGCTGAAGCAGTGCAGCTTTTGCGGGAAACGCGAGCATGAGGTGGCGCATTTGATCGTCGCCGCCAAAGCGGCCATCTGCGACGAATGTGTCGACTTGTGCGTCGAGGTCAACCGGGCGGGCGTGTCCAGCTCAGGGACGGTGACGGTCACGGGCATCGGTGAACTCATCACCAACGATGCGATTCGGTCGGATCTGCTCGGCCGGGTCGAGGACGCAGCAGTGGCGATCGAGGACGGCACCGTCAAGTGGGCTGGGCCCGCTGCGGAGCTTCCCGCCCGACACCGTGACCGCCCCATCCTCGATTGTGAAGGCCGTGCGGTGGTACCCGGTTTCGTCGACGCGGTCACGTACGTCGTGTTCGGTGGAGAGCAGAGCGATCGTTGGCTGGAGGCGCGGAGCGCTGGGTCGATGCGGCTCGACCCGTCGGGCACGGTCGAGGCGACCGCGGCAACGGCCGACCAACGGTTACGTGATCAGTCAGCTGAGCGGCTGAGGCGAATGCTCCTTCACGGCACGACCACCGCGGAGGTACGAAGTGGCTTCGACCCAACCACCAAGGGCCAGGTGCGCTCGCTGGATGTCATCGGCGAGCTGGCCGACGTAGGGCCGCAACTGGTGCCGACGCTCAGCGCGGAATGGCCCGACATCGACGTCTCGTCGCTGGTCGACGAGACGTTGCCGCTGGCCGCGCCCAGGACCAGGTTCGTGACATTGTCGACCGACTGGTTGGCGCCTGCCGACGTTCGCCGGCTGGCCGACGAGGCACGACACCTGCGGTTGGGTGTTCGGCTCTCTGGCGCGGACATTCCACCAGCGCTGATCGACGACGTCGCTCCCATTTCGGTCGACGATCCATCGGCCGACGTGGGGCCGGCCATGACCGAGGCCGGCTCGGTGGCCGTCCTCGCCCCTGGCCGAGGCGCGGCGGCAGCCGACGGACGCCGCCTGTGGGATGCCGGGTGCCTGCTGGCCCTGGGTACCGGTTGCGGGCCGGATACGGTGTGGGTCGAGAACCTGCAACACGTGGTTGGTCTCGCCATCGACCATTGCGGCCTGCAACCGGACGAAGCCATCTGGGCGGCAACCCGGGGCGGTGCGCTGGCGATCGACGATGAGCGGCGCGGCCGGGTCGGCCGTGGAGCGGTGGGCGACCTGGTGGTGCTCGACGCCCCCTCCAGCGCCCACCTCGCCTACCGGCGAGGCTCCAATCTCGCATGGCGCGTCGTACGGGGCGGTCACCCCATCGAAGTCCCACGGTGAGTGAGATCCTGTCCGGTCGTATACTGCCGCTCCATGTCGCTGACCACGTCGGCTGAACCTGGTACGGGTCCCGCTGACCCGGTGGAAGTTCCCCCAGAGCCGTCCTGGGGTGAGCGGTTGCTGGTGGCGGTGCTCGCCACTGGGGCCATCGCCGTCCTGAAATGGTGGACGCTCGACATGCCGGCCAACTGGGACGAGTCCTGGGCCGTCATTCCCGGTGCAATCACTCTGCGTGACAACGGCTTCGACATCCCCGCTCTGCTGTCGTCACCGGGCTACAACCAGTACGGCCCTGCGACCCATGGCGCATCGCCCGTGACGTGGATGAGCGGATTGGTTCTCAGCGTCGTCCCTTCCGAGTCGGCCCTGAGGGCGTTGCACTTCGTCCACTTTGCGATCGGAGGATTCTCGGTTTCCGAGGTCTACCGGTTCGTGCGTGGCGTGTGGAGCCGATCGGCCAGCGGACTGTTCGCGGGATCGATGATCCTCGTGCCGGTGATCTCCGCACAACTGGGTGCGGTGTACCTCGAGATCCCCCTCATGGCAGCTACGTTGCTGATGGCCAACGCATATGTACGGCGGCGGTATTGGGCGGCTGCGGGATGGGCCACCCTCGCTACCGCGATCAAGCCGACAGGGCTATACGCCGCCATTGCGATCGGTATCGCCGGGCTGCTCACGAGGTTCTCGTGGAGGAGCATCGGACGTGGATTCCTTCTCGGCGCTCCTGCGATCGGGATCGCGCTGTGGCATCTGTTGGAGATCACCCAGACCTATGGGGAAGTCCCCGCCCCGTTCAAGAGTGTCTTGTCGGCGGTGGGGACCACGGGAACGATGCCCGAATTCTCGTTGCCGCTGCTCTTGTCGGTCTTGGCCTTCGTCGCGGTTCGGCGGTCGATCTCCGAGGAACTGCGGATCCGGCTCCGCATTGCCATTGCCGTGGAGCTCGCGTTCATCTTCGTGTTCGTGATCGTTCCCTTCGTGGGCCTGCGAGACCGCCTCCTCCCCCGCTATGTCGTCGGGATCCTTCCCCTCGTCGCGTTTGTGGCCATCGCCGCAATCAAGACCGTGTACGGGCGGAGGTTCGCGGTGATCTTCAGCTCATTGCTGCTCGCGTTCTTGATCCTCAACACGAACGGCGATCTCTCCCCCCGCCGTGACGTGCTCAACACGGTGCTGCAGGAGAGGACCAACGCCTATGCCGACTTGATCCTGCTGCAGAAGGAGCTGATGGACATCGGCATAGCCCGACCCGAGCCGGTGTTCGTGACCGCGCCGACGTATTGGTTCCGAGTTCGATACCCGGAACTCGGATACTCCGACGTGATCCCCGAGAAGATCGTCGACCTCGGGCACGTCGACTTCGATCCGGACGATCCTGACACCTATCCCGACGCGTTCCTGATCCTCGAGACCGAGAACTATGAGAACAACACGAAACTGTTCGCCGAGTCGGTCAAGGAGAACGATGACTTCGAGGTCGAGGCGATCGAACGATCGCGTGGCCGTTACACACTCGAATTGCTTGTCGTGCGAAGAGTCGGCGACCCATGAGAGGAGGCCGACCAAACGGCCGGCCTCCGCTCATCGATTCCGTCTTGAAGTCGAGTCAGTCGGTGTCGTCTCCGTCGGTGGGTTCGCCATCGTCGCTGCTCGCCCCAATGCTTGCCAGCCATTCAGCGGGATTCTCCGGGACGTCGGCCGTGTCGGATTCGGGGAGGTCGCCGAAGATCAGTGCGGCCACGTGGGCAGCATCCGGCAGCGCCGGCTGCACGATCTGGTACTCGGTGGCTCCGGTTCCCGCCGGGATCAGCTTGCCGATGATCACGTTCTCCTTCAGGCCACGCATGTAGTCGGACTTGCCGGCCAGCGCTGCCTCGGTGAGCACCCGTGTGGTCTCCTGGAACGACGCGGCCGACAGCCACGAGTCTGTGGCCAGCGACGCCTTGGTGATGCCCATCAACTCCGGGCGTCCCTCGGCCGGAGTCTTGCCGGCACCGACCAGCTCACGGTTGGTCTCACGGAACGTGCGTTCGTCGATTCTCGCCGCTGGTAGGAAGCTCGAATCGTTGGGTCGGACGATGTTGATCCGGCGCAACATCTGGCGCACGATCATCTCGATGTGCTTGTCGTGGATGTCCACACCCTGGCTCCGATAGACCTCCTGCACCTGGTCGACCAGGTACTGCTGGGCGGCGCGGACGCCTTGGATCTCGAGCACTTCTTTCGGGTCGAGCGGGCCTTCCGTCAGGGCAGTGCCCGGGGTGATGGTATCCCCGTTGCTCACCCGCAGGCGCGCCCGCCGTGACACCGGATACTCGTAGTCGCCTTCGGGGGCGGAGACCACGACTCGCTTGCCGTCCTCGTCGTCGACGACCGAGATCGTCCCGCTCGCCTCGGAGAGCACCGCCTTGCCTTTGGGGGTGCGGGCCTCGAACAGCTCGACGACCCTGGGCAAACCGTGGGTGATGTCCTCACCGGCGATCCCACCGGTATGGAACGTTCGCATGGTGAGCTGGGTGCCCGGCTCGCCGATGGACTGGGCAGCCATGATCCCGACGGCCTCGCCGATCTCGACCTCCTTGCCCGTTGCCAAGCTGAGTCCGTAACACACCTTGCATACGCCGTGCTCGGAATCGCAAGTGAGCACGGAGCGCACTCGGATCTCGTCCACCTCATCTGCCGCCGCCAATGCCAGCAGCTCCTTGCGGCCGAGCGCTGTGCCGGCCCGCAGCTTGACGCCTTCTTTGGTCTCGACCAGTTTGCGATCGATCTTGACATCGTCGGCCAGGTAGCGACCGAAGGCACGGCTGCGCAGGTTCCGGATCGGTTCACCCCGGTCGTCGCGGATGACCACCTTCAGGCCCCGATCGGTGTCGCAGTCCTCTTCACGAACGATGGTTTCTTGCGACACGTCAACGAGACGTCGGGTCAGATATCCCGAGTCCGCTGTCCGCAGTGCCGTGTCGGCCAGACCCTTTCGGGCGCCGTGCGTGGAGATGAAATACTCCAGCACCGACAGGCCCTCCCGGAAGTTCGAGATGATCGGACGGGGGATGATCTCACCCTTCGGATTGGCCACGAGCCCGCGCATGCCGGCGATCTGCCGCACCTGCATGATGTTGCCGCGCGCCCCCGAGCCCACCATCATCTCGATCGGATTGAAGACGTCTTGCTGCAGCGTCGCCTCCATTGCGTCCTTCACCTTGTCGGTTGCCTCCGTCCAGATCTCGATGAGCGCCTGCCGACGCTCGTCGGCGGTGAGGGCGCCCTTCTGGAAGGTCGTCTCGACCTTGTCGGCCTGCGCCTCGAACTCGGCGAGGATGTCGGCCTTGTTGTCCGGCGTCTTCACGTCTTCCAACCCGATCGTCAGACCGGCCTTGGTGGCGTACTCGAAACCGAGGCCTTTGATGTTGTCGAGCATCGTCTGCACCTCGGAGCGGGGGTACAGCTCGATGATCTCCTCGATGATCCGGCGGATGTCACGCTTCTTCACCGGCGCGTCCACGAACGGGAAATCGGCCGGGAAGGCGGTGTTGAGGATCGCACGTCCAACCGTCGTCTCGTATGGCTTGGTCCCGTCGATGGGCTCGGTAGGCAACAGCCCTTCCAGCACGTCGGCCAGCTCGGCGTGACGATCCGGTGATCCGACCAGCTCTTCACCGAGCCTGATGTTGACCGGCGCGTGCAATGCGACGTGACCCAGCTCGTAGGCCATGCGCGCTTCGTCGAGGGACGAGAACGTTGCGCCGGCGCCATGGGCGTCTTCCACTTTCTCGGCCAGGTAGAACACGCCGATCACCATGTCCTGAGACGGGGTGACGATCGGCATGCCCGACGCCGGTGAGAGCACATTCTGCGTGGACGCCATGAGCACCCGAGCTTCGGACTGTGCCTCGGCCGACAACGGCAGGTGCACGGCCATCTGGTCGCCGTCGAAGTCGGCGTTGAAGGCCTCGCACACGAGCGGATGGATCTGGATGGCCTTGCCTTCCACCAGCACCGGCTCGAACGCCTGGATACCGAGGCGGTGGAGCGTCGGTGCACGGTTCAACAGCACCGGATGCTCCTGGATGACCTCAGCCAGCACGTCCCACACCTGGGGGCGGCGGCGCTCGACCATGCGCTTGGCGGACTTGATGTTCTGGGCCAGCTCTAGGTCGACCAGTCGCTTCATCACGAACGGCTTGAACAGCTCCAGGGCCATCAGCTTGGGCAACCCACACTGATTGAGGTGCAGCTGCGGCCCCACGACGATCACCGAACGACCCGAGTAGTCGACGCGCTTGCCGAGCAAGTTCTGGCGGAATCGGCCTTGCTTGCCTTTCAGCATGTCCGACAGCGACTTGAGAGCCCGGTTGCCCGGTCCCGTCACCGCTCGGCCCCGTCGGCCGTTGTCGAAGAGGGCGTCGACCGCCTCCTGGAGCATGCGCTTCTCGTTGTTCACGATGATCTCAGGTGCACCGAGGTCCAACAGCCGCTTCAGGCGGTTGTTGCGGTTTATCACCCGCCGGTACAAGTCGTTGAGGTCGGAGGTGGCGAATCGGCCGCCGTCGAGCTGGACCATCGGGCGCAGATCAGGCGGGATCACGGGCACCGTCTCGAGAATCATGGCAGTCGGATCGTTCTTGCCCTCCCAGAACGGCTTCACGACCTTCATCCGCGAGGTGGCCCGCTGGCGCTTCTGTTGCGAGTTGGCGTCGAGATTCTCTTCGAGCTCGGCCATCTCCGCATCGAGGTCGAGGCGGCTCAAGAGGTCCTTGATCGACTCGGCACCCATGCCGCCGACGAAGTACTCCTGATAGCGGTCGTACATCTCACGCCAGAGCTGTTCCGACTCGATGAGTGTTTTCGGCTTCATCGTGCGGAATTGGTTGAATGCCTCTTTGACAAGCTCGACTTCGTGGTCGGAGCGCTCCTTGCGGTCGCGGATCTCCCTTTCCACCTCACGGCGACGTGCGGAGATCTCCTGAGCCTTGGCCCCGCCTTCCTCCATCTGGGCGAGTTCCTGCTCGAGACGCTCGAGACGCGCGGCGTTCCACTCGTCGAACTCCTCCTCGATCACCTGCACCTCGGCGTGCATGGTCTCTTCGAGCTCGGCCAGGTCCTTGTGCCGCTTGTCCTCGTCTACGTGCGTGATCAGGTAGGCGGCGAAGTAGATGACCTTCTCCAGCTCCTTGGGCGACATGTCGATGAGGTACCCCAAGCGACTGGGAACGCCCTTGAAGAACCAGATGTGCGTCACCGGAGCGGCGAGCTCGATGTGACCCATCCGCTCTCTGCGGACCTTGGCCCGGGTGACTTCCACTCCGCAGCGCTCGCAGACGATGCCCTTGTAGCGGATGCGCTTGTACTTGCCGCAATAGCACTCCCAGTCCTTCTGCGGACCGAAGATGCGCTCATCGAACAGGCCGTCTTTCTCCGGCTTCAACGTCCGGTAGTTGATGGTCTCGGGTTTCTTCACCTCGCCGTACGACCAAGCGCGGATCTGGTCGCTGGTGGCGAGGCTGATCTTGAGTTCATCAAAGAGCTGCTGCATCAGCCCTCCTCGTCGTCGTTACGAACACTTGCTCAGGACTCACGGCGCTCGGGCCGGGAAAGATCGATGCCCAACGATTCGGCGGTGCGGAACGTGTCCTCGTCGAGCTCGCGCAGCTCGACTTCCTCGCCGGCCGACAGCATCTCCACATTCAGACAGAGGCTCTGCATCTCCTTGACGAGCACCTTGAACGATTCTGGGATGCCCGGCTCGGGGATGTTCTCGCCCTTGACGATGGCCTCGTAGACCTTGACGCGCCCTTGCACGTCGTCGGACTTGATCGTGAGCACCTCTTGGAGGGCGTAGGCGGCGCCGTACGCCTCCAGCGCCCACACCTCCATCTCACCGAATCTCTGCCCACCGAACTGGGCTTTCCCGCCCAGTGGCTGTTGGGTGATCATCGAGTAGGGACCGGTGGAACGGGCATGGATCTTTTCGTCGACCAGGTGGACGAGCTTCAGGATGTAGATGAATCCCACGGTGACGTCGGAGTCGAACCGCTCCCCGGTCCGCCCGTCGTACAGAGTGGCCTTGCCCGTGGCGCCAATCAGCTGCTGTCCGTCGCGGTTGGGCAGCGAGTGCTCCAGCACCTGGGTGATCTCGGTCTCGCTCGCCCCATCGAAGACGGGCGTGGCCACCTTCGTCCACGGGGATGCGCCGGCCGCGGCGGGACCGTCGGCCTCGAACGACTCCCAGCCCACCGCGGCGGCCCAACCCAGGTGGGTCTCGAGCACCTGCCCGAGGTTCATCCGAGAGGGCACCCCGAGCGGGGAAAGGATGATGTCGACCGGGGTACCGTCCTCCATGAACGGCATGTCCTCCTCGGGGAGGATCTTCGAGATTACGCCCTTGTTGCCGTGCCGCCCCGCCAGCTTGTCCCCTTCGGAGATCTTGCGCTGGCTCGCCACGTACACCCGCACGAGCTCGTTCACACCCGGAGGCAGGTCGTAGTCGTCGTCGCGCTTCAGGACGCGTACGTCGATGACCTTGCCGGCTTCGCCGTGGGGCACCTTCAACGAGGTGTCGCGGACCTCGCGAGCCTTCTCACCGAAGATCGCCCGCAGCAGCCGCTCCTCCGGCGTCAACTCGGTCTCACCCTTCGGCGTGACCTTTCCGACCAGATAGTCGCCGGGGCCCACTTCTGCGCCGATGCGGATGATCCCGTCCTCGTCGAGGTCCATGAGCGCCTCTTCGGCGACGTTCGGTATGTCGCGTGTGATCTCCTCGGCACCGAGCTTGGTGTCCCGCGCATCGATCTCGTGTTCTTCGATGTGGATCGAGGTCAACGCGTCGTCTTTGACCAGACGCTCGGACAGGATGATGGCGTCTTCGTAGTTGTGGCCCTTCCATGGCATGAACGCCACCAGCAGATTGCGGCCCAGGGCCAGCTCGCCCTGGTCTGTGGACGGCCCGTCGGCCAGAACGTCGCCAACCTTGATCTTGTCGCCTTCGCGCACCAGCGGCTTTTGGTTCATGCACGTGCCCTGATTCGAACGAGCGAACTTCTTCAGCGGGAACGTGTGCTTCTTGTTGGCTGAAGTCTCCCTCACGACGATCTCGTCGCCGGTCACCTCGATGACCTCGCCGGCCACGGGGCTGATCACCATGTCGCCGGAGTCCTGCGCGGTCCTTTGCTCGACCCCGGTGCCGACCAGCGGCGCGTCCGCCCGCAGCAGCGGAACCGCCTGGCGCTGCATGTTGGATCCCATCAGCGCCCGGTTGGCGTCGTCGTGCTCCAAGAACGGGATGAGGGCCGTCGACACCGACACGAGCTGCTTGGGCGACACATCCATGTAGTCGACTTCGGACGCCGGGACGAAATCGACCTCGCCTCCGGCGACGCGGACCAGCACCCGATCATTCGTGAACTTGCCGTCGTCGTCGAGCGGTGCATTGGCCTGAGCGATCACGAACCGCTCCTCCTCGGTGGCAGTGAGGTAGTCCACCTGCTTGGTCGCTTTGCCATTCTCGAACCGCCGGTACGGGGTCTCGATGAAACCGAACCGGTTGACCCGGGCGTACGTCGAGAGCGACCCGATCAGGCCGATGTTGGGCCCTTCCGGCGTCTCGATCGGGCACATGCGGCCGTAGTGGGAGGGGTGTACGTCACGCACCTCGAATCCGGCCCGCTCCCGGGACAGCCCGCCAGGCCCCAGCGCCGACAGGCGCCGGCGGTGGGTGAGACCCGCCAGCGGGTTGGGTTGGTCCATGAACTGGCTCAGCTGCGAAGTGCCGAAGAACTCCTTGATGGCCGCCACGACGGGACGGATGTTGATCAGGCTCTGCGGTGTGATGGCCTCCGGGTCCTGCGTGGTCATTCGTTCGCGCACCACCCGCTCGAGGCGGGTGAGCCCCACGCGCACCTGGTTCTGGATGAGCTCGCCGACGGTCCGGATGCGGCGGTTGCCGAAGTGGTCGATGTCGTCGGTGTGCACCGGGATCTCCGCGCCACTGAGTGTGGTGTACGTGGTTTCACCGGCGTGCAGGGCCACCAAGTAGCGGATGGCGTCGACGATGTCGTCGTCGCTGAGCAACTGCTGGTCGTCCTTGCGGTAGTCGTCGGGCACGTCCTTGCCGAAGCGGGTGTTGAGCTTGTACCGCCCAACCCTGGTCAGGTCGTACCGTTTGGGGTTGCGGAACAGAGTCTGGATCAGACCGCGGGCCGACTCGACGGTCGTCGGCTCGCCCGGACGAAGTTTGCGATAGAGATCGAGCAGAGCTTCGTCCTTGTCATGAGCAGTGTCGCGCTCGAGGGTGTTGCGAATCGACTCGGAACCGTCGAACAGCGCGAGAATCTCTTCGTCGGTCTCGGCGATTCCGAGCGCACGAATGAAGGCGGTGACGTACTGGCGGCGCTTGCGGTCGACCCGAACTCCGATCGTATCTCGCTTGTCGGTGTCGAACTCGAGCCAGGCACCCCGCCCCGGGATCATCTTGGCGGCGTAGATGATTCGATCCGACGTCTTGTCTCGAGCGGCATCGAAGTAGACGCCGGGCGAGCGGACGAGCTGGGAGACCACCACGCGCTCGGTGCCGTTCACGATGAAGACGCCGTTTTCGGTCATCATCGGGAAATCGCCAAGGAACACCTGCTGTTCTTTGATCTCGCCGGTGTCGCGGTTGATGAACCGAGCCGTCACGAACAGAGGACGGCTGTAGTTCTCGTCCCGCTCTTTGCACTCCTCGATGGTGCGAGCGGGATCACCGAAACGATGATCGACGAGCTCGAGCGCGAGCGAGCCGGTGAAGTCTTCGATGGGCGAGATCTCGTTGAAGATCTCCTGCAGTCCCTCTTCGAGGAACCATCGGAACGATTCGTGTTGTACGGCTAGGAGGTCGGGAAGTGGCAGAACTTCGGGGATCTTGGCAAAGGAAAGACGCTCGGCGACGCGCGAAACCAACGGTGAGCCTCCTTGAACGCAAATGAGCTGGTCGGCAAGAAAGGGCAGGATAGCACGCGCCAACCCTGCCAGCAATGTGACATGTCGAGAACGACCCCCGCCGCCGCGAACGCCGCGACAGCCGTCAAGGGACGTCTTCACTTGTGCGGCGAATATACCCTTGGGGTCACCGTGCGGTCAAGGGTCCTCAACCGAACCAGGGGCGGTTGACCGCGTCCATCACCGAGCGGGCCGCTGCCTTGGTGACACCGTCGGACTTCACCCGTGCAGTGCCGACCAGGATGTCCTCGGTGTCCATCCGCTCTACCAGCGCCAGGACGATCGGCCTGGTGCTGACGTCGGTCACCACCACACCGCCGAACCGCAAGGCGATCCCTGTGGTGGGAGTGGCCGCTTCGGCGGCGCGGAGGGTGGCCTCGCAGATGACATCCAGTCGGTCGCGAGCGTCGGAGGAACCCGATGCAGTGCCGCGTCGTTCTTCGCCATCGTGGATCAGGACTGCGGTGACAGTGAGAACGCCTCCATCCACCGCCTCGTCCAGCATGATCAACTCGGGACGCATGTCGCCAGCCTAGGCCCGCCTGAGCCGGCAAATCGGCTTTTCAACGATGATCGGCGACATCACGCTCGATGAAGAGAGGGCGGGCCCGGATCTCATCGAGCGTCCTCCACAGGTACTCGCCGATGAAACCGACCGCAACCAGCAGCGTGCCGAGCATGAGCGAGGACACGACCATCAGTGACGCCCATCCTTCCACCGGCACGCCGCCGCGAAGGGCCCTGATGACCGTGAATGCGCCGAACACGACGCCCAGCACACCGATGATCAGGCCGACACCAGACACCATGCGAATCGGGGCGGGTGAATACGAGGTGAGCATGTCCATTGCCAGTCTGAGCCGTTTGCTGATCGTCCAGCCGCTGGTGCCCGCCACCCGTTCGGCCCGTTGATAAGGGACCGTCGCTGAGGCGAGCCCCAAGTTGAACACCGCCAGGAAGAGCGGGAGGTTCCGCTCACGGTAACGACCCAATGCCGCCACTGCGTGCCGGCTCATGACGATGAAGTCGAAGCCGGACGGTGGGTATTCCAGCCCGGTGACCAGCCGGAACATTCGGTAGTAGGCGGCGGCGAGGACCCGTCGGATCCACGGGTCTCTCCTGCGACCGGTCCGTTCACCCCACACCAGGTCCATCCCCTCTGCCACCATCCTCGCCATCTGCGGCAGAACCTCGGGTGGATCTTGCCCGTCGGCCGAGATGATCGCCACGGTGTCTCCGCTCGCCCTTTCCAACCCGCACCGGATTGCGGCATGCGAACCCACGTTGGACGCGAGCTGGATCGCGATACCGCAGCCGGTGTCACGGAGCCAGGATGCCGCCACCTCGAACGTCCGGTCGCTCGAGCCGTCGCTCACCACGATGATCTCGGGGCTGCCGCCGAATGCGGCAACGATGCGGTCGAGTGTGGCGGCGATGGACAGCTCTTCGTTGAACGCGGGGATGATGACGCTCGTGTTCCCGGGCGATGGTGATTGAGGCACGGGACGAGGGTACCGCCCGGCCCGACCGGCGGAAAGGACAATGGTGAGGGACGGGACGCTCGGTACACTCCCCTCCGTGCAACCGTTACGTGTAGCCGTGATCGGCGCCGGTTATTGGGGACCCAACCTGGCGAGGAACTTCACCACGTCCCCGCACACCGACCTTCTGTGGATTTGCGACATCGAACCTGGCAAGGCCGAACGCCTCGCCAGGGGAACTGCCGCTACCCCTACGGAACGCTTCGACGACGTCCTGTCCGATGACCGAGTCGAAGCGATCGCCATCGCCACCCCGGCCGAAACCCACGTGGATCTGGCTCTGGCGGCGATCGACTCGGGACGCCACGTGATGGTCGAAAAGCCGCTGGCCGCCTCCGCCGAAGAAGGGATTGCGATCGTCGAACGGGCCGAGGCTCGTGGCGTCCAGGTCATGTGCGACCACACGTTCTGCTACACCGCCCCCGTCCGGCGCATCCGCAACATCATCCGGGCCGGCGATCTGGGCCAGCTTCGCTACTTCGACTCGGTGCGGATCAACCTCGGACTGATCCAGAGCAACATCGACGTGTTCTGGGACCTTGCTCCACACGACCTGTCGATCCTCGACTACATCCTCCCCGAAGGCGTCGTCGTGGAGGGCGTGTCGGCGCATGGCGCCGACCCCGTCGGGGCAGGTCATGCGTGTGTCGGATACTTGACGATGCCGTTGTCGAACGGAGGGATCGCCCACGTCAGCTTGAACTGGCTGAGCCCCACCAAGATCCGCACGACGATCATCGGTGGCTCACGCCGCATGCTCGTCTGGGACGACCTCCAGCAGGATCAACGGTTGCGGATCTTCGACTCAGGGGTGGAGATCCAGACCGGCTTGGACGACGACGAGCGGCGCCGCCTCCTGGTGTCCTACAGGGCTGGCGACATGATCGCACCGGCGCTCGACGGAGGCGAGGCGCTCGCCGACGTCGTTGCCGAGTTCGCTCACTCGGTGCGAGAAGGCCGCCCTTCCCTCACCGATGGGCGGGCCGGCCTGCGGGTCGTGCGCCTTCTCGAGGCGGTCGACGCCAGCCTGGCCAAGGGAGGGATGCTGATCCCGGTGGAGGGATCGTGAGCGAACCGCAACATCAGGTCATCGCGGCGGACGTGCAGCTCGGATCCGACGTCTATCTGGGCTCCTTCGTCAACTTGTACGGCTGCGAGATCGGCGACGATTCCAAGATCGGCGCGTTCGTTGAGATCCAGCGCGATGCCGCGATCGGGCAGAGGTGCAAAGTGTCCAGCCACACCTTCGTATGCAGTGGTGTCACGGTTGCCGACGAGGTCTTCATCGGCCACGGCGTCATGTTCACCAACGACCGCTTCCCGCGGGCGACCAACCCGAACGGTTCGATGCAGTCAGCCGACGACTGGGAACTCATCCGCACATTCGTCGGCAAGCGGGCCTCGATCGGATCGGGGGCGACGATCCTCGCCGGCGTCACGATCGGCGAAGGCGCCATGGTGGCCGCCGGTGCGGTCGTCACCAAGGACGTACCCGCTCACACGGTCGTCGGCGGCGTTCCCGCCCACGTCATGGGCATGGTTCCGGACGCACCGTGAACGTCCCGTTCCTGGATCTCGTCAGCCAGAACGCTCACATCAAGGGCGAGCTGCTCGTCGCCTGGGAGGCGATCGTCGACTCGGCCCGGTTCGTCGCCGGCTACCACGTTGCCCGCTTCGAGGAGTCATTCGCCGCCGCCCATGCGGTCGAACACTGCGTCGCCGTCGCCAACGGGACGGTGGCGCTGGAGCTTCCCCTTCGTGCAATGGGCGTCGGACCCGGTGACGATGTCGCCGTTCCCGCCAACACGTTCATCGCCACCGCCGAGGCCGTGTCGAATGTGGGGGCCCGACCGGTGCTGGTGGATGTGGACCCGCACACGCTCAACATCGACCCACATCTTCTGGCGGACGTGGCCTCGCGGGCCGAGGTGGTCGGGACCATGGCGGTGCACCTCTACGGTCAACCGTGCGACATCGACGCCATCACCTCGGTGGCGGATCGGACGAACACGTGGTTCGTGGAAGATGCCGCTCAGGCGCACCTGGCGCGCCATCGTGACCGTCCCATCGGCGGTCTGGGCAGCGCCGGCGGATTCTCGTTCTACCCGGGCAAGAACCTCGGGGCGCCCGGCGAGGGTGGGGCCATCCTCACCAACGACGCCGGCCTGGCAGCCGATCTGCGGGCTCTGCGGGACCATGGCCAGACAGAGAAGTACCGCAGCCGACTCGTCGGCACCAACGCCCGGATGCTGGAGCTCGTCGCTGCGGCTCTCGAGCTGAAACTCCGCCTGTTGCCAGAGTGGACCGCGGCGCGCCAATCAGCGGCGGCGCGTTATCTCGACAACCTCGAAGGGGTGGCCGGCCTACAGCTCCCACATGTCGAGCCCTGGGCAGAGCCCGTCTGGCACCTCTTCGTGATTCACTGTGAGCGACGAGACGCCGTACGTCAACGACTCGCCGAGCGTGGCGTCCAAACCGGCCTGCACTATCCGATCCCCATCCACCTGCAGGCTGCGTACGAAGCGTTGGGTCACCAGCGTGGCGACTTCCCGGTGGCCGAGTCGAGCGCCGACCGGCTACTGAGCCTGCCAATGCACGAGGGCATCACCAACGCCGAGCTCGACTATGTGAGCGAACACCTCATCGACGCCGTGAGTCAGTCGCAATGAGCCTTGGGGGGCGCCATGTGGCCGTGACCGGCGGCGCGGGCTTCATCGGTTCTCACCTGGTGGAACACCTCCTCCAGCACGACGTTGCTCGTCTGGTGGTCTTCGATGACCTCTCGACCGGTCAGCGCGACAACGTTCCGAAGGGGGTGGAACTCATCGAGGGAGACGTACGGTCTGCCGTCGACGTGGCCGGCCTCGGAGAGGCCGACCTGGTCTTTCACCTGGCCGTCAAAAACGTGCGGGCATCCCTGGGCCGCCCCGAGGAGAACTTCGCCGTCAACGCCGACGGCACCCTCCAGGTGCTCGAGGCGATGCGCGCCGGGCGACAGGGCGCCTTCGTCTACGTGTCCTCGAGCGAGGTCTACGGCATCCCGGAATCCGGCGAGTATCGCGAAGATCGGGTTCCCGCCCCCACCACCGTGTACGGCGCGGGAAAGCTCGCCGGCGAGCACATCACCATTGCCTACCGCACCACCTACGGGTTGGACACCCGGGTGGTACGCCCCTTCAACAACTACGGACCTCGGTCGCATTTCGAGGGCGACTCGGGCGAGGTCATCCCCAAGTTCATTCTGAGGGCGTTGGCGGACCGTCCGCTGATCGTGCACGGTGACGGCTCACAAACGAGGGACTTCATGTTCGTCAAGGACACCGCTCGTTGGCTGGCGAACTTGGCGTCCGTCGACCGGCTCGCCGGGCAGACCGTCAACATCGGCACGGGCCGCGACACGTCGGTGAACGAGCTCGCGCAGCTGATCCTCGAGCTGACCGGATCGTCTGCACCCATCGAGCACGCCGAGCGCCGCCCGGGCGACCTGCCCCGACTGTGCGCCGACACAGCGAAAGTCTCCGAGTTCGTCGACTTCTCGCTCGACACCGACCTCGAGACAGGGCTGCGACAAACGGTCGCATTCTTCCAGCAGTTCGATCCTCACGAGCTGCTTCGACGCGAGGTGGAACGAAATTGGGCGTGATCCCCGTCATGAAGCCGTGGCTCGGCCCCGACGAAGCTGCCGCCGCCGCCGAGGCCGTCAATTCGGGCTGGGTCGCTCAGGGGCCGAGGGTGGCGGAGTTCGAGAGGCGGCTCGCCGCCAAGGTTGGAGCCGCCCACGGCGTGGCGGTGTCGTCATGCACGGCAGGTCTCCATCTGGCGTTGCTGGCGCTGAACATCGGCCCCGGGGACGAAGTGATCGTGCCGTCCCTGTCGTTCATCGCCACCGCCAACGTGGTGCGCCAGGCCGGGGCGCTTCCCGTGTTCGCCGACGTCGATCTGATGTCGCAGAACCTGACCGCGGATTCGATCGAAGCCCGCGTGACATCCAAGACGAAGGCCGTGATCGCAGTTCATCAGGTCGGCATGCCGGCCGACATCGGAGCGATCGCCAAGGTGTGCACAGCAGCCGGGATCGAGCTCATCGAAGACGCCGCATGCGCCATCGGCTCGTGGTTTCGAGATCGCCCAATCGGTAGCCACTCGCGGCTGGTCGTCTTCTCGTTTCACCCGCGCAAGATCCTGACGACGGGCGAGGGCGGAATGGTGATGACGACCGACGAGCAGCTGGCCGACCGGATCCGGCGCCTACGCCAGCACGGCATGACCGTAGGCGCATACGAACGCCATTCCTCAGCAGGCCCGGTGGTCGAGGCCTACCTCGAATCCGGATGGAATTACCGGATGACCGACATCCAGGCGGCCGTTGGACTCGTCCAGCTCGACAAGCTCGACGAGATGATCGCTCGGCGCCGGCTACAGGCCGAGCGCTACCGATCCGCCCTGTCCGAGGTCGAGACCCTGGCGACCCCGCATGATCCCCCTTACGGGAGAACCAACTTCCAGTCGTATGTCTTGCGCCTCGAAGAGAACCACCCCGAGTCGGTGGCACAGCTGATCGCCCGGCTCGAGGCCAACGGGATCTCGCCTCGGCGAGGTGTCATGGCAGCTCATCTCGAGCCTGCCTTCGCAGGGCATCCGCATGAACCGTTGCCCAACACCGAACACCTGACGCGACAGACCATCATCCTCCCCATGTATCACACGCTGTCCGACGACGAGCAGGATCGGGTGATCGACCAGGTCCTCGACCGGTGACGCAACTCGCGATCGTCGGTGCAGGCGGGTTCGGACGCGAAACTCGCGACCTGATCGAGACAATCGATGGATACGAGCTCGTCGGGTTCCTCGACGACAACGCCGCGCTCCATGACCGCACGGTTGGGGGCGCAACGGTCCTGGGTCCTCCCGAGTGGCTCCACCAACACCCGGAAGTGCGTGCGGTGATCACGGTTGGGAATCCCGAGCGCTTTGACGCCCGGGCCAAGATCGCACAGCGCCTCGGACTGGAAGCCGACCGCTATGCCACCTTGATCCACCCTGCTGCCAATGTGCATCGCTCTGTCGAGGTCGGCCACGGCACGGTCATCCACGCCGGATGTGTGCTGACCGCCGACCTGTCCGTTGGTTCCCACGTCGTGATGATGCCCAACGTGGTGCTCACGCACGATGTTCGAATAGGAGATTTCGTGACCTTCGGCGCCGGAGCATTGGTGGCCGGTTACGTCACCATCGGCGACGGAGCGTACATCGGCTCAGGAGCAGGCATCCGAGAACGCCTCACCATCGGCGACGGCGCCCGCATCGGCATGGGCGCCGTCGTGACGCGATCGGTTCCCGCAGGTCAGACGTGGGTAGGCGTCCCAGCCAGACGACAGACGGGCTGAATCGCCTTTCGACGCGCCAAGGGAGCTCCACCGGGAGCCCCCTTCACTCGGCGTGAATGCGTCTATTTGAGCTCGACCGTGGCGCCGGCCCCTTCCAGGACCTCTTTGGCCTTGTCGGCGTCGTCTTTCGAGACGCCCTCGAGCACCGTGCCGGGGGCGCCGTCAACCAGTTCCTTCGCCTCCTTGAGGCCAAGGCTGGTGAGACCGCGCACCTCTTTGATCACCTGGATCTTCTTGTCGCCGGCAGCGGTCAGGACGACATCGAACTCGTCCTTTTCTTCCTCGGCCTCAGCCTCGGCCGCCGGCCCTGCCGCAGCGGCAACCGCCACCGGGGCAGCCGCCGTCACATCGAACTTCTCTTCGAACGCGTCGAGGAAGTCCTTGAGCTCGAGCACCGTCATCTCCTCGAAGACGGCCAGCAGCTCGTCGGTGGTCATCTTTGCCATGGTCTACTCCTCTTCGTTGGCGGATTCGGCTTCGCCGTCGTCCGCCCCAGCGTCGGCTGGGTCTGTGTCAACAGGGTCTGTGCTGGATGATTCTGCGGTATCTGCCGACTCCGCCGAGTCTGCCGACTCCGCCGAGTCTGCCGACTCCGCCGAGTCTGCCGACTCGGGCTCGGCTGCGGCCGGCTCGGCGGGTGCCGGGTCAGCCATACCTGGACCGGTCGCTTCCTTCTTCTCGAGCAGTTGAGAGAACATCGAAGCGGCGTTGCGGTTGAACGACGACAACATGCCGGCCAGGCTGTACAACGGCGCCTTGGCCGCACCGGCGATCTTGGCGAGCAGCACGTCGCGCGGCTCGATCTCCGCAAGCTTCGACACCTGCTCAGGTGCCAGGACCTCTCCGCCGAGAAATCCCGACTTGAGCACGAACGTGTCGTTGTTCTTTCCGAAGTCCTTGAGCGCCTTCGCCACGGGAACGACTTCGCTCCCAGCGAACGCCAGCGCGGTTGGCCCCGACAGGTCTTCACCGAAGTCGATGCCTAGCTCATCAGCGGCACGGCGAGCCAATGTCATCTTCACGACTTTGAACTCGGCTCCGGCCGCACGCAACTGGCGTCGGAGCTCCTGTTGCTGTTTCACCGACAGGCCCCGGTATTCGGCCAGGAAGGTCGCGCCGGCAGCTTCGAGCCGACTCTTGATGTCTTCAACTGCCTGGACCTTCTCAGGTCGTGGCATCACTCCTCCTCATATGTGAAAAAGGTCCTTCGACCACGGAAGAACCTCAGGAGATCCAACCTGCGTGGGCCGGCTCGAGAGCCATTTCAGCCAGCCGGCTGAGCCAAGTGGCCCGGCCGTTCGGCACCGACGGTCTATGGTCGAAGCGTGCCCGATCTGCGGACACGTGTGGAGTTGTGAGGGCATCGTAGCCGCTTCTGCCGGCGGCGGCGAGTTCGCCCATATGACCCAGCAGCGACCGCCAACCGCCTGACCATTTTGCAAATAGCCCTGGACCGACGGCGCGTCCGGATGCGATAGTGCTTGCTGGAGCAAGCCAGAACAGGGGGTTGCTCGAACACACGGTGGAAATGACGACCGCCCACCTTGGTGCACTTGGGCCGAGGCTGGTGCCGGACGGGGAGGCTAGCCAACCAACACGACGCTTCCCGCCACGTAACGGCACCACCCGCAGGGGATAGCGAGACAGATCCCCCGGTCACCCGTACATTTGCGCCATGAGCAACCCCCTCTGAAAGAGAAACGCCCGGCACGGGGCCGGGCGTTTCTCATGTGCTGACCCATGGATTCGACGGATGCCTCCGGACGGTCAGCGGAGCGAGGCTGCGTCCACTTTCACTCCAGGACCCATGGTCGACGACAGCGCCACGTTGCGGATGTATGTCCCCTTGGCGGCCGCCGGCCGGGCGCGGTTGATCTCGTCGACGAGCGCGCGCAGATTCTCCAACAGCTGTGCTTCCTCGAAGGAGGCCTTGCCGATCGGAGCATGGACGTTGCCGTAACGGTCGTTGCGGTACTCGATACGCCCACCCTTGAACTCGGTGACGGCTTTGCCCACGTCGGCCGTGACCGTCCCGGCCTTCGGGTTGGGCATGAGCCCCCTCGGGCCCAGGATCCGGCCCAACGTGCCGACCTTCGCCATCATGTCGGGCGTGGCGATCGCCAGATCGAAATCGAGCGACCCACCACCCGACAGCTGCTCGACCAGTTCCTCGCCCCCAACGATCTCGGCGCCGGCTTCCTCGGCCTCCTTGGCCTGGTCGCCCTGGGCGAACACCGCCACGCGCACGCTCTTGCCGGTCCCGGCCGGCAAGCTCACCGTGCCGCGAACGAGCTGATCGGCCTTGCGCGGATCGATGCTGAGGCGAAACACGACTTCGATGGTCTCGTCGAAGCCGGCAGTCGCCAGTGACTTGACCAGGTTGACTGCCTCGGGTGGTGCGTAGGCCTGATCCTTGCTGTAGCGCTTGGTGGCCTCTACGTACTTCTTGCCCTTCTTGGACATGTTGCTCTCCTCGTGGTTCCAGCGAGGGCTCATCGCCCTCTCCCACCTCGTTGCCGCCTGCGGCGGGGCGATCAAGCCTCGACGGTGATCCCCATGCTCCTGGCGGTTCCTTCGATGATTCGCATCGCCCCTTCGATATCCACCGCATTCAGGTCCGGCATCTTCGTCTCGGCGATCTCACGGATCTGTGCTCTCGTGACGGCGCCCACTTTCTCGATGTGCGGCACGCCCGACCCCTTCTCGACGCGGGCAGCCTGACGGAGCAAGACGGCCGCGGGCGGCGTCTTCGTCACGAATGTGAAGCTCTTGTCCTCGTAGATCGAGATCTCCACCGGGATGATCGTCCCTGTTTGACCGGCCGTTGCCTCGTTGTAGGCCTTCACGAAGTCCATGATGTTCACTCCGTGCTGACCGAGCGCCGGGCCCACCGGAGGGGCAGGGCTGGCCTGGCCGGCCGGGATCTGCAGTTTGAGAATCGTCTGGAGTTTCTTACGACCCATGTTGTTCCTTCTTGTGTGTGTACGGCCCGGTCAGACCCAAACGTCAGGCGCCTGACCGGGCTGGCGACGAGACCGGCGGGCGATGTCTTCTAATTCTTTTGGATGTCGGTGAATCCAAGCTCGACCGGCGTGTCCCGCCCAAAGATGTTGACCAGCACCACGACCTTCGACTGGTCGAGGTTGATCGATTCGATGACTCCATTGAAGTCGGCGAACGGGCCGACGACCACGCGCACGGAGTCGCCGATCTCCCACTCCGGTTTGAAGCGGGGAGCCTTCTCCTCCTCGGCCTTCTTCACGCCGAGGAACTTCTCTACCTCGCGGCGAGAGAGTGGCACGGGCTTCGTGCCAGAACCGACGAAGCCGGTGACACCAGGCGTGTTTCGCACGGCATACCACGAGTCGTCGTCCAGGTACATCCGGCAGAGGATGTAGCCAGGGAACATCTTCCGCTGCACCGTCACCTTCTTGCCGTTCTTGATCTCGACGACGTCCTCGAGCGGGATGACGACGTCGAAGATCTTTTCGGTGAGGTGCATGGACTGGGTGCGCGTCTCGAGATTTGCCTTGACCTTGTTCTCGTAGCCCGAGTACGAGTGGATGACATACCAGTCGCCAGGGAGGTCGTACGGGCTGGCCGGCTCAGGCTCGGCAAGGAGGTCTGGTTCGGCCGTGACGTCGTCTTCGGCGGCTGCATCATCGGCGGCCGTGTCATCGCCGGCCGTGTCATCGCCGGCCGCGTCACCGGCGGCTGCGTCATCGCCGGCGGTGTCGTCGGCGGTGTCGTCGGCGCCGTCTGGTGTGGTGGCTTCCGCCGCCTCGGTCTCGGCCGCAGTAGCTTCCACATCGGTGGCTTCCACATCGGTGGCTTCCACCGCGGCGGCATCATCGCCGCTCGCCACGGTTTCGTCCGCCGAATGCGCAGGCCCTTCGACGTCGTCGGGAAGTATCTCTTCAACGGGCTCGTCCGGCGTCGATGCAGCGACATCCTCGGTGGCGGAGGCATCCTCCGGCGTTTCGACGTCGACGGACTCGTCGTTGAGTTCGACTGTCTCGCTCATCGGTTCGCTCCCAGCACGAAGAGGATCGCGTCGCGGAAACCTTGGTCGAGCGCAAAGACGTACGCCGTGATCGCTCCGCTCGTGATCAGTACCACAGTGGTGAACGCCACCATCTGGGCGCGGGTCGGCCACGACACGCGCCGCAGCTCGTTCCGAACCTCGCCGAGAAAGTGCACGAGCCGCTGAAATACGTTCTTGTCCGATGCCGGCCCACGGGCCGGACGCGGCGTGGCCGCGGGTCGGCTTGGCGCCCGGGACTTGCTCGTCTGGTCCTGCTTGGCCTGGCGGCGCTCCAGCGATTGCTGCAGCCTCCGCTGCTCTCGGTTGGTCATGCTGTCCTTCTGTGCACGTCTGATATTTCGGGAGCAGGGGCGGTGGGACTCGAACCCACAACCTCCGGTTTTGGAGACCGGCGCTCTGCCAATTCGAGCTACACCCCTGGGCGCGTCCGACCAACGGTTGAGGACGCCGACGGGGAAGTATACGAATCGGCACCGTCCAGTGTAAACCCGACGGCAAGCCGGTGAATCCGGTCGTGCTGCACAATGCCGCTCCACGGCGGCGGTGCCGGCCTTCAGGTCGTGCTGATTAGAACGCCGAGGACGCCTACAGCATCGTGGTCACGAGGGTCGTCGCATCAGGCATGGCAGCGGTCTTCGCTCTCGGAGTGGTCGGCCTGAATGCCGTGCTGGCGGGCGAGCGTTCTTCCCCCGTGGTCGCCGCCTCGACACTCCGGCGGTGACCTCGGCCTGGAGGACGGGGGTCCAAGCCACCATCGACCTCAACCGCTCTCGCGTGGACGCGCGTCAAGTGGTGAACGGAGTGTCGAACCACCTGCGAGATCTGGCCGACCTCGACGAGATCGTCGGACTGGCACACATCGCCATCACCGAGGTCTTTGCAGCGTCGGTCGCGTCGACGTGGTCTCACCCTCGACGCGGCACTGAAGGCGGATTCAGCCCGCTCGGGCTCACGAGCGCCTCGGCCGCAACCGTGCAGGATCATGACCCATCCGGGCTTGCTCTCGGCGCTACAGCCCGGCGCCGGGTTGCCATTCGTCATCGCCAGTCCGCCAGTAGGCGTTTCAGCCGGGTCCGGCCTCGGTGAAGCCTCACCTTGGTGGCGCTGATCGTGATGCCCAGGGCTTCCGCAATCTCGCCATGCGACCAACCTTCGACATCCTTGAGCACGACGACGCGCCGCTGGCCGTCGGGAATCTGACGCAGCGCTGCCTGCAGCCTTCCCCGAAGCGCCAGGTTGTCTCCGACCTGGCCGGGATCTCCTGCGGGGTCGAGATCTACCGGATCTGGGACGCTCTCCAGCGGGCGCACGACGCCGAGGCGGGGACGGGACTTCAGCGTCAGCGACGTGTTCACCGTGATCCGATGCAGCCACGTCGCAAATGTCGCGTCGGTGCGGAAGCCTGCCAGCGAACGCCATGCTCGCACGAACGCCTCCTGTGCGATGTCTTCGGCCAGCGCTCGATTGTGGACCATTCTCATGGCGAGTGACAACACACCATGCTGGTGTAGCGTCACGAGCTCGGCGAAGGCGCCTTCGTCCCCCTCCTGAGCCAGGCCGACCAGACGAGCCTCGCCGGCTCGCTCCGGTCGGGCGGCCACTACGCCAGCTCCAGTGCGGCGTTCACGGCAGGTTCGTCGGCGCCGAGCGCCGTGACCGTGACGTTGATGCGGTCGCGATCCCGGGAGTCAGCAGCAACGTGAACCGTCTCGGCCGGGAGCACCGGGCCAGGAAAGCGGAACCGCGCAGACCGGAGGGGAACCGGACCAGGTCGAAGTGTCGTGGCGAGCTGCGTCGCCCACGCCGAGGTCAGCATCCCGTGGCACACGACACCGGGCAGGCCGGCCGCCACCGCCGTGTCGTGGTCCCAATGCATGGGGTTGAAGTCGCCCGATGCAGCTGCGTAGCGAATCAGATCAGACCGGCTCGCCGATCGACGGAACCCAGCAGGAGCTGCAGATTCCACAGGACCCCGCTCGAATGGTTCTGGCTCACTCCGCTCGTCACGACTCGCGGGAGGAGCACCGGCGGACATCAGAAACAGCGAGGACGACGTCAGCACGTCCACGCCGTCTCGGTGGGCCCGAGTGGCGAACGTCACCCAGGCAACGTCTCCTCTCATCCGAACCCGTTCCACTGCAGCATCGACGACCAGATCGTCGCCCACCACGAACGGCCCGAGAAATCGAAAGGTCTGGTCGGCGTGGATGAGCATGCGTGAGTACGGTCCGACCGCTTCGTCCCAGAGGAACGCCGGTGCGACCGAGAACAGGACTGCCGCCGCGTATGAAGGCGGCGCGACACCGTCCCAGCGACCCCTGTCGTCCCCCGTTGCGTCGACGAACATCGACACCGACCGCTCCGTCACTTTGGCGGCGGCCGAATAGCGCCGGCCTTCGAGCTGGGAGAGCGACATCGGGGCAACTGTACCGGGCCTCTGCCGGTCGCGACGCACCCGTCCGGACGCGAGATGAGGGCGACAAAGTCGCCCCCATCGTCAAACCCGCTTGCTCCGCCCGCGGGTCAGCGGGCAGAACATACCACGACGCACGTAGACGCCGCCGGGCGATCGGTCACCGAGTTTCCTTGTGGGCCGTGTGGCTCCGACACCAAGGGCAGTACTTGGACAGCTCCAGGCGATCTTTGGTGTTTGCCTTGTTCTTCGTCGTCACGTAGTTGCGGCGTTTGCACACCTCGCAGGCCAGCGTGATCGGCGGTCGCTTGTCAGAGGGCATGACGCCTCCACTCAATCCTTCCGGTTACTCGACGATCTTGGTGACCCGACCCGCGCCGACGGTGCGGCCGCCCTCACGGATGGCAAAGCGCTGGCCTTCGTCCATGGCGATGGGTGTGATCAGCTCCACCGTCATCTCCGTGTTGTCGCCGGGCATCACCATCTCGGTGCCCTCGGGCAGCGTCACCGCCCCCGTCACGTCGGTGGTACGGAAATAGAACTGGGGCCGGTACCCGGAGAAGAATGGGTTCTGCCGCCCGCCCTCATCGCGGGTGAGGATGTAGACCTGCGCCTCGAAATTGGTGTGCGGCGTGATCGATCCCGGCTTGGCGACGACCTGGCCGCGCTCGACCTGGTCCTTGGCGATCCCTCGCAGGAGCAGACCGACATTGTCGCCTGCTTGACCTTCGTCGAGGAGCTTACGGAACATCTCGACGCCGGTGACCGTGGTCTTCTGCAGGTCACGGATACCGATGATCTCGACCTCCTCGCCCACTTTGACGATGCCCGATTCGATCTTGCCGGTGACCACGGTGCCACGACCGGTGATCGAGAAGACGTCTTCGATCGGCATGAGAAACGGTTTGTCGGTGTCACGCTCGGGCTGGGGGATGTAGCTGTCGACCGCCTCCATCAGCTCCATCACCTGCTCGGCGCCCTCGTCGTCACCTTCCAGTGCTTTGAGCGCCGACCCGCGAACGACAGGAATGTCGTCACCCGGGAATTCGTACTCAGACAGGAGCTCGCGCACCTCCAACTCCACCAGATCGAGGAGCTCCTCGTCGTCGACCATGTCCACCTTGTTCATGAACACGACGATGTAGGGGACACCCACCTGGCGGGCGAGGAGAACGTGCTCCCGCGTCTGCGGCATGGGGCCGTCGGCGGCCGAAACGACCAGGATGGCGCCGTCCACCTGAGCGGCACCGGTGATCATGTTCTTGATGTAGTCGGCGTGACCGGGCATGTCGACATGGGCGTAATGGCGATTCTCGGTTTCATACTCGACGTGCGCGATCGAGATGGTGATACCACGCTCGCGCTCCTCGGGAGCTTTGTCGATGTTCGCGAAGTCGGTGAACGAGTTCCCTTCGACGCGCTCGGACAGCACCTTGGTGATGGCGGCCGTCAGCGTCGTCTTGCCATGGTCGATGTGACCCATGGTGCCGACGTTCACGTGCGGCTTCGACCGCTCGAACTTTGCCTTCGCCATGTTCCTCTCCTTTTGGGATGGCGTCTCAATTCTGCGGATCGCTCCGCTGGCCGACCCTCAGTAATCAATTCTCAGCCCCTCCCGGGGGCTGACAGTTGAGAACTGACGGCCGTCCGTAGCGGCGGGCAGACTTGAACTGCCGACCTCTCGATTATGAGTCGAGCGCTCTTACCGACTGAGCTACGCCGCCGCGCGGTTGCGAGCCGGAGCCACGCAACCACGATGGAGAACCGCTCCGCGCCTCTCC